>CASDXF010000075.1 GCA_949285075.1 uncultured Bacteroides sp. | reverse complement strand
GTATTCCTTGATGAACCGCCCGTACCAATAATAAGCGAAAACGGAAGTCACAATCAGGATGACTTGGGGGTTCGTCGACACGTACGACACGAGTTTGTTCAACCAGATATATCCCATCTCGAAACGGCCGCCAAAGGCAGGAAGTTCACTAACGCTCGCCCGGCGAACATCGTTGAAGATGTTAAGGTATTCGTGTGTGTCGTTTCCTACGCTGGCGTCCCTGAAAGCTGCCAAGGTTCCCAATAGAATGAACAGTAAAGGAGTCTTGATATCAACCGTGGCTGTTCGGACTGCTCCGATAGTCCCCACCTTCATTCGCCCTGGTATAAACACACATAGGGACAAGATGATGAATGACATCACAAATACTGACATGACAGGTGCTTTTTATAATCTGATTTTCTCATTTCGTATGATTTCTCTCATGCTTTTCCAACTCCTAAGAACAGCGTACGTAGTAAATAAAGAAGTTGAAGAATGCGACGAAACAGGTTATAATTCACGTGAAGTGCACCCGATGTCACCAAACGTTTCCACCCAGAAAGCGATTGTACGCCCTTCTCCGCTCCACGGAAAAGGTGTTTGAACTCAGAGGGAGGGTAATAGTTCGTTCGTAGTGCCATAAAGGCTATACTGGCTCGTATCTTTTCTTTTTCAGTGGCGAAGCGTTTCTCGTCCAGGAGGGAAGAGATTCTTTCGTTAGCCGCTACGAACCATTCATAAGTGCGTTTTCCTGCAGACCGGGAAATGGAGTTTGGATTCGCCGTCTGGTTGTAATGATAAAATGCGCGGGGTATGTAAGCGACTTTGATTGGATGTAGCAGAAGTGAAACCACGACATAGAGGTCTTCGCTATAATGTATCTCCGGTGGGAAACTTATCTGAAAGTCTTTGTAACAAGCTCGTTTGACGAGCTTGTTACAAAGACTGCCGTGCAGCCTTTGGAACATTTCGCGCAAAACAGTTTCCGAATCCAACGCCGATGGTTGCTGCCGTTTCAATTCAGTCTTTTTACCGAACTCTACGTAATAGTCGCAGATGACCATATCAGCATCTTCGGCCTTGGCCTTGGCGTAGAGTTCCTCAAGCATGTTCGGTTCGACCCAGTCGTCCGGATCGGCGTGGATGGTGTATTCCCCGCGGGCGTGGTCGAGGCCGCACTGACGCGCCGAGCTCACCCCGCCGTTCTCCTTGTGAAACACACGGACGCGAGGGTCTTTCTCCGCGTACTCGTCGCAGATTGCGCCGCTCCTGTCCGGGCTACCATCGTCTACCAATATGACCTCAAAGTATCGGAACGTCTGCGCCAGAAGGCTGTCCACGCACTTCCGCAGGTACTTTTCCGCATTATATACCGGGACAATTACTGAAACTTCAGGTTGTTGCATGCCTTACTCTAATATCGTTTACTTTTTTATTTTCGCTCTTAACTTCAGCAATAATAAAAAGACTTCATAAGCGAAACGCGCCATCACAAAATGTCCTCTTAACGACAAATTGACACAGTATGCTATCGGTGAAATTCGCCCACTCTTAAAACATGGGCGCACTTCGCTATACTGTCCATTTATTTCAGAATAAAGAGCATTAAGTCCCTTTCCTGAAAAATACTTCGAGGTAAAAGCCAATTCCTTTGTAACAGCCTTACTAAGGAATAAAGCATCACTTAATCCGTCAACCTTTTCCTCAAAATAGTTAATTACATAAATCTGAGAAAGTACACCCCATAGCGTAGGGACACGAACTATGCTATTAGAATTAGAGTAAAGATCATAATGGTAGTATGCCTTAGCTACATATGAGATGCGAATACCATGTCGCAGCAAATCACAACCGATCAACAAGTCCTCCCAACGAATGACATGCATTCCTTGCGGAGGAAACTTCACATCAAACGTTTTGTAACAAGCTCGTCGAACGAGCTTTTTCCAAAGGCTACCATGCAGCCTTTGGAAAAATAGTTGACGCATGACATCCTGAGAATTTAAGGTGTCGGGCTTTTGACAACATAATCTTT
>CASDXF010000074.1 GCA_949285075.1 uncultured Bacteroides sp. | reverse complement strand
ATCAAGGAAGACGAGTACGTCGAAGTAACGCCCAAGAGTATGCGTATGCGCAAGGTCATCCTCGACCACAACGCCCGCAAGCGCGCCGGCCGCGACTGACAAAAATTTTGTATAAAACCTAATAGCGTTCCACCTTACTCACATAGGGTCGAACGCTATTAGGTTTATGATATTTTATTTTCTCTACCGTTTCCGCATCAGAAACAGGTATTCCTTATTTACGTCATCGCAAGACGCCCACTCATTACTCCATTTCATCGAAGCCATGACGTTCTTGCGATAATCAATCTCCGACATATCCAGTAGCTGACCGTTTGCCGCAATCGCTTCCAGTAATTCCGCTTTTGTAGCACGTCCCCCCGAGCTGTATGACAGCAGTATGTATTCAGAGCAGGTTTCCCTGAGTAGGCGCTCAATGGCTTCTATGGCGATGAAGCGCCCACTCTCACTTTTTCGGAACTCTTCAAATACGGAACTGGCTACCTCATCGCGCGAATCTTCCCTTCTATTCGCTTTCCCAAATAACTGTGGATGGTCATTAAGAATGACTGATTTCCAAATATGGTAGTACGCTGAATAACGAACACGCGAAGGAGGCATCTTTTCGTTATTCGAGCCATACGGTGGGTCGTAATACGCCAAATCAAATTCTCTTTCGCGGACAGCATCAAATATGTCTTCACGAAGCACGTGTGCTTCCGGTAATTCGGGACGGTAACAAATGTGTGGTAACTTCAACGTTAGATCATTATAGGACCGTTTTGACCACTGAGCAAGGTAGGAAACATAATGTCCAAGTGTACTGTCGACCGAATCAAGCGCCAGGATAAGACTGGTAAGTGCTACGCATTTATCGTCGAGGTCAAGATTCAGACGGTCTATCTCGTCTCTGATCGCATCGAGCTTCATCGTGTTTTTTAACTGAAAAGGACGTTTTGTATCCTCTTCGTTACCTCCGTAATGTTCAGAGAACCAACCGCAATACCCATCCAAGCTATTCAGGTGACTGATGAGTTCTTGATAATGACTAAGTGGCTTGTGCGATAATAAATAACAATGGGCAAAAATATCAGACCAGACCGAGCAATCATTGGTCGTTACCTCATAACCGCTTTGGTAAAGACACTGCGCCACGCGCGTAGTTCCGGAGAATCCATCGAAAACTCTGCGAACTCCGCCTATCGCATTGATTTTTTCAGTGATAAACGGCAGAATTTTCAATTTAGAGCCTGCGTACTTAATACCTTCCGTCTGTATAAGCATGTGTCCGATTTAAGCCATTTACCGCCCGTTGAAATTCCGAAGTCGGTCGATATCTTGTTGTAACAAAGCGTTAACTTCTCTATGTGCGCTTTCAGTAGCATTCAAAGCCAGTGCCAATAATTTTACCAAGGTAAGATTATGGCTATAGTCTACCCATCCAGTTAAACTGTCAAAGTAAGCAGACGCATTCTTAGTATGAGTCCACAAACCACGTTGGAGGGCATTCGCAGCTTTAGCGCCATAACGGACCTCACAAAGGTACTCATCATTCTTATTCAGGAACATGAAAATAGGATATAAACGTCCTTTCTCTTTTACAATCCCGCGATGAGGCACAAACTTTTCGCCAATGTTCACGTAAACAATCTTCGCAGTTTCTTCCTTTGCCTTCGCAAAATCAAAGACCATGATGTTGCATTGCATCTTTTTCTCTCGGTAAATCAAAGGAAGCACATTGATTTTGCCAAACTCCTCGAATTCTTCTGAAAGAAAAAGTTCCTCTATTATATCCCTGTCGCATGTCCCTTCAGGTATTTCCTCCCTTAATTTTCCAAACAATTTGCTGCTCTTGTCCGTCGAAAGCTGTAGTGGACCATCGCCATACGCCTTCAGACTGACAGGGATGCGCTCCCTGTCGTTAAGTTCGGAAATAATCACAATGTCTTCTTCGTGTTTTTTAGCTCGGAACAAATCTTTACCGACATGTTCACAACGATAATCGTACATGAACTGGTTAATAAATTCAGCGATACCAATCTCAGCCAAGTCACCATGCGTTTTGTTCCCTACCAGTCGCATTGTGAAGATGTTGGAAAGTGTGTTCCCGATTATCTTTTGATTTTTCTGGCTAAGCAGTTTGAAACGGTTACAGAAATCCGAAAAAGAACGGTTCATATCAAAGAAATTTTCAATTCACAGCAAACGGCGCGTGAGGCGGCGGACGGGATACCAGATAGCGGCGAAGCTGACGAGTGCCACGGTGACGAATACGGCTACGACGTCGGTGGCACGTACGCTCACAGGGTAGGCGTCAATG
>CASDXF010000073.1 GCA_949285075.1 uncultured Bacteroides sp. | reverse complement strand
TATCGGTTTCCTTGAGGAACTGTTGGATGCCGAGTGGAATATGGCGGAAAAAGGAAAGAAGGTTGAAAATCAAATCACTAAGTAACGCGTCAGCCCTGCAGCTGTTAGCCGAGCGGCTAACTACCGTTAGCCATCTGTAAGGATGCGGGATTGAAGGCGTTAAGGTAGCCGCTAATGGCTATCGTTGAGGCTTCCCGGTGCGCTTTCCCGCTAAATCTTTAGGGGAAGGATAGAGGGAAATTCGTTTTTTCGTGTAAATTTGCGGAAGAAAATGTAAAGTGTACGGACTATGGATATTCAGTTTCCTCCTTTTCTCCGGCAAGGGGACGAGGTTGCGATAATTTCCCCTTCCAGTAAGATAGACAAGCGATTCCTGAAAGAGGCCAAGAAGCGATTGGAATCGTGGGGGCTGCGTGTCGCGGTGGGAAAACATGCCGGAGGCGCTTCCGGAACGTATGCGGGAACCGTAAGGCAACGCCTGAACGACTTGCAGGAGGCGATGGACAATCCGGACGTGAGGGCCATCCTTTGTAGCAGGGGAGGGTACGGTGCGGTTCATTTGGTAGATAAGGTAGACTTCGGTAAGTTCCGCGAGAGTCCGAAATGGCTGATTGGATTCAGCGACATTACCGCCCTGCACTGTCTGTTTCAGCGTGAGGGCTACGCCTCGCTGCACGCGCCTATGGCCCGCCATTTGGCGGTAGAGCCGGAAGATGACCCGAGCGCAGAGTATTTGAAAGGTATCCTCTTTGGCGAGTTGCCCGTCTACGCTTGCGAGACGCACAAGCTGAACCGGAAGGGCACGGCGAAAGGCGTGCTGCGAGGAGGTAACATGGCGGTGGCGTACGGCCTGAGAGGTACTCCATACGACATTCCCGCCGAGGGCACTGTGCTCTTTATCGAAGACGTGAACGAGCGTCCCCACGCCGTGGAGCGCATGATGTACAACTTGAAGCTCGGTGGAGTGTTGGAACGCCTGTCGGGACTTATCGTCGGGCAGTTCACGGGCTTTGAGGAGGACTGTTCCTTAGGGAAAGAACTGTACGAGGCTTTAGCCGCCGTGGTAAAGGAATACGATTTTCCGGTTTGCTTCGGTTTTCCCGTAGGGCATGTCACCCGCAATCTTCCACTTATTGACGGGGCGGAGGTAGAGTTTACGGTGAGCGGGAAGGAAGTGACCCTTCGTTTCTTGGGCCAGTGAGGTTAGCGGGGAGGGAATCGGCCGTGACAGGAAAAACTAAAGAAACGTAAAATCTGACGGACTATTGTATGCCTCAGCATTGAAAATAGCTAATTTTGAGGCCACGATTTAAGACATAAGAATGAGAAAAACAATGATAATGACGTTGACGGGCGCTTTCTGCCTGTTCTCCGCATTCTCTTGCGGAGGAGGAAGCAAGGTAAGTTCCGCGGCGAAAGAAGAGGTGGAGACAAAGGTCGATGTGCCGCGGTTCAATGCGGACAGCGCTTATCTGTATATAAAGGAGCAGGTGAATTTCGGTCCGCGCGTACCCAACACGAAAGGACACGTAGCCTGCGGCGACTATCTGGCCAAGCGGTTGGAAGGTTTTGGAGCGAGGGTTATCAGTCAATCTGCCGACCTGATTGCTTTTGACGGCACGCTGCTGAAGGCGAGAAACATTATCGGCTCCTATAAGCCGGAGAGCAAGAAACGGATTGCCTTGTTCGCTCATTGGGATACCCGTCCGTGGGCGGATAACGACGCGGACAAGAAGAATGAGCGTACGCCCATACTCGGAGCGAACGACGGGGCCAGTGGGGTAGGAGTGTTGTTGGAGATAGCCCGCTTGGTGAACGACAGGCAGCCGGAGTTGGGCATAGATATTATATTTTTAGACGCTGAGGACTATGGCGCGCCGCAGTTCTACGAGGGAGAGCACCGTGAGGAGTCTTGGTGTTTAGGGGCGCAGTATTGGGCCCGTAACCGCCACGTAGAGGGATATAACGCGCGGTTCGGTATCCTCTTGGACATGGTGGGAGGCGCGAACAGCGTATTCGTGAAAGAGTCTTACTCGGAAGAGTTCGCTCCGGACATCAATAAGAAAGTGTGGAACGCGGCTAAGAAGATAGGCTATGGCAACCTTTTCGTCGACGGGAACGGAGGATATATTACGGATGACCACCTGTTTATCAACCGTATGTCCC
Source organism: uncultured Bacteroides sp. (assembly GCA_949285075.1). Lineage (GTDB taxonomy): Bacteria > Bacteroidota > Bacteroidia > Bacteroidales > Bacteroidaceae > Bacteroides. The sequence goes on along the minus strand of CASDXF010000073.1, from coordinate 1,479 downwards.
GCATCAAGACTATAGATATCATAGCTAGCGATTCGAGGGGAGGCGACTTCGTCTCTACGTGGCATACGATTGACGACAACATGGAGCATATCGATAAGAATACGCTGAAAGCCGTAGGGCAAACCGTACTTGAGGTGATTTATAACGAGAAGTAATCTTTTTAAATTCTATATCGAATGTCTATTAATGAAACGCAAGAGGAGATAATCGCCGAGTTTTGCAGCCTCGACGATTGGATGGACCGTTACCAACTTCTCATTGATTTAGGTAATGAGCAACTTCCGCTCGACGAACAGTATAAAACCGACCAGAACCTGATAGAGGGCTGCCAAAGCCGCGTGTGGCTGCAAGCCGACGAAGTGGACGGGCGCCTCGTGTTCCAGGCTGAGAGTGACGCCCTCATCGTGAAAGGCATTATCGCCCTCCTCATCAAGGTATTGTCCGGACATACACCGGAGGAGATTCTGAATGCTGACCTCTATTTTATTGACCGCATCGGATTGCGTGAACATCTGTCCCCCACACGCAGCAACGGACTGCTCTCTATGGTGAAGCAGATGCGGATGTATGCGTTGGCGTACAAGGCGAAAGAAGGGAATTAATCCCCCAAAACACGCGCAACCTGCACGGGTGGCTTCCACTCATGCAGGCTGCGCGCTATCTTCACCTGTCTCTTACATATCCAAGAACTTCTTGCCCTTGGCAGTATGGGCAAAGATAAATAGTCCAATAGCAAATGCCATTAAAGAGCATAATACAAATACTGTATCCATATCAATCTCTTTTCTTTTCTTGATTCGTTTTAGCAATAAACCACACGCCCAACCACATTAAAAGGATGACGGCCAATATCCCTGTCACATAAACAACCCATCGGGAGGAAACATCCCCAAGAATGTACTTATCAGCACGGCTGTAGCTACATACTTGGCCACGTCCATCAACCATTTCCCTATTTCTTCTTTCACTTTCATGTTGCAAAGATAGCGATAGTTTGCAGATAACCAAGCATTCAGACTCCATTTTATTCCTACTTGTACTCCAGCAAGTCCCCCGGCTGGCACTCCAGTACGCGGCAGATGGCCTCCAGCGTGGAGAAGCGTATGGCCTTGGCCTTCCCCGTCTTGAGGATGGAGAGATTGGCGGGCGTGATGCCAATCCGTTCGGCCAGCTCGCTGAGGGTTATCTTGCGACGGGCCATCATGATATCCAGGTTCACGACTACGGGCATAAGCTGTCTTTATATGGTCAGGTCCTGTTCTTCCTTGAGCTTTGCCGCACGGCTCACCAACTTCGCACAGAACAATAGTATGAATCCCAAAAGATACATGAACATTCTATCTTCCGAATAGAATGCAGTTTCGTCCAGATTTACGCTGGTCACATGGTTGGCCAAATGGGTTCGGATAATCATCAGCAGGATGACGGAGAAACCGCATGTGTTCAGGATGTCCGCTGTCGCCGGAGTCCCGGAGGCGA
>CASDXF010000072.1 GCA_949285075.1 uncultured Bacteroides sp. | reverse complement strand
CCGGCAAGAATATTTCTTCAAGACTCCCCAATAAAGAAAGCGAAGTAACGCCTTGCAACGACGCAGAAAAGCCACGGCACGGCTCTGACCGAACTTAAACTTATATGCAGAATACACAATAATTACTTTATAGCCATCCGCCACCAATCGGTTGGCATATTCAAAAACTACCTTATATCCTCCTACCGGTCGAAGGCTGCCTGAAGGTAAAAGAAAAATAACTCGATTATCCATATAATCAACTTAACGCTTGTTGCAGAAAAGAGAAGGATTTCCTACGCAGAAGAGTCAACGCCTCCTCTACCTTATTCCAGTCTATCGAAAGATTGTAAATCCGCTTGAAATCACCCGCTGCTTTCCACACGCAGTCCGACAAGCCTAATTTAGATAGCAGGTTCAACACGCGGCTATTCCCTTTAGAGTGTATGCCAGACAATGGAAAATAGACAAAACGCATACGGAACAAGAGGCAAAACGCCACTCCATGAAAGGAGGTGGTCACCACGAGGTTAGAGTGACGGATGAGGGAAAGCCACTGAGGAATGGTAGCGTAGCAGTATTCTACCCCGTCAAACAATTCCCGACCCGGCAAATAGCCACTTGCGGGTGTCACAACCGAAGACAGTCCGCATTCCCCGGCGAACGTCTGAAGCTCGGACCAACGTATGTCTTCTTTATCCGCTATATTGATGCTATATACATATATGTAAGGAGAAGGTCGATCGGCAACGTTTTCCGTAAGCGGAAGATAATCATCCATCGAAAGTAGCAGCGTAGGGTCAAGCACGTGCGTAGCTTCCCGTCCGGACGAATGGCATATAGCCACGCCGCTTTCCTCCCGCACGGACACGGCATCGAAACGGGAAAGCCTTCGGGACAGCTCGTCCTGAAGCTCCGGAGGGCAAGTGTCCGCTCCGTAACTGGCCGCATAAGCTATACGGCGTACCTTATCATCGCCAAAATCAAGCCAGAAGACACGGTTTTCCTTTCGTTTCAGGAGTATAGGATTCCAGACTTGGTCACTTCCTGCGATATACACGTCAGCGATAGGAGGGTTCTGGCGCAGCTCACTCAGGGAACGGTATATCCGTTCGGTACGCTCAATATGCCTGTCCTTAAACTCGTCGAAACGGCGTATCTTATTCTTCACCTCGTTCACGGCTATCATACGCCTTATTTCCCGGCGTTTCCACTGGGCGACAAGCGGATAGACGAGAGCGGCTTTCACCGCCTTCCTTAACCATCTCTGCATAGCGGAACGGGTTCCGCTATAACGAATCAGAAAAGGTTCATGGCCGAGGCCGCGCAGATAGCGTTGCAACGCCCAACATTGCAGCTGCTGCCCGTAGTTGTCACCGCTCTGCCAAAACGTAACGATTCCTATTTTCATAATGTATTTCCTTAATAAAAGCCAACCTTGCGGGCCACTCCGGGCGTAATCCGCCTCGTAGCGTAGATAAAGCAAACGGTAAGCGCTAATGTCAAGACTGTCAGCGATGCCCAGTCAAACTCTAAAAAATGGGTCAGTACCATAATGAAAAAGCAGTGAGTGAGGTATACTCCGAACGAAATGCGACCCAAATAAACAAAGGCGTTAAACACACAATTATCCGAGGTAAACATCTTCTGTACCCTCTGCGAAAACAAAACCATAATCACCGCCAACGAATAGATATGGGTAGAAGGCTTAATGCCATATCCCGCATGATGGAAAGGATACACCCATTTCGTCTCCCAAAATGAAAGCGACAAGCCAACCACCAATAATAACAGCCACGGCCAAAGACGATAGGCGCGCTCCTTCATGTTTCCTAAATAGATTCCTACGGTAAAGAAAATCATCCAAACGGGGAACGGTCCCCCCTTTACGATGGAACTCATGCCGTATCCCTTAATCAAGTCCAGATAGGAGACAACTCCTATTGACAGCATAGTTATAATAAATGTTAGAATTACCCCCCCCCGCTTAATTTTACTTAATACCGGGAGCAACAGATAATACTGTACAATAAGGGCGATGAAATAATAGATGGAGAATCCGCACACAAACAGCAGGACAATCCCTTTCCACCACTCGTTACCTTGCCAGATATACAGCCCAAGATAGGGTAATGACCATATCAGCGTAGGAACGTACACTTTAGGTATCTGACGCTTCCAGAACTGGCCGTAAGACCTCTCGCCGCTCTTCCTCGCCAAGAAAAAGCCCGAAATCGCCAAGAACAGCGGTACGGCGCAATTCAAGAGCTGCCGCAAAATAAGCAGAGAGTCGCACACCAGCTCTCCTTTCTGTAAGGTAGAGGCGAAAGTGTGTATGCCTATAACCATCAGGATAGCGATGCCCCGAAGAAAATCGAACCAAGCTACACGTTCCTTGCTCATCTTCCCAACATTCTCTTTATCGCATCCTTGCCCTTCTCTCCTAAAACGCTTTTCGCAGCGTTTTTCAGTACCCCCGCCGTAGACACATTCAGATTGCGTATCATGCGGATAGCGTCACTCTCATCGGCACTATCCGTAAACACCTCGAACAGCATCGGACGATCGGTCGCTTCGGGAGTCAGAAAACGGTCGAGACTCTTCCGATACTCTTCCTTACTGTCGGCGGAAAGGTATTCATAGCCCAAGTCTTCGGCATAATGCTTCACTAATAGATGAGACTTGTTGCCATAATGTCCCGCTGCCGCAATATATCTGTCAGCCTCTTCGCCAAAAGCAGCTCCCGGATGCATATAATTCCGGAATTCTGTTCCTTTGCCATTATTCACCAGCAAAAGACGAACATTCCTTCCAACATGACGATTCCCCAAGACATTCATGTCATAGAAAAAAGCAAGATCACCAGTCACACAGAAAAACAACTTATCAGGATTTGCCAAAGAAGCCCCAATAAATGAAGAAATATAGCCATCGATACCAAAACCTCCCGTATTTGCATAACCATACACAGAATTAGGAATATCAAAATAATTCCAAGTACGTAATGCATTGAGAATGCCTAAAAATATCACACTATTTTCCGGTAAGCGATGCGCTGTTTGTTGAGCGATCCAAACATTTGAGAAAGGAAGTATGTCTGGCACTTTTGCCCAAATAGTCTTTAAAGCATTCCAACATTCATCCAAGTAAGTATGACTTTCAATCGGACCATTGGCATAATGCTCAAAAAACAATTGCTCCCGCATCTCAAACACATATGTCAATTTTTTAAATGTATCTCGTAGTTCACCATCTGGATTTACCCGCCATACATTTTTAGCATGCAAACCGATACCGCTTCCAGAAATATCTCCAATATGTATCAGCAAATCCATTTCTATTAAATCACAATAGGCCTTCTCTTGGGAAGTAAGAATAGAAATGGGAACACGAAATTTTCCCTTATAGCCACTTGTATGATCACAGAACACAACAGCGTCATGTGCCCTACAAAACGCGTCAAGAGCGATAGTTTCTGATTCCATAAATTTCAAATGCGCACCAACAAAAACCGCAATTCGTCCTTTCGGCAATTCAGGAAAGCTATCATCTGGCATGATGCGACGAATCATACGGGCCTTAGGCAACTCTTTTATCGAATAATCACGACTATATGCAGTTTCTACATTCAAATGAACAGGTCCGCCTCCATGATGACGAAGTTCTAACAATGCTCGATTTATCTTCACCGTGTTGCTCCACTCGTCCGTATCGTCACGGGTTACCGGAATATACTCGCTCAGCAGAGCCACGTCGTTCTGCATCGAACGGCGATCGATGACTTGGGCGATGTGGTGGCCGATGCGGCTGATGTCTTGGGTACTGGTGACTGCCAATACGGGCAGCTTGCGATAGTATGCTTCCGTCAGACCGGGCAGGTAGTTACGGGAAGCGGTAGCCCCCGTACAGCTCAGCACCACCGGTTCACCGCTCTCGGCAGCCAGGCCGCAAGCGATGTACGCCGCACTGCGCTCGTCTACCGACGAATAGCACTCAAACCACG
>CASDXF010000071.1 GCA_949285075.1 uncultured Bacteroides sp. | reverse complement strand
ATACTGGCCAACATGCTCAAATAATCGTTTTCCATACTGTAAAGTAAAGAACTATTCGATTAGATTACAAATTTATCCCCACTAAATTTCTACTGAGCCTTTATCCGGGATGTCGCTTTTTTGTATTATCTTTGCTTTCACATAAAAAGAGATAAGTTATGACAAGGTATAAAAGAATTCTTCTTAAGTTAAGCGGTGAAAGCCTGATGGGTGAAAAGCGATATGGAATTGATGAAAATAGGTTGGCGGAGTATGCCGCGCAAATAAAAGAGGTGCATGAGCAAGGGGTACAGATAAGTATCGTTATTGGTGGCGGTAACATTTTCCGTGGACTTAGTGGCGCGAATAAAGGGTTCGACCGTGTGAAGGGTGACCAGATGGGAATGCTCGCGACTGTTATCAATAGTCTCGCGCTAAGTTCGGCGCTGACGGCTGCGGGAGTCAAAACGCGGGTGCTCACCGCTATCCGTATGGAGCCTATAGGTGAATTTTATAGTAAGTGGAAAGCTATTGAATGTATGGAAAACGGTGAAGTCGTTATCATATCCGGTGGAACGGGAAATCCATTCTTTACTACGGATACAGGCTCTTCCTTACGGGGTATCGAAATTGAAGCCGATGTGATGTTAAAGGGAACCCGTGTAGACGGTATTTATACTGCCGACCCTGAGAAGGATGTAACTGCGACCAAGTTTGATGACATTACTTACGATGAGGTATTAAAACGTAATTTGAAAGTGATGGACTTAACCGCCACTTGCATGTGCAAGGAAAACAATCTGCCGATTGTAGTATTTGACATGGATACGCCGGGCAATCTCAAAAAAGTGATAGATGGAGAAGGAATAGGGACACTTGTACATAATTGATTAATGTATGCGCTTGCGGAGAGGCTCAGGCCTCTTCGCTCTCCCTGCTTCCTTTCATTATTAAAGGTAGGTGTCGGGTAAGTATGATGTCGTATTTTTGAGTTTCTGCGTCAAGCTCACGGTAAGGACGAATATCTACATGGACGTATTCGTTGTTACGTTTTACTTCTTTCAGTTTAGGATTACGCCTGATTGCTTCTTGCTCGTTCTGATACACCGGCCGATAACCAAGTAAGAGCTCTTCTATATTCCAACGGTTATGTTCTACTTCCGCCAGTAAAGCGACTTGCTCTTCCGTTAGTTTCTTTTCATTTGTCTTGTATCCAACGGAGCGTAGTTTAGTCGGTATTGAATTGGCATAATATATGTTCGACCATCGCTTTACGGTCTTCAACTCACGCCACCACTCATCTATGGTTTCTTGTGGCGGCAATGTGGCGAGAAACTCTTTTCCTTCTTTGTAAACCACATTTACTCGTTTAGCGCATAAGTCATCCGCTATTTGCAAGTCCAGACAGTCATCTAACATGCCGAATGGACGGAGATTCCTGTAGCGCGTTTTACTTTGTTTTTCTTTATCATGAGAAGAATGCCTAAACAGTTTTTCGACAATGGCTGAAGTAATCCGTTGCTGTACTAATACGGGAATCTCTTTTTCATAAATGCAATGAGGCAGGTAAATGGCGGAAGAAATGGAGTGATGCGTCAGATTAAGGCAAATCGCGAGTGTCATTAACGAGTCGGGCTCTTCGCTCCATTCGGTTAGCAGGCGACGAACGCCCGGTGATTCTATCTCTCCTTGCACGAACTGCCAGTCTATGTCAATAAAGTCCGTTCCCAAGTGAGTGTATTTATTGTTCGGCGTTTCCTGCTCTTTTATTCCCGTTCGCGGGTCAATGAAAGAGGAGTAGGAAACGTCGAACAAGTTGGCGTAAGCCTGCTTGAAATGTTCCATTTCTTTACGAGCGTTGCAGTCAATGAACGTAATGCGCGTTTTCTTTTTCTTGTTTCTTATGAAATTGGGGTAATGGGCGATATGAGCCGCCTCTACAGCAAGGGCGACACCCATACGTGACATGCCGACAACGACTAGGTGAACATGCTTCTCGGAATGATAGTCTATCGGTTCATAGTCTAGTGGAAGATACGTTATGTCGCGGCCGGTGCATTTGTTTCCTACGAATATCTTCTGTGCCCATGTCTCGTAAAAGTTAAACGGGCAGAAATCAATGTGCCGCTTAATGTCGTCGTCAATGTCTGTAAACTGGAATACTGAAAAGGTGGATTGATATTCGAACAAGACGTTGCAGCGCAGTGGCGTTTTTCTTTCTTTTTCCTGACATATCTTTCCTATCAGGTTGAGGCAGTCTACATTCATCGAGTCGTGATAATACTCCACATCGTCCAGTTCGCCGCTGTCGCCCAATATGAAGACTTCTTTCGCGTTCGCTATGTATAGGCGTTCCAACTCCTCTTTTGAATTTCTTGCCGCGTGTATCCATACTATTCGTCTCTCTTCTTCTTTGGTAAGTTTGGCGAATAGCGACAAGCGGGCTTCGCTCACGTCTTTAGAGGTCTGAATCAGCAGTGTACGGTTATCTTTTTTCTTGCACAATTGCCGTACGAGGCAGGCTAACATGGCGTCGGCCCCGATTATGACGATGTGCCCCGAGAGTTTGTAGTGTACAAGTCCGTTCCTGCACTCTTCCACGCGGCGTTCCATGATGTTGGAGATTGTAGAAATCAGCAGTCCTCCCAGAACGACGGAACCCAATAGGCTGACCGCTATCGCCCATAGCCGGTCTTCTCTGTTCACGTTCGCCTGATTTCCCGGGTCGACAAAGTTGTTGTATACGCTCCATAAGGAGGTTGTCCATGAATCGTCATCAGGTTGTTGCCCGTTTCTTTCAGCGGCTTTTTCTTCCGGGGTCATTTGATATTCGCTTCCCCAGCACACGGCTATACTGGAGATGAGTATTAGCGAGGCGGTCAGTACGATTAATACCGCTATTTGCCTCAAGGCTCCGCCGTAAATGATGCGGTCAATCCATCGGGTATTCATAAGTCGCCTTCTTTTTCTATTCTATAGCCTAGATACCTTAGCATCTTAATCGTGCTCGCCGCGGTATTCCGGTCATATTCCTTCTCTGTTTCCGGAAGCTCTTCATAAGGAATCAGGCAAGGGTGTTTCTTTTCCTTGTCGTTTCGTTCCGCGCCATAAGTCCATCCTTCTTCCATCCGGGACTTGGCCCATGTGTCGTGCACGTTTCGCGCTATCCGTTCCGAGACTTCGGCAAGCGACTCGGGAAGTTCTACTGCCGAGAGGTCTATCGGTTCGGGAGAATAGTTTTGTTTCATATCGTTCATCTTAGCGTTTTTATATGAGGATACCGAGGCAAACTTACGCGAAATCGTTGGAATATCCTAAGAAAATCTCCTTTCGTCTTCGATAATCAGCAGTTTCATTTCAGTAACATAATGACGCTTCCGCCCGTTATCAGCAACGCGCCGACCACTACCCGCAGGCTGGCAGGCTCTTTCAGAAACAGGAACGAGAGGCAAATGGTTATCACCACGCTCAACTTATCGATGGGGGCCACGCGCGACACGTCGCCCAGCTGCAACGCCTTGAAGTAGAACAGCCAAGACAGCCCGGTGGCCGCGCCGGACAGGATAAGGAACAGCCATGCGTGGCGGGGGATATCCCTTATCTCCCCGAGATGATGGCCGAACAGCACGATGCCCCAAGTCAGCGACAGAATGACGGTGGTGCGGATGGCGGTGGCCAAATCCGAGTTTATGCCCTTTACGCCGACCTTAGCGAAGATGGCGGTCAGCGCGGCGAAGAAGGCGGACAGCAACGCGTAATATTTCCACATAATCGAGTCTCCTCACATTAAATAGTTATAGACCGCAAAAGTATCTCATCGGGGCAAAAGTAAGGCGAGATTTTGGAGGAACTTTGAAGTTCCCGCGATGGAAGAGGGCAAATTCACGCGCGAGAGCCGCTCAACCGCCACGATTGACTTGGTAGCCAATGTCCTTTTAATAGGTCGGCTCCGCTTCATTGAGAGATGAGTTTCACTTGGTAGCTACCAGGGCTGACGCGTTACATTATGAAGAGAAGTATTCATATGGTTTAAAATTCGTAGATTTGTCCATCAAACCAATCGTTTTATCAGTCAAATGGAAGT
>CASDXF010000070.1 GCA_949285075.1 uncultured Bacteroides sp. | reverse complement strand
ACTTCCATTTGACTGATAAAACGATTGGTTTGATGGACAAATCTACGAATTTTAAACCATATGAATACTTCTCTTCATAATGTAACGCGTCAGCCCTGTCGCCGTATAGACACGAACGATAGCCGGAGAAGAGACTGTAAACACGGCGTTTCCGACTCTCTTCTCCGGCTATTCTTCCTTGACGGTCGGCTTTCGGCTCGTCAGGACACGGGGCGACGGGCGCTGCGCGGCTATCCGCCCGTCCCTTTCGTGCGGGTATAGCCCTCCTTCAGGAGCAGCTCGATGACCTTCGCCTTGAAGTCGCCCTGCACGATGATTTCGCCGTCTTTGGCCGAGCCGCCTACTCCGCATTTGCTTTTCAGCAGCTTGCCTAGCGTCTTCAGGTCCTCTTCGGTTCCCTTGAATCCGGTGACGAGCGTCACCACCTTGCCGCCCCGGTTCTTGCGGTCTATGGATACTCTCAGGTTCTGCTCGCTCTTGTCCGGCGTGCGTTGCGGCTCTTCGTCCCCCTCCGTTTCGTACTCGAAGTTCGGGTTGGTGGAGTAGACGATGTTCAGCCTCTCTTTCCAGTCGTTTTTCTTCATGCCTTAAAAACTGTTTCTAAATTTCTAAATATCCAGTCCCATGATGTAATCATTCATGTAATATCCGTTTCCTATCGGGAAATCTCCTTCACGCAGTTTTCTCATCCCCATGTGCTCGTAGAACTTTAACGCCTTGTTGTTGCGGTTGACATTGAGTTCCATAAGACAAGGGGAGGGGTGTATCTCTTTGATATACTTGATGGCTTCCCTGAATAGAAAGCTTCCGCAATGTGTGCCCTGAAAATGGGGGAGGACATAAATCTTTTGCAGATGAAATAAATCTTCTCCTTCTTGTTGAACGGAGACGTATCCGCATGGCTCGCGTTCTTGATACGCGATGAAGTACACATGCCCTTCCTCTTCCATTTGTTTGCGGATATTTTCGGGGGCGTACATCCACTCCATCATATATTCTGTTTGTTCGGGAGACAGAATCGTTTTGTATGTGGCGGGGAATACCTCTTCCGCCAATTGGTTAATCAGGTTACAGTCCGCAACCGTCGCTTTCCGAATAGAAAACATAATAATGTCGTTTTAAAGATGATGTATTTTTGGGGGTGTAAAATACGCTGTTTTTTTCTGAATATGAAAGCGAATATTGATTTAAGGCTTTCCTATGTTGAATTTCCCCATCGCTTTGCAGATAAGTCTTTTCCTGTCATAGACAGTATACGTAAAATTACCTTCGTAAATTCGTCCACTACCGTCCGGTGAGTTTTTATAAGTGTAGGTAGCATTGAATATATTCTTAAGTTGTGCAAACGGGTAAGCTCTTTATATTTTTAATGTAGACGGGTTTGCCGTTTCCTCCGTTTCCGGAGCGGCTTTTCGGGCCAAAAGTATGAAACCTTGCCTTATCGCCCGCCGTCGCCGTTGGCTTTCCCCGTTTTGTTTAATCTCTATTAAGGTTTTCAGGGGCTTGGGTTGCGGATACGGAAAAATAATGTACTTTTGCAGAACACCAATTTTAGTAAGCAGTTATGAGTACTTCTATGCGGAAAGACGCGGCTAAGGTGCCCGAACCTACCTTACGGAGGCTTCCGTGGTATCTGTCCAATATAAAGCTGATGAAGGAGCGGGGAGAGCGCTATGTGTCCTCCACTCAGATTTCAAAGGAAATCAATGTCGACTCTTCGCAGATAGCCAAAGACCTGTCTTACGTGAATATCTCCGGTCGCACGAGGGTGGGGTATGATATTGACGCTTTAATCAGGGGCTTGGAGGACTTTCTGGGGTTCACCAATCTGCACAAAGCCTTTCTGTTTGGTGTGGGCAGTCTTGGCGGCGCCCTGCTCCGCGACTCCGGTTTGCGTCACTTCGGCTTGGAGATTGTGGCCGGCTTTGACGTGAATCCCAACTTGGTGGGGCGTGACCTGAATGGCATTCCCATCTTCCACTCCGACGAATTCGAGGCCAAGATGCTTGAGTATAAGGTGAACATAGGCGTGCTGACCGTCCCCATCAGCATCGCTCAGGAGATAACGGACAAGATGGTGGCGGGCGGCATAAAGGCCGTGTGGAACTTCACCCCTTTCCGCATAAGGGTGCCCGAGACGATTGTGGTGCAAAACACCTCTCTGTACGCCCACTTGGCGGTGATGTTCAACCGGTTGAACTTTAACGAACTTAAATAGCGATGAAAATTATAGCGGTAGGAATGAATTACGCCCGACACAACGGGGAGTTGGGCGACGTGGGGGCGCACGAGGCTCCCGTTATCTTTATGAAACCCGATTCGGCTCTCCTGAAGGACGGGAAGCCGTTCTTTATACCAGACTTCTCGAACGAGGTGCATTACGAGACCGAGCTGGTCGTCCGCATTTGCCGGTTGGGGAAGAACATTGCCACCCGGTTCGCTTCCCGCTACTATGACGCGGTCACGGTGGGCATTGACTTTACGGCGCGCGACCTTCAGAGGCGGTTCTGCGAGCGGGGCGAGCCGTGGGAGCTGTGCAAGGGGTTCGACTCGTCGGCCGCCGTGGGCGAGTTCGTCCCGTTGGCGAGCGTCGGAGACATTCAGCGACTGAACTTTCGGTTGGAGATAGACGGGCGTGAGGCACAGCGGGGCAATACGGCGGATATGCTGTTCAAGGTAGACGAGATTATCGCCTACGTCAGCCGCTTCATGACGCTGAAGATTGGCGACCTGCTGTTCACGGGCACCCCGGCGGGTGTCGGTCCGGTAAGCATCGGACAGCGGTTGCAGGGTTATCTGGAAGACAAGAAGCTGCTCGACTTTTACGTCCGTTAGCGGAAGTCGGTGCGGCGGAACTTAAATATGGAAGGTATGAAAATAAGAGTAGGCTTCGGCTACGACGTGCACAAGTTGGTCGAAGGCAGAGAGTTGTGGTTGGGCGGAATACGGTTGCCGCACGAGAAGGGGCTGTTGGGTCATTCCGATGCGGACGTGCTGATTCACGCCATTTGCGACGCCTTGTTGGGTGCCGCCAATATGCGGGACATCGGTTACCATTTCCCCGATACGGCGGAAGAGTTCAAGGGAATAGACAGTAAGGTATTGCTGAAAAAGACGGTGGAGTTGATTGCCCTTAAGGACTATCGGGTGGGCAATGTTGACGCGACCGTCTGCGCTGAGCGGCCGAAGCTTAAGGAGCGCATTCCCGATATGCAGCGCGCGTTGGCCGCCTTGATGGGCGTAGATGCGGACGATGTATCCGTTAAGGCCACCACGACCGAGAAGTTAGGCTTCACGGGGCGTGAGGAAGGCATATCCGCCTACGCCACCGTGCTGATAGAGAAGGATTGACACGCCGGGCCGTGACTCAAGGATAGTTGGGTGAGGCGTTGAAAGGGGGAATCTTCACATGGCTCAGACAGGTGCATTTCCCCTTTCGGCTCTCGTATCTTTGCGACACCCTCGCCGAGGCGATGTAAACAATTTCTCCCACCTGATAGGCGTGCTCCAGTCCGGACAATACGCCCGATACTGCGCTGGGGAACCTTGCGGGGATGTTGAGCTGCACGATGTTCCCTCCGGTGTCGTGCAGCGTTAGCCGTTGCTTTACGTAAAACTCCGACCTTCCGTTGCTTACCCGTGTCTTGTAAGGGTCGTCCTCCAGTCTTATGTAGCTGACTTTCAGCTTCAGGTTGGTAATCTTTTCCCCTAACTCTCCCAAGTATCGGCTTTCTGTCCGTTTTTCCTTATTGATTCTCTGCATAAGGTCAAGGTGCACGCTGTAATAGGCTTGGGCTATCTTGACGAAACGTTTCTGTTTGGGAATCTTGGGAATAAACTTGTAGGCTATCCATCCGATATAGGACGGGTCTATTTGGAATATCTCATGCAGGAAATGTCCTCTGTATTTACCGAAGGAGATGAGGTCGTCGCCGTTGCTTTGCATCCGCTTCTCGTTATAGGCCACCACGAAGATGCAGCGGGGAGAATAGTAGAGCATGGTACTGGCTATGCGCATCGAGGCGTTGATGTCCGGCGAAAGCTCGCAGATGTAGAGAAGTGATTGCCTTTCCGTAAGGGGGGAGTATAGCCATAGCGTGTAGTTGCGTCCTTTCGCCCGGGGCAGTGACACCAAGTAGGCCCCCGCCTCTTTGTAAGAGGCCCTTCCCCTATTGTACTCGTTTAGTTTGCTGTATAGTATATGCGCTTCTTGCTCGGAGATTCCCGGTATCTGAGGGCTAGCCATCGCTTTTCTTTATATTGTTCTTTTCAAAAATAGCGTTTCTCTTTTAAATCACCAAATTCGAGCCGCCTAAATTTAAACCGAGGACGATTAGAAGGTGTTTCGGGGATATTTTTTCCATATTGCCTTCCTTATAGTGTTTCGGCCGTTCCGTTTTCATAGTCATTTCACTTCCGTCCGGCTTCCTCCGTTCGCTTGGCTTCCCGTTGTCTCCGATGCCTGTATTTCGCCATTCCTTTCTTGCCGCGAGAAACACCATACCCCGCTGTTCCGGGACTGTCCGTAGCCCTTTCCCGGTTCCGTTTCTGGCGCATTCCCGTACTTTTTGCTTTCCTTTCCCGTTTTTTCTGCTCTTTTCCGCTGTGTTTCCGGCTTATTTCATCCCTTCTTCCGTGGCTTTATATAATATATAATGTGTACCTTCTTTCCGTTCCTTTCCCTCCTTCTTATTGTCTCTCCCTTTTATCTCGCTGTCATTCAATCGATTCTGTCTCGTGATGAGATTTTTCGGTAAAAAGTTGTTTCGTGATTTTTGCGTATTTGGTAATAAGGCGTACCTTTGCGTCCGCTTTCGGGAAGT
>CASDXF010000069.1 GCA_949285075.1 uncultured Bacteroides sp. | reverse complement strand
AAGCCCTTTTTGAGAAACAAGATGCCTATTTCTCGCTTTTCAGCGTCTTTTAGCGTTAATTTCCCGTACAAGGAAAAAGTGTCTATATGCAGCCGTATCACTAAATGAAGAAGCAATAAGAAAGCTTTTCCGCCCCAAACAGTCGCAAACTTTCGTCCTTGCGTCAATCCACTGACTTCCTGAATTTCGCTAACGGCAAAACGCGCCATTCTTTTCGTCCGGGCCGTACCTCGGTTGGAATTATCGCGATTTTGAGGCATCAGAATGTTCCGTTTTTCAGTATGGTCTATTTTGAAGATTCAGCCGTTTTGCGATATCCCGTTTGACAGTCGGCTCTGCTCAAAATACAAAACGGATTGTAATAACAAATTTTTTACGACTTTTTTTGGACAAATGTCGATTTATTGCCTACCTTTGTTTGCTTAAAGGCGAATCTTCTTTAAAAAACAGGAACAGAGCGATGAAAGATTTCTTTAAGTTTACATTGGCCACCGTGACCGGCGTTTTTATTGCGGGGGGCGTATTATTCGTTTTTGCCGTCATCACGTTGTTCGGCATGTTGTCGGCTTCTGGCGGTAGCGCCGTCGTGAAGGAAAACACGGTGATGAGGCTTGACCTGAACGGAACGCTTGTCGACCACCTGAGGGAAACCCCCATTGAGCTCCTTTCGCCGTTGCTTGGCGATGGCATGACGGTTTATGGACTGGACGATATATTGGCCTCCATTCGGAAGGCAAAGGAAAACGAGAACATTAAGGGAATCTATTTGCGGGCCGGCTCGCTGTCGGCCTCCTACGCCTCGTTGCAGGAGCTGCGTGCCGCGTTGCTTGATTTTAAGGAGAGCGGAAAGTTCATCGTCGCCTATGCCGATAACTATACGCAAGGCATGTATTACCTTTCGAGCGTGGCCGACGAGGTGACGATGAACCCGAAAGGTATGCTCGAATGGCGGGGAATCGCCTCCACGCCGCTGTTCTATAAGGAACTGTTGCGAAAGGCCGGCGTGGAGATGCAGGTATTCAAGGTTGGAAACTATAAGTCGGCGGTAGAGCCTTTCACCGCTACCGAGATGAGCCCTGAGAACAGGGAGCAGACGGAGGCCTTAGTCCGTTCCCTCTGGGGACAGGTAATGGCGGGGGTAGCTGACGCGAGGAGCATTTCCGTTGACAGCCTGAACGCTTACGCCGACCAAGCGCTGATGTTCTATCCGGCGGAGGAGAGCGTGAGGCGGGGACTGATTGATACATTGGTTTATGCCGACTATATAAACGGTTATCTGAAAAGCCGTCTCAATATGGGCGAGGAAGAAAAGCTTCTCTTATTAGGATTAGACGAGATGATGAGTCTCGCCGACCCCTCCACCGGCGATACGGGAAAAGATCGGATAGCCGTTTATTATGCGGCGGGAGAGATTGTGGACAAGGCGGACATCTCCTCGACAGAAGAGACTATCGTCCGTGAGGATGTACTGCGTGACTTGCGCGAGCTGAAAGAAGACGAGCGGGTAAAGGCGGTTGTCCTGCGGGTCAATTCGCCGGGTGGGAGCGCTTTCGCTTCCGAGCAAATCTGGCATGCGGTGAACGAGCTTAGGGCGAAGAAGCCCGTCGTGGCCTCTATGGGCGACTATGCGGCTTCCGGCGGTTACTATATCGCTTGTGCCGCCGATTCCATTGTGGCCCAACCGGCCACGTTGACC
Organism: uncultured Bacteroides sp.; assembly: GCA_949285075.1. GTDB lineage: Bacteria > Bacteroidota > Bacteroidia > Bacteroidales > Bacteroidaceae > Bacteroides. The sequence continues at coordinate 3,911 of CASDXF010000069.1, read as the reverse complement.
GGGTCTATCGGCATTTTTGGCATGATACCGAACGCGAAAGGGCTTGCGGATAAGTTGGGTTTGACCAGTGATGTGGTAAAGACAAACAGGCATTCCGACGTGGGTGGCCTGATGCGTCCGCTCGACGGAGAGGAGAAATCCTTGATGCAGATGATGATCAATCAGGGATACGCCACGTTCGTCTCCCGATGCGCCGAGGGACGGAGAATGAGTGAGGCCGACATCGAGAAGGTGGCCGGGGGACGTGTTTGGACGGGTGAGGCCGCGGTGGAATCGGGATTGGTGGATACGTTGGGAGGCATCGGCGACGCGTTGAGAATCGCCGCGGCGAAGGCTGGCCTTGAAAAGTATGAGGTAGTGTCCTATCCCGGTAAGGAAGACTTGTTCTTCTCGTTGTTTAATGCCGCTCCTTCCGGTTGGGAAACCCGTGCGCTCAGGCGGGAGTTAGGCGAGTATTACCGGCCGTTTAGTCTGCTGAAGAATTTATGGGAGCGTTCGCCCGTTCAGGCTCGCGTCCCTTTTGAACTGAACATAAGATAAAGATTCGGGCCATGAGCGAACATCAAATCAAGATATACCGATGGCTTTATCCCGCTGCGTGGATTTACCGCATGATAGTGGGGGTGAGGAACAGGCTTTTCGATTGGGGAGTACTCAAGTCGAGCGGTTTCGACATCCCCTTGATTTCCGTGGGTAATCTGGCGGTCGGTGGAACGGGGAAGACTCCGCACACCGAGTATCTGATAAGGTTGCTCGGTGACAAATACCGGGTGGCGGTCTTAAGCCGGGGATACGGGAGGCGTACGAGCGGCTATCTGCTCGCCACGCCCCACAGTACGGCGCAGACCATTGGCGACGAGCCTTATCAGATGTACGCTAAGTTTCCCGCCCTCACGTTGGCGGTCGACGAGGACCGTTGCCGCGGGATAAGGAATTTGCTTGCGCTGAACAATCCTCCGGTAGGGGTAATTTTGTTGGACGACGCTTTCCAACATCGTTATGTCAAGCCGGGACTAAGCATATTGCTGACGGACTATCACCGCCTTTTTTGCGACGACGCCATGCTTCCGGCGGGCCGTCTGAGGGAACCGGTCAGCGGAAAGAACCGCGCCCAGATTATTGTCGTCACCAAATGCCCCGCCGACATAAAGCCGATAGACTTTAATATCGTGGCTAAGCGGCTTAATCTTTATCCCTATCAGCGGCTCTACTTCTCTACGTTCCGTTACGGGAATCTGCGCGCTGTATTCCCTTCAGGGAGGGAGGAAGAGAGGCCGTTGTCTTCTCTTGGAAGCGTGTCGGTCTTGCTACTGACGGGAATCGCTTCTCCGGCTTCGCTTTTTGAGAAACTCCGCGAGTACGCCCGTGAGGTAGAATCCTTAGCTTTCAGCGATCACCATGAGTTTACCCAACGAGATATGGAGCTCGTGGCGGAACGCTTTAACGCCCTGAAAGGCGAGCGTCTTGTCGTGACTACGGAGAAGGATGCCGTACGGCTGATTCATCATTCTTCGGTAGACGAGGGGCTCAAACCATATATCTATGCCCTCCCCGTCGAAGTAGAAATATTGCAGGACAAGCAAGATAAATTTAACCAACATATCATCAATTATGTTAGAAAGAATACAAGAAACCGCAGCTTATCTGAGGCGGAAGGTGGCGGTGGCTCCGGAAACGGCCATTATTCTGGGGACGGGACTGGGCAGTCTGGCGAACGAAATAACGGACAAGGCTGAAATCAGCTACTCGGACATCCTTAACTTTCCCGTGTCTACCGTAGAGGGGCATAGCGGAAAGCTGATATTCGGCAAGTTGGGAGGTAAGGAGGTGATGGCCATGCAGGGCCGATTCCACTATTACGAGGGGTATGCCATGCGTGAAGTCACCTTTCCCGTGCGGGTGATGCGTGAGTTGGGAATCAGGACACTGTTCGTCTCCAACGCCGGCGGAGGGACCAACGCCGAGTTTGAAATCGGCGACCTGATGATTATCACGGACCACATCAACCTCTTCCCCGAGCATCCTTTGAGGGGAAAGAACATCGACTACGGCCTCCGGTTTCCCGACATGAGCGAGGCTTACGACAGGGAGCTTATCCGCATGGCGGACGCGATAGCGGCCGAGGCGGGGATAAGGGTGCGCCACGGTGTCTATCTGGGCACGCAAGGCCCCACTTTCGAGACTCCGGCGGAATACCGCATGTTCCACAGGATGGGGGCGGATGCGGTGGGCATGTCCACCGTCCCCGAGGTCATCGTGGCCCGTCATTGCGGAATCAGGGTATTCGGCGTGTCCGTAATAACGGATTTGGGAGTCGATGGAAAGATTATCGAGGTTTCTCACGAGGAGGTGCAGAAGGCGGCGGATGAGGCTCAGCCTAAGATGACGCACATCATGAGGGAAATGATTAAGCGGTTGTAAATGTAAGAAACGGACATAATAACTATACGGATTATCACAATGGGAACAGAAATTGCCACTCTCGGCGAATTTGGATTAATAAAGCATCTTACGGAAGGAATCAGGTTGGAGAACGAGTCGAGCCGCTACGGTGTGGGCGACGACGCGGCGGTACTGGCCTACGCTCCGGACAAGGAAGTGTTGGTAACGACTGACCTGCTGATGGAGGGGGTACACTTTGACCTGACCTACGTCCCCTTGAAGCACTTGGGCTACAAGGCGGCGGTGGTCAACTTCTCGGACATCTACGCCATGAACGGCGCTCCGAGGCAGATTACCGTGTCGCTCGCCCTCTCCAAGCGTTTCAGTGTGGAGGACATGGAAGCGCTTTACGCCGGCATTCGCTTGGCTTGCGAGCAGTATCACGTCGACATCGTGGGAGGAGATACGACCTCTTCACTCACCGGACTCGCCATCAGCATTACCTGCATCGGCGAGGCAGACAAGGATAAGGTGGTCTATCGCAACGGAGCCAAAGAGACGGACCTGATTTGCGTCAGCGGAGATTTGGGAGCCGCCTATATGGGGCTGCAACTGCTGGAGCGGGAGAAGGCGGTGTTGAAAGACGCGACGGACGTGCAGCCTGATTTCTCCGGAAAGGAATACTTGTTGGAACGGCAACTGAAGCCGGAGGCCCGCAAGGACATCGTGGAGCGGTTGGCCGAGGCGGGGGTGAAGCCCACGGCGATGATGGACATCTCCGACGGGCTTTCGTCCGAGCTGATGCACATCTGCACGCAGAGCAACGTGGGCTGCCGGGTGTACGAGGAGCATATCCCCATCGACTACCAGACGGCGGTAATGGCCGAAGAGTTCAACATGAACCTGACCACTTGCGCCATGAACGGCGGGGAGGATTACGAGCTGCTGTTCACCGTGCCCATCGCCGACCACGAGAAGGTGGAGCGGATGGAGGGCGTGCGTCTCATCGGGCATATCACCAAGCCCGAGTTGGGTCGCGTGCTGATAACGCGCGACGGTCAGGAGTTCGAGCTGAAGGCGCAGGGGTGGAATCCTCTGAAGTAAAGGGTAAATAATTACGAAGTAACGGGCGGATAATGACGGGCCTCCTTTGGGCGGGGCTCTTCGTTATCCGTTTTTTGTTATCCCGGTTACGCCCGGCCTTTCCATTTCGATTCGCTTTTCGGTCACGTCTTAAAAACAGACCATGCTGAAAAACGGGACATTTTATGCAGTCCAGAACGCGATAATTCCGGCCGAGGTACGTCTCGGGCGAAAAGAATGGCGCGTTTTGCCGTTAGCGGAATTCAGGAAGTCAGTGGATTGACGCAAGGGCGAAAGTTTGCGACTGTTTGGGGCGGAAAAGCTTTCTTATTGCTTCTTCATTTAGCGATACGGCTGCATATAGACACTTTTTCCTTGTACGGGAAATTAACGCTAAAAGACGCTGAAAAGCGAGAAATAGGCATCTTGTTTCTCAAAAAGGGCTT
>CASDXF010000068.1 GCA_949285075.1 uncultured Bacteroides sp. | reverse complement strand
TCATTAGAAAATTCAGCTTTCTTTTTGCGCAAAATGTGCCGTAGTTATGGCAAGAATTAAGCAATGCACAGTTAAATCAAGCTGAAGGCAGATTTTTCACTTGCATTTTGCATGTGAGAATCTCTAATGACCGATTTGGGTTAAACGCTAATCTCTCCCGCTATTGAATGATTCATTCGTTTTCGCACTTCTTCTGGCGAGTAGCCATGCCCTATTAAAAACATAAGTTTGGTAACGGCTGATTCTGTTGTGCTGTCATATCCGCAAACAACTCCGGCTTGTAGCAATCGATATCCTGTTTCATACCGTTCCATATCTACTGTTCCGGCATTGCATTGGGTTATGTTGACTATAACGATTCCTTTTGCGCTCGCTTGGCATAATTTGTTTAGAAACCACTCTTTCTGTGGAGCGTTTCCCGTTCCGTATGTTTCAAGTACAATCGCTTTTATACCTTTTATATTCAATATCGCGTCGACTACATTTTCTTGAATGCCGGGAAAAAGTTTTAATACGGCTACATTGGTATCTAACAGGTAGTGGGGCTTTAAAATACGTTTTTCTTTATTCCTTAAGATTTGTCCCTCGTAATATTTTATATGAATACCGGCCTTTGCCAATACCGGATAATTGAATGAGCGGAATGCGTTAAAGTTTTCGGCGTTCATTTTGGTGGTACGGTTGCCGCGCATTAAATGGCTTTCAAAGAATATGCAGACCTCCGGAACGGACGGCTTTCCATTCTCGTCTTGCGCCGCAGCGATTTCTATGCTTGCCATAAGGTTTTCTTTTCCGTCCGTACGGAGCACTCCGATAGGAAGCTGAGAGCCGGTCAGAATCACGGGTTTCTCTAAACCTTCTAGCATGAAGCTTAATGCGGAGGCGGTGTAGGCCATCGTGTCCGTACCGTGTAGGATGACAAAACCCGTATATCGTTCGTAGTTCCTGTGGATGATACGTACAAGCTCTCTCCATATCTCAGGCTCCATGTTAGACGAATCCATGGGAGGGTCAAATTGATAGGCGTCTATGGGAAACTTGAAATTCTGTATTTCGGGAATGTATTCCTGTAGTTTATCAAAGTTAAAATTCTCAAGTGCGCCGGTCTGGGCATTTTCTATCATTCCAATCGTACCGCCAGTGTATATTAGCAATACGGAAGTAACAGTTGCGTTCATTGCTTGATTGCCGTGTAATTTTTCGGCAAATATAGGTATATAAATTAGAAAATATAGCAAAATGTCACATTTTGTGCATTTTTCTTTTGAGGTGGAAAAAAGTTAGTAATCTTTTTGTTTGAAAAATATCGAAAAAGGTAATAGTTTGAATGTTTTTATTATTACTTTTGCGACACTTATCAAAGATGAAGATAAAATAGAGACTATGGTAAAGTACTATCCGCATACAGTCACATCGATGTGTACCATGACCCTTAGGGGTTGAGGGATAGTATTTGTGTATCTACGTGATTCACGTCTCGGAAGGAGACAAAATTCAATTCTAAATTTATTCAAGTAAACAGTCAATGGTGCGGCTTGTGAAGTTTGCCGGAACATTGTATCTAATAAACAATAACTATTTTCATGAAAGTAATGAAATTCGGCGGAACGTCCGTAGGTTCCGTAACCAGTATTTTAAGCGTAAAGAGAATTGTTGAGTCGGCCTCCGTTGAGCCGGTAATTGTGGTGGTTTCCGCTTTAGGAGGCATTACGGATAAGTTGATAAATACCTCAAAGATGGCCGCCGCTGGTAATTCCGATTACGAGGGAGAGTTTCGTGAGATTGTTTATCGTCATGTTGAGATGATAAAGGAGGTGATTCCGGCGGGCGAGGGGCAGATCGTTTTGCAGCGTCGCATAGGAGAGTTACTGAACGAACTGAAGGATATTTTTCAAGGCATCTATCTGATTAAGGATTTGTCGCCAAAGACGTCGGACACCATTGTCAGTTATGGAGAGAGGCTTTCGTCCATCATTGTCACCGAGTTGATAGACGGTGCGCGATGGTTTGACTCCCGTTCCTTTATCAAGACGGAGAAGAAGCATAACAAGCATGTCTTGGACGCTGACTTGACCAACAAGTTGGTGAAGGAGACGTTCGCCCGCATTCCTAAGGTAGCCATAGTGCCCGGATTTATTGCGTCGGACAAGACTACCGGCGACGTGACGAACTTGGGACGGGGAGGTTCGGACTATACGGCCGCCATTATCGCCGCTGCCCTCGACGCGGAGAAACTGGAAATTTGGACCGACGTGGACGGCTTCATGACGGCCGACCCGAGGGTTATCTCGACCGCTTATACCATTACCGAATTGAGTTACGTGGAAGCGACGGAGCTGTGTAACTTCGGCGCGAAGGTGGTTTATCCGCCTACCATTTATCCCGTTTGTCATAAGAATATTCCTATCCTGATAAAAAATACCTTTAATCCGGAGGGAGCGGGAACCATCATCAAGCAGGAGGTTTCCGATCCGCAATGTAAGGCCATCAAGGGTATTTCGTCCATCAACGACACGAGCCTGATAACCGTGCAGGGACTTGGCATGGTGGGCGTAATCGGTGTCAACTACCGAATTTTCAAGGCTTTGGCGAAGAACGGCATCAGCGTCTTCCTTGTCTCGCAAGCCTCGTCGGAGAACAGCACCTCCATCGGTGTGCGGAACGCCGATGCGGACTTGGCTTGCGAGGTGCTGAGCGAGGAGTTCGCCAAAGAGATTGAGATGGGAGAGATTTCCCCCATTCTGGTAGAGAGGGACTTGGCTACGGTGGCTATTGTGGGCGAGAATATGAAGCATACGCCGGGCATAGCTGGCAAGCTGTTCGGAACGTTGGGGCGCAACGGTATCAACGTTATTGCCTGTGCTCAGGGTGCTTCGGAGACGAACATCTCTTTCGTGGTCGACGGGAAGTCGCTGCGCAAGTCGCTGAACGTCATTCACGACTCTTTCTTTCTGTCGGAATATCAGGTGCTGAACCTGTTTATCTGCGGCATCGGTACGGTGGGCGGCAGTCTGATAGAACAGATTCGCAGTCAGCAGGAGAAGCTGATGGTGGAGAATGGCCTGAAACTTCACATTGTGGGCATCAGCGACGCCAGTCGGGCGATGTTCAGCCGTGAGGGATTCGACTTGTCCAATTACCGGGAGGAGCTGAAGAAGCATGGCATTCCGAGCACTCCCCAAGTGGTTCGCGACGAGGTGATAGGCATGAATATCTTCAACTCCGTATTCGTCGATTGTACGGCGAGCGCAGACATCGCCGCCCTTTACAAAGACCTTTTGCGGCATAACATTTCCGTCGTGGCGGCCAATAAGATAGCGGCTTCTTCGGCCTACGAGAACTACAAGGAGCTGAAGACGGTTGCCCGTCAGCGCGGGGTGAAGTATCTGTTCGAGACGAACGTGGGGGCGGGGCTTCCTATCATCAACACCATTAATGACCTGATTCACAGTGGCGACAAGATATTGAAGATAGAGGCGGTGCTCTCGGGTACGTTGAACTACATCTTCAACAAGATTAGTGCCGACGTGCCGTTCAGCCGTACCATCAAGATGGCGCAGGAGGAACGCTACTCCGAGCCGGACCCCCGCATCGACCTCAGCGGGAAGGACGTTATCCGCAAGCTGGTGATTCTGGCCCGCGAGGCCGGATACCGTATCGAGCAGGAGGACGTGGAAAAGAATCTTTTTGTGCCGGACAGCTTTTTTGAAGGCTCGTTGGATGATTTCTGGAAGAAGATTCCGAGTCTTGACGCAGCCTTTGAGGAGCGTCGCCGGGTGTTGGAGAAGGAGCACAAGCATTGGCGATTCGTGGCCAAGCTGGAGAACGGGAAAGCCTCGGTAGGACTGCAAGAGGTTGGGGCCGACCACCCGTTCTACACGTTGGAGGGCAGCAACAACATCATATTGCTCACGACCGAGCGTTACCGGGAGTACCCGATGTTGATTCAGGGATACGGAGCCGGAGCCGGAGTGACCGCTGCGGGAGTATTTGCCGACATCATGAGTATAGCGAACGTATAGTGGCAGGAGAAGTAGCTCAAATCAGCATAGCGGCTTGCCCAAATCGACACGGTGACTTGCCCAAGCCGGCACAGCGACTTGCCCAAGTCAGCACAGCGACTTGCCCAAGTCAGCGTAGTGAGTTGCCCAAGTCAGAAAAACAAGTTGGGGAGGATGAGTTTGGATACTAAATTATATAAGGATATGAAACATATTATTATACTGGGAGACGGCATGGCCGACTGGCCCGTGGAGTCGTTGGGAGGAAAGACGCTCTTGCAGTACGCCGATACCCCCAATATGGACAGACTGGCCCGTATGGGTCGCAACGGCAGGCTGAAGACCGTGGCCGACGGCTTCCACCCGGGTAGCGAGGTGGCCAACATGTCGGTACTGGGATACAATCTGCCAAAGGTCTACGAGGGTAGGGGGCCATTGGAGGCGGCGAGCATTGGCGTCGACTTGAAACCGGGGGAGATGGCCATGCGCTGCAACCTCGTCTGCGTGGAGGGCGACATCCTGAAGAACCATTCCGCCGGACACATCTCTACCGAGGAGGCCGACGAGCTAATTCGTTTCCTTCAAAACGAGTTGGGCGACGACAGGGTGCGCTTCTACACGGGCGTGCAATATCGTCACCTCTTGGTCATCAAGGGCGGAAACAAGGAGCTGGACTGTACGCCGCCCCACGACGTGCCGCTGAAACCCTTCCGCCCCTTGATGGTGAAGCCCTTGTCGGCGGACGCGAAGGAGACGGCCGACCTGATTAACTCGCTGATTCTGAAATCGCAGGAACTGCTGAAAGACCATCCGGTAAACCTGAAGCGGATGGCCGAAGGCAAGGACCCCGCCAACAGCATATGGCCGTGGAGTCCCGGCTACCGGCCGAGGATGTCCGCCTTGTCCGAGACCTTCCCGCAGGTGAAGAAGGGAGCTGTTATCTCGGCGGTTGACCTGATAAACGGCATCGGCTACTATGCCGGACTGCGCCGCATCGCCGTCGAGGGAGCTACGGGACTGTACGACACGAACTACGAGAACAAGGTCGCGGCCGTGCTCGACGCCCTGAGGACGGACGACTTCGTCTATCTCCACATCGAGGCCAGTGACGAGGCGGGGCACGAGGGCGACGTCGACTTGAAACTCCGCACCATAGAGAACCTCGACCGCCGGGCCGTGGGACCCATCTACGAGGAGGTGAGAAACTGGGACGAGCCGGTGGCGATAGCCGTGCTGCCCGACCATCCCACGCCCTGCGAGCTGCGTACCCATACCGCCGAGCCGGTTCCCTTTCTTATCTGGTATCCGGGAATAGAGCCCGACGCGGTGCAGTCCTTCGACGAGATATCGGCCCGCGACGGAGTTTACGGCCTGATGAAGGAGGACGAGTTTATCCGTGAGTTTATAAAGTGTAAGAAAGAACCAAACGAATAATCCAATGAAATATTACAGTACGAACAAGCAGGCTCCGCTAGCTTCTCTTCAAGAGGCTGTGGTGAAGGGGCTCGCTTCCGACAAGGGGCTTTTTATGCCTATGACCATTAAGCCCTTGCCCGCCGGGTTTTACGATACGATTGAATCTCTTTCTTTTCGGGAGATAGCCTACCGGGTGGCCGACGCTTTCTTCGGCGAGGACGTTCCCGCCGATACGCTGAGGCGGATAGTCTACGATACGTTGAGCTTCGACGTGCCTCTGGTCAAGGTAACCGACCGCATCTACTCGCTCGAACTCTTCCACGGGCCTACGCTTGCCTTCAAGGACGTGGGCGGCCGCTTCATGGCCCGTCTGTTGGGCTACTTCATCCGCAAGGAGGGGCGGCGCGACGTGAACGTCTTGGTGGCTACCTCAGGCGACACGGGCAGCGCCGTGGCCAACGGCTTCTTGGGCGTGGAGGGCATTCACGTCTACGTGCTCTATCCGAAAGGGAAGGTCAGCGAGATTCAGGAGAAGCAGTTTACCACGTTGGGACAGAACATTACCGCCCTCGAAGTGGACGGCACCTTCGACGACTGCCAAGCGTTGGTGAAGTCGGCTTTCATGGACAAGGAACTCAACGAGCGGCTGTCGCTCACCTCGGCCAACTCCATCAACGTGGCCCGCTTCCTGCCCCAAGCCTTCTACTACTTCTACGCCTACGCCCAACTGAAGCGTGAGGGCAAGGCCGACAACGCGGTGGTATGCGTGCCGAGCGGAAACTTTGGCAACATCACGGCGGGGCTCTTCGGCAAGAGGATGGGCCTTCCCGTGAAGCGTTTCATAGCCGCCAACAACCGGAACGACATCTTCTATCAGTATCTGCAAACCGGAGAGTATCGTCCCCGTCCCTCTGTGGCTACCATCGCCAACGCGATGGACGTGGGCGACCCGAGCAACTTCGCCCGTGTGCTCGACCTCTACGGCGGCTCGCACGAGGCTATCGTGGCCGACATCTCTGGGGCTACCTATACCGACGACCAAATCCGTGAGACGATGAAAGCCGCATGGAAGGAACACCGCTATCTGCTCGACCCCCACGGGGCGTGCGGATATCGCGCCTTGACCGAGGGGCTGAAGCCCGGCGAGACCGGAGTGTTCCTTGAGACCGCTCATCCGGCTAAGTTCCTCGATACGGTAGAGGGAACCATTGGCGAGACGGTGGAGATTCCGGCCAAGCTGCAAGCCTTTATGCGTGGCGAGAAGCGGAGCGTTCCCATGACAAGGGAGTTCGCCGACTTCAAGCGTTACTTGCTGTCCGTCTGACGGAGGTTCCGCCGCTCGACGGCTTTAAGGACAGCGTATAATATATTCCCCGCAAGCTATACTTCCTTTAAGAGGGAGAGGCTTGCGGGGAATTTTGTTGTAAACGGGCGGCTTTCCCAAAGGGACGGAAGCGTCAGAATGTCTTTTCCAGTAAGACCTTTCCCGTCTTGTCGATAACTTTCGCCTTTATGTTTCCGTCGGCTATGTCGAGGCGGGTCGCGCTTTGGTTGCTTCCCACGATTACGGGAAAGGCGTTGCCCGCGCTTCCGGCCTCGTGGTACGCGAAGCGGTGCGTGTGTCCCGAAACCATCAGGTCGATGTTTGCCTTGTTCAAGATGGGGAGCATCTTGGCCTTCAGGTCGTTGGTTCCGTGATTGCCTCTTTTCTCAGGAGGGAACACGTTGGCCATCGGAAAGTGGGAGATGACGATACGGTATCGGGCGCTCTTGAACTCCTTCGTCTTTACGAGCCGCGACAACCACTCCGCCTGCTCGCTGCGATAGCTGTCGAAGTCCGTCAGTCCGGCGTAGACCGGCGTGCTGTCCGGCTTGTCCTCGCCGCAGTCTAGCATGACGACCATGATGTCCCCTATCCGTCTCGCCCCGTATATCTTCCCGCTTGATTGCGGAAACAGATTCGGATAGTGCCTCGCCCACTTTCCTCTCGTCTCGTGGTTGCCGCGCACCATGTCGAAGGGAACAGAGGAGGCAAACATGCGTACGCTCGTGTCGATGAAGGCCTGAAAGGGAGTCTCTTCGCTCTCCATGTAGCTCATCATGTCGCCCGCGTAGAAAAAGGCGTCGCACGTCTTATAGTCGCAAAGGTTGAGCAGGGTCTCCAGTTGTTCGCTGTTGTTGTGCACGTCGCTCACCACGAACAGTGAGCCTCCCTTACGCTTCGGGTCGACGGTGCGGAACGTGTACCATTGGGAGGCGAGACTGTCACCGAATACGACCTTGTAGGGCTGAAAGTCGCGCATCTCTTTCGCGAGGATGCGGTAGCTGTAGGCGGTTCCGGGCTTCAGGTCCCCGGCGCTGACGGAATGGAAGGTGGTGTTCGCGTCGTGCAGTCCGTGCTCCGTGTGGTAGTAGCGTTTGACCTCTTTGCTTCCTTCCGCTTTCAGTTCGATGAAAGAGAACGAGGGGAGTGAGGTCGTGAACACGAAAGTAGCCCTGTCGCTAGTCACTTCCTGAAGATAAGGTCCGTGGGAAACGGTAAATAAGTCCTGCTGCTGCGCGGCGAGCTGCATTAGCCCCCAGAGAGCAAGCGTGGCGGTAAGATAAAACCTTTTCATACGATGTTGAAGTTTAATGATGATGCGAAGTAAATGAAATTTTGTGAGAAACAGGCGGGGAAGCGCGCGTTTTTCTCATTTGTTTCGTGGGGCGGCCAAATGTCAATCCACGGCATTTCAAGGAGGAATCAGCCCTTCTTCTATGTTCTTCTCACGCTTTTGTTAAGTGGCTAACGGCCGTTAGCCGGGCAGCTAACCATCGTTAGCCGATAAGCTAACAGCTGTTACAGGGCTGACGCGTTACATTATGAAGAGAAGTATTCATATGGTTTAAAATTCGTAGATTTGTCCATCAAACCAATCGTTTTATCAGTCAAATGGA
>CASDXF010000067.1 GCA_949285075.1 uncultured Bacteroides sp. | reverse complement strand
TTTTCAACCGTAAAGGTACAAAAACCTGCAGATATCTCAAAGTAAATCGCATATTAATCTGTTGATTATTAATTAGTAACGCATCTTTTAAGGGACGACTAAATATTACGGTCAGCGGCCGCAGGATGTGGAAGCCGTATTTGGAAACCTCAAGAGCAACAAGCATTTCAAGAGGACCCATCTTCGTGGACTTAAGAAGGTTGAATTTGAGCTGGCCATAGCGCATAATCTTGCAAAAATAGCCTCTTAGGAGGCTTATGGCAACGAAAAACAGTTTGAAAGGATGAAACCTTCAAAAGTAAGTTTGTAAACTCCTCTTTTGGGAAAAATACAAATAACCTCAATTTGATATGAAACAACAGAGGCCATCTCAAGTTTATTTTGAGACAGCCTCTTATTATTGGGAGGGTGTTCAATGTGTTTTCTCTTACATTAAGAACCCAAGCAGAATACCGGCTGCCACTGCTGAACCGATGACTCCCGCCACGTTCGGTCCCATAGCGTGCATGAGCAAATAGTTTGTCGGGTCATATTCTAATCCGATAATTTGCGAAATGCGAGCCGAGTCGGGAACTGCGGATACGCCTGCGTTGCCAATGAGCGGATTGATTTTATTTCCCCTCTTCAAGAAGAGGTTGAAGAACTTTACGAAAAGAACTCCCGAAGCGGTAGCAATGATGAACGACAAAGCTCCGAGGAAGAAAATTTTGAGAGAATCCCAAGTGATGAACTCGGATGCTTGCGTAGACGCTCCTACTGTAAGTCCCAACAAGATAGTGATAGTATCAATCAGCGGACCACTGGCGGTGTTGGCGAGACGGCGAGTTACCCCACTTTCCTTTAATAAGTTTCCGAAGAAAAGCATACCTAGTAAGGGAAGGCCGGAAGGAACAAGGAAGCACGTGAGTAATAATCCAATAATAGGAAAAATTACCTTTTCCGTATGAGATACCGCACGGGGAGGTTTCATACGTATCAAGCGTTCGTTCTTAGTTGTCAATAGACGCATAATGGGAGGCTGTATAACCGGTACTAAAGCCATGTAGGAATAAGCGGAAACGGCGATTGCTCCCATAAGGTTAGGAGCTAGTTTAGATGATAAGAAAATTGCCGTAGGGCCATCCGCCCCTCCAATGATACCAATTGCTCCTGCCTGCATCGGGTCAAATCCCATAGCTAAAGCAATCATATAAGCTCCAAAGATTCCAAATTGTGCCGCTGCTCCGATTAGCATTAGTTTTGGATTGGATATTAGCGCCGAGAAATCAGTCATTGCTCCAATACCGAGGAATATTAGTGGAGGATACCAACCCGAAGTTACTCCTTGATACAAGATATTCAAAACGGAGCCTTCTTCGTATATTCCTATTTGTAATCCTGCTTCCGTATTAAAAGGTATGTTACCGATAAGAATACCGAACCCGATGGGTATTAGTAACATTGGCTCAAATTCTTTGGAAACGGCCAAATAAATGAAAAACAGGCCGACACAAATCATGGCGATATGACCTCCGGTAGCATTGGCTAGTCCCGTGTAGGTCCAAAAATCGACCATGTTATCTCCTAAAAAACTGATGAAATTTCCCATATTATTCGATGATTACGAGTTCTGTGCCTTCAAGAACGGAATCTCCCTTATTAACATTGATAGATACAACCTTACCGTCCCTATCGGAATTGATGTTGTTTTCCATTTTCATCGCTTCTAGGATGATAACAGTCTGCCCTTTCTTCACCATGTCTCCCTCTTTAACTTTGATATCAAGGATAACTCCGGGTAATGGAGACTTAACGCCCCATTTGCCGCTAGAAACAACAGTCGGTTTAACGATTGGGGGTGGAGGTGCAGCGGGAGTGGTGGCTGTTGGACGTATGACAGGTTTAATTATTGGTTTTTTGGCGGTTTGTTCCATTTCTACCTTGTAATGCGTTCCGTTCACTTCCACGTGTGCGATATTGTCTTCAATGTCTCCAATAGTAACTTTATAAAGATTGCCATTGATTTTGTACTTATATTCTTTCATTGTGCGTTTATCTTTTTGTTGAATGTTTCAAGTATTCGGGGGTTTCTCGCAGTGTATAAATCTTAGAATTCCAAGGCGAATAGCTACGTTTTACTCGCGTGATAGTAAGCACTGTTTCTTCTACATCATGTATTTCACTTTGAGCTTCGTGTAATGCCATGGAAATGGCTGCGTATATTTCTCCCGGAGTTTGCGTGAGTTCTTTTGCTTCGTGCTTGTCTATGCCTTTAGCCTTCATTGCGTTTCGTTTGCTCAGATGTACAGACACCTTTCCAATTACTCTAAAGGCGACATAGAGAAGTATGAGTCCTACAAATACGACTCCCATTGCAGATATGGACATTCCAATACCTACTGCGTCATGCTCTTTAAACTTTTCCATTTTAGCATTTCCGTCAAGAGTCTTATTGTTTGTACTTGGAGTCACATATTTATCTGGTGAACTTCCCTTTACTTCCCACTCGTTGGATGCGTCGTTTACACGAGCGTATGACTCGTTTGCCGTAAGTATTCCTGCCGGTACGATAATTTCATCAAGCAATTTATTGCCAGAATCAAATAATCCTATCCAATTATCCGTCTCTACTTTTAGTTTGAAGTTTGTATGGAATGTACCGCGGTTGGGTTCTCCGTCAGCCCAAAACAGGGCGTGCTGACGAGGTTTGACTATGGTTAATACATCTCCTTTGGGGATAAAGTAAGTTGCCGTATCGTTGGGCTGATTGCTTACTTTTAATAAGCATCCCGCTAGGTTTACGCTTCCGTAAGATTTGTTGAATATTTCTATCCATGCACTGTGTACGCCATAATCATCCTGAAAGTTACTTTGATTGTCGATAAGCACCTCGTTTATCAGCAGCTTACTGCCTAAACTTTGTTCTTGGCAAGAACATAAGCCTATCAGTGCCAGAAAAGAGAGGAATATTCTAATTTTATATCTATTCATAATCACTTCTCTTTTATGGTTATAGTGGAATATTACCATGTTTTTTGGCCGGATTGACCAATTTTTTAGTTTGCAGTTGTTGTAAGGCACGGATGATACGGAATCGAGTATTGCGCGGTTCGATGATATCATCTATGTATCCATATTTGGCTGCATTATAGGGATTAGCGAATAGCCTTGTGTATTCCTCTTCTTTTTCCGCAAGAAATTGAGCTGGATTTTCATGAGCCTTTGCTTCCTTTGCGTATAATACCTCTACAGCGCCGGCGCCTCCCATTACTGCGATTTCCGCTGTTGGCCAAGCATAGTTTACGTCCCCTCGTAGTTGTTTACAGCTCATTACTATATGAGAGCCTCCATAGGATTTACGTAGAGTAACGGTAACTTTAGGTACGGTAGCTTCTCCGTATGCGTATAATAGCTTAGCTCCATGGAGAATGACGCCATTATATTCTTGACCAGTACCGGGAAGGAATCCAGGTACGTCTACTAGTGATACGATAGGAATATTGAAGGCATCACAAAAACGGACAAAGCGAGCAGCTTTACGCGATGCGTTGCTATCAAGCACGCCTGCTAATTGTTCTGGTTGGTTAGCGACGATACCTACTGATTGGCCGTTGAAGCGGGCAAAACCGATGATGATGTTTTTGGCGTAGTCTTTCTGGATTTCAAGGAACTCGCCGTTATCCACGATGGCTCCGATAACCTCATACATATTGTATGACTTGTTCGCACTGTCGGGAATAATTTCATTCAACGAATCTTCCAAGCGGTCAATAGGATCAGTACAGTCAATGTACGGAGGCTCTTCTAGATTATTTTGAGGAATATAGCTCAGCAATTTACGAATTAAAGCCAATGCTTCCTCTTCGGTAGCTGCGGTGAAATGGGTTACTCCTGATTTTGTGGAATGAACGCTCGCTCCTCCGAGATTCTCTTGACTTACGTCTTCGCCAGTAACGGTTTTGACAACTTTTGGACCTGTAAGGAACATATAGGAAGTTCCTTCCATCATTAATGTAAAATCGGTTAATGCAGGAGAGTATACTGCTCCACCTGCGCAAGGACCAAAGATTCCGGAGATCTGTGGAATAACTCCGGAAGCGAGAATGTTGCGTTGGAATATTTCGGCGAATCCTGCCAATGCATTAATCCCTTCTTGAATCCGTGCGCCTCCAGAGTCATTTATGCCGATACATGGAGCTCCCATTTTCATGGCCTGATCCATGACTTTGCATATTTTCATAGCCATCGTTTCTGATAAGGAACCAGCGGATACGGTAAAGTCTTGAGCGAAAACATAGACAAGGCGGCCCTCTATTGTTCCGTAGCCGGTTACAACTCCATCACCGGGATAATGCTTCTTTTCCATGCCAAAGTTAGTACACCTGTGTTCTACGAACATGTCCATCTCTTCGAAGCTACCTTCGTCCAGTAACATCGCTATTCGTTCGCGTGCTGTATATTTGCCTTTTTCGTGTTGTTTGGTTATCGCTTTTTCACCACCACCTAATCGCGCTGTAGCACGACGTTCTATGAGTTCTTTAATTTTTTCAAGTTGATTGCTCATAAGCTTGTTATATTAGGAATTAGTAAGATTACTGTTCACAAAGTTCTGTTAATACCCCACATGTCGTTTTAGGATGTAGGAAAGCGATGTTCAGGTTCTCAGCTCCTTTTCGGGGAGCTTTATCGATGAGTTGTACACCTTGAGCTTCTGCTTCTGTTAGAGCATTAGCTACACCGTCTTCTACCGCAAATGCTACATGATGCACTCCCATGCCTCTTTTTTCGATAAATTTGGCGATAGTGCTTTCTGGACATGTCGGCTCTAATAATTCAATTTTGGTTTCGCCAACTTTTAAGAAAGCTGTTTTTACTTTTTGGTCTTCTACTGTTTCAATGTTGTAACATTTTAGACCTAATACATTCTCGTAGTATAGAAGGGCTTCGTCGATGCTTTTTACGGCTATGCCCAGATGCTCAATGTGAGAAATCTTCATAATAATCTATTTTTTATAGGCATTAAAATTCATTTTTGTATAATGTAAAACTGTACAAAGGAAATCATTTCTTGTAGAATAGAGAAATTTTTCAGCATTTTTATTAGGCTATGAAAGTCGTTTCTTCGCCTCCTAAGAGGCTACTTTTGCAAGATTATGCGCTATGGCCAGTAGGCCAACCCAAATTCAACCTTCTTAAGTCCACGAAGATGGGTCCTCTTGAAACGCTTGTTGCTCTTGAGGTTTCCAAATACGGCTTCCACATCCTGCGGTCGCTGACCGTAATATTTAAGGCCCTCCGGCGAGAGGAGCTTTTCACGTTTCCATTCTTTGATTTGCCTCAGACGGTGGCTTACCTGCACAATTCTTTCCGACCGGCTTCCGTGGCGCCGGTATCTTAACGGGCAGCCCTTACAGTTGCGTGCCCTGCTTGATATGGTCCGATCAAACCCGTTGTCCGTTACCCGCCTTGCGTCGGGGGCCCCTTCCATTCTCTGTCCCATCGGACAGTACATGCCACCGATCTCTTCATTATAATAAAAGTTGGCGGACAGGAACTGATTCATGCGGCTCCTGCTTGGTGACGGACTCGGCGTGCCGCCATATCCCCTCAAGCAGTTCCGCAATTCTGGATATGCGAGTATGTATGGACTTGCCCCGAACGAACGTATAACGGTTGGCGTTCGCCTCCATCTTCGTCCCGTCAGTGAAAGCCACGTCCAGACCTACAAAACCTTCCGCCACGAAGAACTTCACGGTGGCGACAAATATTGTCTTCAGCGTATCCTTCAGCCGGCCGCTGCGGAAACGGTTGATGGTGTTATGGTCGGGAGTCACGTTGCCGGTAAGCCACATGAAGCGGATGCCATCGCGGCAGTACTCTTCTATACGGCGGATGGAATAGAACAGCCTCCTCTTTTCGTTATACCATCTAGTTATTTACTACTCGTTTAAGAGCCAAGCGTTTCGATAAGATTCACTCTTCCTTACCTCGGATAACATCCTAAGCGCCTCTTTACGGCTCTCCGAAGAATAAATACTCACCCGAACTTTACCGCCGTCACAGTTAAGGGCTTCCGCTTCGGAAAAGCCTTTCTTACGCAATTGGGCTGCCATAGCCTCGGCATCCTTCAGGCCAATGCCTCCCGCTACAATAACATGATAGGCTTTCGAAAGATTCTTGGGCGACACCGCCGGTTGGCTTTGCAGTTTCCTTGCCTGCGGTACAAGGATTTCAGCTTTCTCCCGTTCCTTTTGCGGCGCTGCCGTGGCTTTCAGTGCGGTAGAATCAACCTCGGGAGTCACAGTTTGAGGGGTTGCCGACTCCAACACTTCTCTAGGCAATAATTGAGCGTAACCTTCCTCAATACGTGTATTCTCAACCGGTGTAGACAACGCAAAGAATAACACAGCGGCAACGACCGCCGCCACCATGTTGCGCAATACAGCAATACTGAAGGTTCTCTTCCGTGGAGACGACACATCTAACGTCGGCGTTCTCTCCTCATCCACAGATAAAGAGGCGAGTTCTTTCATCTGAAAGGAATCCAATCCGTAAAAGAAAGGAGTTACAATCTCCTTCTTACATGGCTTGAATTTATAATTTCCCTGAATGTCGCAATAAAGCTCCCCTATATTCTCTAAATACAGTTTCCCTTCCTCATGAAGAGTCTGCACCATAAGAGAAACATCCTTTTCTAAGGCACGGCTAGCTTCGGGAAACTCCATCTTATATGTACGCATATAAAACTGCACCAACAAGCCGTCATTTAACTGCAGCTTGGGATTAAATCCTACAATGCGCATCGGCGGTAAAAATAATTCTTCGTCCTTGATGTAAACCGAAGGCTCGTAATAAGCCACAAATCCTCCGAAATTAGGGATTATAACACAGTCGTTATCCAACAAAAGGGTCTCTATATGTCGTGCCAATTCAATCATGAGCACAAAATTACGAGATTATTTGAAAACATCGCAAGGAGGCAATGGGAAATTTCGTATTTTTGCATCGTTTTAAATAAATACTTACGATATGAATTACATACAGACGGAAATAGACGGTGTATGGCTGATAGAGCCTAAAGTTTTCACTGACGAGAGGGGATACTTCATGGAAG
Source organism: uncultured Bacteroides sp. (assembly GCA_949285075.1). GTDB lineage: Bacteria > Bacteroidota > Bacteroidia > Bacteroidales > Bacteroidaceae > Bacteroides. Next base: position 1,534 of record CASDXF010000067.1, on the reverse strand, counting down.
CTTTTAAACAAGAAGAGTTTGAGGCGAACATCGGTAAAGTAAACTTCGTACAGGATAATGAGTCGAAATCTTCTTTTGGAGTGCTAAGGGGATTGCATTACCAGAAAGGAGAGTTTAGCCAAGCGAAACTGGTGCGCGTCATCAAGGGGGAGGTGCTGGACGTGGCGGTCGACCTGAGACGCTCGTCCCCGACGTTCGGCAAGCACGTCAGCGTACTGCTCAGCGAGGAAAACAAGAGGCAGTTCTTCATTCCGCGCGGATTCGCCCACGGATTCGCCGTGCTAAGCGAGGAGGCTATCTTTACATATAAGGTAGACAACAAGTACGCTCCGCAGGCGGAAGCGTCTATCGTATACAACGACGCTACACTGGGCATCGACTGGCCATTGGCCGAAGAGCAGATGCTGCTGTCGCCGAAGGACAAGAACGGGCTGGCCTTCAAGGACGCCGTGTATTTCGAATAGTATCTATACGAAGGAAAAGATATGAAAATAGCTATTGTAGGAACGGGATACGTAGGACTCGTCACGGGGACGTGCTTCGCGGAAATCGGCGTGGACGTGACCTGTGTGGATACGAACAGCGACAAGATTGAGTCACTGAAGAAGGGCGTTATCCCTATTTACGAGAACGGACTGGAAGAGATGGTGCTGCGCAACATGAACGCGAAGCGCCTGAGTTTTACTACCTCGCTAGAGGAATGTCTGAACGACGTGGAGGTGGTCTTCATCGCCGTGGGAACGCCGCCCGACGAGGACGGAAGCGCCGACCTGAGCTACGTGCTTGAGGTGGCCCGGACCATAGGACGGAACATGAACCAGTACAAGCTCGTGGTGACAAAAAGCACCGTGCCGGTGGGGACGGCGAGAAAGGTGCACGACACCATTAAGGAGGAGTTGGACAAGCGGGGAGCCGATATCGAGTTCGACGTCGCCTCCAATCCCGAGTTCCTGAAGGAAGGCAACGCGGTCAACGACTTCATGAGCCCCGACCGGGTGATTGTCGGCGTAGAGTCGAAGCGGGCGGAAGGTCTGATGAGCAAACTCTACAAGCCGTTCCTGCTGAACAACTTCCGCGTCATCTTCATGGACATCCCCTCGGCGGAGATGACCAAATACGCGGCCAACTCGATGCTGGCCACACGCATCAGCTTCATGAACGACATAGCCAACCTCTGCGAACGGGTAGGCGCCGACGTGAACATGGTGCGCAGCGGAATCGGCTCGGACACACGCATCGGACGGAAGTTCCTCTACCCGGGCATCGGCTACGGAGGCTCGTGCTTCCCCAAAGACGTGAAGGCGCTGATTAAGACGGCCGAGCACTACGGGTACACCATGAGGGTGCTGCGGGCCGTGGAGGAGGTGAACGAGCTGCAGAAGAGCGTATTGTTCGACAAGCTGACGAAGGCTTTCGACGGAAAGCTCGAAGGCAAGACCGTCGCCCTGTGGGGACTGGCCTTTAAGCCCGAGACCGACGACATGCGCGAGGCCCCGTCGCTCATCCTGATAGACAAGCTGCTGAAGGCCGGATG
>CASDXF010000066.1 GCA_949285075.1 uncultured Bacteroides sp. | reverse complement strand
CGTGAAATCGCCGCCCGATTCGTCCGTTTGCCGCTTTTCGTTTGAGAGTTAGGGCTTCGGCTTCCGAGAAACAGGGCTACGGCTCCCGAGCGGTAGGGCTGCGCCTCGCGCCCGTTTTCCCTTCCTGACGGCTTCCAAAGGGCGTGTTTATGCGGTTTTTCACCGGAAATACGCGGTTTTCCATGCGGTTTTTTGCGGATTTTCCGCCTAAAACGAGAATTTCATCACGTCTGTTTTTGGGGAAAATCTTAAAAATAGACCATTTTCCGCAGGGAATGGCGGAGACCGTCCGGCCCCGAAAGGGGCGTAAGGACACGCCGTCGAGAGTCGATTTCAGAAGCTGTTCTTCGTCAGATAGCCCGCTATCTTCCTCATCACGGAAGCGAAAACACCTCAAAAACTCATCCCAAATCATCGCACGATAAATTCAAGACAGCTTCTCAGGCGGCTCCAAGAAACAGCTTCTCAATACGATACGGCGGTCAGCAGATTCAGCGGATAGTTCTCTTCCGCTATGGTCATGCCGTTCGGCCCGTAATGGTCGCTTTCCGGGTCGGGTATGTCCAATTGCCGGCGCAGCGTTTCGAGAGGGATGTATTCCGGTTCACGCCGTTCCTTTTCCTCAACTTTCGCTTTGGCGGGCGCTCCGGCGCTTGAAGGGGATTCCCTTAGGCGTTGCCGGCGGGCGAGGAGCGGTTGAGGCTTCTCCACTTCCCGATAAACGGTATCTATCCGCTCGCGGACGATGACGACGGTGTCCGCGGCGGCCAGTCGCTCCGAGCCGCTTTCCGGCGAGGCGGGAGACTCCGTTACGGTCGCTCGGCCGATAATCAGGCCCAACAGACAAGCGGCCACCAACCACCACGGCGAGACGCGACGGGACGGCCTTCCGCTCCGTTCTTCCCGCCGCGTGTGCCTCGCGAGCGAGGAGAAGGGGCGGGGAGGGTAGTCCGACTTCTCTTGCTCGTACTCCTCCCTCGCGAGCCGAAGCAGTCGTTGAATGTCCTGTGACTTTTCCAGTTTCTCTAAATCTTCCTTTTCCATTGTCAGTCGTTTATAGGGTTATACTCAGATAAGCAGCGTTGCAGCGTTTTCAGGGCGTAGAACAGGCGTGACTTCACGGTGCCTTCCGGACAGCGTAGCACTTGGGCGGTTTCCTGCACCGAGAGGTCTTCCTCGTAGCGCAGGGTGTAGGCGGCCCGCTGTTCGTCGCTCAGCAGCGCGAGCGCTTTCCTCAGCTGCCTGCCGAACACGCGGAGGTCGTGCCTTCGCCCGAAGTCGGGAAGCTCGCCACGCTCCTCCTCTCCGGAGTCGGTGCGGCGTGAAGCGTAGGCCTCCACGACCTCCCGATGGCGGTACTCGTTCTTGCAGAGGTTATAGGCCATGGCGAACACCCAAGTGGAAAAGCGTCTGTCCGCCCGATAGCTTTCCCTCGCCTCGTATATCCGCAGGAAGAGCTCTTGCAGGCAGTCGTCCGCCAAGTCGGGGTCGGACAGCATACGGACGAAGAATCCCTTGAGGCGCGGGGCGTAGCGGTGGTACAGCTCCTCGAACGCCTTTCCGTTCCCTTCCGCGACGAAGCGTTCCATCAGCCGCTCGTCCGCTTCGTCGTGCGTGGCAATCAGCGATAGTCTCATGGTCCCGCGGAGTCGATAAGTTTCCGGTACTCTGCCTTGAGGTCAATCCCTTTCCTCGCGGTGCCTTTTCCCTGCTCCGCCATGCGCAGCTGTTGCGCGATGAGGGCATCGAGCATCTTGGCGTTCGGATGATTGACTATCTTCTTCCCGTAGTTCTCCAATATGTATTCCAAGAGACTCTTCAGCTTGGCATACTGGTTCTTGTCGCCGCTCACGTGGTAGAACTTCAGCAAGGGGACGAAGGAGACGATGTAGTTCCCGTCCAGATTGTTGGCGTACGATATTCCTGGCCGGTTGTCCGCCCACGGCTGCCGCAGGTAGTCCAAGAGGTAGACCCGCTCGTAGTTGCGGCGGGTAATCGCCATGTTGCTGTAGGGCTTCGGCGAGTACCTCAGCGCAAGTCCCTCCGAATACAGGCTGTCCCGCAGCGTGTACATCACTCCCCCGATGGCGGGCGACTGGCTGAAGTAGAGCGTCCGTTTCAGCTCCTCCGTCAAATGGTGGATACCCGGGAACTTATCGTCGCCGGGAACGCGGCCTACCGTGTACGTCAGGCTGTGGCTCCCGTTCTCCGGCTCGGGCTGTTGCAGGTCGGACAGGGTGACGATGCCGATGTCGGTGAACAGCCCCATGCCGTACTGCAACAGATAGCGGTAGCAGATGCCTACCCTTTCGTAACACACCAATACCCCGTTCTTCTCCAGTCCGGCAAGCTCGTTATAGCAGTAGGTCAGGAGGTCGGTGGAGAACAGTCCGCTGCCGTACCACTCCACGGCAATCTCCTTGACCTTTTCCATCCGATTCCGTTGGCGGTAATACTCCATGTCGTCGAGGTAGTCCCGCTCGCAAGTCCGTTTCAGCGAGGTGATTTCCCGTGCCATCCGCTCCCGCTCGGCCTTGTCCTTCTCCTGCCTCATCAGGTGGCGGTAGCAGACCCGCGTGTTCGGGATGCACCGCTCCATCTTCCTGACCGCGGCCTTCAGCTCCTTCTGTAACTTCGCCTTTAGCGCGGTGTCCTTGTTCGCCTCGACGCACAGACTGTGGGAGGCGGCGAGGTAGTTGTCCCATGCCCGCTCGTCGGTCTTGTCCTTCTCCACCTCCGCCTTCCAAGCGTCCCTTTGCGTCCGCAGCCATTCCACTCCCACAGACAGCGGATGGTCCGACAGCTCGTCGAGGTAAGCGATTTCCAACAGCTCCGTTTCGGGGGCTTCCCGGGTGCCTTGCGCTATGCCGGCTTGCACACAGACGGCCGTGAGCAGAAGTAACGTGAATAGTCGTTTCATATCATTTAGAGGTTTTCGATGCTGTTGAGGTATTTTTCCCGGATTTCGCCCGAAAGTCTCGTACGGTCAATAACGGAACGCAGCAAAGCGTAAAGCTCGTCGTATCGGGTCTGGTCATCCGAATCCTTATAGAACTTCAGCAAGGGCCGGAGAGAGGGGACGTAAATCAGGTAGTCATTGTTTACCGTGTTTGAGTCGGGCATATTGGGTTGGAAAGCGTCTTTCAGGTAGTCCAGCATATAGACGTGCTCGTAGTTCCGCCGGAGAACGGCCAAGTTGTCGTAAGGCTTTGGGGAGTATTTCAGCAGCAGCCCTTCGCTGTACAGACTGTCTTGGAGCAGATTGGTAACAAACATATTCTCTCCGCTTTTTGAAAAGTAGACCGGGCGATTAATATACCGTACGATATGTTCCACCGCCTCCTTCTGTTCCCCGAAGAATCCCTTGATGAAACTGGAGGCTGAAGAGTAATCTATTTTTTTCTTTTCCTGCTTCGGCTTAAAGGGAGGTATGCCCAGTTCTTTTGTCATGGAGCCTTTTATCCCTTCACCTAAATGATATTTGTCTAATGATTGAGACCAGACCACTTTTCTGTCCTTGAACTCCCCTTTCCCGTACTGAAGCACCAGTATCGGTTCAATATCAATTGAGTTTACGATAATCAGGGCGTTCTCTTCGGTAGAAGCCAACATATTGTGAGAAAAGGTCAGGCGGTCGGCGGGGTATTGTCCTGAGTTATACCATCGCTTGCAGATGTCCTCCAACCGACTTTTATCTTTATTAGCCCTTGCTTCACGCACGTAGGCGGGATAGTGCAGGATAGCGTCCGGCCATTTATCCATAATCTCCTCGGTACTCATGCTCTCTCCCCATTTGTCGTAAATGTCCTGTCGGGCAAAAGCGTAGGTCGCCGTATTGGGAATATACCGTTCCATCTGCGTCAGCATCTCCCTATACTCCTCTTCCAAGTTCAGCGTAGATACGGAATCTGCAATCCACTGCTTGTCGAGAAAAGAGGAAGATAAATGATACAATAATCCCTTAAGGTTCTGAGCGTACTCGTTCCACGCTTTCTCGTCTTTAGGGTTCTCCTTTACCTTTTGCTTCAGCTTGTCTACCCGTTCAAATTCCTTTTTCAGAAAGGAAGGTCGGGACAAGTATTTCTTCTCCAGTGCCTTGAGGTCTACCTTATCCTCATCGCTTTGGCCGTAGCTCTGCGCGTGTATTCCCTGCAAGCTGATGAGGCAGAGTCCTGCCGCCGTCAGCATTTTTATCGTCTTGTTCATTGCTCTTTACGTTTAAATTGTTTTTCATTTTTGGAACGTTCCGCAACAGCATACACCCGAACCGGGAAAACGTTCAACCGAAAGGCGATTATTTTTTGCCGTAGGTTCGCAGGAGGACACAGACCTTGTCTTGAAAGGCTCTCGCGCGGGCCGCGGAAAGGATGTTCTGGTTCATGATGGCGAAAGCGAGGTCGTGGCCGTTCATCGCCCTTACATAACCGGCTAAGGCGTTGATGGCTGTGAACGAGCCGGTCTTGGCCCGTACGTTACCCCGGGCGGGCGTGTCCTTCATCCGGTGCTCCAGTGTGCCGTCCACGCCCGCTACGGGGAGTGCTTCCCGCAAGCCGCGGTAGATGTCAGGCTTTGCGTAGGCGAACTTCAGGAACTCGACGAGTAGGGCGGGGGAAAGGTAGTTGTAGTTCGACAGCCCGCAGCCGTCCGCTATCTTGTAGCCCTTCGGGTCACGCCCTAACCGGCGGATGAGCTTCTCTATCTCGGCTATGCCTTCTTTGGCGGATATGTGCTTCTTGCCCGTGGCCCTCGCCCCTATGCGGCAGAGCATGGCCTCGGCGTTCAGGTTATCGCTCTCCTTCATCAGTTGCTTCAGCACGTCCCGGACGGGGGTCTCCCAACAGGCTATCCGTCGGGGTGAGGGGGAGAGCGAGTCGGAAGGCAGCGAATCAGAGGGAAGCTCGGCGAAGGCGTAGTCCGGAGAGACGGCGATGCCCCGCGAGCGCAGCCGTTCGACGAAGGCGTGCATGAAGAACTCGGAAGAGCCGTAGAGGTTGACCGCGCCTTTGCGGGTGCCCTCCACGTTGCCGCTGACCACGACGCGGTTGCCGTTGGACAGCCAGTCTCTGGAGTAGGCGAACTCACCCGCGGAGGGCGTTCGGCTTCGGGTGAGGTTGACCACGGTGTAGTACGAGGATGCCGGACGGCAGGAGACGACGGCCGTGTCTCCCGTCTGACCGGAGGACACCCTGAGCTCCACCGCTCCCTTGCAGAACATCAGCGGGGAGAGGTAGGGCTGATAGGCGGCGGGATTGTCGTCCCACGCCCAACCGTTGCCCCAATAGAGCGAGTCTTTCATCGAAACGTCTCCGTACACCCGCCCCGTGACGACGGTAAAGGGCAGGGAAGCGGTCCGGGCCACTAAGGAGTCCATCGCCTCCTCGCCGAACTCGGGGTCGAAGCCGCCCACCACGTAGAGGTCGCCCCTTAGCGTGTCGTTCGCTATCGCGCCGTCGTACCATACCTCCGTGCGGAAAGGCTCGTCGGCATCGGGACGGGCGAGGGCGGTGATGGCCGTCAACAGCTTCATGGTGGAGGCGGGCCGCGAGAGTTTCTCGGCACGGTAAGCGTAGAGCGGCTTTCCGGCGGTCAGGTCGTAGACGCATACGCCCGCCTCGGAGCCTTCGGGCAGCGTCTCCCTGACGAGCCGGTCTATCCGCGCGGAGAGGGAGGAGTCCGCTTGTCCCCGTAGCGGCAGGAGGCACACGGACAGCAGGCAGCAGAAAAGTAGCCTCTTCATCATCGCTCGTTCAGGTGCTTTTTTAATTTCTCTTCGAGGCTCCCCGGGCCGTAGCCGCTCCATACCTCCCGTATCTTACGGTCGGGGCCAATCAGCACGTAGTGGGGGATGCCTCTCACCTGATAGCGGGCGAACAGTCCCGTGCGCGGGGCGGAGAGCAGCTCGTTCCACTGGTGGCCCTTCATGCCCTTCTCCCTGACGAAACTTTTCCAGTGCGCTTTCGGGTCCTCACTGATGCCCACCACGGCGAGCCTGTCCCGGTATCGCTCGGCGAGCCTTTCCATCTCCGGTATGGACTGCACGCACGGGCCGCATCCGCTGCTCCAGAAGTCGAGCAGGATGTATTCGTCCTTCAGCTCGGCAAGGCGGTGCGGGTTGCCGTCGGTGTCGTACAGTTCGCCGTCCGCCATCTCGTCTCCCACGCCCACTACGGGCCGCGGATACAGATAGGCCGCCACCGCCTTAGCCTCGGGAGTCTGCCGCGCGATTTCCGACAGACGGCCGTACAGCTCCTCTATCTCCGCCCGATAAGGCATCACCCCGTCGTAGGGCAGGTAAGAGGCGTATTGCGCCAGTCTCGTCAGCCATAGCGGGGTGACGGGAACCGTGCCCATGTAGTCCAGTTCCAGTTTGAACACTTCCTGCTGCAATGGCTCCTCCAACTTTCTCAGGGAGTCTATCTTCGCCCAGACCGCTTTCTCGTCAAAGCCCGGGTCGCCGTTTCGCTTGCCTAACTCCCTGAGCCAAGTGGCTTCCTCGGCGGAAAGCCTCATCAGCTCCTTGTTCACCTCGGCGGTGCAGGCGGCGTAGCCGTTCTCCTCCTTCTGCTCGGGGATGTCGCTCTCCACGCTCCATGTCTTTAGCAGCCTGTCGCTTCCGGTAATTTCGGTGCATTGGCCCGGCGCCACCCACACGTCTAACCACGTGCCGGGGAAGCCCTCCCCGTCGGACATAATCAGCAGCTTTTTCGTGGCGGACAGCGTGTCGCTGAACGAAAACGTTCCGCCGAGCAGCGTATCTTGCCGCATGACCTTCAGCAGATTGCCCTCGTCCCGATACAAGGCGATGACCGTGCTGTCGGGCACGTTGGTCAGCCTTCCACGGATGAGAAACTCCCCCTCGGGCACGTCCGGCTTGAGGGCGCAGCCGCCGCAGGCCACCGCCGCGGCCGCTGTCAGCAACGCCGCACGCGCTATCCGGTTTCGCTTCATTCTTCTTCCTCCTTCATTTGCTCGCTGTTCTTTCTCGCCTCCTCAAACTTGGCCTTCATGGTGGGATTTCCGCGGGTAAGCCGCTTGATGGTCAGCCCGTCGGCCTTGTCGTTGGCCAAGCGCAGGTTACGCTCGGAGCCTACCAACGCCTCCTTTATCTTCTGCAAGTGAGAGATGGACTTGTCTATCTCGTCGATGGCGGTCTTGAACTTCTCGCTGGCCAACCGGTAGTTGTTGGCGAACTTCTCCTTGAACTCGTTCAGCCGGTTCTCGAAGTTCGTCACGTCCACCGACTGGCTACGGGCGATGGCCAACTGGCGCTGATAGTCGACGCTCTTCTTCGAGGTCTGTACCAGCAGCGTGATGAGCGGCATGAAGAACTGCGGGCGGATGACGTACATCTTCGGGTAGCGGTGCGACACATCTACGATGCCCGTATTGTACAGCTCGCTGTCCGGTTCCAACAGAGAGACCAGTACCGCGAACTCGCAGTTCTTGGCCTTCCGGTCGTCGTCGAGCTTCTTCAGGAAGTCCTCGTTCTTGTGCTTCGTGGCCGTCTCGTCCATCTCGTTCTTCATCTCGAACATGATGGAGATGTACTCCACCCCGTCTTCCCAGTCCCTGAAGATGAAGTCCCCCTTGCTTCCTCCCGAGGCGTCGTTGTCCTTTTCGAAGTAGGCGTTGGGGAACAGCGGCCTCATGCGGTTGAACTCCGTGCTGCAATGTATTTCGAGCGTCTCGCCCACCATTTTGGTCGACATCCTGCTCTTCAGGTCCTTGTAGTAGTCTACCTCCTCCTGCTTCTGCTTCAGTTGCAGCTCGAACTCCTTTCTCAGGTTGTTCTCGCGCAGCGTGGCCTCGCTCTTCTCCAACCGCACCTTTCCGTTCAGCTCCGCTATCTGGTTGTCCTTCGCGCGCAGCGTCTCCTGCGCCTTCCGCTGCTCTTCGAGCACGGCAATCCGGCGCACGCTGTCGTTCTGGGCGATGGCGCTTTTCAGGTCGGCTATCTCTTGGTCCTTCTTCGAAAGCTCCGCCTTCATCTCCAATTCCTTCGTCCGGCCCATCGCATCGATTTGGGCTTTCAGCCGCTCTATTTCGCTCTCCTTCTTCCCTATCTCCACCTCTTTGGCCGACAGCTTGGTCTGGAACGTCTGCTCCGCCTTCAGCTCGCTCGCCTTCTGTTCGGCCAGATGCTGCCGGTGTAGCTCCTCCATGCGCCTTTCTACCTCGGCCTTAAACTCCGCGTTCTTTACCTGACTGACGATGGAGGCGTAGTCCGCCTCGTCTACCTTGAACACACTGCCGCATTTGGGACAACTGATTTCTTTCATCTTTCGTACTGTTTCGATTCTTATGTTTCTGTCGCAAAGTTAACAACAGTTTTGAACTTATACAAGCGTGTCCTTACACCTCTTTCGGGGCCGGACGGTCTCCGCCATTCCCTGCGGAAAATGGTCTATTTTTAAGATTTTCCCTAAAAATGGACGTGATGAAATTCTCGTTTTAGGCGGAAAATCCGCAAAAAACCGCATGGAAAACTGCGTATTTTCGGTGAAAAACCGCATAAACACGCCCTTTGGAAGCCGTCAGGAAGGGAAAACGGGCGCGAGGCGCGGCCCTACCGCTCGGGAGCCGTAGCCCTGTTTCTCGGAAGCCGAAGCCCTAACTCTCAAACGAAAAGCGGCAAACGGACGAATCGGGCGGCGATTTCACG
>CASDXF010000065.1 GCA_949285075.1 uncultured Bacteroides sp. | reverse complement strand
TCCCCCCGGTCCGCTTGCAGGGCCGGGGGGACTCTTTTTTTACCCCACCCCCGCCTCCCCACCCACGCGCACGTCCCCGCCTCCTCCCGCCTCCTCCCGCCTCCCCCCGGACGCCCGGAACAGTCATCCTCCTTACGGAATGTGCAGGCGTATTCTTTCTGCCGAATTAGAATAAGTTGTTTTTTGTAATGGAAAAATAGCTTTGGCTCTTTTTTATTAGCCATATATGTAAGGCTTATGATTATTTTTTTGCATGGAGAGTGAAAGATTGTGGATGTGACGTACTTCATGAGATGCCTATCGTGCGTATGACGGTAGTTGGTTAACGTTTATATTATGAAGGTTTAAAACGGGAACCTTAGGATATCATGGGACAGTAGATTTTTAGGGAATACGCATATAAGTTTACAATACAGAATAAGAAGAATTTCTTATCAGCAACTCCTCTGAGATTAGCTCTAAGGAGTTTGGTTTTGACGTTGAAAGACTCCGCTATGCATTGGCTAGGGTTATTATAGAAGTTCAGTATGTCATTGTAACGCGCTCGTAAAAGGTAGCGGCGTCTCCTACGCCGTATCTTCCGAATCATTTTGTGGTCACGTATAGGGAAGTCTGTCACGCTTACGGCTTCTATGAAGCCTTTGGACTCAAAATGCACGTCTTTGCTTTAATTCCGGATTCATCTTCTTATCCAGACTGATGTCTATTTCTGTGGAGTAAAAATATCTTGGAAACAATGAAGGCCTTTTCCTCTAAACAGGAAAAGGCCTTCATTGTTTCTCCTTTTATGTAGCGGGACCCGGGATTGAACCGGGGACCTCATGATTATGAATCATGCGCTCTAACCAGCTGAGCTATCCCGCCTTGATTTTGTTTTCGGGTGCAAAGATAGAGCTTTTTTTATAAAGTCCAAAACAAAAGTAAAATTTTTGCGAGGGCAGAGTTGACTGGCAAGTACAATGTGGCGAAATTAATTTGGAGAACTCCTTTCTGATGTGGAGAAAGAAGCCGAGCTTTTAGGAGTTTAATTTTTTTCCGGGTTATTTTAGAGCCTTTTTAGAGTGTTCTCTTTCGTTTCCATGACAAGTAAGATTCACATTAATCATTCTTTCCCATTTGTCAGCCCGCCCTGTGGCTCGCGAGAGACAGCCCTGCGGCTCGCGAGAAGTAGGGCGACGGCTCATGAGAAACGGGGCTGTTTCTCAGATGAAAATTAACGCGTTGACAATGAGATGTTTCATGGGTGTGATGTTATGTGGCGAAGCGTCTGCTTTAGACGAAGAGCCTGTTTACATTTTGTCCGGGTTTACGTGGAGAGGTCTTTCCGGATGTGTTCCGTTTTTTGCGGGGAGAACCGGTAGGTTATTGGGGGCGGACGGAATCAGAGAAAGCGACCGGAAAGGGACGTAAGGGAGACTCCGTGGAATCACTTAAACGTGAAATCAAAATAGCGTATAATTGAAAACATGTGTATAAAAGCATTAACTGATTCGTCTTATTTAAGAGATTTGAACGGCTGCTAAATAAAATACTTTATTTATACTGTTTATTTAGAAAAAAGTATTTATCTTGGCGCACGTAAAAAAGATAGGACTGCTATGACAAAAGAAAAAATCCACTTGGAGTATTTATTGAACGCTACATCTAGAAATATTCTTTGGAATGCTATCAGTACACCGGCGGGCTTAGAAGATTGGTTTGCGGATTTAGTGATTTCAGATGATAAAATAGTGGAGTTTTGTTGGGGAAAAACGGAAAGAAGAAAAGCGGAGATAATCGCTATTCGGGCTTATTCCTTTATTCGTTTCCACTGGTTGGACGATGAGGATGAGCACGGCTCTTTTGAAATCAAAATGACATATAATGAGTTGACAAGCGATTATGTTTTAGAGATTATTGACTATGCTTCTTCGGACGAGGTAGAAGATATGAAGGAATTGTGGGATTCTCAAGTAACTAAATTAAGGAGAACTTGTGGTTTTTAGTTAAGTTTCCGCTAAAAATTTCCGTGGCTTCTTTTTAAATGCTAATTTTGCGTTTCAAATGTACGAATAATCTATTAAGATGCTGCGCATAAAGAAATTAGATATATTTATAGTCAAGAGTTTTTTCCTGCTTTTTGTCGGTACATTTTTTATTTGTCTTTTTATCTTCATGATGCAATTTTTGTGGAGGTATGTTGACGAATTAGTTGGAAAAGGATTGGAGATGGAAGTAATGGCCCAGTTCTTTTTCTATTCCGCATTGACCTTAGTCCCTTTATCCATGCCTTTGGCCGTGTTATTGGCTTCTTTGATTACTTTTGGAAATTTTGGCGAGCGCTATGAGCTGTTGGCGATGAAGGCGGCGGGAATCTCACTGTTGAAGATTATGCGTCCTCTCATTTTTTGCGTCTGCGTGTTAGTGGGTGTGTCTTTTTATTTTCAGAATGTGATAGGCCCTATCGCGCAAGGCAAATTGTCCGCTCTTATCCTTTCGATGAAACAAAAATCGCCGGAATTAGATATACCCGAGGGCGTTTTTTACTCGGAGATACCTAATTATAATCTAAAAATAGTCAAGAAGAATCGTAAGACCGGCATGATGTATGATGTGCTGATTTATAACATGAAGGACGGCTTTGAAAACGCCCATATCATTTATGCGGATTCAGGCCGGTTGGAGATGACAGCGGACAAGCAGCACTTGTGGCTTCATCTGTATGATGGAGACTTGTTCGAGAACTTGAAGGCGCAAAATATCAAATCACAGAATGTACCTTATCGTCGAGAGACTTTTCGTGAGAAACACATGCTTATCGAGTTTGACTCGGACTTTAATATGGTCGACAGTGACGTTACGGGAAAACTTTCTGCTTCTAAAAACATGAAAGAGTTGAGCAACTCTATCGATTCAATGCAACATTTAGGCGATAGCATCGGAAGGGTGTATTACAAGGAGTTGTCGGAGGGGAATCTTCGTCCCGCTTACAGGTTGACGAAAGAAGATACGGTGAAGATAGAGCAAATGGATACGGAAGCGGCGTATGATATAGATAGCCTTTACAATGTGATTTCATTGTCGCAAAAGCAGAAGGTCATTTTAGACGCCGCGAAAAGCGCTGATGACGCGACCAATAGTTTGTCGTTTAAGACTTATACGATGAATGCGAATGACTTTGCCATGCGGAAGCATGAAATAGAGTGGTATAAGAAGATAACCCTTTCATTGTCGTGTCTGCTGTTCTTCTTTATAGGGGCTCCTTTGGGAGGGATTATTCGTAAAGGAGGCTTAGGAATGCCGGTGATTGTTTCCGTGGTGCTGTTTATCTTATATTATATTATTGACAATACCGGATACAAGATGGCGCGTGACGGCCGTTGGGTCGTATGGATGGGCGTATGGACAAGCAGTGCGGTTTTAGCTCCCTTAGGCTTTTTCCTGACTTATAAGTCGAATAAAGATTCCGTAGTGCTGAATGCGGACGCCTATATTCTTTGGATTAAGAAGGTCGCCGGTATACGTAGTGTACGTCATTTGTTTAAGAAAGAGGTTATCATTCATAATCCGGATTATAAGCGCATTCCGGAGGATTTAAATTCACTCACTCTCGAATGTAGAGAATACGTGATTCAGAACCGTTTAAATAAGGCTCCTGATTATTTAAAGTTGTGGTTGTCGAAAGAAAATGATGATAAAATCAAGTTGATTAACGAAAGGTTAGAGGCGTTGGTGGAAGAAATGTCTAATACGAATTCGGTAACATTATTGAACGCGTTGAACAACTATCCTATCCTCTCCGTTAAGGCTCATGTTCGTCCGTTCCGTTCTTATTGGCTAAATATTGCGGCGGGAATTGTTTTTCCCGTCGGATTATTCTTCTATTTCCGTATTTGGCTTTTCCGCGTCCGCTTGGCTAAGGATATGGAACGGATTATTAAGAATAATGAACAAGTTCAATTCATCATACAGAATATTAATAAATAAAGCGTTATGGAAGAGATAAGAATGGATAAGATTGAAGATGCGATTGCCGATTTCAAGGAAGGTAAGTTCGTGATAGTGGTGGATGATGAAGATCGTGAAAATGAAGGCGACTTAATTATAGCCGCGGAAAAGATAACTCCGGAAAAGGTGAACTTTATGCTGAAGAACGCTCGGGGAGTGCTTTGTGCCCCCATTACAATATCCCGTTGCAAGGAATTGGATTTGCCGCATCAGGTGAGCGATAATACTTCCGTGCTCGGTACCCCTTTTACTGTGACCATTGATAAGCTGGATGGCTGTACGACAGGAGTTTCCGCCGCAGATCGTGCCGCAACGATTCAGGCTTTGGCTGACCCGAAATCTACGCCGGCCACTTTTGGGCGGCCGGGACACATTAACCCTCTTTACGCTCAGGAGAAAGGTGTGCTTCGCCGTGCGGGGCATACGGAAGCGGCGGTTGACATGGCCCGTCTTGCCGGACTTTATCCGGCGGGTGCGTTGATGGAAATCATGAACGATGACGGCACGATGGCTCGTCTCCCGGAGCTGCGTAAGATGGCGGATGAATATGGATTGAAATTGATTTCCATCCGTGACTTGATTTCTTATCGTCTGAAGCAGGAGTCGATAGTGGAGAAAGGAGTTGAGGTGGATATGCCGACGAAATACGGTATGTTCCGGTTGATACCTTTCCGTCAGAAGTCAAACGGCTTGGAGCATGTCGCCTTGTTTAAGGGAACGTGGGAGGAAGATGAACCCATTCTTGTACGTGTACACTCGTCTTGCGCAACAGGTGACATATTCGGCTCGATGCGCTGCGACTGTGGAGAACAGTTGCATAAGGCGATGGAAATAATAGACAAGGCCGGTAAGGGAGTCGTTGTCTATTTGAATCAGGAGGGCCGAGGCATTGGCTTGATGGAAAAGATGAAGGCTTATAAGCTTCAGGAAGATGGCATGGACACGGTGGACGCGAACATTTGTTTGGGGCATTTGGCTGACGAAAGGGATTATGGCGTCGGGGCGCAGATTCTTCGTGAATTAGGTGTGCACAAGATGCGTTTGTTGACGAACAATCCGGTAAAACGTGTTGGTTTGGAGGCGTATGGACTGGAAATTGTAGAGAACGTTCCCATAGAGACAACACCCAATCCATATAATGAACGTTATTTGAGAACGAAGCAAGAGCGGATGGGGCATACCTTACATTTGAATAAATGATTGTTTCTGCATCTCAAATATTATCACTTATTTTGTAACGAATTTCACTCAATAATTAAAATAGGTACAAAATGAATCAATTATCAGATCGTTTGAACAGTTTGTCGCCTTCGGCGACGCTTGCCATGTCGCAGAAGAGTAGCGAACTCAAGGCGCAAGGCGTTGATGTCATTAACTTAAGTGTAGGAGAGCCTGACTTTAATACTCCCGATCACATCAAGGAAGCTGCCAAGAAAGCCATTGACGACAACTTCTCCCGCTATTCTCCCGTTCCGGGCTATCCGGCCTTGCGTAACGCGATTGTGGAGAAACTGAAGAAAGAGAACGGTCTTGATTATACTGCCGCTCAGATTTCCTGCGCGAACGGAGCAAAGCAGTCGGTTTGCAACGCTATTCTTGTGTTGGTAAATCCGGGCGATGAGGTGATTGTACCGGCTCCTTATTGGGTAAGTTATCCGGAGATGGTGAAACTGGCCGAAGGTGTCCCCGTAACCGTCCCCGCCGGCATTGAGCAAGATTTTAAGATTACGCCGGAGCAACTGGAAGCGGCGATTACTCCAAAAACAAGAGTGCTGATTCTTTGTTCTCCTTCTAATCCGACCGGGTCGGTATACAGCAAGGAGGAGTTGGCGGGATTGGCCGCTGTGTTAGTTAAGTATCCGCGAGTGATTGTGATAGCTGATGAAATCTACGAGCATATTAATTATATTGGAAAGCACGAGAGCATTGCGCAGTTCCCGGAAATGAGAGAACGAACGGTTATTGTGAACGGCGTTTCTAAGGCTTATGCCATGACCGGATGGAGAATCGGGTTTATTGCCGGGCCGGAATGGTTGGTGAAAGCTTGCAATAAATTGCAGGGACAATATACTTCAGGTCCTTGTTCCGTGTCTCAGAAAGCTGCGGAGGCCGCTTATACCGGAACGCAGGAACCGGTGGAGGAAATGCGTAAGGCTTTCCAACGCCGCCGTGACTTAATCGTTAAGTTGGCGAAGGAAGTTCCCGGTTTTGAGGTCAATGTTCCGCAAGGAGCCTTCTATCTGTTCCCGAAATGCTCAAGCTTCTTCGGCAAGAGCTTTGGAGACCGCAAGATAGCGAATTCGGATGACTTGGCGATGTATCTGCTCGAAGAGGCTCACGTCGCTTGTGTGGGCGGCTCGTCGTTTGGCGCTCCCGAGTGCATCCGTATGAGCTACGCTACGAGCGACGAGAACATTACTGAGGCTATTCGCAGGATAAAGGAAGCGTTGGCCAAGCTGAAATAACGCTGAGCGTGACTTGTTTTTGATGCCCCCTAAAAGTCGAGGATAATCACTTTTAGGGGGTATTTTTTGTTGTACAATAATCTTCCGATTCTTGTACATCAGTTGAATGATTCTTGTACAACAGCTGAACGGTCCTTATACAGGAATAGGCCGTTTCATGGCGGTTCCTTATTTTTTTACTTTAGGGAGTATAGGGACAGTCAGAGGAAAAAGGGGATTGTTGCTTTCGTAAAATTACGGTTGGGAGGCAATCGCCATAGTTACAAGAACCGCTTAAAAAGTAAAAAGCATCGACAATCGTCAGATTATCAATGCTTTTTCACCAGTCGGGGTGACTGGATTCTGACTTGACGTTCAATAGCTTAGTTTCTTGATATATACCAAAGTGTATATCTGTATGCTGTATCTTTCTGTCTGTTTCTGTCTGCCCTTTTATTTATAATTTCCAGTGATAATCGGGGTCATTTCGCTTCTCTTCTTTAAACTGAAAATAGGCTTTAGCCATATTAATCAGGGCCTTATGAAGAGTAGCTCCTGATACTTTGATTAATGTTTTTTTAGTGCTGAAAGAAGCGGTGTTCTCTTTTGCGTAATAGGCAATCCACGAACAGTCGTCATATCCGTCCCAATCATTCTTATGTATTATCAAACAGTAGCAGTCTTCTTTGTGTTTGATATACTTCGCAAGATGGTTAGACAATTTGTCCACATCCCAGTTGTCACAATCGAATGTTTTTGCTGCGTTTACATCCTCCATTCTACAAGTCGTTTTAATATCTATTTATTCATTAATATTTGTATCGTTCTCTCTTTCTCGCTGATTATCCTTTCTTTTTCTTCTAAAAGGGATTTCAGATGTTCTATTTCTTTACGACATTCACTCAATGTAATGTCACCGGATACGTTATTTCCGTTGCCTTTCACTTGATGACCGATATTGATACCGCTACAATCTACTTCTCGATCGAAGAAATAATCCATTGGCACTTTGAAATAATCAGCAATAGATTCTAATATGGTAACTCTTGGTGCGTGAGTTCCAGAAATAATATCATCAAGTCCCTTCTTAGACAAACCAATAGCCGTAAATAGGGTTACTTTAGTAATCCCACTTCTGTCTATTAAATTATTTATTTTTAGGCCATTAAACATATACTATATTTATATCAAGTATAAATTACTAATCTTTTCGAAAAATAACAGATAAAATACTTGTATTTAAGCGTAGTATTTTACACCTTTGCGCTATAAATATAGCACTAATCTTAATAATAATTATGATAGAAAAGGGAAAAAACAAAGATATGGTACTTAGATACCAGTATGACTCGCTTTCCAATGCGCAGAAAGAGGAACTCAGAAAGCGGGTTATTGAAGAGAGTGGCATGTCTTATCCGGCTTTTTACTACAAGCTCAGGCATAACACGTTCAAACCGCTCGAGGTGAAACTTATCAATGAAATCATTGGCTCTTTAAAGGATAACTGAGAGGGGTTACATACGTGTCAATGGCTACGCATATCTTATAGCTTGGTAATGATGGACAGATTAACGAATCTCGAATTTTACAACACCCCTGAAGGCTCCGTAATGGTGAAGCCAGTGGGTCAACCCGCCTACGAGCTGAAGGAGACTCACCGCGACATTATCGATGAGCTGCTCGCCCTCGTCCGCGACCGCTACCCGAAGGCGCACGCCGCGCTGATGGAGCTGTACTCGAAGAGCACGATGAACCGGCCGTACTTCGAGTACCGGGCGGTCCACCGATTCGTGAGGTGCAACTTCGGCGGGTACGACCAGAACCGCATCGACATCGACCACCGGGGCGCGCTCCAGTTCGAGGAGGTGAGCTGCCCGCTGCGGGGCGAGTGCCGCCACGAGGGAGTCATCTGCCGCCCCGAACTGGAGACGAGGCTGACGGAGCGGGAAATGGAGGTGTTCCGCCTCGTAGCGGCCAACCTGCGGACGGAGGACATCGCCGAGGAGCTGAACATCTCGCCCCGCACGGTGAACCGCCACCGGGAGAACATCAAGGCCAAGACCGGGACAAGGTCTGTAGCCGAAATGATAACCTACTGGCACGGCAACGGGATGAGGTAGCGGCTCGCCGGAAGCGACATGAGGCCGGGTTCGACTCCCGGAGCCGCGCGACGATTTATGAACAATTAAAAAGAAACAGAATCATGACTGAAAGGACACAGAGACAACACTCGCGCGGATTCGCCACCATCGTCTCG
>CASDXF010000064.1 GCA_949285075.1 uncultured Bacteroides sp. | reverse complement strand
CGATATAGTAAGCTTACCCACCCGCCTCTTTAGCTCAGTTGGCCAGAGCACGTGATTTGTAATCTCGGGGTCGTTGGTTCGAATCCGACAAGAGGCTCTAAAAGGGAGACTGCGGTCTCCTTTTTTTATTGGGATATACTTTGGGTAAAATCTTTGACTCTTGATTCGCATTGACGAGACATCCGGAAAATTTCTTTTTCCTTCCAATCAGGCATAAGAATCTTAATTCCATTATTTAAAAACCTTCTGTCGGAATAAAGCCCTTTTCAATAAAGAAGTAAAGCGTATTTCCGTGGGTTTGTCTATTCCCTTTTCAGTTTTATTTCATACCTTCGCGTCACGGAGATAAATCATCAACCTTATATATATTTTTTTAGACATGATCGTTTTTTTCAGAACCCCTTCCCTGAGTGTGATTGCCGTAGAGTGCGACCACGAGCTCACACAGGATGAAAGTAAGAAACTCCGCTGGCTTTTCGGAGAAGCCGCTGTGGAAAGTGAAGAAAATCTGCGAGGATGTTTCGTCGGGCCACGGCGCGAAATGATTACCCCGTGGAGTACGAACGCTGTAGAAATTACCCAAAATATGGGGCTAGTAGGTATAGGGCGTATCGAGGAGTACTTTCCGGTAGAGGACGAGGAGGCTGATTATGACCCGATGTTGCAACGCATGTATAAGGGATTGAGCCAAGACGTGTTTACTACTAGCAGAAAGCCGGAACCGATTATTCATATTGAAGATATAGAAGCCTATAATGAGCAGGAGGGACTAGCCCTTTCAAAGGAAGAGATAGCCTACCTGAAGAAGGTGGAAAGTGATATGGGCCGTAAGCTTACTGATTCTGAGGTGTTTGGATTCGCTCAGATAAATTCTGAGCATTGTCGCCATAAGATTTTTGGCGGGACGTTTATCATTGATGGTGTAGAGCGGGAGTCTTCTCTTTTCCAGATGATAAAAAAGACGACTCAGGAGAATCCTAACAAGATAATTTCTGCTTATAAGGATAATGTGGCTTTTGCCGAAGGGCCTGTAATCGAGCAATTCGCTCCGGGTGACCACTCTAAACCTGATTTTTTTCAAATAAAAGAAGTCGAGAGCGTTATTTCTCTTAAAGCCGAGACGCATAACTTCCCGACTACCGTAGAGCCTTTCAATGGAGCGTCGACCGGGACCGGGGGTGAGATACGCGACCGTATGGGAGGCGGTAAAGGCTCATGGCCTATCGCCGGAACGGCCGTCTACATGACGTCTTATCCGCGTTCTGAAGAAGGGCGTCCGTGGGAGGAAATACTTCCCGTTCGCAAATGGCTGTATCAAACTCCGGAGCAGATTCTTATCAAGGCTTCCAATGGTGCGTCCGATTTTGGCAATAAGTTTGGACAGCCGCTTATCTGTGGTTCCGTCCTTACTTTTGAGCATAAGGAGAATGAGACGGAGCCGATGTACGGTTATGACAAGGTCATTATGTTGGCCGGAGGCGTTGGGTATGGCACGAGACGTGATTGTTTGAAGGGTAAACCTGAGGCGGGCGATAAGATTGTGGTTATAGGAGGAGATAATTACCGCATCGGGTTAGGTGGAGGCTCAGTGTCTTCCGTTGATACTGGACGTTATAGCAGCGGCATAGAACTGAACGCCGTTCAGCGCGCTAACGCCGAAATGCAGAAACGGGCTTATAACGTTGTGCGTGCGCTTTGTGAGGAAGATGAGAATCCTATAGTCTCTATTCATGATCATGGCTCAGCGGGACACGTTAACTGCCTTTCGGAACTAGTGGAGGACTGCGGCGGACTTATTGACATGAGTAAATTGCCTGTTGGCGACAAGACTTTGTCGGCCAAGGAAATCATAGCCAATGAGAGTCAGGAACGCATGGGGCTTCTAATTAAGGAAGAGGCTATCGAGCATGTGCGTAAGATAGCCGAGCGGGAGCGTGCTCCGATGTATGTGGTAGGTGAGACGACCGGTGACCATCGTTTCGCATTTCAGCAGGCTGACGGTGTGCGTCCCTTTGACCTTGCCGTTGACCAGATGTTTGGATCTTCACCCAAGACTTATATGATTGATAAGACTGTGGAGCATCATTATGAAATGCCTCATTATGAACTGTCGAAGTTGCACGAATATCTTACTAACGTACTTCAACTAGAGGCTGTGGCTTGTAAAGATTGGCTGACCAATAAAGTGGACCGTTCCGTGACGGGTAAGATAGCCCGTCAGCAGTGTGTGGGTGAGTTACAGCTCCCGCTTAGTGACTGTGGCGTTGTCGCTTTAGATTATCGGGGAGTAAAAGGAATAGCGACTTCATTGGGACACGCTCCGCAAGCGGCGTTAGCCGATCCTGCGGCAGGTTCTGTTCTTTCCGTAGCTGAGGCGCTGACTAATTTGGTGTGGGCTCCTTTGGCTGAAGGTTTGGACAGCGTATCTCTTTCGGCTAACTGGATGTGGCCTTGCCGTTCTCAAGAAGGAGAGGATGCTCGGCTCTATACCGCTGTAAAGGCGTTGAGTGATTTTTGCTGCGCATTGCAAATCAATGTTCCTACAGGAAAGGATTCGTTGTCCATGACTCAGAAATATCCGGATGGCGGAAAAGTTATTTCTCCGGGAACTGTTATCGTTTCTGCGGGTGGCGAAGTAAGCGATGTGAAGAAGGTTGTTTCTCCTGTATTAGTGAACGACGAAAAAACCACGATCTATCATATCGACTTTAGCTTCGACCGATTGAAGCTCGGTGGTTCCGCTTTCGCCCAGTCGTTAGGCAAGGTGGGCGATGAAGTTCCTACGGTACATAATCCCGAGTATTTCCGGGACGCTTTTCTCGTCGTACAAGAATTAATTAATAAGGGACTTATTCTTGCGGGACATGACATCTCGGCAGGAGGACTCATCACCACGTTACTTGAAATGTGCTTCTCTAATGTTGAGGGTGGATTGGAAATCTGCCTTGACAAGATAAAAGAGGACGACCTTGTCAAGATACTATTCGCCGAAAACCCGGGTGTGGTTATCCAGATAAGCGATAAGCATAAGAACGAAGTGAAAAAGCTGTTGGAGGAAGCGGGCGTAGGTTACATCAAGTTGGGTAAACCAACGTCTGAGCGCCATATCCTCGTGTCAAAAGATGGCGCTACTTATCAATTTGGCATTGACTATATGCGAGATGTATGGTACTCTACTTCTTATCTGCTTGACCGCAAACAATCGATGAACGGATGTGCCAAGAAACGCTTTGAGAACTATAAGATGCAGCCCGTGGAGTTCGCATTCATGCCGGAATTTAAGGGCAAGTTCTCGCAGTATGGCATTACTCCGGAACGCCGTACGCCGAGCGGTGTTCGTGCCGCCATTATTCGTGAGAAGGGAACGAATGGCGAGCGTGAGATGGCTTACTCGCTCTATTTGGCCGGCTTTGATGTGAAAGATGTAACGATGACCGATTTGATCAGCGGGCGTGAGACGTTGGATGACGTAAATATGATTGTCTTCTGCGGAGGATTTGCTAATTCTGATGTTTTAGGTTCAGCGAAAGGATGGGCTGGCGCATTTCTTTTCAACCCGAAAGCGAAAGAGGCGCTTGACAAATATTATGCACGCGAAGATACGCTTTCTCTAGGTGTTTGCAACGGTTGCCAGTTAATGATGGAACTTAATCTTATCACTCCGGAATATGAGGCGAGGGGGAAGATGTTGCATAACGACTCTCATAAGTTTGAATCTCGTTTCTTGGGCGTTACGATTCCGACTAATCGGAGCGTGATGTTCGGCTCGTTGAGTGGAAGTAAGTTAGGCATTTGGGTGGCTCATGGAGAGGGTAAGTTCTCTTTGCCTTATGCGGAAGATAAATACCATATTGTGGCGAAATATAGTTATGATGAATATCCGGGCAATCCGAACGGTTCTGATTACTCAGCTGCGGCTATAGCGAGTGCGGATGGTCGTCATTTAGCCATTATGCCACACTTGGAACGTGCTATATTCCCGTGGCAAAATGCTTATTATCCTGAAGGTCATTTACATAATGATCAAGTTACTCCATGGATAGAGGCGTTTGTTAATGCGCGTAAATGGGTAGAGGAAAAGACAAAATAATATTTTGTTATTATTTTAGAGGGGTGTGTCGCCCCTAAAAGTGACTACTCATAAAGGTTATAGATTGAATAGTAATACTTTAAAGGGTCGTATCATTACTCAAAACAGAGCTTGATACGACCCTTTCTTTAGTCTTTTAGGATGTTCAAAATTCAAATTAAGCCCAAACCGTTAGGAAATCTTATGTTCAAGAAGTAAAGACGATTAAATTTGCCCGCCCCCCCCTTAAAGAGGGATATTCAGTAAATGTCCTCCAAAAAGATAAAACGGGTTATTCTGCTTCGGCTCCCCAATTTTCGCGGGCCAGACGCTTGTAGCTGTTGTAACGCCACTTTGCGTTGTCCTCGGCGGCTTGAAACAATTGTTCCGCTTCGGCGGGATATTGCTTCATTACGGAAGCGTAGCGTACCTCGCCCTTCAGGAAGTCTTTGAAACCGGTCCAGTCCGGTTCCTTGCTGTCGAGCGTGAACGGATTCTTGCCCTCTGCTTCCAAAGCCGGATTGTAACGCCACAAATGCCAGTAACCGCACTTCACGGCCTTCTCTTCCTCTGCTTGGCTCTTGCCCATACCGGCCTTCAGACCGTGGTTGATACACGGAGCGTAGGCGATGATGAGTGACGGGCCCGGATAAGCCTCAGCCTCGCGCAAAGCCTTCAGCGTCTGGGCTTGGTCGGCTCCCATAGCGATTTGAGCTACATATACATAGCCGTAAGTCGTAGCCATCAGGCCGAGGTCTTTCTTGCGCACGCGCTTGCCTACAGCCGCGAATTTGGCGATTGCGCCCACCGGAGTAGCCTTAGAAGACTGACCGCCCGTGTTAGAGTAAACCTCTGTATCCAGTACCAAGATGTTAACGTCCTTACCCGAAGCGATAACATGGTCGAGACCGCCGTAACCTATATCGTAGGAAGCGCCGTCGCCACCGATAATCCATTGGCTTCTCTTCACGATGTATTGCTTCAGACCGTAAATCTGTGCGCATATCGGACACTTGTCCTTAGCGGCCTCCAACATCGGAACAATGCGGTCGTAGATTTCTTTGGTCTTGTCAGCGTCGAGGCTGTTCTCAATCCATTCGGTAAATATGGCCTTGTATTCAGCCGGAGTCTCGTCCGAAGTGATAGCCTCGTTCATTAACTTGGCGATACGCGCGCGCATCTTCTCGTTGGCCAGTTCCATACCTAGGCCAAATTCGCAGAAGTCCTCGAACAGCGAGTTAGCCCAAGCCGGACCGTGACCTTTTTCGTTCTTAGTATAAGGAGTAGAAGGTACAGAACCGGAATAGATGGAAGAACATCCTGTAGCGTTGGCTACCATTTCGCGGTCGCCGAAAAGTTGGGAAATCAGCTTCACGTACGGAGTCTCGCCGCAACCGGAACATGCGCCAGAGAACTCAAACAGCGGAGTGGCGAATTGTGAGTTCTTCACGTTAGCCTTAATGTCTACCAAGTGCTGTTTGCTCTTTACGTTCTTCACGCAGTATTCCCAGTTGGAAGCTTCGGAAAGCTGGCTCTCAAGATGCTTCATTTCAAGCGCCTTGCCGCCCTTCTTCGGATTGCCCGGACAAACGTCGACGCAGTTGCCGCAGCCCAGACAGTCGAGAACGTCTACCTGCATACGGAATGTCATTCCGTCGAATACCTTGCCTACAGCCTTCAGTTGGGCGAAGTTTGCGCCCTTCTGCTCTTCTGCGTCGAGTATGAACGGACGGATAGCGGCGTGAGGACAAACGTATGCGCACTTGTTACATTGGATACAGTTCTCGGGGTCCCATTCCGGAACGAATGCGGCTACACCGCGCTTCTCGTATTGAGCGGTTCCTTGTTCCCAAGTACCGTCCTCGATGCCCTTGAACGCGGATACCGGCAGCAAGTCGCCGTCTTGCGCGTTGATAGGACGAACCACTTCGTTGATGAATGCCGGGTCGTTGTTCTCCTTCTGTTCGTCGTCAGGCAGATTAGCCCATGCCGGGTCTACGGTCAGTTGTTTGTACTCACCGCCACGGTCAACGGCCGCATAGTTCTTGTTGACAACATCTTCACCCTTCTTACCGTAAGACTTCACGATGAACTTTTTCATCTGCTCTACCGCCAAGTCTACCGGGATAACTCCCGTGATGCGGAAGAATGCAGACTGAAGGATGGTGTTGGTACGGTTGCCTAAACCAATTTCTTGGGCAATCTGCGTAGCGTTGATATAGTAAACTGTAATATTGTTTTGTGCGAAGTATTTCTTCACCTTGTTCGGTAGGTTCTTGGCTAACTCCTCGCCTTCCCAGATGGTGTTTAGCAGGAAGGAGCCGTTTTTGCGCAGACCGCGTGTTACATCGTACATGTGCAGATAAGCCTGTACGTGGCAAGCGACGAAGTTCGGCGTGTTTACCAAGTAAGTGGAGCGAATCGGCGTATCACCGAAGCGCAGGTGAGAACAAGTGAAACCACCCGACTTCTTGGAGTCGTATGAGAAGTAAGCCTGACAGTGCTTGTCGGTATTGTCACCGATGATTTTTACGGAGTTCTTGTTGGCACCTACAGTACCGTCTGCGCCTAGTCCATAAAATTTAGCTTCGAACATGCCTTCGCCGCCCAATGCGATCTCTTCTTCTTGCGGAAGAGAAGTGAAGGTCACGTCGTCCACAATACCGATAGTGAAGTGGTTCTTCGGCATCGGCAACGCCAGATTCTTGTAAACGGCAAGAATCTGCACCGGAGTTGTATCTTTTGATCCTAAACCGTAGCGTCCGCCAACGATAACCGGAGCGTTCTCTACGCCATAGAAACAGTCTTTAACGTCAAGATAGAGCGGCTCTCCGTTTGCTCCCGGCTCTTTTGTGCGGTCTAGTACGGCGATAGTCTTGGCCGTCTTAGGAACAGCTGCGAGGAAGTGCTTAGCGGAGAACGGACGGTAGAGGTGTACGGAAACCAAACCTACCTTTTCGCCCTTGCTCATCAGATAGTCGATAGCTTCGCGTGTTGCCTCAGTTACTGAACCCATCGCGATGATGACACGTTCTGCATCTTCTGCGCCGTAATAGTCGAACAAGCCGTACTTGCGGCCGGTAATCTTAGAGATTTCGTTCATGTATTCCTCTACGATAGCGGGAACGGCATCGTAGAAGTTATTGCATGATTCGCGATGTTGGAAGAAGTGGTCCGGATTCTCGGCCATACCTCTTGCCACGGGGTTCATCGGGTTCAACGCCCGTGCGCGGAACTCGGCCAAAGCCTCTTGGTCGATAAGCGGAGCGAGGTCTTCGTTCTCCAACATTTCAATCTTCTGAATTTCGTGAGAAGTACGGAAACCGTCGAAGAAGTTAACGAACGGAACGCGTGACTTGATGGTAGCCAGATGAGCTACGCCGGCCAAATCCATAACCTCTTGTACGGAACCCTCCGCTAACATGGCGAAGCCTGTCTGACGGGTCGACATCACGTCTTGGTGGTCACCGAAAATACACAATGCGTGAGATGCCAATGTACGTGCGGATACATGGAATACGCATGGCAGGAATTCACCAGCAATCTTATACATATTAGGTATCATCAAAAGAAGACCTTGAGAGGCGGTATAAGTCGTAGTCAGTGCTCCTGCTTGCAATGAACCGTGAACGGCCCCGGCTGCGCCTGCTTCCGATTGCATTTCCTGAACCAATACTGTTTCGCCGAAGATGTTCTTACGTCCTGCGGCGGCCCATTCATCTACGTATTCTGCCATCGTAGACGACGGAGTGATGGGGTAGATGGCAGCTACTTCTGAGAACATATACGAGATATGCGCTGCGGCTTGATTACCATCACAAGTGATGAATTTCTTCTGTTTAGTCATAACTACATTAAATATTTAAGTAAGTAAATCATTTCAAAAACGGGATGGACAGTGGATATTTCCAAGCTTGACCGCTCAGGCCCTTAATACCCCCTATGATAGGGAACACCACACAGAGCAAGCTGAAGACAAGCCCTACAGGTAAAATCCAGAGTGCGCCCTCGATGATTCCGGGGATAGGCAGGCTGTTTAATAGGCCATGTCCGTGTATGCAGCTCACGATAGCCGCCGGAAGACTAACTATCGCTACGATAATGAATATCGTCCCAAAGATGAACCAAGTGATATACCAGTTCAATATGTATTTCCCTTGCTTATTGATTTGCGGGGAAACGTTCTTCCCCATAGCCCACAGTATGATAGGCAACAACCATCCTATGTAGGGAACAAGTATAAGAAAACTCATCAGGGCCAAATAAGAACTTTCGCTTAGCCCCATTGGTATACCCTCGTTATGACAGGATTCCTTAGTCTCTTCTTCTGTGAACAGTTTCTGTTTCTCGCGCTCAAACTCCTCTTGGGTCAGTGCTCCCGCCAGTCTCAGCTTATTCAGTTCATCCAACTTCTTGTAATCCATACTATTTTATCTGTATTAATATAAAAAACCAAACATCCAAAGGGGTATTTGGTTTCCCCTGCCTATTTCGGTTTTATGCAACGCATAAATTACCTCCGGATTATTTTTCGCTTTCACACCTTCGGGACAAACTTTAAACGGCATCGTTCCGTCTACAAGGAATGAACTGTTTTTATCTCCTCTGTACACTTTATGGTCTTTCCATAAAGCATTAGCGAAGAAGGTTTCGAGTACGTCTTGTTCTTCAATTTTTGCCGGATAGACTGAATACATCAGGTTGGGATTGTGCATCATAATCTTCGACGGTTTTTTGGGGAATTTTTCTCCTTTGGGGTAAACCAGATTGATGAGGCGCGCGTCCGCTAAATACTTGATGTAATTCATCACCGTAGCCCGTGAGGTCTGTATGTCATTAGCCAGTTGGCTTACGTTTGGGGCTTTGGGGCCATCAACGGCGAGCAAATATAGTAACTTTTTTATCTTCGACAGGTATTTTAGCTCGATTTGTTTAATGAGTAGGATGTCTACTTCTACCATCATGTTCATCGTTTTCAGCAGATTCTCCGAAAAGTTACGCTTTTCGAGAAAGAACGGATAGAATCCATGATGGATGTAGTCTTGCAGATGATCTGTGGGATTCACCTTGCTGAGTGTCTCCCTCGCTATCTGTTCGTGGTTCTTAAGTATGTCGTAAAGGCTGTAAGCGTGGAATTGGGTTCCCGTTTGCAGATTCAGAAACTCCCTGAATGAGAACCCTCGCAGATTATAGCTTTTCACGATGTTGCGCAACTCTGAACTATCCTCTTTCAGCCGCATCACGGACGAGCCCGTGAATACGATTTTCAGTTCGGGAAAGCGGTCGTAACATACACGCAGCTCCTTGCTCCATCCCGGGTGCTTAAACACTTGGTCTATGAGCAATACTTTCCCCCCTCGTTTCTGAAAGTCGGATGCGAAATCAACGATGCTGTGTCCGGAGAAGTAGAAGTTATTCATGTTGATGAAGAGGCATGAACGGTCCGTCCCGAACTTTTCCTTTGCATATTGGAGCAGGAATGTCGTCTTTCCTACACCGCGCGTTCCCTTAATGCCAATCAAGCGGTCGTTCCAGTCTATTTCGTCCATGAGGTCACGACGGACTGGAGCATTGGTATGCTCTACAAGGTAGGCGTGTGTACGATAGAATGATTCCATTTCAATCTTTTGGGTTTCAGGCGGCAAATATACTGTTTTTTTTAGTTGTTGCAAAGTAGAGATAGCAAAATTGCGATTTGTCATCTCAATCGTTTAGCCGTCAACTACTGCTTTGCCGCTAATCTTTCCCTCTGTATCCAATCGTACAGACAAAGCCGCCTCAAAATGAGGTGAGGCAGCCTTGATAGGTTTGTTTAGCCACTGTGTGTTTTCGTGGCGGTGACTATTCCTTTTTTTTATTATTACTCTTACTGGATAGCGTCATATCACATACCTCAACTACTCCGGTCAGAAGAGTACCTGCTATATCCCTGAAAGCCTTGATATA
>CASDXF010000063.1 GCA_949285075.1 uncultured Bacteroides sp. | reverse complement strand
TTTACTTTTTCTTTTGCCATAATCATTGTTGTTTAAGGGTTACGGCGCAAAGGTAGGTTTAGGGAACATGCGTGTCAAGGCGGAAAATAGAATGGTTACATATAAGACCAAATGGGGGAATTTTCATATCACAATTTAATACAAGGGCTATCCCATTTTTTAGGACACTCTCTTATATCAATGAAAGTTCTATATTTTCATTTCACAGAATCTATTATTAAAATAAACCTACGCAAACATGGCACTAAGTAGGACTTGAAACATTAGTTTTAGATTTTTTCCAATACAGAATGTGTATCCTTAAATCTGTTACCTATTTTTCAAAGCAAGAATGCTTTCCCGTAATGAATGAATAATGCTCTCCGCATCGGCCTGTTTCTTACGTTCTAATTCGATTACAGCCGCCGGGGCATTATTTACAAATCTTTCATTACTTAATTTTTTCAATACTCCTTGCAAGAAACCTTCCTTGCGCTTCAACTCAGCCTCCATGCGGGCGATTTCAGCCTCCACATCAATCAAGCCGTCCAATGGTACAGCATACTCTACAGTGCCCACCATAAAAGAAATAGCTCCTTCAGCCTTACTATCCACCGTAACAATTGAAGAAAGGTTACACATCTTAACCAACACGGCGTTAAAAGCATCTACGGAATTCCCAGAAACAACCTGCAATTCTAAGGCCTCTTTCTGCATGATGTTTTTCTGTAAACGAATAGAACGCACGTTAGTAACTATCTCTTTCACCACCTCAAACTGCCGCACTAGCCCTTCGTTTACTTCTGTCGTCATAGCTATTGGACTAACCATCAGACTTTCCCCATCCTTCCGCTCAACGATGTGCTGCCACAGTTCCTCTGTAATGAAAGGCATAAAAGGATGCAATAGATGTAACAGGTTATCAAAAAAGGCGATGGTCGTATCATATACTTTTCTACTGATAGGTTGGCCGTAAACAGGTTTAATCATTTCAAGATACCATGAAGAGAACTCATCCCAAAACAGCCTATAAATGGCCATCAACGCCTCACTCAAACGATACTTTCCAAATAAATCAGCCACTTCCACAGCAACGGTATTCTGTTTAGAAGCAAACCAATCCATTGCTAACGCAGCCGCCTCTGGAACTGCGATTTCATCGCTAATCTCCCATCCTTTTATCAAGCGGAAAGCGTTCCAGATTTTATTGCAGAAGTTACGTCCTTGTTCACACAGTGCGTCATCGAAAAGGATATCATTTCCCGCCGGGGCGCAAAGCATCATGCCCATACGCACTCCATCAGCACCGTATTTATCAATCAGTTCTAAAGGATCGGGCGAGTTGCCCAATGACTTAGACATTTTCCGTCCTAACTTATCGCGAACAATACCTGTAAAATAAACATTCCGGAAAGGCATCTGTCCTTCATACTCATATCCTGCCATAATCATTCGGGCCACCCAGAAAAAGATGATATCTGGGGCTGTCACCAAGTCACTTGTAGGATAATAATACTTAAGTTCCTTGTTCCCGGGATTATTTATTCCATCAAACAGGGAAATAGGCCATAGCCAAGAGGAAAACCAAGTATCCAGACAGTCCTCGTCCTGACGAAGATCTTCCAATCTCAAATCAGCGATTCCGGTCTTTTTCCTTGCCAAGGCCAAAGCCTCTTCAGGCGTGGCAGCCACTACATAACCTCCCTCCGGAAGAAAATAGGCAGGAATACGGTGTCCCCACCATAACTGACGACTAATACACCAGTCCTTGATGTTCTCCATCCAGTAACGGTAAGTATTCTTATACTTAGAGGGATAAAACTTCAACTCATCATTCATCACCGGAGGTAAGGCCATATCCGCAAAATGCTTCATTTTAAGAAACCATTGCGTGGATAGCTTCGGCTCAATCACTACATTCGTACGTTCCGAATACCCTACTTTATTTGTATAAGCCTCTACTTTCTCTAACAGTCCGGCAGCTTCCAAGTCAATCTCAATTTGCCTGCGCACGTCAAAACGGTCCATGCCGACATACAGTCCTGCGGCCTCGTTCAACGTTCCGTTATCATTAAATATGTCGATACTCTGCAAGTTATGCTTCTCACCAAGCATATAGTCATTCACGTCGTGAGCCGGAGTAACTTTCAGACAACCTGTACCGAACTCAATATCCACATAGTCATCTTCTATCACAGGAATAACGCGATTCACCAATGGAACAATGACTTTCTTGCCTTTCAGCCACGCATTTTTCGAATCGTTAGGATTAATACACATCGCCGTATCGCCCATAATAGTCTCGGGACGAGTAGTGGCAACCACGGCATAGCGTCCTTCTGGATCTCCTTCAACAAGATAACGAAGGTAATACAGTTTTCCATGCTCTTCTTTATAAATAACCTCCTCGTCCGAGAGAGCTGTTAGCGCCTTTGGGTCCCAATTAACCATACGAACCCCCCGATAAATCAATCCTTTATTATAAAGGTCCACAAAAACCTTAATGACACTCTCACTACGTTTTTCGTCCATCGTAAAAGCTGTGCGATCCCAATCACATGACGCACCAAGTTTACGAAGTTGTTTCAAAATAATCCCCCCATGTTCTTCTGTCCATGCCCATGCATGTTTCAGAAACTCTTCACGCGTTAAATCTGTTTTCTT
Organism: uncultured Bacteroides sp.; assembly: GCA_949285075.1. Taxonomy (GTDB): domain Bacteria; phylum Bacteroidota; class Bacteroidia; order Bacteroidales; family Bacteroidaceae; genus Bacteroides. Next base: position 7,458 of record CASDXF010000063.1, on the reverse strand, counting down.
AATGCCTTGAGCCGCCAACTTATTTACTACCTTAGCCTCCGTAGCAATAGAAGCGTGGTCGGTACCCGGAACCCAACACGCATTCTTGCCTTCCATACGAGCCCTGCGAACCAGAATATCCTGAATGGTATTATTAAGCATGTGTCCCATATGCAACACACCTGTGACGTTTGGAGGAGGAATAACAATTGTGTAAGGTTCACGTCCATCAGGCTTTGAACTGAATAAATGATGGTCCAACCAATACTGATACCATTTGCCCTCTACGTTTGCAGGATTGTATTTACTCGCTAATTCCATATCGTTTCGCATATATTTAAAAGTTTCTAAAATATGACTGCAAAAATAGTCATTTTAATCTAAATCATATCACCCTAATATAACAAACCTATTTTTGTATATACTATTCCTATCAACCTTTTATCTCTAAAGAAATAATTCAAATAGAGGACCTTGTATTATTGGAACTCATGAAATATATTGTCAATAAAGCAGCATGAAAGGATTATTCCTAGCCGGTTATTAGAAAAAGTCGCTATCATTTTGCCTGATAAACATCTATACTACCGTTTCAATAACAATAAGAGACTATTTTCGACAACTTCACGATAGAAACCTTATAATCAACATCTTACTTTCTACCTGAGAAACAGCCCCGTTTCTCGCGAACCGCTGCCCTGCTTCTCGCGAGCCGTAAGGCAATCTCTCGCGAGCCACAGGGCAGTCTGACAAGTGGAAAAGTTTTAATGTGAATTACCCCCATTGCGGGAGCGGAAAAACATTTTCTGAAAGATACTTTAAAATAAACCCGGATGGAATTAAACGACAGTTTTTTACATTATTAGATTCTCTAATGACGATTGGGAATTATCACTAAATTACATCGCCCGAGAATTACAAAAAGAGTTCAAAAAGAGACCGAAATAATAAAAGAAGCATAAAAACGGCGAATCTGGGCAGATTCAATTTTTATACCTTTGCTATATTTATCGGCTATATAGATATTATATCGAATAAGGTCTTAGAGTACTGATAACCAATACCCTAAAACCTTATTCTGTATAAACTCTATTCAAAGTAACTTTATTCCCCTTTATTTAGGAGCTTTCTGATAAAGATAAAATGCAATAAACGCATAAAGGACATTAGGAATCCATACCGCAATAGCCGGAGGGACATTTCCATTCACGGCAAAAGTAGAAGTTACCGTTTGAAATAATATATAAGAAAAACTCAACCCTAAGCCGATTCCTAAATGCAATCCCATCCCTCCCTTTGTCTTTCGTGAGGATAGAGAAACTCCTATAATGGTTAAAATAAACGAGGCGAACGACATCGCAATCCGTTTATGATATTCTATCTCAAATTCTTTAATATTAGCAAATCCTCTTCGCTTCTGCTTTTCAATATATTCGCTCAACTTAGGACTAGTCATCATCTCCTGCTGATTTTTCATAATCAAGAAATCGGATGGATCCATATTAATAATGGAATCTATCCGGTTACCTTTAATGATTCTTTCTTTTAGTCCATCGACCTCACGAATCATATAATTATGTATAGTCCATTTATTAACGGTTGCCGTATCATAAGTAATGCGGCGCGCCGTTAGATGAGAAACCAGTTTTTTATCTACAAATTTATCAAGCGAAAATCTGTTACCTGTTTTCATTCCATCATTATAACTATTGATATAGGCGATGACTCCGTCTGCGACTTCCAATTGAACATTTTGGGCCGTATTCTTCTTTTTCGGCTTTATATACCTATCTTCAAAGTTTAATCGGGTAACGCTACCCTTAGGGATAACATATGCACTTAAAATAAAAGTCGATATGGCGATTATAGCGGCTGAAATCATATAAGGACGCATCATTCGTTTAAAACTCATACCGGTCGAAAACATGGCGATAATTTCAGAATTCTCAGCCAATTTTGATGTAAAGAAGATAACCGCAATAAATACAAATAACGGACTAAACAGATTAGAAAAATAAGGAATAAAATTCATGTAATAATCAAAAATGATTTTACTCCACGGAGCTTCATGCTCCATCAATTTATCCATTTTCTCATTAAAATCGAATACAACCGCAATAGAAATAATTAGTGCGATTGCAAAAATGTATGTCCCCAAGAATTTCTTGATGATATACAAGTCCAGACGTTTGATAAATCGGTTACTTCTCATATCTCTATAGTCTTGTGGAGAGCCTCCTTACCATCGAATGTTTCCAAGCAGAAAAATCTCCCGAAATAATATGTTCTCTCGCTTCATTCACTAGCCACAAATAAAACGCCAAGTTGTGTATTGAAGCGATCTGCATAGCCAATAATTCTTGCGCATGGAATAAATGACGCAAATACGCTTTACTATATAACGTGTCCACATAAGAAGCCCCATCGCTCTCAACGGGAGAGAAATCATCTTCCCACTTTTTATTCTTTATGTTGATGATGCCCTCTTTAGTAAAAAGCATTCCGTTCCTACCGTTTCGGGTAGGCATTACACAATCGAACATATCAACTCCCCTTTCAATTCCCTCAAGAATATTAACCGGAGTCCCTACCCCCATTAAATAGCGAGGCTTATTTTTAGGCAATATATCATTGACAATCTCAATCATCTCATACATCTTTTCCACAGGCTCGCCTACGGCTAATCCTCCAATCGCGTTGCCATCCGCCTCCTTAGAGGCTACAAATTCCGCAGCCCGTTTACGTAAATCCGGGTATACGCACCCCTGTACAATAGGAAAAAGGGACTGCTCATAGCCATATTTCGGTTCTGTTTCTTTAAACCGCTTGATACAGCGGTCAAGCCATCTTTGGGTTAATCCTAAGGATTTTTCCGCATAATCATAATCCGCATTTCCCGGAGTGCACTCGTCAAACGCCATCATGATATCCGCTCCGATAGTACGCTCGATATCCATTACTTTTTCCGGCGTAAAGAAATGCTTACTTCCATCTATATGGGAGCGGAATTCCGCGCCCTCCTCCTTTAGCTTCCGGATACCGGCTAAGGAAAAGACTTGGAATCCTCCGCTATCGGTTAGCATAGGCCTGTCAAATCCATTGAAACGATGCAGCCCACCCGCTCTCTCTATAATATCCAGTCCCGGCCTCAAGTAGAGATGGTATGTATTCCCCAAGATGATTTGCGCCTTGATATCCTCCTTTAATTCAGTCAGATGCACTCCCTTCACGGTTCCCACCGTGCCTACGGGCATAAAAATAGGCGTCCGTATTTGCCCATGCGCCGTAGTTATCAGTCCCGCGCGAGCATTACTTTGACTGTCTGTATATTGTAGTTCAAACGTCATTCTAACTATTCTTCTTTACAGATAAAGGAATAGCGTCGGCTACCTTCTCGTCCGTCAACGCTATGGCAAGCACCTCCTTAATGTCATTGACATAATGGAAAGTCAATCCCTTCAGGTATATGTCTTGAATTTCCTCGATGTTCTTCTTGTTCTCGGCGCTCATGATGATTTCCTTAATGCCGGCGCGCTTAGCGGCCAATATCTTTTCCTTTATTCCTCCTACGGGAAGGACCTTACCTCTCAGCGTTATTTCTCCCGTCATGGCGAGATTGGCCTTCACCTTCCGTTGAGTCAGCGCGGACGCCAATGAAGTCACCATCGTAACTCCCGCTGAAGGACCGTCCTTAGGAATAGCTCCCTCGGGCACATGGATATGAATGTTCCAGTTATCGAAGATTTCATCGTCCAAGTCCAACAGTGAGGAATGCGCCTTAATGTACTCAAGCGCAAGCATGGCGGACTCCTTCATCACGTCGCCAAGATTTCCCGTCAGGGTAAGCTTACCGCCCTTGCCGCGGCTGAGGCTTGTCTCAACGAAAAGGATTTCTCCTCCCACCGCGGTCCACGCCAGACCGGTGACGACTCCCGCGTACTCGTTGCCTTGATACTTGTCGCGGGTGTATTCGGGAGCGCCCAGAAACTCGTACAAGTCAGCGGGCTTAATCTCCTTCTTCGAGAAAACGCCTTCCGTAGCGTATTGGCGGGCTGACTTCCGGAGGATTTTCCCTATCTTCTTCTCTAGCTCGCGCACGCCGCTCTCGCGGGTGTAAGACTCGATGATGGCCTCTATCGCCTCCTTAGAGAACTTGATGTCCGTCTTCTTAAGCCCATTGGCCTCCAATTCCTTAGGGATTAGGTGTCTCCGCGCGATTTCGATTTTCTCCTCCGTTATGTATCCGCTTATCTCTATGAGTTCCATACGGTCGAGCAACGGGCCCGGAATCGTGTTCAGGTTATTCGCCGTGGCGATGAAGAGAACCTTAGACAGGTCATAGTCCACGTCCAAGAAATTGTCGTGGAAGGCCGTGTTCTGCTCGGGGTCGAGTACCTCAAGCAACGCCGAGGAGGGGTCTCCCTGACGGTCGGCGCTCACCTTGTCTATCTCGTCGAGGATGAACACGGGGTTGGACGAGCCCGCCTTGATGAGGTTCTTGATGACGCGTCCGGGCATGGCTCCGATGTATGTCTTGCGGTGTCCGCGTATTTCGGCCTCGTCGTGCACTCCGCCCAGCGACATGCGCACGTACTTGCGCTTGAGCGCGGCGGCTATGGACTTGCCCAGCGAGGTCTTTCCGACTCCCGGGGGGCCGTAGAGGCAAATGATGGGCGACTTCATGTCTCCCTTCAGCTTGAGGACGGCCAAGTGTTCCAGTACGCGCTCCTTTACCTTCTCCATGCCGTAATGGTCCTTGTTCAGTACCTTCTCGGCGTTCTTCAGGTTCAGGTTGTCCGCAGTGTAGACGCCCCACGGGAGGTTGAGCATCGTCTGAAGGTAGTTCAGCTGCACGCTGAAGTCCGGCGACTGCGGGTGCGTCCGCTCAAGCTTGGCCAACTCCTTCATGAATGTCTCCTTGATTTCGGCGCTCCACTTCATCTTCTCGGCCTTCTGACGCATCTCTTCTATCTCCTGCTCCTGCCCGCTTCCTCCGAGCTCGTCCTGTATGGTCTTGATTTGCTGCTGCAGGAAGTACTCGCGCTGCTGCTGGTCTATGTCCTCGCGGGCCCTCATCTGGATGGAGGCCTTTATCTCGGCCAGCTGTACCTCGCGGTTCAGTATCTCCAAGAGGCGGTAGGCCCTTTTCTTGAAGGAGTCGATGGCCAGCAGCTCTATCTTCTCGTCCTTCTTGAAGGGGAGGTTGGAGCAGATGAAGTTTATCAGGAAGGCCGGATGGTTGATGTTCCGGATGGCGAATATGGAGTCTTGGTGCATGACGTCGGACGACTTGATATAGCGCATCGTCAGGTCCTTGCAGGCTTCGACGAGGGCGGTGAACTCCTTGTCGTCCTTGCCCGGCATCTCGTCGTCGAGCAGGGTGACCTCTCCCTTCAGGTAGGGCTGCTCCTCGGTGATGAGGTTCAGCCGCAGGCGCTTCATGCCTTGCAGTATGACGGTGGTGGTCTGGTCGGGCATCTCAAGTATTCTTACTATTCGCCCCACCGTGCCCGTCTCGTGCAGGTCTTCCAGCCGGGGCTCCTCGGTCTGGGCGGCCTTTTGGCACACCACCGCTATGTCCGTCCTCTTCTTCTCCGCTTCGCGGACTAGCCTGAGCGAGGTTTTCCGTCCCACGCTGATGGGCAGGAACACGCCGGGGTACAGTACCATATTGCGAAGGGGAAGAACGGGGAGTATGGCCCCGGACTTTATATTTACGTCGAACATGTGCTCGTCATTGCCGTCATAGTCTGTAATAAGCGAAAAGCCGTTATTGTTATCTACATCCTCCAAAAAATACTTATCTTTCATCTTTTCGTTCTGGGTTAGTTTTATGTTAGCGGGTTGACCATGCCTTAGTCGCCCGCGAAGTTAACTTATTCTGCTTAATAATAAAGTGGCACGCGGAAGAAATTACAAAAACAGTGCCAAAAGGCTGAAGGTCTCGCCTGTCGGCGCACGCAGGCCGTCTTGTCAGGTCCGCGCCCGCGGCGGACGCTTCCGGCGGAGGCCGCCCCGTCAGGCGCCCGCGGTGTTAAATTAACTGAAACCGCGTGATTTTCCGGGATAAACGGCGGGAATATCGAATAGAAATCATATCTTTGTTTGTCCCGCGTCAATAATATGTTCAACCCGTCTTTCTGTCAAGAATTAGTCAAACGATGAAGCGGTCAGGGACACCCCGTTTTCCCGCGTGGGACACACGAGATTCTCGTGGGGGTTCAACGAGGGTCTCGTCAGGGTTTAACGAGGTGGTCGTTGGGGTTTAACGAGGGCCTCGTTGGGGTTCAACGACAACATCCTGAAAATCAATAGGCTGCGGAAGCGTTTGATGAGGAGGGGCAGAAGACATAAAAAAGGAGGTTTGTATGATTTTCTGGAAAAGAATTCAGCAAGCAATCAACAAGAAGTGGTATCCACGCTGCGTCACCGTGGGTAAGCCGGTAGAGACGCAAGAGTTAGCCAACCGCATCGCGCGCGAGTCGACCGTGTCGCCCGCCGACACGCACGCCGTGCTACGCGCCCTGCCTAACGTCATGGCCGACTTTATGAAGGAGAGCCGGGCCATTCACTTCGAGGGCCTCGGCTGGTTCCGCTACACCATCAACGCTATGGGCAAGGGGGTAGACACCAAAGAGGAAGTGAGCGACGACCAAATCAAGGGCCTGCGCGTGCAGTTCACTCCGGACCGTACGCGCAACCCGGAAAACGGCACGTACACCCGCGCCCTTATCGCCAGCGAGGGCGTGACCTTCATGGAGTGGCTGGGCAAGGAGAGCGACGAGACGCAGGTGCCCGACGACGAGGAGGAGGACAGCGGCGAGTCGCCCGACCCGATAGTATAGGGCCGCCCTTACAGCTTAGCGGGCCGCGGACCGGCATCTGTCCCATGCCGTCCGCGGCCCGCGTCGCGTTCACTCCCCCGCCGGTCCGTCCTCATCCCCGCGGAAATCCGCCCGTCATTTCCTTCTCCGCAGCACGACGGCGGAACGGGCCGGGATATAGAGCTTCAGCCATTCTTTCTTTTCCTTTCTGTACAGAGGGTCGCCTACCGTGAAGTGGACGACCGAGTCGTCCGCCAGCCCGTTCCCCCCGAAAGCGACGTTGTCCGTATTCAATATGACCTCATAGGCTCCGGGAGGGACCAGAAAGCCGTAGTCGGTAAACGATTGCTTGGGGTTGAAGTTGAACACGAACACCAAGTCCTTGCGGGTGTAGGCCAGTATCTGGTCGCCGTCGTTGTGCCATATCTCCTGCACCGGAGTGGCCTGAAAATTGCGCACGCTCTTGATTACCTTCAGCATCTCCGCGTCAAAGTCGCCCAGATAGTGGTAGGCCAGCTTCTTGTTGTCCACCAAGTCCCACTGACGGCGGGCGTACTTGCACGACCACCCGTTGCCCTCCCTCGGAAAGTCTATCCACTCCGGATGGCCGAACTCGTTGCCCATGAAGTTCAGGTACCCGCCGTTGATGGTCGAG
>CASDXF010000062.1 GCA_949285075.1 uncultured Bacteroides sp. | reverse complement strand
ATACTGGCCAACATGCTCAAATAATCGTTTTCCATACTGTAAAGTAAAGAACTATTCGATTAGATTACAAATTTATCCCCACTAAATTTCTACTGAGCCGGGAAACGGGCCGTTAATCCACTTGCTATGTTTGGGGGGAAAATAAAAATAGGAAGAGAACCATTACCATCCTCTTCCTACTCTATCGTCAAAAGCCTTGTGACCGCGACAGGATTCAAACCTGTAACCGGCTGATCCGTAGTCAGCTACTCTATTCAGTTGAGCTACGCGGCCTTGTTTTTATTTTGACGGTGCAAAGATACGCACTTTTCTTTAACGAGCAAACATATTCGCTATTTTTTTGATAAAATCTGATTGATGAAGCCCTTTATTTAACTTTCTTTTGATGTAGGAATGCATTTAGGGCGCAGTTATTCTTTGTTTGAGGAATAGTCAGAAGTTAATCATGCTCATGATTTTATTCGTGGCTCCCGAATTACCAGTTACGTAATCGTCTGCGTTAGCCCCCGTTTCTCGCAAAAAAATCTCTTCGGTACGAAAACGCTCCAAGAGATTTTCCAACTCCATATAATCCTTAATGGAATAGGCTCCTTTTGCTTCAAGCAGCTGAATCGCCTCCATAAACTTTTGATACTTTGGGCCAAAAACTACTGGGATACCGTATACCGCCGCTTCGAGCGTATTGTGAATACCTGCGCCAAAACCACCTCCGATATAAGCTACCTCCCCATAACGGTAAATGGAAGAGAGCAGCCCGAAACAATCAATTATCAGACAGTCCGCTTTTAATACATTTCTTTCATCGGCGCGTGTATAACGGATATAAGGACGCTTCAATTTACTTATGATTTCAACCAAATGGTTCTCTTCAATAACGTGAGGGGCGATAATTAATTTTACTTGTGGATGAGTGTTGAAGTACGCTAAGAACAAGTCTTCATCAGGTCCCCACGAGCTTCCCGCTATGAGCGTGAACTGATTGTCCCCTTTGAATTTCTCTACTAACGGAAGCTCTTTCGCTTCTTGACGTATCTGTAAAACACGGTCGAACCGCGTGTCACCCACTACCGTGGTGCGGTTGACTCCGATTTTCGAGAGATAGCGCTTTGACGCCTCGTTCTGAACGAATAAATGGTTGAAATTCTTCAAGACATGACGGTATGTCCCTCCGTACCACTTAAAAAAAATCTGATCACGACGGAAGATAGAGGACACGCTATATACGGGAATATGGCGCTTATGAAGCTCGTCTAAGTAGTTCTTCCAGAACTCATATTTGATGAAAAAGGCCATACACGGATTAACGATGTCCAAGAACTTCTTTACGTTCCTCGGCTTGTCGAAAGGCAGATAACAGACTATATCGGCCCCCCGATAGTGCTTGCGCACTTCGTAGCCTGAGGGGGAGAAGAAAGTGAGCAGAATCTTGTAGTCCGGATATTTCTCACGGATTCTCTCTATCAACGGACGGCCTTGCTCGAACTCTCCCAACGAAGCGGCGTGAAACCATATATACCGTTCTCCTTTTTCTACCTGCTGACGTAAAAGTTCATACACCACCCAATGGCCTTTCATCATTTTCCGAGGCTTTCGGCTGAACGGGGCGGCCAAATGAACTAAAATGTCATAAAAGACAATCGCTAAATTGTAAAGCATGACCCTTTTTCAGATTATTTCAGAACCTCTACGGCGCGCTTCATACGGGCCAACGTTTCTTCCTTTCCTAAAACCCATGAAATATCAAACATGTGTGGTCCTTTACCTTCTCCGACCAACGTCAGACGGAAAGCGTTCATGACATTACCGGTGTGATAACCTTTTTCCGCAATCCAATCCATAACCACTTTCTCTTGTCCCTCAATGCTGAAGTCTTCAATTCCTGACAAAACTTCCGCTAATTCGGTCATACATTTCGCGGAGTCCTCTTTCCAACGCTTTTTGACGGTCTTCTCGTCATATTCGGTGGGAGCGACGAAGAAGAAGCCCGCGGCATCCCACAGTTCCCTGACGAAACTTACGCGGCCTTTCATCATGCCTACGACGGTTACCACCTTGTCGAATGGCGCTTCTACGCCGTGCTCTTTTAATATCGGCAGAAATAATTTAGCGATTTCCTCATTGGGTTTCTTTTGGATATATTGGTGATTGAACCAAATCCCCTTTTTATAGTCAAACTTGGCTCCCGACTTGCTGCAACGTTGGAGGTTGAAAAGTTGGATTAACTCGTCCATTGACATGAGCTCTTGATCATTCCCCGGATTCCACCCCAATAAGGCGAGAAAATTGATGACCGCCTCCGGTAAATATCCAGACTCACGATAACCGGAAGACACTTCTCCCGTCTTAGGATCATGCCATTCTAAAGGAAAGACAGGAAATCCCAACCGGTCTCCGTCACGCTTGCTGAGTTTTCCGTTCCCTTCCGGTTTTAGCAGCAGTGGCAAATGGGCGAATTGCGGCATGGTATCTTCCCATCCGAAAGCTCTATATAAAAGAACGTGTAACGGCGCCGAAGGCAGCCACTCTTCACCGCGAATAACATGAGTGACTTCCATCAGATGGTCGTCTACGATATTGGCCAAATGATAGGTTGGCAGTTGGTCCGCTGATTTATAGAGGACTTTGTCATCCAAAATCGAAGAATTGATAACCACCTCTCCCCGAATCAGGTCGCTAATATGCACATCCTCGTTAGGGGTGACCTTAAAACGTACGACGTATTGCTTGCCTGCCGCAATCAAAGCTTCCACCTCCTCTTTCGATAGGGTCAGCGAGTTACGCATTGTCCCTCTTGTCGACGCATCATATTGGAAGTTTGCGATTTCCGCACGTTTGGCATTCAACTCCTCCGGAGTGTCGAAGGCAATATAAGCCTTTCCGTTATCTAATAATACTTGCACGTATTTTTTATAGATTTCACGGCGCTCCGACTGGCGATAGGGTCCATACTCTCCACCGAAAGTTACCCCCTCGTCAAATTGGATACCCAACCATTTGAAAGATTCAAGTATGTACTCTTCTGCTCCCGGAACAAAACGACTAGAATCCGTATCCTCTATACGGAATATCAACTTTCCATCATGTTGACGGGCAAATAAATAATTATACAATGCTGTACGCACACCGCCAATGTGCAACGCTCCGGTCGGACTGGGAGCAAAGCGAACTCTAACTTTTCTTTCTGCCATATCGGGTTAGTATAGGTAAATCGCGACAAAATTATATCTTTTTTCCCATACTATTGTTTTTTTTCGTACTTTTCGCCCAAATTTCAAAGGTTATGGAGAATTTGAAGAAGAAAGAGAGCTTTTTACGGAGAGCCTTATTATATAGGATGCTGCTGTTTATAGGCACTGTAGCATTAATCGTTTATTTTTTACCGCGCGATGGGAAATTTAACTATCAATTTAGCGTAAACAAGCCGTGGAAGTACGGACAGTTGATAGCGACTTTTGATTTTCCGATATACAAGGAAGAGGCTATAGTCAAGAAAGAACAAGATAGCCTGATGAAGACATTCCAACCTTATTATGAACTTGACAAAACAGTAGAAGAAGACGCGTTAAACAGATTGAAGGCTGATTATCAGGCTGGATTGAAGGATTCGTTGTTATCGGCGGAATATCTGCGACATATCGACCGGATGTTGAAGGAAATATACGCCGACGGGGTTATCTCAACGGATGATATGTTACGGTTGAATGGAGACAGTACGGCTTCTATAATGGTAGTGGATGACAAGTTGGCCAATTCTCAGCCTACCAATCGACTTCATACGGTAAAAAAGGCCTATGAATCCATGTTGGCTTCGGCGGATTCACTACACCTTAACGTGGATATTTTAAGACAATGCGCATTGAACGAGTATATCAATCCGAATTTGACTTTTGACAGTCTGCGTACGGAAACGGCTCAGAACGAAATGTTAAGCAATTATTCTTGGGCAAATGGAGTAGTCGTCAGCGGGCAGAAGATAATTGACCGAGGAGACTTAGTGACTCCAGAAACTTATAACATTCTTGAGTCGTTGCGAAAAGAATCTATAAAACGAAGCGAATCTGTGGGACAAACCCGTCTCATGTTAGGGGGACAGGTATTATTTGTCGGCATTCTGATTCTATGCTTCATGCTCTATCTTGACTTGTTCAGGAAGGACTATTATCAACATCGAGGAAGCCTTTCGTTACAATTTGCCTTAATTGTGTTTTTTAGTGTCATTACTTCATTGATGGTAGCAAACAACTTTTCCAATGTGTACATAATCCCTTATGCGATGCTACCCATTATCATCCGTGTTTTTTTGGACTCCCGCACGGCGTTTCTAACACACACGATTATGGTATTGCTCTGTTCTGTATCATTGAGGTTTCCTCATGAGTTTATCCTAACGCAACTTACGGCCGGATTGGTGGCGATATTCAGTTTGCGAGAGCTTTCGCAACGCTCACAGATTTTCCGTACCGCGATATGGGTAACATTAACATACGCCACGACTTATTTCGCTTTCGAGCTAATGACGGAAAGCGGGCTTGCCAATGACTTTTCCAAGTTGAATGTACGGATGTATACCTATTTTATCATTAATGGTATCCTGTTGTTGTTTACTTATCCCTTGCTCTTCTTACTGGAAAAGACCTTTGGCTTTACATCCAACGTCACGTTAGTAGAGCTCTCAAATATTAATAATGATTTGCTACGTCAGATGTCTGAAACCGTCCCGGGCACATTCCAACATTCCATGCAGGTGGCTAATCTTGCCGCGGAAGCGGCTATACGAATAGGAGCAAAGAGCCAACTTGTGCGTACCGGGGCTTTATACCACGACATTGGAAAGATGGAAAATCCCGCTTTCTTTACGGAGAATCAGTCGGGCAATGTTAATCCCCACAAGAACTTAAGCTATGAACAAAGCGCACGGGTGGTCATCGGACACGTGACGGACGGACTGAAGTTGGCGGATAAGTACAACCTACCTAAGGTAATAAAAGACTTCATCAGCACTCACCATGGCCGAGGAAAGACGAAATATTTCTATATTTCTTGGAAGAACGAACATCCGGGAGAAGAGCCAAACGAAGAACTGTTTACTTACCCGGGGCCTAATCCCTTCACGAAGGAACAAGCCATATTGATGATGGCGGATGCGGTGGAGGCGGCCTCGCGCAGCCTGCCTGAATATACGGAGGAAAGCATCGGCGCTTTAGTAGACAAGATTGTCGATTCGCAAGTGACGGAAGGCTATTTCAAGGAATGTCCAATAACCTTTAAAGATATAGCTACTGTAAAAAGCGTGTTTAAGGAGAAACTGAAGATTGCCTACCATACACGCGTCAGCTATCCTGAGTTAAAGAAGTAAGCAGTCCGGCGCAAGCGTCCTCCAACACGTCGAGCACATACTCAAATCCTTCCGCTCCCCCGTAATAAGGATCGGGCACATGGTCGGCTACAAGACGTGTGCTATAGTCGGTCATGCGGTGTATCTTCTTCCATTCCACAGGCGAGGGAGCTTTGTCCCGCAAATCGTCAATGTTACGGTCATCCATGCCGATAATCAGGTCAAACTCATAAAAGTCCTCCGTCCTTACCGGACGCGAACGATGGGTCAGTTGGTATCCCCGTCTAGCGGCATGGGCACGCATCCGACTGTCCGGCAGTTCTCCCTGATGATAAGAGAGTATGCCCGCCGAGTCAACAACGAACTCCTTTTCCATTCCCGCTTCCTTTATCAGATGAAGCATGACACCTTCCGCAGCTGAGCTCCGGCATATATTCCCTAAACAGACAAAGAGTATTTTGTATTTCTTATTATAATTCAATGAGTTATATTCTTTCATACATGTTCAGTTTACATTGTGGTTTACAATATATTATTGCTATAAACAACATTGTTCCATTAGCTCATTGCAAAAGTAATAAATAAAAATCGTAATAAGGTAGGTATCCTCGCTTTCAGTATAGAATGTTTGGTATTGAACTATTATGAAGCATTCGTTACTTGTACGTTTCACAAAAATTATATGGAAATTTTATATATGTAACGGATGAAGCATAAGTTGTCCATCCTTATCTATATAAAAATCATAATCCCCGTTTCCTATCTTTTTGAGCAAAGAAATTGCATCCTCATCGCCTTCTTGGGCTAATCCTTTAAGTTGCAGCACATAATCGGTAATGAGGTCTTTGAGCAACCTGTTTTGTTCCATGAGTTTTTCCATACATTCTTTGCCATAGTAGTCAACCGATATGTCGGGGTGCAATCCATATTTCCGATACACGGCTGTCATTACCTGTTTAACGACTTCTTCCGTACACTTTTCATTCTGTTTCACATCCAACACAACAATGGCATCATGAATCGAAATAACCTTGAATTTCTTGGCATACAACCCGACTAAGATTTTACCGATCTTCATCATATCATTTGCGAGCTTTGTACGGTTTTCTCTCTTAGAATCAAGCACAACTGTATAGACATTAGGAAAATCCTTTGCAAATATCTTGGCGTATTCCTTGCCTCTTGCTGTCAGTTTCTTACTATAAAAGACCTCTCTAAACATCAAGACCTTTATATCAGAGCGAAGCAAATTCTTCTCATCCACCATTTCTTTTGGTATGGTAACGTCCCAAAGCAAGCCCATTGAAGTCAAGTACATATAGTATAACACATCTATTGGGATGGATTTTATATTTTCTTCCTCTATATTATTTGTTATCAATATTTTGCGTAGAAATCGCCTAACATTATGAGATTCTACATTGGACGTATATATTTGCTCGTATATTGGGTAAATCTTATCCATCAAAGAGGTGGGAATATTATAGTATGACATTAAGATTGAGTTAAACAATAAAGGATGAGAGTTATGTACGTCTAATGAATATTTGATATTAAGGAAAGGTTTAAGTAATCTTGGAGTAGATGTAGCTATGGAGTATATTCTCTTGTTATCATCTATGGAAGTAATATGAAAATCACCATCCATATACCTGTCTATCACTCTTACATAATATTCATTGGATTTATCTGTTGGAAATATGTGTGAAGTGACAAATGAAACAGCTTCATCTACATATTGAAGTTTAAGATATTTGAGGCTGTCATTATAGCGAGAATATAAGTAATCATTTTCAAGTCTTTGCTTGTTGTCCTGTTCTTCTTTGGTTTGATATGGCAATAGGCATTTGTTAAGTTTGGCATCGTAGTCTGATAGATATGAAGAAGGACGCAAGGTGTATGTAAATCTTACGTTTGGCGCAAAATAATAACCGTATGTCTTTTCGTCCAAAGAATAATAACCATCAGAATGCAATATACCCATCTTAAAAAGATTATCTAACATCTTCCTGTAATCTTTTCCAAAGACATTTTGAAGTATCGCAGAATGTAAATACGCCATGCCATTATCATTATTGAGGACACGCTTAATTATGGTGTGAATAAGGAATTCGTATTTCTTGGCCAAAAGTTTTTCACGCTTTACGATGAGTTTCCTTTCCTCTTTTACCTCATCACATTCAGACATTGGAGCATTAGGCAACTGTATCTTCGGCATAATTTTAGGAGCGGATTTACTATACAGTCCGTATGTTTTTTCTGCCTTGACATAGTTGCTGACTATATCATCTATGGAATAATCCTTTAAGCCCCATATTTTCTTTGTGTAGAGAGATTTTTTCATTTCAGCGTGATATTTATAAGTAAATATAAGGATAGTTCAATATAGTTCAATAGATATGGCAAAAAGATTTAGCAGGAAAGTGTCTGACGCTACAAGATTCAAAATGCGTTTGGCGAAGCAAGGTAGAAAGAATCCAATGTTCGGTAAAAAGCACACCGATGAGACAAAAGAAAAGATAAGCAAGGCGTTAACTGAATATTGGCACAAAATTTTACCCTTAAATTGATATTTTAAGGTGTAAGTGCCGATATTTCCAACCTCCGAACAAATAAATATCATATAATCAATTAGTTATGTAAAACAAATGTGACTTTTCAATACTTCAAGACATACACATAATTAACCGTTGCTCGTTCATCAATCATTTATTTTTTGAAAACGAAAAAATATGAATGGAATTTGCGTGCATGACGTTGCTCACCTATTTTTGCGGATAAAATCTTGTGCTTTGACACAAGAATAAATGTATCTTCCAATATAAAGCCTGTTGCAGCAGCTTTATCTTGCACAAAGTTACTAACCCAATATTGCTTTGTCCCATAAACAAAATCCATCGTTTTCATTATGAGATAACCTCCTTTTTGCAACTTGCAGTATGCCAAATTCAGCATCTCAACATTGGTTTTGTATAACTCATCCACAGAATAAAAGCAATTAAATCTCCTTGCGATCATTGACGTTTGCGCATCTTTCTCACTGTTTTTTACGGTAAATGGCAAATCTATGATAATTGAATGTAATGCACCATTTTCAATGGCATAAGCCTGTTCCAAAGGCAAAACATCTTCAAATTGTGGATATTTATCATATTTCATTGTAGGTTGAGGGATATTGCGATAAAACACACCTATACTATAAGTCATATCACAATCAAAGCAACTTCTACCTACATACAGTCGCAAAATATTAAATAAGATTTCATCTTGGCTGTCCGACACAGATTTTATAATAACGTTCCATTTAGACGTATCAAATGTTGATATTTTGATTTTATCATTAGTTGATACGCTGACATCTTGAAATAGGTATTTTCTAATGGTATTAACCGAATAGCCTAATTGTGCCGATAATTGCCGTAATGAAATATTGGGGTTTGTCTTAACGACTTCATCAATCCTTCTCTTTATAATAATGGCATTATCCAATTTCCTATCTATGCCATTTGTCCGAATGTATGAGCGTATAGCAGCAACGGTAACATTATTGTTTACTGCATTTTCCTGTACTGACAAAATGGGATTATAATTTATCTTGCTTTTATACGGCATAGTATCACATTTTCTTTTCTTTGGTTATCAAGAAACCTTGCCTTATGGTACATTTATCAGTTGTTATTGTACCTAATTTGGCTAAGTTGTTCTTTGTTTTATAATAACTTACGCCTAAATCACTCTCCGAAAAATCATCAAATAACCTTGATATGCTACCGTAATACAAATGCCTGCCTCCAATTTCAAGATGCACGACTTTTCTTTCCTGTTTCTTTTTATCTTCCATAAAATCAGTGATATTTGGGAACAAAGATAAACTTTTTCGTTCAAATATTGCATATTTGCCCATACTTTAGTTTTCTTTAGCAGCTAATATTTTGCTATTATTTAATATATGCCTATCTTTGCAGTAGAAAAAGTAATCAAAACATTCACAATTAAACAGATACAGTTATGATACAAGCAATCGTAATTAAAGGCGCAACATCAGTAAGGGCAACCGTCATTGCAAACCGTACCAAATCGGAAGAAATGGGAGTAATGAAAGCTCTGATGATAGAAAATTTGAAAACAAAACTTCAAAACGGTATTGCCCATTTCACTTTCATAAAGAAGAATGGAGAACTAAGGGAATGTTGGGGAACAACGCAACCTAATCTTGCAAAGGCCAAGACAAACGGCAATGGTGAAAGCAGGGAGAACTATTGCACAACTGCCTTTTATGATGTAGAGAAAGGAGCTTGGCGAAGTTTCAGATGGGAATCATTGGTTGAGGTATTCTAATTCAACTTGCAAAGGGTGTCAGCTAATGGCATCCTTTTTATTTTGTTGACTGTCAAGCAATAAACTATCCAACTTTAGCATACTTTAGATCGAATAATTTGGCTATTATTTAATATATGCCTATCTTTGTAGTGTAAACAAAAAACGAAAGTAACAACAAAAACTTAAAGATATGGCAACGTTAGAACTTATAAATAAGGCATTAGCAACGATGAACAATCACGATTGGTATTGGTGTTTCGCTGACTATACGCATCCTGCGATTGACAATGCACGTGGAAATATGCGCTACTTTGTAGAGTTGGTAGCTACCATTACCGATGCAAACATAAGGAAGGCTTTGCGTGATAGAACGTACATGCTAACCTTTGGAGCAAGAATGAAGAATCCAACAAAGTGTATGAGGCAAAGAAAGCAGAATTGATGGCAATAATCCTGCCATCAGAAAACGGTCAAAAGATAGCAGCATAAAACATTCACTTTCCTCCACAGATTTGAATATACGTTGAAAATAAGCAACTTACATACGGTAGAACATTAAAGATATTCAGAAACAAGAAACAATCAGCAAATTTGAATGTTATGAAGCAAGCAATACACAAATATCAGACTTCGGACTATATGGAATGGGATGTAATGTTGTCCTTAATCAGAAAACTATATAGAGATGGCAACTACCGTATGTCGCTTCTTATCGGCTGCGGCTGTTTCTTCGGACTGCGCATTTCGGACATACTCACTTTAACATGGTCTATGCTATTAGATGATAACAAATTTACTCTCAATGAGAAAAAGACGAACAAGCGCAGAACGGTAAAGATAAATTTTGATTTTCAGCAGCATATCAAACAATGTCATGACGCTTTGCATATCACAAATGACGATGAAAAGTGCTTTTTATCTCAAAAGAAAGTAGTATATAGCACACAAAGAATCAACATATTATTTAAGGAAATCAAGAAAAAATATAATCTCAAAATTGAGCATTTTAGCACACATAGTATGCGCAAAACGTTTGGGCGAAAAGTCTATGAAAGCAGCGGAGAAAACGCAAACATGGCGTTGATAAAACTTTCAGAGTTGTTTAATCATTCCAATATAGCTGTCACAAAAATATATCTTGGATTACGAGAAAAAGAATTGTTAGAAACGTATGATTTGCTTGATTTTTAGCCATTAGGATAATTTATTTTAAGGAAAACGAGCGTTCTTCTCTTGAAAATCGCTATCTTTGTGACGTACTTAGCGCAAAGCAAGTACGGACATATTGAAAGAAAGCGCATTTTCGCTTATTCTGACCGTGTGAACTTCGACAACTCACCGTATGGTAATATCAGAATAAGATGAGAAGGACGCTCTCTTTGGTGTGCGTATATTGTCTAACGATATACCCTCCAAAGTGGGGCTTGTCCGTTCTCCTTATCTATATTACAAGGGAGTCGAAGCCCTACACGGTGGATGAGGTGGAATGGTGGCCTCACTTTTTCTTTCTTATGCCTCAAAATTTATAATAAAATAGCATCTTAGGGCCATAGATGCAACGGTAATTTATTGCAGATATGGCAGAAATAAGATGTGAGGAATGCGGCTCAATCATTCCAAATGGCGCAAAGGCTTGTCCTAATTGCGGATGTCCTATTGAGCAACAAACAGAAACAACGGCACAAGATATGCCGCAGTCACAACAAGACGATTCTTATAAAACTGTTTCGGAATTGTTTTGGTCGTGCGAATTTTACAAAGTCTTTCGTGGCAGCAAATTTGATTTGGCACAACGTATCTATGAAGTTGGTGCATTATGGTGGGAGACTATTACCGTATGGTGGAAATGCTTTACAAAAAAATTCGCAACATTCAGTGGCCGCGCAACAAGACGAGAATTCTTTTCCTTTGTCAGCTTTGGCATAGGTAATCCATTCTTTATACTTTCTCTTTATATTATAATTGGCTTCATTCCTTTCTTGGCTGTTTCTGTGCGTAGGTTGCATGATATAAACAGAAGTGGATGGTGGGTATTGATACCTATTGTAGAAATTTTCTTTCTCTGCAAAAAGTCCGATGAAGGAGTAAATGACTATGGCGAGCCGTCTAACTTCATTTAATGCAAAACTATTATGGCACTAATAAAATGTAAGGGCTGTGGGCAAATGGTTTCCACAAAAGCCGAAAATTGCCCTAAATGTGGCTACTCTGTGCGCTTGTCAATGGAGCAAGAACAATCTAAACAATCCGTAGAAACCCATTCTACAACGGAGGCAGAGAAAAAAGATGTTGTCAACAACGAGCCTCAACCTCAACAAAGAGGCAGTAAGAAAGGTATTATAATTGCTATTGTTGTAGTTGTTATTATCGGATGTGGCGTATTGTTTGCTGTGCTAAACGGCAACGGTAAAAACGGCACAAACAGTCAATCGCAAGATACAACGGTCATTGCCGACACGGAAGCAATCAAGCAAGACGAATTACCTTCAGATTCTTTGGTTGTTGCCGTTGAAGATATGCCAAATAACTATTCAACCGAAATCACGAAAGATGGTATAGCGAATATCCGTTTAGGAAAGTCATTCAACGATTATAACACGTCTTATATGAAACAAGAGGACATAGAAAAACAATGTTTTGACTTCTCTATTGTTGACATTCAAGAAATATCTGAATTTGAGGAAGTTTACTATACTATGAATATGAAGTTGTACAAGGGGCAAGAATTGCTCTGCACATTATTTGGAGGGTATTTTGATAAAAGGCCAAACACTTTGCAAGCAACAGTAGAGTCTATTACTGTTTATTCACCGCAATTCAAACTTCCAAACGGAATTCATGTTGGAATGTCCGTAAAAGAACTCATAGGCAACTATGGAGCGACAATTCAACTCCACGAAGGAGAAGGAGGTGAAAACGTTGAATCCATTACGCTTGAAATTCCTAATTGCCGTGATTTTATTTTTAACGTAGAAAAAGAGACGCTTCTAAATAGGTACGGCGAAGAGTATTTTAATGAATATGATTCGCAAAGTGGAACATACAAAGAGAATTTTTGGGATAACATCAAAAATGAAGTAGCTGAATTAAGCGACCTCGGAAGCATTGTAATAAGAAATAATAATTAACCTCATAACAAAAACAAGTAATTATGAAAAAGTATCTTTATCAATTCATGGTGGCTTTAATGGCCATTGCGTCTTTCTCATTCGTTTCTTGTAGTGACGATGAGGACGATCCGACAAACAACAATGGTAGGAATACTATTGAAATTAACGGTGTGAGCTACAATCTATCCGCTTTCAGCCTTATGGGTGATTGGAATGAAACGCTAAGGAAAGGCGATTTCACTGTTTCTGTTGATAATGAGAGCAACGGAGTTATAAATGTGGATTACTACACATTCTCCTACCACAATGCAACGTGTCCTCAAGTTGGCGATGATTTCGCCGAAATGAATTTAGCCCTTACACCTTTAATTGAAGAGGAAGAAGGCTCAATCATAGATTTAGAGGACTCTTTTAAGTATGTGTCAGGAACAGCTGTAGTAACCAACACAAATCCAAGTGAGAGTGAGATTACTGTCAATTTCGACAATCTAAGGATGAGCAATGGCAGTAGTTCTTACACATTCAAAGGAACTGCAACATTGATGTTCGAGTATTAAGCGCAGAAAAACATCATTTATAAGCATCAACGGTCTTACGATTGTTGGTGCTTATTATTTAATGTTATATTCAAAAACAATCAGAAGTGAATATTTGAATTTTGCGTAAGTTGTTGATATATTGTATTATACGTAACATTTTCGGATATTAAGCCTCTACAAACATTCATTTTCCTTTATAAGATAAGGATTTTGAATGTTTTTATCAATGCTCATCCATAAATCGCCACCAATTCTCAAGCATCTTCAATGTATCAAATTCTCCTTTTTCTTCCAATTCCTTTCTTGTTTTGTTCCTTTGTGCTTGCTTTTGCTTCTCTGTAATCCTTAAAAAATCCTCTTGGCCTGTTATTAGTGCTTTCTCGTTAGCCTTGTAAATGTTCTCTATGTCAAACTCTTTCAGATAGGTTTCTATTTCAGCAGGATTGCGCCCCATATTTTGTGCAATTAAACCCATTGGCACATTTGCATGATAAAGAGCCGAAGCGTAACTATGTCTTGCAGAATAAAAAGTTATTCCCTCTGCAAATCCTAAGCGTTTGGCAATGCGTTTTAGATTGACGTTTACCAAATAATTCATATAGGTCATACGACCAAATTTCTTTTCTTCCGTATCATCGTCTTTATCGAAAATCGGAAACAAATAATCTTCTAATTCGTCCTCATCCAAATCATCGCCATCATCAATATAACTTCCAAACGGATTTAAGTACGGTATAAGATAACGAGCATCTACAATAACTCTTGTTGGATGTGTCGTTTTATGCCTCGTTATATTTATTTCATAGCATAACAATTTTCTTAAATGAGACATGGCATAATCGTAGTCATGTTCTGCCGAATCTTTCACAAACTTATCTCTGTCTGTTACTTGAATTAAATGTATATCTTTCTTTTTCAAATTGGCAAGATCAATAAGTGCCATTCCTTGAAAATGATAACTGCAAAGGAATAAAGCGAGAGAAAATTGTTCGGCATTGATAGGGGTTAATTTATTTGTCCCTCTTAATTTAAACTTTTGATTAACCCAATATTGCTTTTCTTCAAGCTCACCGTACACATCATTATTTTCTATCCCCAATTTACCGTATCTTTCAAGATAGTACACCATCAAAGAAGTTATCTCCTGCAATGTCAACGCTCGTTTCCTTGTTTGACAATTCAGCTTCTTACTAAACTGAAAAGTCGTAAACGGAGTTTCTTTAATATACTCCTTAGTTATGGCATAGTTGAAGATAGCTTGGAAACAATCATAGAACTTTCGGATGGAATTATCAGCATAGTGGCAACGCAGATATTCTTCAAACGACCGAAGCCAATTTGTTGTCACCTCAAACAACTCTAAATCCTTGCCGTTGGTGTATTTCTTTATTCTGTTAAGTAAAGTCCGATATCCTGTGGCTGTATTATATTTGCCTTTTTCTACTTTGAAAAACTCAATTCGTTCTTCAAACAAAGAAAATAAAGTTAGCCTTGTAGGTGCTGTTTTCTGTAAATCTGAAACTATCGTTGAGGCAGAGTAATCCGCTTTGCCTTCCAAAGACAAAACATAGTTCTGTGCGTCGGCCAATTCTTTGGTGATAATAGTATTAAGGCTGTTTGCACGTTTGCCTTTTACACGCTGTTTGTCATCGCTCCACTCTTGAGGCTTGCAAGATATGCCCATACTTTTATACTTGCGTTTGCCATTGTAGCATACGCGCAGCATAATAGGATGCTCACCATTGGCAAGCGTCTTGGAAGTATAAAGTATCGCTGAAATCGTGGGCAGATTACGTTTCATATCCTTGTATTTTAGTTTACCTTGTGGTTTACATTTTATAGCGTAAAACCCGCATTTGGTTTACATTGCAAAGATATAAAATAAATCTGAACTTCCTTTATTTCAGCGATATATAAATTATTTATATTTTTCTATTTATTCCCTAAACAAACGAACAATATCTTTTTCATTCTCTTTTTCACTTATTATTGTCTTTTACGCCCGCAAAGATAGGGAAATAAAGCGACTCCTTTGAATTTATACCTTACTTTACCGCAACGTGAGCGCCGTCCAAGAAGGTCATGACAAATAAACCTTTATCCTATTTCTTGCTTTTTACACCTGAATCGCCTTACTTTGTAACAGCCAAACAAGGGAAGAAAGTTTACGCCTCACCGTAACGCCTTTTCTTAATATATCAAACGAATGAAACAAAACAAGCCCCAACACTACTTTAATCCCTCCGGACAATACGTCATTCGAAGAGGGAAATTCAATCTGCTTATCTACGCCATACTTTCAATCCTGCTCGGATGGGGGCTAGCAGACGTTATCATACCGTTCCTGACAAACGACATCACCTCCAACACCGCCATTCCGTACATCATTATTTTAGCGATATTATTGGCAATCAGTATTGCGTTACTTCGGATGGAGATAAAAGAGAGAAATAGCACGATAACAATAGACTCTAACGGCATTACTGTCGACACGGAAGAACGAATCAAATGGAATAATATACAACGTTGCTTTTACAGTACCGGCTTTGGAAAAAATCCAGACCATTGGCTGAACATCGAGCTGAAAGGCGGAAACATCCGGAAACAAGTCAGGCTCAACGCCTATACCTTCAATGAGAGAAAACTTATTGACGCAATCGTATTTTACTCAAAAAGAGAACTCTTTTACCGGACAGAACAAGACGAGAAGGAAGAACTAAAGTTTTTATTAAAAGTCTTATACATTCTCTTAATTATCATTCCACTTATGTGCTTACTTATGTACTTGCTTACCTAAAGCGAATTCACTACAGATGGATAAGACGCACCGCACTTCTGACTAAACGGCTTTAAGGCCATAGTCACCTCAGCACTACGCGGTCGCCCAAGCGTTTGGCCATCATGCTCTGCACTTGGCGCATGTCGTTGTAACGCCGCATCAGTTGATCGCACTTCGCGTTGTCACGTATCGTCTCGGGGTCTTGCAACGCGCGGAGCATGTGCTTCAGCTCTTCGGTCACGATGGCGTACTTGAAGTTTATCATCAGTGTGGGAACCAGTTCGTACAGCCTCTCCTCGTCCGTGACTATCTTCTGCAACTTAGAGTGATACTTGCTCAACTGATAACGCACGTTAATCAAGTCAACGCTTAGCCGGCTGATTTCCGGGTCGGGGTGCGACAGGAAGTAACGCTCGGCTACGAAACCCTCGTCGCGCAGATGCTCGGCCGCCTCGGACAGCATCCGCCGATGCAACGGATTGTGGAAGGACAGGTCGTCCTCCTTCAGGTCGTTTACCACGTACTCCGTTACCGTAATGGGGTACTCATTCCCTTCGTCGTCTTCCACCTTGCACATGACCCTCTCTCCATAGCGCACAATCACTTGCAGAATCAGCCGTTCGAGCTTGTAGAACTCCTGCCCCTCCTTTCCCTCCTGCGGGATGAAGGAGGTGTACGTGTCCGCCGGGGTTGGCTCTTCCTGAGCGTTCCGTACGCTCTCGGCTGCGTTCTCGCCGGTGGCCGCGGGCGTGGCCTCGTTCCTTTCCGGGGCGTTCGCCGTCCGGCGTTCCCGTTCCGCCTGCTCGGAGCGCTTCTTCGCCTGCGTCTCCCTTCGCCTCGCCACCTCGGACACCAACAGCTTGTCTTCTACGTGCAGCAGCTGCGCGCACTCCTTGATGTACACGTCCCTGACGATGGCCTCGGGAATCACCGAGATGCTCTGCACCAAGTTGCCTATAAGCTCGGCCCGCTTGATGGGGTCTTTCCCCGCGTCCTCTATCAACAGGTTGGTCTTGAAACGTATGAAGTCCGTCTCGTGCTCCTTGATGAACGTCTGAAACTCGGTGGAGCTGTGCTTGCGGGCGAACGAGTCCGGGTCGTCTCCGTCGGGCAGGAGGCAGACCTTGATATTCATGCCCTCCTCAAGCAGCATGTCTATACCCCGTATGGAGGCCTTGATGCCCGCCATGTCCCCGTCGTAGAGCACCGTAATGTTGTTCGTAAAGCGGTGAATCATCCGGATTTGCCCGGGCGTGAGCGCCGTGCCCGAAGAGGCCACCACGTTCTCTACCCCCGACTGGTGCATGGAGATAACGTCCGTATATCCCTCTACCAGAAAGCAGCGGTCCTGCTTCACGATGGCTTGCTTGGCGAAGTAGATGCCGTACAGCTCATTGCTCTTGTGGTAGATTTCCGACTCGGGCGAGTTGACATACTTCACCTTCACCCCCTTCGTCGCGCTGGCCAGTACCCGTCCGCCGAAGGCCACCACCTTGCCCGATAGGGTGTGCACGGGGAAAATCACCCTTCCCCAGAAGCGGTCGCGCAGGCGATGGTCATCCGTCTCGTAGCACAATCCCGTCTTAATCAGATACTCTTTCCTGTATCCCTTACGCAAAGCCTCCCGCGCGAACGCGTCATGACTCTCGGTACAGTAGCCCAGCTGGAACTTCTCGATGATGTCGTCCCGGAATCCCCTGCTGCGGAAGTAGGCCATGCCTACGCTGCGCCCCTCCGCGTGATTCTTCAGTATATGCTGAAAATAGTCCCTCGCGAAACTGTTGACAATGAAGAGGCTCTCCCTTTCGGTCTGCGCCTGCTTCTCTTCGCTGCTCAGCTCCCGCTCCTTGATTTCAATATGGTATTTCTTGGCGAGGTATCTCAGCGCCTCGGGGTAAGACATCTGCTCGTGCTCCATGATAAAGTGTACGGCGTTCCCCCCCTTTCCGCAGGCGAAGCATTTGCAGAGGCCCTTCGCGGGGGAGACGTAGAACGAGGGGGTCTTGTCGTCATGGAACGGGCAAAGCCCGACATAGTTCACCCCTCGTTTGCGCAGCGTCACGAAGTCCGACACGACATCCATGATTTGCGCGGCGTCCATTATGCGGTCTATCGTACCTTGATCAATCATTCTTCTGTACTCCTTGAATCCTTCTTTTGTGGATACAAAGGTATACGATAATTTTGTAGAAGAGAAATCTTTTCCTTCGGAGCGTTCTTTTCCGGCATCCGCTTTGTCAACCATTTTCAACGTGCTTCGCGGTCCATTCCGGACTGACTGGCGAGCAGAAGCCGACTCCGCGAAATGGTCTATTTTTAAGCTAAGCCACAAAAACCGTTTCGCCAAAAGTTTCGTTTTAGAGCGAAAAAGCGCATGAGAAAACGAACGAAGGCCCTGTTTCGGGAGATGAAACCGCACGGAAATCCTCTCGAAACGCCTCAGCGAACGGGGAAAATAGCCTTTTCGCCTTTGAGCCGTAGCGCTATTTCTCGGGAAGCGCCGCCCTTCCTCTCGCGAGCCGTAGCGCTACGGCTCAAAGGAGGCGTGCCTTTTCGTCGAATCGAAAGGAAATTTCCCGTGTTTCTTTTTCTATTTCACCTCTTTTTTCGGAGCGCTTGAAAGTGTTAATCTGACGCCAGAATCGCATAAACCGCATCCGCATGAACGATTTTTGTTCCGTATAAGGCTGAAACGACAGCTTAACGGCCGATTCGTTGTCACGCTGAATTTTACTAACGGCGAAAAACGGCCCTCGTTTCATTCACGCCAGACTTCGGACCGAATTATTGCGCTGTAGAGCGGCAAGATGTCCCGTTTTTCAGTATGGTCTATTTTTAAGCAGGACGAAAGGTAAGGATATTAAGATTCACTAACCGATATAAAACAGCAAAAGAAATGAACGATTTTATTTTTTTCTTCAGGAAAGTGACCGAAGAGATCCATGCGGAAGGACACTTCGGAACCGCGCATGTCTATCGCAGCGCGTTGAACGCCGTCGTCTCTTTCCACGGCGGCGGACGGATGCCATTCTCCCAACTGACTCCCGGATGGCTAAAGCGCTTCGAAACCCATCTCCGGTCGAAGGGGTGCAGTTGGAATACCGTATCCACCTACCTACGCATGGTCAGGGCGGTATACAACCGGGCGGTCGACCGGGGAAGGGCCACCCATGTCCCCCGGCTGTTCCGCTCCGTCTATACCGGAACCCGGGCCGAACGGAAACGAGCCTTGAGCGACGAGGAGATGAGGCTCGTGCTCGGGCCTCCCGCCACGACGAGCTCCTCCCTGCGGCAGGAAGGGGCGAGAGAGCTTTTCGCGCTCATGTTCCTTATGCGAGGACTTCCCTTCGTCGACTTGGCCTACTTGCGCAAGAGCGACTTGCGGGGAGACGTGATAACCTACCGCCGGCGCAAGACCGGAAGAACGCTTTCCGTCACGCTGACGCCCGACGCCCTCGGCCTGCTGCGCCGGAGGGCCAGTACGAACGAGGCGTCCCCCTATCTCTTCCCCATCCTTACGGGCGACGAAGGTACAGAGGAGGCCTACCGTGAATATCGGTTGGCGCTACGGACTTTCAACCGGAGGTTGGAGTCGTTCGGGCGGACGCTCGGTCTGGAGGGCAGGCTAAGCTCGTACACGGCGCGCCATACGTGGGCTACCTTAGCCTATCATTGCGAAATTCATCCGGGAATCATATCCGAGGCGATGGGACACTCGTCCATTACGGTGACCGAAACTTACCTGAAGCCTTTCCGCAACAGACGGATAGACGAGGCGAATAAAAAAGTCATTGAATACGTAAAGCGTGAAACGATAAGGCGAACGCCTTGATAGATAAGCCGTTACTTCGTAGGTAACGGACGGAAATAACGCTGCAAATATGAATATATTTTTGAAAACAAACAAAAAAAAGAATGTTTTTTTCAGAGTAAGGGCTAAAAAAAGAAAAAGAATACGGCGAAACGGCGAATTTGTTTACGTCAGGGTTTCCTCTCCCTCTTCGTTCAGGGTAAAGCCGGTTTTCTCCCCGCTTCCGGACGGAAGCGGGGAGACGCTAATTTTATTTGAACGCCAAACCTTTCCCCTTGCGAAAATCCCCTCTGGAGCGCCCTCCGGAACATCTGGAGCGCCCTCCGGAACAACTTCCGTTACCTACGAAGTAACGGCGAGAATGTATTATCTAAACTCTGGCTTAGTGTTTAATAATATATTATTAATGTAATTTTTTAAGTGTTATGAGAAAAAAGTTTATTAGAGTGATGTTCTTCGGGGCGTTGGCGCTTGCTACCGGTGCATCGTTCGTAGGCTGCAAGGACTACGACGATGACATTGACGCGCTCAACACCAGAGTAGACGAAATCACTAACACGCTCTCCGCTTTGCAGCAGCAAATCGGAAGCTACGTGAAGTCTGTTACCTATGATGAGGCTACGGGCGAGCTGACCGTAGTGGATGGCGGCGGGACAAGCCACACGTACACCTTGTCTCAAGACATGCCGGAATACACGCTAGAGGTGGCAGACAATCAATTGATGTTGAAGAAGGATGGTGAAACTGTCAGCACGATTGATCTTCCCGCTGCACCGGCCGAGTTCGACCCGTCGTTGCTGAGCGTAGGAGAGGACGGCTACCTGTATTATGGAGAAACGAAGACTGAGGTCTTTTTGGGCGCTCAAGGTATTGTAGCCATTACCAATGAAGAGGGGGACATTATCGGATACACGATTACGACTATCGAGAACGGCACACCGACTTCCGCCTCGTTCTATATTATAGACGCCGTTCCCCTGAAGGGACTGGTGTTCAAGCCCACCTGCTTGGTAAACGGCGTTCCTTCGTTGGAGGCTGCCAACATATCTTATAACGAATGGACCGCCGCGGCTTATACTTCCCCGACCGCTACGGGTGAAACCTTTACAGAATCTGCGGACGCTTCTTACATCACTCCGCAAATCTGGGCTTATTATCACATGAATCCGTCGAGCGTGTCTAAGGAGCAAATCGCGGCGATGAGCTTTATTTCCGACGACGTGACAAACCACACTCGTTCGGCCGCCATGAATCCTACGGTAGACATGGAGAAGTCCGAGGTTACCGAAGACCGTCTGCTGAAGGTAGCGATGAACGCTGACGCGGAGAAGATTCCCGCATTGGGAGACGACCAGATGGCTATCTACGCCTTGCAAGTGACGACCAATCCGGTAGCCGAAGGAGAAGAGGCGGCTGTAATTACTTCCGACTACGCAAGCATATATCGGGTAGGCATGGAAGACTTCGTGTTGAAGTATGTGGTAGACCCCAACGCGGAGACCAAGACTTACAACACGCTGTACGGCCAGAACGAAAGTCGTACGGGAGGTAATAATGCGAATGCGGGTAAGGCTCAGGAAGCGATTGACGCAGATGCTGATTTCACCGTAGCTATGGACGAGACACTCCCGTTGGCAGGAAGAATCGCTACCTTCTACAAGGAGAACGGCACGGGCGATTATAAGATGTTAGAAAACGACATCGAGGATTACGGCCTGACTTACCGTTTCGCCGC
The DNA here is from genome assembly GCA_949285075.1 of uncultured Bacteroides sp. Classification (GTDB taxonomy): domain Bacteria; phylum Bacteroidota; class Bacteroidia; order Bacteroidales; family Bacteroidaceae; genus Bacteroides. Next base: position 8,982 of record CASDXF010000062.1, on the reverse strand, counting down.
TTCCAACTATCTGGGAGGTGATGACGCGGAGACGCAGCAGAACTCATTCATCAATCTGACCGATGCCGCAAGCGGTACAATCAATCCGGAATACAACGGAGGCGACTCGGAGGCTACCGTAGGTCGCGAACCTTTGTTGCGTGTTGAACTGGTCGACGTGGCTACCGAACAAATCGTTGCGGTAGGTTGGATTAAAACGCAAATCGTGAAGGGTGAAGTTGCAGGATTCGAAGTTTCGTTCGATAAGGGCACATACTATTATGGATGCGAAAGCTTCGAGACTAACCTGACTTATATCAACATGAACGACGTTTACGATCAAGCCGGATTGAGCAAGGACGAGTTCCATAGAGCTTACAAGCTGAAGAGAGACGGCGGTAATATCGCTGTAGAGGCGGGTAGCACGGGTGTGATTACTCCGGTCACTTCTAGCGAAGAGACGCAGACTAATGTCGTAACTTGGACGGTTACTGACGCTGAGGCTCTGGCTGTGGCAGAAAGCGGTGCGGACGAAATGCACGCTACCATTACTTACGAGTCTGTAGACGGTACACGCGGTGACATTACCATTACACTGACTGCCGCTATCGCTATACCGGAAGGAAGCGTTGACAATGGCAGCAAGATCAACGAAGCTTGGTTCGATAGCTATTCTTACGTGAAAGCTGACGTGAACGAGCCTGTCGGTACTGCGGCTTCTGACTTTACGCTAGATTTGTTCTCCGTATTCGAGGGTAAGACGATAGGCATTGAAGGCGTGAATGAAACGAACTTCCCGTCGTTCGCCGCTGACGAGTTGACTTCAAGATTTGTATTTGCGGAGGAACAGGAAGATGTTGTAATAGGTGACGTGACTTATTCGTTCTATACAGACAATAACGGCAAGACCTTGAGAGTAAGAGCGAACGGAGCTGGAACTCAGGCGTTGGCTACGATTAGTGATCAAGGTGTGATTACGCTAATTGAGAACGGTAATACGGATATCCTGTTGAACAAGTCCGCTTACAACGAAGACCCGTTGACCGTAGGTATCGAGGTCGTTACGACAAACGGATGCGATCAAATATTGCCGCTAACGAACAACACGTTCGACGTGAAGTTCCTCCGTCCGATTAACGCTTACGACAAGGAAGTGGCTGAGTTGACTGACGCTACTACCGGTACGGCTACCATCGACATGAGCGAGCTGATGGGCTTGACCGACTGGAGAGGCGAAGAGTTCGAGGTAAGTCCGGTTAGCTTCTACAACTACTACGGCATCAGCGGAATCGCTATCGACAAGGCGAACATCATGACTACGCTGAACGCTTCGGAAGCTGAGCCGAAGAAGCTGTCGGAAGTGGCTCCGGATATGAACATCAGCTACAGTTACGATAGCAGCGATCTGCCTAACTTAGGCGACGTGGTATACGCGAACAACGACCACACGTTCCACACGCCGTTCAAGCTGTACATCCCGGTAACGGTGACTTACACATTCGGTACGGTGCAGACAACTGTGACACTGACTATCAACCCGACTGTGGGCAACAACTGATGACTAGTGAGGTATGATTAAGGAGAAGGGGGAGGAGTCCCCGGGTTGGGGAATCCCTCCCTTCTCTCTTTTCCTTTTTCGACGCTGACGACGCGGTGACCTGAAGACGAGGCGGCAGGAAGAATAGCGAAGGCCGCGAATGAAAAGAGGCTATCGACAATGTAATGGTTTCGCACGCTCATGGAGCGCAGGCCTTCGGGCCGGGGCGAAGCGATGATATTGTTTATGGCCGCGAGAGTGGCTCAAGCCGTTCGGCTGTCGTACCTTCAACCGAAGGGAAAGACGCGTGGCGGCGAAGGAAAAGAGATTGTTCGACATTAAACGGTAAACTGTTATGAGACTGAGAAGATGTTTGTTGACGGCCGCGCTCGCGTTAGGCGGCGTGACGGGATTCGCACAAGAGCGACAGATAAAGGAAGAGGGAAAGACGCTGTTCAACCCTCATTGGTTCATGCAATTTCAGGTAGGGGCGGCACATACGCTAGGCGAGGCCAAGTTTGGCGACCTGATTTCTCCCGCCGCCGCGCTGAACGTAGGCTACAAGTTCACGCCCGTGCTTGGCGTAAGGGTGGGAGCAAGCGGATGGCAGGCTAAGGGCGGATGGGTCAATCCGGCGCAGACCTACCAATATAGCTACGTGCAGGGCAATCTGGACCTGACGGCCGACCTCAGCGCGCTGTTCTGCGGGTTTAACCCCAAACGGGTGTTCAACGGATACGTATTCGCCGGAGTGGGAATAAACCACGCCTTCGACAACGACGAGGCCGAGGCGCTCGACACCCGCTCGTACCAGATGGAGTATCTCTGGACGGACAGCAAGAACTTCGCTGCGGGACGCTTCGGACTGGGATGCGACCTCCGGCTGAACGACCGCCTCGCTATCAACATAGAGGGAAACGCCAACATCCTCTCCGACAAATTCAACTCGAAGAAAGCAGGAAACTGCGACTGGCAGTTCAACGCATTGGTAGGCCTCAGCGTCAAGTTGGGCAAGGGGTATAAGCAGACCGAGCCGGTCTACTACGAGCCTACTCCAGTGGTTCCCGAGGAGAAGAAGCCCGAACCGGTAGTAGAGAAGCCTCAGCCCCAACCCGAGAAGAAGGTGGAGATAAAGGTCGAGCCGATGAAGAGGGAGGTATTCTTCGCCCTCAACTCGGCCCTCGTACAGGAGGCGCAGCTCGCCAAGCTCGACGAGCTTGCCCGATACATGAAGGAGCATCCCGAGGCTAAGGTGAGCGTGACGGGATACGCCGACAAGGCGACGGGCAACGCCCGCATCAACATGACCCTCTCCGAGAAGCGGGCCAAGAACGTGGCCGAGGCCCTGAAAGCCCGGGGCGTAGAGGCCGACCGCATCACGGTAGACTTCAAGGGCGACACAGAGCAGCCCCACGATACGCCGCAGGAGAACCGCGTGAGCGTCTGCGTGGCGGAATGAAAAAGACTGAGGTCAGTTTTACGCTGATATTTTTTACCCCAGTCTTCCTGTGAGGTATTTCCCCTGTTTCCCTAAGTCGTTAGGGAAGCACTTGCAGGAAGACATCTCAATAAAAATAAGAGGTCCGAGCTTGTGAAAGTCCGGACCTCTGCCATTTTTACGGGCCTCATCGCGCGGGGACGTCAGGCCGCTCACCCTCGCTTCTCTCTATGAGAAAAATGGTCTATTTTTAAGATTTTCCCCCAAAACGAGTCCGCCGAAATTTTCGTTTTAGGTGGCCGAACCACGAAAAAAGCGCATAAAAACCACGCTTTTCGGGGATAAAAACGCATAAATTCCCCCTTCAAAAACGGAAAGGAAGGGAAATCGGGCGTGAGCCGTCGCCCTACCGCACCCGAGCCGCTGCCCTATTTCTCGCGAGCCGCCGCCCTACCGCTCGCGAACGAAAGCCCTTTCCCGCAATTCGGAGGGGAATTATCCGCCTTTCGGCCGCTAACAGCGCTCATTTCCCGAACAAAACAAAAGTATCATTCATCCGTCTACACATCCCATACGGCATCAAAAAGGCAGGATATCCCGTCATGTACGGTCCAAAAGACACGCATCGAGCAACGAAGCGAGCCATTTGAATTTCGCTAACGCCAAAAAGAAGCGTTCTTTTCGTCCGAGACGTACTACAGTCCGAATTATCGCGTTGTAGAGGCATCAGGATGTTCCGTTTTTCAGAATGTTCCGTTTTTAAGATATACAAGAACCGTCCGGTCGCGGTACATGAATCAGACGAACGATGTACATGAATCTGTCGATTGCTGTACAAGAAATTTTGCCTATCTTCGCCCCGACAATTAAATACAGAAACATGAAACGCCTTTTACTTATGCTGATGATGGGGTTGGGGTTCTCCGCCCCGAAAGCCCAAGAGACTTCCCTGACTTTCGACGAAAAGGGAGAGTTTAAGATTGTTCAGTTTACCGACGTACATTTCAAGTACGGAAACCAAGCCTCGGATATCGCGTTGGAACGCATCGACGAGGTGCTCAGCGCCGAGTCTCCGGATTTGGTTGTGCTGACGGGTGACGTGATATTCTCTCCGCCCGCCGACAAGGGACTACGGACGGTGCTCGAACGGGTATCGGCACATAACGTTCCGTTCGTCATGACTTTCGGCAATCACGACGACGAGCAAGGCATGAGCCGCTCACAGCTGTACGACATCGCACGCTCCGTAAAGGGAAACATACAGCCCGACCGCGGAGACCGTGAGTCACCCGACTACATGCTGACGGTCAAGTCATCGGACGGTAAGGGGAAAGACGCCGCGGCCCTCTATTTCTTCGACTCGCACTCCTATTCTCCCCGAAAAGACGTGGAAGGATACGCGTGGATGACCTTCGAGCAAGTGGCCGACTACCGCGGATGCAGCGCCAAGCTGACGGAGGCCAACGGCGGAACCCCGCTTCCCTCGCTCGCCTTCTTCCACATCCCGCTGCCCGAATATAATCAGGCGGCGGCCGACGAAGGAGCCATCCTGATAGGCACCCGCATGGAGAAAGCCTGCGCTCCGGCGCTGAACACGGGAATGTTCACCGCCATGAAAGAGGCGGGCGACGTGATGGGCATGTTCGTGGGACATGACCACGACAACGACTACACCGTGATGTGGCACGGCATCCTGCTCGGCTACGGACGGTACACAGGCGGAAACACCGTCTACAACCACCTGTCCAACGGAGCCCGCGTAATTGTCCTGAAGGAGGGGCAGCGCACGTTCGACACGTGGATTGACCTGAAGGGAGGCGAGCGGAAAGACTATACCGTCTATCCGGACAGCTACTTGAAGAAGTGACCGTGTACCTTATAGCGTAGCCACACCACCCCATAGTCCATGACCTCCGCCGACAGCAGTTCGAAGCGCTGTCCCTCGGCCGGAGGCGTGTCCCCGTCCCCGCACTGGAAAATGGAGGTAGAGGACGCGAGGCCGTCCACTCCGGGATATTGCGCAAGAATGTCGCACGCCCGATGAATGTCCTCTATACGGTTCGCCGGCTTATCCGTATTGCGAGGCTCTCCCTCGCTGCCTCCCTGATAGGCTGCGTCGAAGGCGAGGCAGATATAGCCCTGCTCCGCCATACGCTGACTGTACAATCCGGCCACCTGCTCCTTCACTCCGCCGTTAGGGTGCGCCACGACAAGCGCGGGATAAGTTTTCGTCTCGTCATAGCCGGCGGGCGTGTAAACGTTGGCCGCTATCTTCAGCCCGTTCAACTCATAGGTTATGGGGTGTATGTTCACCTTTCCCGGCTCGTTCCGGGTGATGGCCCCTTTGTACACCAACCCGAAAGAATTGTCGTTGGGGCTTTGGATGGTCTTCACGTCTACCGGAGTGAAGGCCGACCGCTGTGCGCTGACCTTGCCGCAAGGCAGAGCCAGAGCGGTGCAGAGCAGCGCTGTATATATCCGTTTCATATCTCCTTGAAGTTTAATTCGTAATACTGTCGTTGATTTATAGTCGCTCTTTTAGTGTCTCGAATATCTCGTCCCGGGTGAACGTCTTGCAGCATCCCGGCGTGAGTATGCACGTGTCGGCAGCGGCCCGCAGGACACTCTCGTCCGTTATGCCCATCTCGCTCCAACGAATAGGCAGGCCGATTTCCTTGATGAAGGCTTCGAGCGCGTCCACGCCGAGGCGGGCGGACTCTTCCGGCATATTCCCTTTCACGTTCCACACCTGTTCAGCCATACGGGAGAGTTTTGCCTTCCCTTCATTCAGCATCCGGCGATAAAGCGCAGGATGAATAACCGCTAGTCCCTGACCGTGGTTGCAGTCGGTATAAGCTCCTACGGCATGCTCTATCATGTGACACTGGAAGTCAGTCTGTTTGCCCAGTTTGAGCAGGTTGTTTTCCGCCAACGCCGAGTCCCACATCAGCTCTCCACGGGCGAAATCGTCATCCGGATTGGCGATGAGCGCCCGGAGGTTCTTAATGACATTACGCATCACTGCCTCGTTGATTTCGTCGGAGAGGTTCGTCTCGTGCGGCTTGCCCATGTACGTCTCCATACAATGGCTCAGCGTGTCGAAGGCTCCGCTAATCACCTGTTTCATGGGCAACGTCTTGGTCAAGTCGCTATCCAGTATGGCGAACGAGTGATACGCTCCCACGAGAGGCTGCTTCAGCCTCTTCTCCTCATGGGTAATGACCGCTCCGTTGTTCTGCTCCGCTCCCGTACCAGAGGCCGTGACCACGGCTCCCATCGGTATGAACTCCGTAGGAAACTGGTGTTTCGCGTACTGCATCTCCCATATATCCTATCCTCGTTCAGCTTGGCCTGCGCCGACACGATTTTACAGCAGTCGATGACCGAGCCTCCTCCTACGGCAAGAATAAAGTCGACGCTCTTCTCTCTCGCCAACCGTGCGCCTTCCTGCACTTTCGCGTAGGTGGGATTCGGCATGACGCCCCCGAAATCAACAATCTCCTTGCCGCACGCTTCGAGCCACATCCTTATCCGGTCGTACAGTCCCGTACGTTTCAGTGAACCGCCGCCATAAGCGAGCATCACTTTCCGTCCCACTTGTTTCATCTCTTCCTTGACAGCGCTCTCGGCGCATCCTTTCCCGAAGTGCTGCCTTACGGGGTATGTATAGTTAAAGCTGTTCATAATAATCCGTCCGTTTCTCTATCGTTCGCTTCATTTACTTGATAATCTTAATTTCCTTGAGCCACTTCTCTACCTTCGGCTTGGCCGACTTCACGCTGTGCCCGAAGCAGTCGAAACCCTTCAGGTGCTTGGAGTCAGGCGTGGCTTTCTCGATGGCGGCGAAGGCTCCGTCCTCCTTGCTCTCGTGGGTGCAGAAGGGAATGACGGTCTTGCCCGAAAGGTCGTAGCTTTCGAGGAAGGTCAGCACGGCCATCGGCGCGGTGTGCCACCAACTGGGGCAGCCCACGAATATCGTGTCATACCGCTCCATGTTCTCTACCTTACCCTTGATGGCAGGACGGGCGTTCTCTTCCATCTCCTTCTTCGCCACCTCCGTGCAAGGTTGGTATTCCGCCGGATAGGGCTTTACGGTCTGAATCTCGAAGATGTCCCCTCCTGTGAGTTCCTTGATTTGGTTCGCTATTTCCCGCGTGTTGCCGCTATATGAGAAATAAGCCACTAATGTTTTGCTGTTCTGCGCATACATGCTGATTCCTCCCGTTAATAATAGGGAAAGGAAAACGATAAGTTTCGCTTTCATTGTCGTTACTGTTTTTATATGTTCTCTTATTTACCATAGCTGTTATACTCCTCGTCCGTCACGGGCTCTAGCCACGTCACGCCGCCCTTGTCCAGCTGCGTGCCGATGGCGATGTGGGTGAACTCGCTGTCGGGAGCCGCCCCGTGCCAGTGTACCACGTCGGGGGCTATCTTCACCACGTCGCCGGGGTTGAGCTGCCGAATGGGTTTGCCCTTCTCCTGATAGTAGCCCTTCCCCGAGGTGCACAGCAACAGCTGTCCGCCCTTGTGACTGTGCCAGTTGTTACGGCATCCGGGGGCGAACGTTACGTTGCCCACAGTGCATCCGAACGAATCGGCGGGCACGACCATCGTTTGCAGCCACGCCTTTCCGGAGAAGTTCGGGTTATCTTTCAATTCCGTTCCTTTCGGAAACACGTCCTTTACGATTTCTTTCGTTTCCATTGTCGTCTTTTCGTTTTCTTTTGGCGATTGGCAAGCTGCCAACGCGAGTAATCCTGTCAGGATAGCGGTTGTTGTTTTCATCGCGTCACTTGTTTTATGACCTGAATGTCACGGACGAGACAAAAGGCGCTTCGGTGCGATTGTATAAGTGGGGAAAGAGTTACATTGGCCGCCTTTCATCCGTCCGATGACATATATTTAAGGTCAGGTTGGGAGGTTTGTTTATTGTTTCAACAGTTTATTCAGTTCAGCCCTTACAGAGTCGGCCTGCGCCTTGTCGATTCGTTCTCCTACGATGTCGAGCAGTTGTCCGAGTTGCGAGGGCGTGATGCCTTGATGCAGGCAGATGGCCATGTGTCCCCGGGCCATCGGCTCCACGTTTCCTATGGCCGCAAGAATGGATACCGTAGCCAGTTCCCGTTCAGGATAGGTCAGCACGTCCCGCTCGAAAATGTCGCAGAAAAGGTGTTCCTTCAGGAACCTTTCGATAACGGGAGCGAACTCGGCGTAGTCCGCCTTCGGTCCGTCGGCGGGCATTCCGTTGAGCTTGGAGAGAATCTCCGCCCCACGCCTATACTTGTCGCCCGTGCCGGTCACGGGAGAGGCTTCCCGCCCGGTCGTGTCGCTGATGCCTTCGGCCCTGCGCTCTTCCAGTACGGCGATGAAGGTTTGCAGCGCACGCAGGCTACGGGGGAATCCGCAGTAAGCGTAGGCGTGCACCAACACCTCCTTGATTTCGTTAACGGTCATGCCGTCGTTCAGCCCCTTCGCAAGGGCGGTTCTTAAGTTCTTCAAGTCTCCCTTGCCCGTGTAGGCGGCGATGGTCACGATGTCCCGTTGACGGGTGTCGAGCGAGTCCGTCCGTTGCGCCCGCGACGTGCCGCAGAAGGCAAGGAGAGCCAGTGTAATAAAGAGAAATGCCGCTTTCATAAATTATTCTGTTTTAATTGGTTCGACGCGAAGGTACGTCGGATTGACCGACGTGTCCATACACGTTTTACAGATTGACGCACCTATTTTACAGAATGTAGGCGGCGCTTTACGGATAGAGTATAAAAATAGACCATTCTGAAAAACGGAACATCCTGATGCCCGAAAAACGCGATAATTCCGGCCGGGGTACGCCTCGGACGAAAAGAACGCGTTTTTACGGCGTTAGCGAAATTCAGGAAGTCAGAGAATGAGGCGTTTCTCCGTCTCTCAGCGTGTTCTCCGTCTGGTTTAGTGTCTTTTTGCTATTCATCCCGCTCTCCGCTCGTAATATTGCTACTTTTCTCCCGTTCGGAAAATCCGGCGAATTAGGAACGGAAACGGGGAAATT
>CASDXF010000061.1 GCA_949285075.1 uncultured Bacteroides sp. | reverse complement strand
AAATCAAATCACTAAGTAACGCGTCAGCCCTGCTAACTAATATTAGCTTATCGGCTAACAATTGTTAGCCGCACGGCTAACTACCGTTAGCCACCTATCTATTCAGCGTATACACGCTAACAAAAGCCGTAGGAAATGTCAAGAATGCGTTACTTTCATTCTTCCCCTCTATATCTTAGAGCGTTTAAGCTATTTCTCGTTTTACTTGGGCAACCCACGTATCGAGACGTATGTCCGTTTTTTCATCTTCATTTACTTCGTCAATGGCCAGTCCGACGAACTTTCCATTCACTACCGCTATGGATGAATCGAACGTATAATCCATTGTTTCTGTAGCTCCCACGAACTTGCATCCCGTTTCTTTTAGTTCTTCATAGAGGATGCCCATTGCGTCGCAGAACGTGTTGGTGTATCCGGTAGAGTCTCCGCATCCCAACAAGGCTACGTACTTGTGTGACAAATCACACGCCTTAAGTGTCTTTACACCGTCGTACCAGTCGTCCTGAAGCTCGCCCGTTCCCCATGTCGACGTTCCCAACACAAGCGTGTCGTATTGACTCACCGTCTCTTTCGTCAGCTTACTGACATCATGTACATCGTTGGCGGATATGCCCAGTCGTTCGGCCGCTCGTCTCGCCACGTCTTCCATTGTTCCTGTGGTGGAACCGTAAAATACTCCAATCTTATTCATTCGCTTACGTTTATTATAATGTGACATCGCGAAGATAAGGAGGCTTCAGGAAACGGAAAATCCCCATTTATAGTGGATTTTCTGTTCTTCGGTCACTATAAATGGGGATATGTAGCGCGGTGCGCTTTCCGCTTCTTAATGGTGGAACAGCCGGATGCCGGTAAAGGCCATGGCGATGCCATAGCGGTCGCACGTCTCAATTACGTTGTCGTCGCGTACCGAGCCTCCCGGTTGGGCGATATACTCTACTCCGCTCTTTCTCGCCCTTTCGATGTTGTCTCCGAAGGGGAAGAAAGCGTCCGAGCCGAGAGCCACTCCGCTCATCGTGTCTAGCCACGCCCTTTTCTCCTCACGGGTCAGCGGTTCGGGGCGGACGGTGAAGAAGCGTTGCCATACGCCTTCGGCCAGTACGTCGTCGTGCTCGTCCGAGATGTAGACGTCTATCGTGTTGTCTCTGTCTGCTCTGCGTATGCCTTCCACCCACGGCAAGGCCATTACTTTGGGGTGTTGGCGCAGATACCACGTGTCGGCCTTGTTTCCGGCGAGGCGCGTGCAGTGTACCCTTGACTGCTGTCCCGCTCCGATGCCTATGGCCTGCCCGTCCTTGACGTAGCACACGGAGTTCGACTGCGTGTACTTCAGGGTGATGAGCGAGACGATGAGGTCTCTTTTCGCCTCCGCCGGAATCTCCTTGTTCTTCGTGGGCCTTTCCTCCAACAACGACTCGTCTATCTTCAGCTCGTTCCGTCCCTGCTCGAAGGTTACGCCGAACACGTCCTTACGCTCGATAGGCGCGGGCCGGTAGTCCGGGTCAATCTTTATCACGTTGTAGGTTCCCTTGCGCTTGGCCTTCAGAATCTCCAACGCCTCGGGCGTATATCCCGGGGCGATAACGCCGTCGGATACCTCACGCTTGATGATGAGCGCCGTCTCCACGTCGCATGTGTCGGACAACGCCACGAAGTCGCCGTATGAGGACATGCGGTCAGCACCTCTTGCGCGGGCGTATGCTGTGGCTAACGGAGAGAGCTTCAGGTCGTCTACGAAGTAAATCTTCTTCAGCGTATCGCTCATTTCTGTTGCTACCGCTGCTCCGGCCGGGCTGACGTGCTTGAACGACGCGGCGGCCGGCAGTCCGGTGGCCTCTTTCAGTTCCTTCACCAGTTGCCAACTGTTCAGCGCGTCCAGTAGGTTGATGTATCCCGGTCGTCCGTTCAGCACTTCGATGGGTAACTCTCCCTCCCGCATGAAGACTCTCGCCGGCTTCTGGTTAGGGTTGCACCCGTACTTTAATTCAAGTTCTTTTGCCATAATATATATATGTATGTTATAGGGTTAGGGCCGGGCCTTTCCTGCCGGAGCGGTCCGACCGAGACAAAATTACGAAAAAAAGGAGACTCTTGTCACAGCCTGCCCTAATAAACCGCCGTTTCGCCCTGTTTCACGCCTACGACAAGGCCTTAAAATACCAACAAATGGTGATTGCGCGGGCCGAAAATAATGCGTTCCTTTGCATTGTCTAACAAAAAGTAGGTATAAATGGATAATTCGCAGAAGTATAAGCCGACCGATAAGATGATTGACCTGATTAGCGATAATTACTCATTACTTCAAGTGATGAGCCGATTCGGGCTCTCTCTTGGTTTCGGCGACAAGACGGTACGTGAGGTTTGCGAGCTTAACGGGGTGAATTGCCACACCTTTTTGACTGTTGTTAACTTTGTGGCCGAAGGTTTCTCCCGGCTCAGCGGAAGCGACGAGGACATCTCCATTCCCGCCTTGATTGATTACTTGAAGCAGGCGCACCTCTATTTTCTGGATTTCTGCCTTCCCGCTATCCGACGGAAGCTTATCGAGGCTATCGACTGCTCGCAGGACGACGTGGCCTTCCTTATCCTCAAGTTCTTTGACGAGTATATGAAGGAGGTACGTAAGCACATGGATTATGAGGAGAGGACGGTGTTCAAGTATGTGGACGCGCTACTGCAAGGAAACGCCCCGAAGAATTATCAGATAAGCACATTCTCGAAGCATCACGACCAAGTGAGCGAGAAGCTGACCGAGCTGAAGAAGCTCATCATCAAGTACTGTCCGGCTAAGGCTAACGTTAATCTGCTGAATGCGGCCCTTTTCGACATATACGCTTGCGAGGAAGGGTTGGATTCGCATTGCAAGGTGGAGGACTGTATCTTTGTGCCCGCCATCCTGAAGTTGGAAAGGAGGGTGAGGGAGCATGAAAAATGACGAGACGATTCGGGTGGCGATAGCCGAGACTTCGGAGATTGTCCGGGGAGGGTTGGCGTTAGTATTAAAGCGGCTGCCTAACTTGAAGGTGCAGCCCATCGAACTGCTGTCCGTAGAGGCGCTGAATGATTGCTTGCGCACTCAATATCCCGACATGTTGGTCGTGAGTCCCACGTTCGGAGGGTACTTTGACGCGGGAAGGTTTCAGGAGGAGACGGCTGACAAGAAGATTAACCTTATCGCACTGGTTACCTCCTTCATCGACGCGTCGGTGCTGAGCAGGTACGACGAATCGATTTCCATCGTGGACGACGCGATGACCATCGCCGGAAAGCTGCGTGGGTTGCTGAACAAGAACGCGCTGGAGGCGGAGGCCGACGAGGAGGGAATGGAAAGCCTGAGCCAACGGGAGAAGGAGGTACTTGTCTGCGTGGTGAAGGGCATGACCAACAAGGAGATAGCCGAGAAGCTCTTCCTTTCCATACATACGGTGATTTCCCACCGCAGGAACGTGAGCAAGAAGTTGCAGATACACAGCGTGGCGGGCCTGACGATTTACGCCATAGTGAACAAGCTGGTAGAACTGAGCGACATAAAGGGGCTTTAGTCTCCTTGAACGAGGAGGGAGGGGCGGTTCCGGAAGGGGCCGCCCTTGCTTGTCTCGCGGGGGATGGCGTATAAAACAACCTCCCGGCGAAGTCGCTTCGGCGGGAGGCTGTTACATTCTACTTAAATGTGGCTACGTAATAAAATTATGACTAATTAATTCAATTCTTCCGATTTCCGATACCGCGAAGGTAAGGGCTTTCCCGGGCTCCCGCAATCCCTAAAATGAGGGATATTTAAGTCCGTCGCTCACTATTTGTGGGGATGCGGGGGGAGGGAATGACACTTCGGGCTTACAATCCGAGCGATTCCTTCAGCCGGCGGATGGCTTTGTCGGGGTCGCCTTCCTCCTCCAGCAGGGTGATGAAGCGGCTGCCGACGATGGCTCCCGAGGCGTGCTCGCAGGCGGCTTGGAAGGTGGCCTTGTTCGAGATGCCGAAGCCTACCATCAGCGGATTGCGCAGGCGCATGGCCTCTACGCGGCTGAAGTAGGCCCGCTTCTGGCTGTCGAAGTCGCGCTGAGCCCCCGTGGTGGCGGCGGAAGAGACCATGTAGATGAAGCCGTCGGTGCTGCGGTCTATCTCGCGGACGCGCTCCTCGCTCGTCTCGGGAGTGATGAGCATGATGACCTTGAGGCCGTGGCGAAGGGCGATGTCCCGATAGTGCTCCTCGTACTCACGGAAGGGGAGGTCGGGGATGATGGCTCCGTCTACCCCCACCTCGGCGCACCGCAGGCAGAAGGCCTCGAAGCCGTACTGCACGATGGGGTTGAGGTAGCCCATGAGGATGAGGGGGACGCTGACGTCGCGGCGGATGCCTTCGAGCTGCTCGAAGAGGAGGCGCAGGGACATGCCGTTGCGCAGGGCGCGGGTGGCGGCGTGCTGGATGACCACCCCGTCGGCCATGGGGTCGCTGAAGGGGATGCCCACCTCTATCATGTCCACCCCGGCCGAGGCGAGGCTGCGGATGACGCGGGGCGTGCTCTCCAGCGTCGGATGTCCGGCGCAGAAGTAGACGGAGAGCAGGTTTCGGTTTTCTTTGCTGAATAGTTCGTTGATTCGGTTCATTGTCTTTATCGTTTTTTTGGGTTAATGATTAAGTGAGTTAATGTCCGGAGGAAGGCGCGGAGCAGCTCCGCGTCCTTCTCGCCCGGGCGGGTCTCGAAGCGGCTGTTCAGGTCGACTCCGGCCAGAAGGGGGTGACGGAAGGCGGCCAGCGCCTCCGCGTCGTCCGGCCCGATGCCTCCGCTCAGCAGGAAGGGGGTGGGCCCCTCGTAGCGGCGAAGGATGTCCCACCGGAATTGCCGGCCCGACCCTCCATGCCCGGCGCACTTGGTGTCGAACAGCAGATAGTCGCACGAGTCCCTATATAATAATGTATAGGCGAGGTCGTCCTCGGTGGCCACGGGGAGGGCCTTGATGACCTTCAGCCCGCGGAGGCGGAGGGCTTGGCAGAGCGAGGGAGGCTCGTCGCCGTGAAGCTGCGCGCAGCCGAGGCCGTACCGTTCCGCGTCGGATAGGATAGCGTCTCGCCTTTCGTCGACATAGACCCCCACCCGCAGGGGGCGGCCCGTGGAGCTTGGAGGCGGCGAGGCGGCGTAGCGGGGCGACGGGGCGTAGCGCACGAACCCCGTGAGGTCCACCTCCGGAAGGGCCTCCACTCGCCTCAGGTTATCTTCCGAGGTCAGCCCGCACACCTTGATGAGCAGTCCGCCTGTCATGGCCTCGCCTCCTTTCCGGCTTCGGAGCGGATGCCTTCGGCGAACGCCCTCAGGGCCTCCCCGGGCAGGGGCGAGCGCATGAAGGCCTCGCCGATGAGGAAGCCCCGGTAGCCCGCCCGCCGCAGCCGGGCCACGGTCTGGGGGTCGGACAGGCCGCTCTCGGACACCAAGATCTTTCCCGCGGGCAGCAGGCCGGCCACGCGCAGCGAGTGGGAGGGGTCGGTGACGAACGAGCCCAAGTGACGGTTGTTCACCCCCACCATGTCCGTGGGCAGGTCGGCGTAGGGCAGCTCCTCCTCGCCGTGAATCTCCAAGAGGGTCTCCAAGCCGAGCGAGTGGGCCACGTCGACGAGCCGCCCGCACTCCTCCCGGCTCAGCACCGAGGCGATAAGGAGCACGGCGTCGGCCCCCACCGCCCGCGCCTGAAGCAGCTGGTACTCGTCTACCACGAACTCCTTGCGCAGGATGGGCAGCCGGGTCAGGGGCCGGGCCGCGCGGATGTCGGCCAGCGTGCCGCCGAAGTAGGCCTCATCGGTCAGTATGGAGAGGGCCGAAGCCCCCGCCCGCTCGTAGGCGGGGATGACCTCCGCGGGCTTCGCCTCACGGTGTATCCACCCCTTCGAGGGCGAGCGTCGCTTGAACTCGGCGATGATGCCCGTGGGCGACTCGGCCAGCGAGCGGCTCATGGAGCGCGCGGCTCGGGCCTCTGATTCCTCCTCCCGCAGCCTTTCCACCGTCTCGCTCAGCAGCTCGGGACTGACGGCCCGCTTCTGCCGCTCCACCTCGTGCCGCTTGTTGGCCACGATTTCCGATAGTATATCTCTTTTCATTTTCTTCTTTCTTTTAGGTTGATAAACAGTTTGTTATGCTCTCTTCCACCCTCCGCGGAAGGTCGCCCCGCAGGGTGGGGGAGGCCGCTCCGTTGGGAGGGTCAGGTTGCGACACGGCGGTGTAGGCGGTTGCGACACGGCGGTGTAGGTGGTTGCGACACGGCGGTGTCGGTGGCTGTGACACGGCGGTGTAGGCGGTTGCGACGCGGCGGTGTAGGCGGTTGTGACACGGCGGTGTCGGTGGCTGTGACACGGCGGTGTCGTCACCTGTCCCGTTGGGAGAAGCCTCCTGCTTCGTAGGGAGAAGCCTTCTACTTCGTAGGCCGAGTCTTTCTACTTCGTAAGCCAAGTCTTTCTACTTTGTAGGTCGAGTCTTCCTATTTCATAGGTTGACTCTTTCTACTTCGTAGGCCGAGTCTTTCCCTCCCGTTGGGCGAAGCGTTCCGGCCCGGAGGCCGGAACGCTTCGCTTGGAGCCTTTCCGCCTCCTTCCCGGTCAGCTGTTCAGCTCGACGAAGCGCTTGAAGGTCTCCCTCGCCCGGCCTCCGAGGAGCGACTCGCGGGCTTCGGCCACGCACGTCTCGATGGACTTCTCGGGCCGCATCACCTGTATGGCGAAGGCGGCGTTGACCGTCACCACGTTCAGCTGCGCTTCGGTGGCCGTGCCCTCCAGTACCCGGTCGAAGATGCGTGCCGCCGCTTCGGGGGTGTCTCCTCCCTCCAACTCTTGGGGCGGGCAGAGGGGGAAGCCCAACGACCGCGGGCTGTAGATTTTCTCATGCTCGCAGGTGGAGACCTTGAAGTCGGCGGTGAGCGATATCTCGTCGTAGCCGTCCAGACTGTGCACTACGGCGAACCTCGTGGCCCCCTCCTGATAGGCGTAGGTGTAGAGGCGCAGCAGGGGTAGGTTGTAGACGCCGAGCAGCTGATAGGCGGGCAGGGCGGGGTTGACCAGCGGGCCGAGCATGTTGAAGAAGGTTCGCACGGCCAACGCCCGGCGCACGGGGGCCACGGCTTTCATGGCCGGGTTGAAGAGGGGGGCGTGCAGATAGGCTACGCGGCACTGGTCGAGGCTTCGGCGCAGGCGGTCGATGTCGGTGGTGAAGCGCACCCCGTGCCGCTCCATCACGTTGCTCGCGCCGCTCACCGAGGTTGCCCCGTAGTTGCCGTGCTTCACCACGTTGTATCCGGCCCCGGCCACCGTAAAGCAGGCGGCGGTGGAGATGTTGAACGTGTTCTTTCCGTCGCCGCCCGTTCCCACGATGTCTATGGGTTTGTAGTCGGTCAGGTCGACGGGCAGGCGCATCTCAAGCAGCGCGTCGCGGAAGCCGCACAGCTCGTCGACGGATATGCTCCGCATCAGGAACACGGTGATGAGCGAGGCCGTCTGCGCCTCGTTGTACCGTCCCTCGGCGATGCCTTGCAGCACGGAGCGGGCCTCTTCTCGGCTCAGGTACTGGTGCTCGAACAGTTTGTAGAGTATCTCTTTCATCTTTCGTTCTCCTTATTTTAAAAAGTTAGCAATGATGTCTTTTCCTCTGGGCGTGAGCACCGACTCGGGGTGGAACTGTATGCCCCGCACGTCGTACTCCGTGTGTCGCAGGGCCATAATCTGTCCCTCGTCGCTCACGGCGGTCACTTCGAGACAGGGCGGCAGGCTCTCCCCGCTCACCACCCACGAGTGGTACCGTCCGGCGAGGAACTCCCGTCCCAACCCGTCGAACAGCTTGTCCTCCCTGACCACCCTGACGGGCGTCTGCACTCCGTGGTACACCTCCTTCAGGTTCTCTAGCTTGGCCCCAAACGCCTGCCCTATGGCCTGATGGCCGAGGCATACGCCGAGGATGCTCTTGGTGGGGGCGTATCGCCGCACGATGGGCAGCAGCAGTCCCGCCTCTTCGGGGATGCCCGGCCCGGGCGACAGGATAATCTTGTCGAACGCTTCCGCCTCTTCCAGCGCGAGGCGGTCGTTGCGCCGCACTGTGATGTCGTCTACTCCAAGCTCCCTCACGGCGTGCAGCAGGTTGTAGGTGAAGGAGTCGTAGTTGTCTAAAAGCAATACTTTCATGTGGATAAGTTGTGATTTGTGACTTAGAACTTGATGTTTACGGCCATGTCTATGGCCTTCTTCAGCGCGCCGAGCTTGTTGTTCACCTCTTGCAGCTCGGCCTCCTCCCGGCTGTGGGCCACGATGCCCCCTCCGGCCTGATACCACAGCTCGTTGTTGCGGCTGACGAACGTCCGTATGGTGATGGCCTGATTCAGGTCGCCGTCCAGTCCGATGAAGCCGATGCATCCGCCGTATGCCCCCCGGTTGTGCGGCTCAATCTCGCAGATGAGCTGCATGGCCCTCACCTTAGGCGCGCCGCTCAGCGTCCCGGCGGGGAAGGTGTCGATGAAGGTCTTCAGCTTGTCCGCCCCCTCGTTCAGCGTGCCGCATACCCGGCTGACGAGGTGTATGACGTGGCTGTAATACTGCGGCTCCTTGTAGAAGAGCACCCTCACGTCGTGGCAGTTGCGGGCGAGGTCGTTCCGTGCCAAGTCCACCAGCATCACGTGCTCGGCGTTCTCCTTCGGGTCGGCGAGCAGGGCCTCGGTCAGCTCCTTGTCCTTCAGCGTGTCGCCCGTGCGCCTTGTCGTTCCGGCTATGGGGTCGATGTACGCCTTTCCCTCCTCGACGCGGCAGTGCGTCTCGGGCGACGAGCCGAAGATGCGGTATCCCCCGAAGTCGAAGTAGAACAGGTAGGGCGAGGGGTTGACGCTGCGCAACGCCCGGTACACCTTGAAGTCGTCGCCGGCGTAGGGCTGCACGAACCGCCGCGAGAGCACAATCTGGAACACGTCCCCCCTCAGGCAGTGCGCTATTCCCCGGCGGATGTTGGCCTTGTGCTCCTCGTCGGTCACGGTGCTCGTAGCCGGCCCCGTGGTGAAGAAGTCGTACGAGGCGTAGTTGCGGTTGGCTATGGCCGCCTCTAGTTCGGGCAGGCCGCTCTCCTCTCCGTCGGCGGTCATCTCGACCAGTGTCAGCTCGTTCTTGAAGTGGTTGAACACGATGACATACTTATATAATATGTATAGCAAGTCCGGCGCGTCGTTGGTATCGTCGTGGCTCTCCTTCACCGGAATCTGCTCGAAGTACCTCACGGCGTTGAAGGTGGTGTATCCGTATAGCCCGCACACCTTCCGGTCGTCTCCCTCCACCCGGAACCGTCCGATAAAGTCGTTCATGGCTCGCTCCACGGTCAGGTTGTGGCTCAGCGGCGTTTCCGTCCGTGTGCCGTCGGGGTAGGTGGCCGTCACCTTCCCCCCGTTCACCCCGATGCTCGCCAACGGCCGCAGTGCGATGAACGACAGCGAGTTCTCTCCGGCGTGATAGTCGGAACTTTCCATCAGTGCCGATTGCGGGTACATGTCCCTTACCTTCAGGTAGATGCTTACGGGGGTGTGCATGTCCCCCAATACCCGCTTGCTGTTGGTCTTGTAGTCGAATGTCTTCATAATGCGTATGGTTAGTTGTTATGGATTAGTTCGCTCGCGTATCTCAGGTAAGTCTCGATGTCCTTGTCGCCTCTTCCCGACACGGTCAGCACCACCACGTCCTCGGGCCTGAACCTCAGCTTCTTCAGCGCGCCCAACGCGTGCGCCGACTCCAGTGCCGGGATGATGCCTTCGAGCCTCGTCAGCTCGAACGCCGCTTCGATGGCCTCGTCGTCGTTGATGGCCAGTACGGTGGCCCTCCGCTGTGCGGCGAGGTTGGCGTGCATCGGCCCGATGCCCGGGTAGTCCAGTCCCGCCGAGATGGAGTAAGGCTCCTCTATCTGTCCGTCCTCGTTCTGTATGACGTACGTCTTCGCCCCGTGGATGATGCCCATCTTGCCCAATTGTATGGTGGCCGCCGTCATTCCGGTCTCCACGCCCTTTCCTCCGGCCTCCGCCAGTACGATGCGTATCCGCTCGTCGTTCACGTAGTGGTAGATGGTTCCCGCTGCGTTGCTTCCCCCTCCCACGCAGGCTATCAGGTAGTCGGGATAGTCCCGTCCCTCCTTCTCCGCCAGTTGGCTTTTTATCTCCGCGCTGATGACCGATTGCAGGCGAGCCACCATGTCGGGGTAGGGATGAGGTCCCACCGTCGAGCCTATGACGTAGAACGTGTCGGCGGGATGGCGGCACCAGTCGCGTATGGCCTCGTTGGTCGCGTCCTTCAGCGTCATGTTGCCCGAGGTCACGGGCACTACCGTCGCGCCGAGCATCCTCATCTTCTCCACGTTGACTCGTTGCCGTTCCACGTCCGTCTTGCCCATGTAGACCACGCACTCCATGTTCATCAGGGCGCACACTGTGGCGGTGGCCACCCCGTGCTGTCCCGCTCCGGTCTCGGCGATGATGCGCTTCTTGCCCATCCGCCGGGCCAACAGTACCTGCCCGATGGCGTTGTTTATCTTGTGCGCCCCCGTGTGGTTCAGGTCTTCCCGCTTCAGGTACAGCTTGCATCCGTATTTCTCGGACATTCGCTTGGCCAAGTAGAGTGGGGAGGGCCGTCCCGCGTAATCCCTCAGTAATGAGGCGAACTCTTGTTTGAATTCCTCGCTCTCCAGTACCTTGAGGTAGTTGTCCTGCAATTCTTTGACACATCTGTGGAGGATTTCCGGTATGTACGCCCCTCCGAACTCGCCGTAATAGCCGTTTTCGTCGGCTTGGAATTTTGTTTTCATATTCTTTCAGGTATTGATAAATGATTGATTGGATTTCAGGAAAAAAGAAACGGGAACTTGCCGTAAGCCTCCGACAAGTTCCCGTCTCCAGTGTTTTGTTTCATTGCTGCATACAGGGGTGTCTCCTTACGACCATCCGGGTTGTAAAGTGCGCCACCACCAATATGTGTTTATCGTTCTCATGTATGTTGAATCGTATAATTTGCTGGCAAATGTATGCATAATATTTGTAATCGCAAACAAATTGCGATGTTTTTTGCGTTTTTAATCGGAAAATATTTTCTCATATAAATTCTTGCGGGGGGAATGGCGTATCTGAAATAGTTGTATCTTTGTATCGGATTGTTTTAAGACAGAAGAAGATGAAAGCGAATTATTATTTCACGATTCGGAGCATCGTGGCTCTGGTGTTGGGCGTGTTGTTGGTGGTTTGGCCGGATGCGGCCATCAATTATTTGGTCATCACGGTAGGCGTGCTGTTCTTCGTCCCCGGCGTGCTGTCCTTGGTCGGCTATTTTGGGCATAAGGGCAAGGACGTTTCC
>CASDXF010000060.1 GCA_949285075.1 uncultured Bacteroides sp. | reverse complement strand
GAAGATTAGCGCACTTACAATCCTACAATACATCAACTATAAAAACAACAAACCCATTGGCAAAGTTAAATATGCGCTAATTTAATTCCGCCAACGGGTTAATTATATATTTAGGCTGCAATAAAAAACTATTAACTTACGTTTTGCTCGTAAAAATCTCTAATGACCGATTTGGGTTAAATGTATAATTGAGCACTATAAATTTAATGCCTTTATTGCTATATCCCTAATTTTCAAATGAATAATTTTAGTCCTTATATCGAACTCACGTTAAAATAAAAAATACGGAACTCTATTTTGAATTCCATATTTTCCATTTACACAAAATGTTTTATAGTGCCTTTGTACAAGTGAGGATGCTTTCTGTTTTACGCACTACTCAGCTCTAAGCTTTAGTCTTTAACGATTAGGCCCTACATAGTCTTCCTTGATAAACTCATCGTATACCCGCTTAGGGTGATCAAACGGAGCCGTATTTTCTTTCTTTTCATTCTTCATTCTTTTTAGCCTCACGTTATCTTTGGCATAATCTCTCAGTTTTTTATGCATTTTTCCATATAGAGAACTTTCGAGAACCTCAGTATCGAGCAGGCTTTCTTTGGGCGTAATGGTTGGCAATAATGCTTGTTCAAGCAAACCACGATAAGCTCCATTATACTCGCACCATACTATATTTTGGGTGATGAATATACGGTAAGTATATTGCGACCATGCGGTTTTTATATCGAGTTCTTTTTCGTAAATCTCAATTGTTGCTTCTGAATCGTATTCTTTGTCACGTATAATGACGGTTGTTCTACCGTCTATTTTTTCCTTTACAAATGTATCCCATCGAGAAGAGTGCATAATCTCTTCGATGATTTCGGGCAATTTTTCTTTGATCTCGAATTGTATTCTCATAAGCGATTTGCCTGTGGGACAGGACTTGTTATACTCCCTATTGGTTTAGTTACTGAATCTGGTCGAAAGTTAAAGAATTATAGTAAAAAAGATAAATTATTCTTGTTTGTTTATCTTTTTTTAATATGAGATAACTAAGCGCTTTTTATTCGTGTTTTTTTAAGCTGTTTGCGCATATATTATTGATAGTGAGATAGATGTCCAATAAAGCTTTTAAAAAGCATACATTAGTGGTTTTACAAAGCGTTTTATTCGTTCAGTATATTCCTCTTTATATAGTTTGTATGATTCAGCGTGGGCTGCACCGGGAACTATCCATAATTCTTTCATACAAGGTTTGGCTTCGTATAGAGAATAAACCATATGGGTCGGTACATAATTGTCTTTATCACCGTGTATGAAAAGCATTGGTTTTCGGCATTTCCTTACTTGATTTAAGGCAGAGGCTTCTTTGAAATTCCATCCGTAACGAAGTTGACAGACTTCGCTAGCGGCATAAAGTACGGGAAATGGAGGCAATCCAAAGGATGTGCGCATTACGTGGGTAAATTGCTCCCATACGCTAGTGTATCCGCAATCTTCAACGTAGCATCTGACGTATGATGGAGTCTCCTCTCCTGACGCCATCATGACTGTGGCGGCTCCCATAGAAATGCCATGAGTTACAATGAGGAGACTGTCACCGAAAATGTTTTTAGCTTCGTCCATCCATCGTAAGAGGTCGAAGCGGTCTTTCCAACCCATCTGTATGGCAGGCCCTTCGCTTTGTCCATGATGTTGCAAATCGGGTAGGAGTATATTATATTCTAAGTCATGATTGTACAGATATCCTATCATCATCATGCGTTCAGCATTGTCAGTATAGCCATGAACGATAATAGCCGTGTTGACTGTTGGCTTTGGGGCATAGGCATAAATAGCGTGTAATTGTCGGTTCTCATGATTGATGATGAATGTGTCTTTCAATGCTCCTTTACTCTTCATACTATCAGTCCATTGTTGCAGGAAAGGATAGTTCTGTTTCATGTATAGGGGTGTAGTCTTATTCTTCTCCCGTATGGTTGTATCAGGTTTTAGTGCGAGATTCAGGGCACAAATTCCCCCTATTACCGAGCATGCGGCAAGTATTAGCAAAGTTATGAGTGCGTAACGCGTGGTTCTTTTTTTCACAGACCTTTCTCTTTACTTATTCCAAATTTCCCATGCGGCAAAAGCCTGTAATAACAGCATTTCTAGGCCGTTTTTGGTAACGGCTCCTTGTGCCTCTCCTTTTTTCATAAATAGAGTAACATTAGGGTTATATAGTAAATCATACAATAGGTGATTAGGTGTTAGCGCTTCATAAGGAATGTCTGGACAAAAGTCTACTTTAGGAAACATGCCTAATGGAGTGCAGTTGACGATTACTGTGTATTCTTTCATAAGATCTGGTGTTAGCTCGTCATAGGTCAATATTCCGTCTGCCTTGTGCGTGCGCGATACGAATGTGCTCTCTATATTTAAATTATATAGCCCGTGGTATACGGCCTTTGCCGCTCCTCCAGTTCCAAGAATCAGTGCTTTCTTATGGTGCGGTCTTAACAATGGGTGTATGGATTGTGTAAAGCCGATAATGTCAGAGTTGTATCCTACTAGTTTGATTTTACCTTTGGGCTGTCGTATGATTTTTATGACATTTACTGCTCCAATTTTGGCTGTATCATGTTCTAGCTCGTTGAGAAAGGGTATAACTTGTTCCTTATACGGGATGGTGACGTTTAGTCCTCTCAAATTAGGATTTTCTTCAATAACTTCAGGAAAGTCGTTGATATTCGGGATTTCAAAATTCACATACTCCGCATCTATGCCCTCCGCCTTGAACTTCTCGTTAAAATAAGTGATAGAGAATGAGTGCTTTAAGGGATAACCTATTAAACCATATTTATCCATAAATAAAAATGTATTATATTAATGATGTTTTAGTCGCCATGTATAGTGTGCATATGCCGAAGGTCAATCTTCGGAACTCAACTTCTTCAAACCCGGCTTTAGCGATTATACCTTTCATTATTTCTCCTTGAGGAAATACTCTTATGGTATTTGGTAAATAGTGGTATGCGTTTCCGTCTTTGGAGATTAGTTTTCCTAGCAAAGGGATAACCACTTTGGCATAGAGGGTGAATAATTGTTTCATGGGAAACTTGTCAGGCGTAGTCAATTCCAAGATTACGAGGTGTCCCTCGGGTTTTAATACTCGGTACATCTCGGCTAGTCCCTTATCAAGGTCTTCAAAATTGCGTACGCCGAATGCTATGGTCACCGCGTCGAAACTACAGTCTGCAAACGAGAGAGCCGCACAGTCCTCATGCGCGAATGCAATTTTGTCCGCTAACCCTTCTTTCATTGCTTTCTTTCTCGCCACGTCCATCATTCCCTCAGAAATATCTATCCCGGTTAGCCGCTCCGGTTTCAGTTCTTGACAGGCCAGTATAGCGAAGTCTCCCGTCCCAGTGGCTGCGTCCATGATACGTTTCGGCTTGAAGGGACGCAGCCATTCGATAGCTTTGCGTCGCCAATGGCGGTCTATTCCTAATGAAAGTGTATGGTTCAGCGTATCGTAAGCGTGGGCGATGTTGTTGAACATGCGTTCTACTTGCTCGGCTTTTCCGCCTTTGTTGTCATAGGGCTTGATATGCTGTTGCGGGTAATCCATTTGATGTCTGATGTATGGAGCGGAGGAAGGGAGTCCGTTGAGCGATGTTCTCCTATCGCAGTCGGACTCCCTTCCTTATCGTCCTGTTATTTGTTCAAGTATTCCGAAACGTTCTTAAAGATGCGGTCCGCGATGTCGCCGTCATCCTCTTTTACGAATTTTTCTCCTGTAATGTGTTCGAATAGCTCAATGTACCGGTCGCTAATGCTGTTTATGATAGCCGGTGTCATTTCTGGTACTTTTTGCCCTTCCTTTCCTTGAAAACCATTGTCCATCAGCCATTCTCTCACGAACTCTTTAGAGAGCTGTCTTTGCGGCTCACCTTTCATGAATCGTTCTTCATATCCTTCTAGATAGAAGTATCGGCTAGAGTCGGGTGTATGTATCTCGTCCATCAGGTAGATTTTGCCGTCGCGCTTTCCGAATTCGTACTTTGTGTCTACGAGAATCAGTCCTCTTTGGGCGGCGATTTCCGTGCCTCGCTTGAATAACGCCAACGTATATTGTTCGAGTGTGGCGTACTCTTCTGGGGTGGCCAATCCCTGCTTCAGGATTTCCTCTTTCGAAATGTCTTCGTCATGCAATCCCATCTCGGCTTTCGTGGTGGGCGTGATGATGGGTTCGGGGAACTTTTGGTTTTCTTTCATGCCTTCCGGCAGACGGACGCCGCATATTTCCCTTACTCCGTTTTTGTAGGCTCGCCACGCGCTTCCGCACAGGTATCCACGTACTATCATCTCGATGGGGAATCCTTCGCACAATACGCCTACCGTTACCATCGGGTCTGGCGAGGCCAGTTTCCAGTTCGGGCAGATGTCGGTCGTGGCGTCGAGGAATTTCGCCGCTATCTGATTCAGCATTTGTCCTTTGTATGGTATGCCTTCGGGCAGCACAACGTCGAAGGCGGAGATGCGGTCGGTAGCGACCATTACGAGCTTCTCACCGTTGATGTTGTACACGTCGCGTACTTTTCCGTGATAGACACTCTTCTGTCCCGGAAAGTTGAAGTCTGTTCTTGTTAATGCTTTCATACTGATATGTGTTAATAGAATGAGTCAGTCTTTATCGTAAGGCGACGCCGCTTTTCTCGGTTGGCGCCTTCCCTTCCGCGAAGATACATGAATTGCTTCTTTTTTATACATCATCCGGCTCGTTTTTTTGGAAGAAAAAAGGCGCGGGGCAGCGTTCCGTAGAGGCTTGTCCGGTAGCCTATGTCCTTTGGGCGGCGTTCTTTTCCTCTTTCAGCCTTTCCCGCTCCGCTTTTGCCTCCTTGTCGAACTTGTCGTAAGCGTCGACGATACGTTCTACAAGCTTGTGCCGCACGATGTCTTTCTTGTTTAGTTCGACGAAACTGATGCCTTTCACTCCCTTCAATATGCGTAGGGCCTGCACCAGTCCCGACGTTTGCGAGGGGGGTAAGTCTATCTGCGTCATGTCTCCCGTGACAATCATCTTGGTGTTCATGCCCATTCGGGTGAGGAACATTTTGATTTGCTGCGTGGTGGTGTTCTGCGCCTCGTCGAGGATGACGACCGCGTCGTTCAGGGTACGTCCCCTCATGAACGCTAGGGGAGCTATCTGTATGACGTTCGAGTCCATGTACTCTTTCAGCTTGGCCGCGGGTATCATGTCTTGCAGTGCGTCGTACAGGGGTTGCAGGTAGGGGTCTATCTTGTCCTTCATGTCCCCGGGAAGGAATCCGAGCTTCTCTCCCGCCTCTACCGCGGGCCTGCTCAGGATGATTTTCCTTATCTCCTTATTCTTCAGCGCCCTTACCGCCAGCGCGATGGCGGTGTATGTCTTGCCCGAGCCCGCGGGCCCTATGGCGAACACGAGGTCGTTCTTGGCGAATGCCTCGACTAGCTTGAACTGGTTCTCGCTTCGGGGTATGACGGGTTTGCCCGTCACGCTGAACACGATGACGTTTCCGCTGCGCTCCGCTTGGGGGGCGTTTCCCTTTATGATGTCGATGATTACCTCCTCTTTCAGCGAGTTGTACTCGGCGCAGTACTTTTCGAGCTTGACGATGTTTTCCTCGAACGCGAGCATTTCCTCCTCGTCGCCCATTACCTTGATGACGTCGCCCCGGGCCACGACGCGCAGCTTGGGGTACAGCGCCTTTATCAGTTGAATATTCGTATTGTTTACCCCGTAGAAGATAACCGGGTCGATGTCTTCAAGAACGATATGTTTCTCTATCATTGATTCGTGTTATGTTGAAGATGTGTTGTCTTTTCTACCTTACCGTAATGTGGAAGCATCCTTGTTTCACCTCGTATTTCACGTAGCACTTGTCGGCTTTCCGCAAGTCGCGCAGCACCTCGGCCAGTACAAGCTTCAGCGTATCCGCGCCGACGCTTTGCATGGGCCGTCCGTCGGGGTCTTCCACTTTCTGGAATCGTTTCCAGCTGACGTCAAAGGTTGTACCGTAGCAGTGTGTCGAGTGCTCCGTGGCGTTTCCGTTGCGTCTGCGCAATCGCCTTACGTCGTTGTCCGTGCGCAGTACGGAGGTCACGATTATCCGGTTCGGGTTCAGTCCCTTAGCGGTAAGCGAGTCTAGGAAGTTGGCTCCGATGGTGTCGAGCAGCTCGCTTGCCCGGGGAATAAGGTACGGGATGGAGTGCGTCAGGGAGTCTACCTCGTAGAAATCGTTGTCGGCAATGAGCGTAAGCGAGTCCGTCAGCGTCTCCGCCTCCTCACGGTTGGCCAGTGGCTGTATGCCGATGGCTTGGGCTGTGGCGAGCTGTTTGTCGTTCCGGTCGCTGAACGTCCGCTGGAATCCCGATACGCCTCGGATGTTGCGCGGATGGTTCATAATCATGGAGTTGTCTTTCTTTCTGCATCCGGCGGTGACGGAGACGAAGCCGGCGAACAATAGTATCAAAGGAAGTAGTTTGCAGCTATTATGTTTCATCTGTTTTCTATTTGGGGGCAAATATACGCAAAAGCTGAGATTCCGCGATGAACGCGGGCGGGAAACTTCGCGAATCGCCGCCGAAGGGGAGGACGGTGGCGGCCGCTCGGTCGTGGCGGCGGGGCGGGAGACGGGACGAGTCCGGGGCTTACGCGAGACGGGGCCGGAACCCGTGTAGGATAAGGTCCGTACTTATCCCGCCTCCCCTCCGTAGGCTTCCGCGGGGTGTCCTGAAGGGCGGGGAAGTCGGGGCGCGGCGGAGCGGCCGGTCTGCCGGACTTCAGCGGCGCGGGCGTTACGGCTTCCGCCCTTCGGCGTCGATTTTCTCCTCGCCTTGTATGTATTTCGCCATCCCCTTTGTCTGGCAGGTGCGCGGCGTCCCGTCCTCGCCGCTGTATATGAAGTAGGCCTCTATTTCGGGATGGGCGTCGCAGAAGGCTTTCGCCTTCTCCAGTCCCATCACCATGAAGGCCGTGGCCAGCGCGTCGGCCGTCATGCAGTCTTTCGCGATGACGGTGGACGACAGTATGCTGTGCAGCGCGGGATATCCCGTGTGGGGGTCGATGGTGTGGGCGTATTTCTTCCCGTCCTTGTAGTAGAAGTTGCGGTAGTTTCCCGACGTGGCTATCCCTACGTCGGTCAGCGCGAGTATGGTTTGCAGTTCTTGGTTGGCGGGCTCGTCTACGGGCTTGTTGATTCCTATGCGCCACAGGTTTCCTTCCGGATTCCGTCCTCTTACCACCACTTCGCCTCCGATGTCGACCATAAAGTTCTTTATCCCCTTGTCTTCGAGCAGCTTGGCCACGACGTCTACCGCGTACCCTTTGGCTACGGCGCTGCAATTGAGCATTACGCGCGGGTCTTCCTTCACTATCTCGTTCCCCTCCAGCCTTATCTTCTCGTAGCCCGTGATTCGCAGCAGGCTGTCTATCGTCGCCGAGTCGGGGAAGGCGCCTTTCTTGAAGCCGAATCCCCACGCGTTGACCAACGGTGCCACGGTAATGTCGAACGCCCCTTCGGTCTCCTTAGCTATTTCCATTGAGCGGTTGAAGCATTCGCGGAAGAAGCTGTCCGTTTCCATCCGCTCGTTGCGGTTTATCCGGCTGATGACCGAACTGTCGTTGAAGGGAGAAAGCGAGTAGTCGAAGCTCTTCAGCTTGGACTCTATTTCAGCCTTCAAGTCCTTGTCGTGCTGGTACGTGATGTGGTATATGGTTCCGAACACCAGTCCGGTGACGCTGTTGTATTCCGTTCCGCGATTGTGGCGGACCAGTATCCACACGGTGGCTATAAGCAGAAAGGCGAGCCACGGAAGGTTTTTCTTCATATTCATGCCTGTTGTTTATGAGTTTGCCGTCTGTATGGCGAGAGTGCCTTACTGGAAGAAGAGATGCTCCGCCAGAATCTTTACGCCGATAATGACTAGGATGATTCCTCCCCAAAGTTCCGCCTTCAGCTTTCTCGCATAGCCGCATCCGCACAGGATGCCGAACAACAGCCCCGAGACGGAGAGGATAAACGAGACGAGTCCGATAATCAGGATGGGTGAGAGTATCTCGGCGTATCCCTTTATTCCCAGAAAGGCGAACGACACGCCCACCGCCAGCGCGTCAATGCTGGTCGCTATGGCCATAGTCAGCACGACTTTAGGGCTCGTCGGGTCAAGCTCGCGCCTGTGTTCCTCCTCTTTAAAGGACTCGACAATCATCCGCCCTCCCAAGAACGCCAAGATACCGAAAGCTATCCAGTGGTCGACGCTCTCTATCAGATGGCTGAAGGCGCTGGCGCATAGCCATCCGACGAAAGGCATAAGGGCTTGAAAGAACCCGAAGGCGAAGGCCATTGTCAGTATAGGCCTCCACCGCGCTCGCTTTAAGACGATTCCGCTCGCTATGGACACGGCGAAACAATCCATCGCCAAGCCTACCGCGAGCAGCCAGATTTCTAATCCTGTCATATATGTTAAATAGGAAGTTGGTAAATAATGGAGTAGGTGATACCCATATTGTTTGACTTATATTTTCCGTATCCGGGAACATACCACGGATTTCCGTATTCTCCGATGGAGTCCTTCGTCTTGTACTTCATTCGTACGGACCATCCCATATTCAGGTTCTTGTATATCCGCACCTTGACGCCTAGCACGATTTCGAACCATTGCACCGAGGCCTTCATTCCGGTGTGGTCATACGGTATGCTTCCTCCCCAGACGTCATCCTCCATACTGGGGTTGCCGATGTTGTCCCCCCATATAGGGTCCTCGAACGGCATCGTAGCCACGTCGTAGTTGAAGGAGCTGAACGCGTAGCGGATTCCGGCATAGAGGAAACTGTTCTTCTCCTTCTTATTGGCCATCGTGTTGTAGTCTACGCCGATTCGGAAGAAGGGGGCCGCGTCGCTTTTGTAGTGTATGCCCGTCTCGCTCCACGTGTCCGTCCCTCCCATGCCGAATTCCACGGTGGGGATGAACCTGTTCTTCAGGTTTACCCCGACATGAATCTCGGAACTCATGAAGTCGCCTCCCAGTGCCTTGCTACCGATGCCGTACAAATCTACGCCGATATATGTCCCGTTGTATAGGGGAATCGTGTCCGCTTCGATTTTGGCTTTCTTCTCTTCTTCCGCCTTTTGCGAGGCCTTCATCGGCACGCGCTGTTGCGGCTGCTGCGCCGCCGCCGGGGCGGAGAAGAGGCAAAGCGTCAGGAAGAGACTACTCAACCACAGGCGTACGGTCCCGGTATCTGAGGAATATCTGTAAGTTCTCAATCTCATTCGTGTTAGCTTCTATGTTTCGTAAGTAGAGTGAATCAATCCTGTCCAGTTGCTGAGAGCTGCTCCCCGAAGGGCTGAACCGTGAGCTGATGATGTTCTGTTCCATCATGTATCCACATTCCATGGACTGGAAGTATGGGGTGTTTTCTTGCCGGATGACCAATGTGTCTCTCCTGCTAGGGTTGCCTTGCGGGTTGTAGTGGAATATAAACACGGTAGAGTCCGCCGTATAACGTAGCGGCAGCATTAGCGTGTGCACTTCCTTCTCATTGTTCAAAATGACCGAGTCTGTTCCCGCCGCGGTAACGGTCAAGGAGTCAAGCGTGTCATTCTGCATGGCTCCATTGTCCGGATTAATCGTGTATACCGTACAGTACATCATGGGGCGGCCTTCCAGCGAGCAGTCGTTTTCGTCCGCGCACGCGGTATATAGGCCCGCGGCCCCTCCAACGATGCCGATAAGTAAAAGAATATGAATTAAGCTCTTCATAATAATTAATCAGTGTCTTTGTGTGAGTCAAATCTTCTTTTCTATTTGGTAATTATTGCGTTCGGCCGAGTTACGTGAAATCAATTCACCTAGAAATCCGGCAAGGAAAAGCTGGGTTCCGATTATCATTGCGGTGAGCGACAGATAAAAGTATGGAGAGTCAGTAACGAGCCGATAAGGAAGCCCATTGTACATTGAGTATAGCTTGTTTACTCCTACGACAATGACTGAAAGCATTCCGATAAAGAACATCAATGAGCCTAAAAATCCGAAGAAGTGCATGGGTTTGACCCCGAACTTGGATAGGAACCATAAGGAGATTAGGTCCAAGTAGCCGTTGAAGAAACGGTTAAGCCCCCCGAACTTGGTGGTCCCAAATTTTCGCGCTTGATGCTTTACCACTTTTTCTCCTATTTTCGTGAATCCCGCGTTCTTGGCCAAGTAGGGGATATAACGGTGCATCTCTCCATAGACCTCAATGTTCTTTACCACTTCCTTGCGGTACGCCTTCAGGCCGCAATTAAAGTCGTGCAGATTCTTGATGCCCGATACTTTTCGCGCGGTCGCGTTGAACAGCTTTGTGGGGATAGTCTTGGATAGCGGGTCATACCTTTTCTTTTTCCAACCGGACACTAAGTCATACCCTTCTTGCGTTATCATCCGGTAGAGTTCCGGTATCTCGTCTGGGCTGTCTTGCAGGTCGGCGTCCATCGTGATGACTACATCGCCCTGCGCTTCCTTAAATCCGCAATATAGTGCGGGTGACTTGCCGTAGTTACGCCTGAACTTAATGCCTCGTACATGTTCCGACTGTTCTTTGAGCTTCTCTATGACTTCCCAAGAATGGTCGGTACTTCCGTCGTTAACGAAAATAACCTCGAAAGAAAAGCCGTTGGCTTTCATTACGCGCACTATCCATTCGTAAAGCTCGGGAAGTGATTCTTCTTCATTAAATAAAGGAACTATTATAGATATGTTCATTTTTATATGAGGTTTCGGAATTGGTAAAGCTTATGATAACGAAGGTCAGTTCTCTTTACTTGAGCGCGGCTTTTTCATTACGAATAGACCGGTAGGGATTGACAAGATAGCTCCCCAAAAGATGTCCCATGACACTAGCTGCATCGTAATGTCGATAGGCGACAACTCTCGTATGTTACTTATCATTTCTTCTATCATTTCCTTATTGTCCAATAGGGCCTGATTTTGCTCCATCGCCTCATGCAATAATCGTGTATAAGCGTCGAGCAAGTATCCGTGGTCGATGAACTCCAGATAGAGATAATGCGCTACGGCCACCAATAAGGATGCGAACATATACATAAATATGGTAAAAATGACAGCGTGAGCGAACCGGATACTTCCTCCGCATATCTTGTCCCGATAGGCCTTAACGTAGTAGTATCCGATAACGGGAACTGACAATGTAAGTATCATATATAGGAGAGAAAGAAAGGGTATATGGAAACCTAAAGGAAATAGGATGAATTTTACTATCCAATAAACTCCCATATACGTGCCAAAGTGCATGGCGTATTTATGTAGATAATTTTTGCCTTCTGTCATTTTTCTGTTTCTAAATAGCGTACAAAGGTATAAATAATATCTGTATGTTGATGAGCATTGGCTTGTTAAAGATGATAAAGCGGATTTCAGCACTGGATGCAAGAGGATAGGAAGCGTGGAAAATTACGGGTCGAATTTTTTGTTCGAAGTTCTGGTCTTTTTGCGGAAAATCGGACTTTTGAAGATGCGATATATCTAATATTTTCCCGGAGAATGGGTTTGCCAGACTTTTGATTTTACGCGTTAATGTGTTAAATGCGGTGAAATAATTGCGCGTTTTCGTAAAAAATGAAGAGATTATACCCTTTAAGAAGAGTGAAAATGGAGAATCTGGCGTAAATTATAGCTTTACCGCTCGTGAGCCGTAGCCCTATCTCTCATGAACCGCAGCTCTTCCGCTCGCGATAGAAAGCCCTTTTCAATAAATCGGACTGGTATTTTACGCTTTTCAGCTTCTGTTTATCTTTATCTCTCTGATAAAATGAAAGTGTCTATATTCTCCGTGTCAGTCGCATTTGGTGTGATAAAGACACATTTTTTTGTCTTGAAATGCGGATTTGTTATATTATAGGCTTATTTGCTGTCTTGTTGAATTTGGCAAACGCTTCTGCGCCGCGCTCTTTTTCTTCAGTCCATATTTTATTTGGAATTACCGTTGGTGTTGAGGCGGAATATTCGTTTTTTGAGAGCGATTTCTTCTTTAAAGATTTCTTTCTTCTTTCTTTCGGAATTTTTCTTGGCACTTTCTTTTTATGTCTTTGCTTTAGTGATTGGCATTCCACTCTTCTCTTTATTCCTTTTTTTCTGGGCAAAAGCGGAATTTATATTAGCCGCCATTTAACGGCGTTATTTCGGGTAGAAATTGAGTCATTCCCTGTGTGTTCTTTCATTTACATATTTATGCGGTATATAAAAAACCGTGATAAACAATGTGTTGACGTTTTTCCAAAGAAAAAAATCTCCTTTGCTATTGTTGGATGCGGGAAAATGTCTATCTTTGCAGCCGAAAAACGGGTAAGTCCTATACGGCCAGCTCCCTTCGAATCCTCCAGGGCTTGATCGCAGCAAAGGTAGTTGGTTGTAGCGGCGCGATATAGTAAGCTTAC
>CASDXF010000059.1 GCA_949285075.1 uncultured Bacteroides sp. | reverse complement strand
TCATCTACCATACAGAAAATATCCGTAATTTTGTCTTGGGTAATCATAGAATCTTATTTTTTGTAAGTTATTGTTTATCAGACTCAAATTTACAAAATACTTCTGTGGTTACCTATTTCCCTTTCCATTATTAACTTATTAGCTTATCCAGAACTCACGTAACAAAAGAAACGGAACGGGAAATGACAGCATAGCCCTTGATGAATTGTTGTATCGGGAACGATACTCCATAGAACGGACAAATGCGTGGATGGACAGTTTCAGGACTATCTCGAATCGATTTGATACAACTCTCAGAAACTGGGCGTCATGGAACTATATTGCTTTTTCTGTTATGCTATTGAGAAAATGGGTAAGGAAAAGAAAAGTTTAAATCACTTCATGATTAACTTCGCAACATTAACAACTTATACCATAACAAAATGGAAAATATTATAGAGACAGGGAGCATCATTTCTGTAGGTAGATATGAAATACTATTTGCAACAGAACCTTTCTTGTTACTTCACCAAAGGAAAAAGCCGGACGGCGGACTATTCGTTAGGCAAATAAATGTTGAAAGGCTTGTCGCGGTCTTTCACAATCAGGCTTCCGTCGACGACATCCAACTCTGCGACCTGAATGGAGGAGCGTCGATACTCGTAGGGAATATTCCCGTTCTTGTCCTTAAAGTCCTTCGTGTGGAACCGGCGACCCGGGTGGGTAAAGTAAAAGATGTACGCCTTGTCGCCCACGACCACCACATCGCCGTGCGAGCCGCTCGGGTAATCGTCCTGCCGCCTTGAGGGGCCGTCCAAAATGCGGCCTTCCTGCCGTTCCCAACGCTGCAAGTCGGCTGAACGGTACACCGCCATACCCTGCCATTCGTCCGTCACGAGCCAATAGCTTCCCTTAAAACGGAAAGCTTTCGTTCCCTCGTGAGGCCTGTCGCTGACCGCCGGAACGGAGTCGCCCCGCCAATGGAACAAGTCGTCGCTATCGGCCGACCAAGACTTGCTGTCCCATTTATACCACATACGCCATCCTCCGTTCTCTTTCCGTATCAGCGTAGCGTCGATGACATCCGTCTTCGGCAGGTTCGCTGGTCCCTCGCACTTCCAGTCCCACAGATTCTTACTGGTATAGTGCATCATGACCGAGGTGCCTCCCCAATGATTGCTCACCCCACGAATGTAAGACACAAACATGTGGTAAACGCTATCTTGAAGAACGACATCGGGAGCCCAGAAGGTATTCTTCCCTCTTTCAAACTCAAGGTCCAACGTACCTCTATAACGCCATGTCCGCCCGTTATCCTCCGAGTAGGCAATGCCGATTTCATTCCCGTAGCAATAAGCCACGTCGGCCGTCTCCACATTGGCCCTCCTTTGGGTATACAGCATCCACCACGCTTTCTCAAAGGGATTATAAACCAGACACGGGTCGGCGGCCCCGTCGGTAATGGGATCACGGTACAAGGGAGCCGGAACATCCTGCGGAAAAGCCGCCGAACACAAGACAAAGAAAAAAAGTAACGATAAAGACAAACGCTTCATATCCTTCTAATATTTAAAACTACTTCCTCCCAAAAACTCCCGCAACAACGATGTAGGCGGAATCTCCTTATCCTGCACGGGAGTAAAATACTTGATAAACTTCAGCAACCGGTAGGCCTCGGCGTATTCCGGACAATTGCGCGGTACTCCCGTCAGGATAGGCTCCACATGCATACGCAGCACGGCAAGCTCGAAAAGCACAGCTGAGTTGAACATCACGTCGGCGTTCTCCTGATAGGGAAATATCCACTTGTCCTCGCCCGCACGTACGCTCGGCCACCGCGAGATAGTCTCCCGAGCCGAATAGCCCCGATAGTTAAAGTCACGGATAATGCGCCGGAGCAGGCGGTTATCGGTCGTAGGAATCCAATTATGGTCGTCCAACGATATCGTCGTCAGGGCGGAAACATAAATCTTGAACTTCTTGTCATCGGGTATGTGCGAAGTCAGTTCCGGATTCAGCGCATGGATGCCTTCCAGTATCAGAATCGTGTTCTTCTCTATCCTCAGCTTGTCTCCCCTGAACTCCTTTTTGCCCGACGTAAAGTTGAAGCGAGGCAGCTCCACCTCCTCTCCCCGCAACAGCGCCTGCAACTGCGAGTTAAACAAGTCCAAGTCGAGCGCATACAAAGACTCGTAATCGTAATTGCCGTTCTCATCCAACGGAGTATCTTCCCTGTTCACGAAATAATTGTCTAGCGAAATGGGAACCGGCTTCAACCCGTTCGTCATCAACTGTATGGAAAGCCTTTTGCTAAAAGTGGTCTTTCCCGAAGAGGACGGCCCTGAAATCAGCACCAGTTTCACCTCTCCGTCCGTCTCCTTCCGATGAAAAATCGTATCGGCTATCTGCGCAATCTTCTTTTCCTGCAAGGCTTCCGCCACGTTTATCAGGTCCGTGGCGTGCCCCGCCTCGCAAGCGAGATTAAAGTCGCCCACATTCGTAAGTCCCATAATGTGACTCCAGTTCAAATACTCCTTGAAAACATCGAGCATCTTC
The DNA here is from genome assembly GCA_949285075.1 of uncultured Bacteroides sp. Lineage (GTDB taxonomy): Bacteria > Bacteroidota > Bacteroidia > Bacteroidales > Bacteroidaceae > Bacteroides. The sequence goes on along the minus strand of CASDXF010000059.1, from coordinate 28,478 downwards.
TCCTGCTTCACCACCTCCTCCAACACGTCCGGATTGCTCTTGCTCGGAATGCGGAGCAATATCCCGTCGTAATACTTCACCACATCAAACAGCTTCAGGTAACCGGTACTCGGCAAAAGATTGCCATAATAATAGTCCACCGTGTCACCCAACATATAATAATAGGTATAAAGCGAACCCGAGGATTCGAGCAGCTTCACCTTATCGCTCATGCCCTGCTCGCTAAAGACTCTAACCGCCTCCGTCGTGTGGCACTCTATCCGATGATAGGGGATATTCTCCGCCACAATCTCCTGCATCCTCCGTTTCAAGCGTGTCACGTCCTCCAGTTCAAGCGGCCTGCCAATACGAAGATTGCAGAAATACCCCTTAGACACCGGATGCTCCACGTACAGCTTTCCATCGGGATAAAGTTCGCGCACGGCCTTAAACAGCACAAAACACAACGAACGGACATAAGTGCGCATGCCAGAGGGGTCACGCACGTCCAAGAACTCTACGTCCTTATTATTGTACACTTTGAAATTAAGGCCCTCGGAACGATTATTGACTTTGGCACTGACCACTTGATAAGGGAAATTCAGATTAAAACCATAATAAATATCCAAAAGTGTACTCCCGATAGGGAGCTCTTTATAAATATTATTATTTTTGCAATATATTTGTAACATCTGTTTCATTGTCAAAGTTTTTAAGAGGTGAATAAGTGGGCCTAATATACTTAACAATCAGACAGAGAACAATAAACCATTAAGATTATTATAAATGGAATATTCTTTTTATGATTTTTTAAAGCTCATAGGCTCATTAGGCCTTTTCCTATACGGGATGAAGATAATGAGCGAAGGTTTACAAAAAGTCGCAGGTGACAGACTTCGGAGTATCTTAACGGCAATGACCACTAATCGGGTAACCGGAGTATTGACCGGAATGCTGATTACCGCCCTCGTCCAGTCTTCATCGGCAACAACGGTCATGGTGGTCAGCTTCGTCAATGCGGGACTGCTAACATTAGCGGAATCAATTAGCGTCATCATGGGAGCCAATATCGGAACCACGGTTACCGCATGGATTATCTCGGTTTTCGGATTCAAGGTAGATATGTCCGCATTCGCCTTACCGCTCCTCGCCATCGCCCTTCCCCTCATTTTTTCCAATAAGAGCAACCGAAAATCTATCGGTGAGTTTATTTTCGGATTCTCCTTCCTTTTCATGGGGCTCGCCTATCTGAAAAATAACGCCCCTGACCTCAACGCCAACCCGGACATGCTTGCCTTTGTACAGAACTATACGGATATGGGATTCCTCTCCGTACTCCTGTTCCTGCTCATCGGAACCATCCTGACGATGATTGTGCAAGCCTCGGCGGCTACTATGGCACTGACGCTCATCATGTGCGCCAACGGATGGATAAACCTCGAACTGGGCGCAGCGCTCGTGTTAGGCGAAAACATCGGAACCACCATCACCGCCAACTTAGCCGCGCTGACCGCCAACACGCAAGCCAAACGAGCCGCATTAGCCCATTTCGTATTCAACGTATTCGGAGTTATTTGGGTACTGATTCTTTTCCACCCCTTCATCCAATTCGTGACATGGATTGTAGATACATTCTTCCACGCCAACAACGCGGAAGTAGACATCTCCTACAAGCTATCCGCCTTCCACTCCGCATTTAATATATGTAACGTCTGCGTCCTTATATGGGGGGTGAAGCTTATAGAACGTACGGTCTGCGCCATCATTCATCCGAAAGACGAGGACGAAGAGCCCCGCCTGCGCTTCATTACTGGAGGTATGCTGTCTACGGCCGAGCTGTCCATCCTTCAGGCACGTAAGGAGATTCACCTGTTCGCTGAACGTACCCACCGTATGTTCGGCATGGTACAAGACCTGCTGCACACGGAGAAAGACGACGATTTCAACAAGCTTTTCAGCCGCATAGAAAAATACGAGAATATCAGCGACAACATGGAGCTTGAAATCGCCAACTACCTGAATCAAGTTTCCGAAGGCCGCCTAAGCTCGGAAAGCAAGCTGCAAATAAGGTCGATGCTACGGGAGGTGACGGAAATCGAGAGCATAGGAGACAGCTGTTACAATCTGGCGCGCACCATCAATCGGAAGCGGCAAACCAACCAAGACTTCACGGAAAAGCAATACGAACATATCCACTGCATGATGAAGCTGACAGACGAGGCGCTCGTCCTGATGATTGCTTCGGTGGAAAAGACCGAACATCAAAATACGGATATCAACAAGTCGTTCAATCTTGAGAACGAGATAAACAATTACCGGAATCAACTGAAGAATCAAAATATAATAGACGTGAACAATAAGGAATATAGCTATCAGATGGGCGTATATTATATGGACATCATCGCCGAATGTGAAAAGCTCGGAGACTATGTGGTTAATGTAGTCGAAGCGAACTGTGACACAAAGGAGAGAAAAATGAACTGACGCTCCGTCCGAGCCTGAAAGCGTTCGAGCTGTCCGCCTCTTTTCCACTAAAGGCGGACGGCTTTTATTTCGTTTTTTATTATGTTCGCGCAATGAAACATGACCGCCCTATCACAAGCCCTACTCCGGAGGAAGCAAACCAGAGGATAGAGTCCGAACACCGATTGACGACTGTCCCATCTAAAAACGTTTTTTCCTATGAGTAATCTCTCCTTTTATCCGTCATCCGAAGCGGCCGCACGCATGAACGAGTTCGGGAAGCGAGGAACGCCCTTTTTCTTCATGACAGACTTCAACGGAGACTCATGCCTCGTGGAGCCTCTCGACCGTATTCCCGCCGAAGAGCTGCGCTTCTCCTTTCCCGGCGCGTCCAACTGGAATCGGCCCGCGGAGACCCAACGTCCCGAAAGGTTGCAGTGGAGACCGAAGCCCCAATCGTTCGAGGCCTACAAACGCTCATTCGATATTGTGCACGACAATCTGCTCAAGGGGAACTCTTTCCTTACCAACCTCACGTGCGCCACTCCGGTAGAGACCGACCTGACCCTTCTCCAACTGTTCGAGCACGCCGAAGCGCTCTACAAGGTGTGGGTAAAAGGACGCTTCACCTGCTTCTCGCCCGAGATATTCGTCCGCATACGGGACGGACGGATATACTCGCACCCGATGAAGGGGACGATAGACGCGTCACTGCCGGACGCGGAGCTGCTCCTGCTGAACGACAGGAAAGAGACGGCCGAACACGCTACCATCACCGACCTGATACGGAACGACCTAAGCCAAGTGGCGACGGAAGTGCGCGTGACCCGCTACCGCTATCTGGACAAGCTGCGAACGCACGGCGGCACACTGCTCCAGATGAGCTCCGAGATACAGGGCCTGCTGCCGCGGGATTACCGGGAAAGGTTGGGCGATCTGTTCTTCCGACTGCTTCCGGCGGGGTCTATAAGCGGGGCCCCGAAAAGAAAGACCGTGGAGATTATCCGTCAGGCGGAGACGTATGAACGGGGATTCTACACCGGAGTAGCGGGATGGTTCGACGGACGGAACGTGGACAGTGCGGTAATGATTCGCTTTCTGGAGCAAACGAAGGAGGGCGAGATGATATTCAAGAGCAGAGGGGGAATCACCTTCATGAGCGACCCCCGCAGCGAATACGAAGAAATGAAACAGAAAGTATATGTGCCTATTTATTGAAACCATCCGGATAGAAAAGGGAAGGATAGCGAACGCCCCGTATCATAACGAGCGAATGAACAAGACCCGGCGCGACCGGTGGGGAGACGTGCCGGCGCTGCGCGTAGAGGACTACATCGACCCCTCACGATACATGGAACGTACCCGTTGCCGACTGACGTACGGCCGCGAGGTGGAGAGCGTGGTATTCTTCCCCTACTCCATCCGCCCGGTACGTTCCTTAAGGCTCGTGGTTTGCGACGAGGCGGAATACCGGTATAAGCGGGCCGACCGTTCGCTACTGGACAAGCTGTACGAGAGGCGGGGGACGGCTGACGACGTGCTGATTGTCCGGAAAGGGCTTTTGACCGATACGTCCATCGCCAACATCGCGCTATGGGATGGGGAGAGGTGGTACACGCCGGAGCATCCCCTATTGCCCGGCACGCAACGCCGAAGGCTGATAGATGAAGGCGTAATCCACGAGCGGGAGATACGGGCCACCGACCTGACGCTCTACCGGAAAGCGAGGCTATTCAACGCCATGATTGACTTCGGGGAGGTTGAGATAGACACCGGACGCATCGAAGCGGGAAACGGGTAGAGACCACCCAGACCCTTCTCTCGGGACAGAGCGTCATTAAACGCTTTTCTCGTTTGAGCCGGATAAGCTGATCGCTTATTGCAACAATGAATACTTGACAGTCCACCAATCATATTCGCCTTACCCCCAAAGGCGTTCATTAAGAGCCTGTCGTTTAAATTTTGCGTTTAAGTGATTTTGTCTCCAAAATGTAAGGACGGTTGGATTTTCCCGGCCCCTCTTGAAGAATCTTTTTTCGAGCGCATTTTTCGCTTCCGCAACGAGGAGGACTCACGCTAAACCTTCCCGTTTGTCAGCCTGCCCTACGGCTCATGAGAAACAGCCCTATGGCTCGCGAGAAATAGGGCTGCGTCTCACGAGAAATGGGGCTGCTTCTCGGATAGAAAATAAATCATTGATAATAAGGCATTTTCGTATTAGGCAATGTAGCCATGTATTTATTCCCGCCAAGCGGATTTACAACGACCGATTTGGGTTAAATCATCCCATTTTCTTTACCACTCCCGCAAGCGCTACCGTGTGCCACGTGCGGTCAATCGTAGTCTCCTTCCGAGGTCCATCATTCAGATTCCCACAAATGACCAGCTCAAGCAGACCGCCTGCTTAGGGCTGAGCAGAGTGTCTGATTAGGGTTGAGCAGAGTGTCTGATTAGAGTTGAGCAGAGTGTCTGTTTAGGGCTGAGCAGAGTGTCTGATTAGGGTTGAGCAGAGTGTCTGATTAGAGTTGAGCAGAGTGTCTGTTTAGAGCTAAGCAGACCGCCTGCTTAGGGCTGAGCAGAGTGTCTGATTAGGGTTGAGCAAGAGTGTCTGATTAGGGTTGAGCAGAGTGTCTGATTAGAGTTGAGCAGAGTGTCTGTTTAGAGCTAAGCAGACCGCCTGTTTACCCCTAAGCAGGCGGACTGATGAAACTCTGACGGACGAAAAGAGGCCGCATCGACAATTCGATACGGCCTCACGTTCTTTATCAACGGTATAAAATCGCTCTCGTACAGCCGCTAAAAGGCGGCCGGAATCGCCAAGAGCTGATAGAGCAGCGTCCGCGCCATGCGCTCCTGCCCCAACGTACCGGGATGCAACCGGTCGGTGTCCTTATCGCGGAAATAAATCAGCTGCTCGTCGACCATCGGGTTCAGTCCGCTGCACGCGTTGAGGTCAATCACCGGAACGCCCCAGACGCTTCCCGCCTCTTTCACCGCCTGCACGTAAGCGTCGATGTACTCTCCGCAGCTATTCTGATAGCTCTCGTCGGGCTGCACGTTATCTTCGCTGAAAGTGGCGTAGGCGCGGTGTATCGGGGTGAGCAGCACAATCTGCTTATCCGGAAAGAGCTGCTTGAGCTTGCTCATGCCCACGTTGATGCTTCCCTTGTAAGTGCTCTGGTTCATCACGAGCCTCCGCCTGACACGGGCCATCATCTGCTTGTGAGGCCCCATCACCTGCTCAGGCGCTTCCGTGAACCACTCTCCGACGGGGAGGCCGACGTTGTAGTCATTCGTTCCCATGAACACCAAGATAGCGTCTACCTCCTCTCCGTGCTCCTTCTTCAGCTGCTCAGCCTGACGGGGAACGTCGTTCCACTGCCTGCCGTTGACGGCGCAGACGAAGGAGGTCGTGCCTAGCCACTCCTCCAAGAACGACCAGTATCTTCTGATGTCGGTGTAACAATTGGGGTCGGTAATCGAATCGCCGATATACCCCACCCTCGCTCCAAACCACGGGTGACGAATCATCCCGTTCTTGTCCGTCGCGCGTTCCGACGGCTTAGGCTGCGCGGCGGCCACGGCCCAACCCGCACCCATTAACAATATAAGAATAAGGAATCTTTTCATTATCTTTCCTATTATAGTACCTTACAGCGTGAACTCCAACACGTGCTCTCCCGCTTCCAGATGAATCACCCGCTCGCCCTTCACGTTATCCGGCGCATAGAACGTCGCGGAACTGTTGGCCGGAACGGTCACGCGGCAGACAATCCGCTTTCCCTTGCGCTCCCACGCCGAGCGTATCTCTCCGTAGGGCGACTGATAGGTAGCCTCGAAACGGTCTAACCCGGAAGGGAAGTTGGGGCGGAGCAGGATATGCTTGAAGCCGGGGTATTCCGGATCGGGGAAGATGCCGCCCAGTCCCTTGAAGAACCATCCCCCTATCTCGCCAAACATCATGTGGTTGTCCGAAATATCGCGGGTGGCGTTCAGGTCCCAGTTCTCAAGCAGCGTGGTGGCCCCGTTGACCACCCAGTTGCCCCATGACGGGTAGGTGTCCTGCACGGCCAGTTTATAGGCGGTCTCGGCTTCCCCGTTCTCGCTCAGGGCGTTCAATATGGCTTTCGCTCCCAACACGCCCACGTCGAGATGGAAATCGGCCGCCTCTACCTGCTTCGCCAAGTTGCGGGCCACCTTGCGCCTCATGTCCTCGGGCACGACACCCCAGAACAGCGGCACGCTCTGCTCCGTCTGCACGCCGCTAGCGTAAACGCCCGTCTCGCGGTTGAGGAACTTGTCGTTCACCGCCTTCCTTATCTTCTCGGCAAGGGCGGAATAGTGCTCGTAGTCCTCCCGCTTGCCGAACAGCTTCGCCGCATTAGCCAGAATCTTCGTGTCCACGTAGAAATAGACGGACGAGGTCAGCTCCTTCGTCGAGTGCGACTTCACGGGCACCCAGTCGCCCCGGCCCCACGAGGTCAGTCCGTCGGGACTGGTGCGGTCTACATAGTCCACATACCGCTTGATGTTCTCGTAGCAGTCGGCCAACGGCTTACTGTCGCCGTAGAACATATAGAGGTTCCACGGAATGATGGCGATGGTACTGGTCCAGTCCAACCCGTTGTCCGTGCCGTAACCCCATCCTCCGGTCGGGATGATGTCCGGCAGCACGCCGTTGGGCTGCTGCTCGTCACGGTGGTCGGCGAGCCACTTCTCGTAGACGGTAATTCCGTCATAATTGTACAGTGCGGTCTCTATGGCGAAGTGGCCGTCGCCCGTCCATCCGTTCTTCTCCCGCTGCGGACAGTCGGTGGGATAGCCCATGAGGTTGGAGAGATAGGCGTTGTTCGTCGCCCACCACAGACGGTCGATAAGCGGATTCGAGGTAGCGAGCTTTCCCTTCTGAGGCACGTCGCTGTGTACGAAATAGGCCATCAGGCTCTTCTCGTCCAACTGAATCGGCTTGCTGCTCGTCACCTCCACGTAGCGGAATCCCTTATAGTTGAAGCGGGCGCAGAAGTCGTCCTCACCCGTTCCGCTCAGGATGAGAATGTCCGTCTGGAAGGGGTCGGAAGCGTCTACCGGACGGTGATACACGTCGATGTTCGACATATTCACCCGGCCGTTATCGTATAGCCGCTCGCCGTGCTTGAGGCGCACCACCGTGCCCGACTCGCCGGACACTTTGATGCGGGTCACGCCCGCCATGTTCTGCCCGAAGTCGAACACGTAGGTCGTGTCGTCTATCTGCTTGAGCGTCTTCGCCGGAATGGTGTCCACGGCCCGTATGGGCTGCACCTGCTGCGACACGACGTTCTGCGAGGGCACGGCCCGGTAGCCTACCCCGCCCCACTTCGAGTCGTCGAAGTCCGGCGTGCTCCATCCCTTCTGTTCCAACCGAGCGTCATAGTGCTCGGCGGTATAGATGCTGTTGAACGTCAGCGCTCCGGAAGAGCTTTTCCAGTCTCTTTCCGTCGGAATCACCTCTACCGACCCGTCCTCGTAGGTAACGCGCAAGTCCATGCAGAAGGCCGGACGGTTGCGCCACGGAGCCCGGTGGAAATCCCACACGGCCATCGACTGGTGGTTGTACCATCCGTTGCCCAACAGCACGCCTATCGCGTTACGCCCCTCACGCAGCTGCGGGGTCACGTCGTAGGTGACATAAAAGTTACGCCGGTCGAAGCGGGTATACAAGGGGTCCAAGCGATGGTTGCCTATCTTCTGGCCGTTGATGTACAGCTCGTACAGTCCGGCCACGGCGATATAGGCCCTCGCCGAGCGTATCTTCTTCTTCGCCTCGAACACCTTGCGGAAGTAAGGGGCGGGCTTGTAGTTGATGTCCTTGCCGTCGCTAATCCATGCGCCTTGCCAGTTTCCCATGCCCATCATGCCGGTCTCGAAACTACTGACCTCGGAAGAGGAGGCCACCCTGTCCTTATCCCACACACTGACCTTCCAATAATACTTGGTAAAGGGCCGCAGCTTTTGTCCGCCGTAGGTAATGAGCATTTGGTCAGACTCCTTCTTTCCCGAGTCCCACACGTCTCCCTTTTCCCGCACGACTGACAGAGAGTCTTCTCCTACAATAATCTGGTAAGCGGTCTGCCGTGCCCCTTGCCGCTTATCTTCCAATCTCCACGACAATCGGGGAGCGGGATTGTCTACTCCCAACGGAGCCACTAAATAGTCGCAGGTCAAATTTACGGGCCTGCACGTTTCCGGTTCTTGGGACAGCGCCGCCTGCATAGCCGCCAACAGCAGTCCCGCCGATAATGTCAATCGCTTCATCGTTTCTCTTTATTTTTTAGTATTCATAGTTGCAATTTGTGCAAATAAAGGTGTTTTCATAAAATAAAGGACTATAATTATTGACATAAAGAGTTGCATTTTTGACACTATCGGGAAAAGAAAGGCAAAAAAAGGCGCGAAAGCCGTTTTTTTGCCATACAGACATCCGTTCTTTCGCGTCTCACCTAAAAAAGCAATCGTTTTAATTATCCCTCATATAGCTCGAAATCTTCTTTCCCTACCCCACAAAGAGGGCACACCCAATCGTCAGGAATTGACTCAAACGGTGTCCCCGGGTCGATTCCGCTATCCGGATCTCCCTTTACGGGGTCATACACATATCCACACACTGTACAAATATACTTTTCCATATTCATCTGTTTTAATTAATACTCTGCCATAAAAACGCAAGAGAGTGAAATTTGTTCGGGCTTCTCGAAAAAAATGGTCTATTTTTAAGATTCGCCCTCAAAATAGTCGCCACGAAAATTCCGCTTCTAACGAAAACGCGGCATAAAGAAACGTAAAATAGCCCTATCTCAGCACGCAAGACCGTATAAATTTCCTTGCAAAACGCCGTAAAAAAAACGGGAAAGGATTTTCGCCCGCATGAAATAGCCCCATTTCTCAAAAGCCGCCGCACTTCCGCTCGCGGGGCGCAGCCCCACCGCTCGCGTGAAATAGGGCTACGGCTCGAAGGAATTCCGCCTTCCAGACAATTCGAGGCTTTTTTCCTCTCGTTTCTTTTTCTATTTCGCTTCCTTTTTCGAAGCTATTTCAAATATCTATCCGACGCACAATCTCTATTCATAGCATCCAAATGTTTCGTTTAAAGCGTATACACAAACAAAAAGCAAGCGAGAAAGCGCATGTGGAATCAAACTGAATTTTCCCAATCCTCTTAAAACGGCCTTCGTTTCGTCCGGGCCAACTTACGTTCCGAATTATCGCGATATAAAGGCATCAAGATGTGCTATTTTTCAGAATGGTCTATTTTTAATCCGTGGATAATACATGAAGCGACAGATGCGGGAGAGCCATCTGCCAACGGCTTCTTTTAAAAGGGCGAAGGGCGAATCTAACATTCATAAAAAACGCTAACAAAAGATTTACACATAGCTTTATATTGTATTTTCGCGACACTAACTAAACATGTAACGTCGTAATGAACGCACAAAAAAATGATTTCTACCACTTGGGACTTACCGACAAGGAAGTGCTCGAAAGTAGAGAGAAGAATGGAATAAACCTGTTGACACCTCCTAAACGTCCTTCTCTTTTTAAACTTTATCTTGAAAAGTTCGAAGATCCCGTAGTAAGGGTACTGTTAGTAGCGGCGTTTTTCTCGCTAATCATATCCATCATCGAAAACGAGTACGCCGAAACAATCGGAATTATCGCGGCTATCTTGTTGGCCACGGGAATCGGATTCTTCTTTGAATATGACGCCAACAAGAAATTCGACTTGCTGAATACCGTCAACGAAGAGACGCTAATTAAAGTAATACGCAACGGACGAGTACAGGAAGTTCCGAGAAAGGACATTGTAGTGGGAGACATCGTCATTCTGGAAACAGGAGAAGAGATTCCCGCCGACGGAGAACTGCTAGAGGCCGTGTCGCTGCAAATCAATGAATCGAACCTGACGGGAGAGCCCGTAGTCAACAAGACCACGGTAGAGGCCGACTTCGACGAGGAGGCCACCTACGCCTCCAACATGGTGATGCGCGGAACAACTGTGGTGGACGGACACGGAACGATGCGCGTGCTCCACGTGGGCGACGCGACAGAAATCGGCAAGGTGGCCCGCCAAAGCACGGAACAAAGCCTCGAACCGACCCCGCTCAATATTCAGCTAACCAAACTGGCCAACCTGATAGGGAAAATCGGATTTACCATCGCGGGGCTAGCGTTCGCCATCTTCTTTATAAAAGACGTGTTGCTACACTACGACTTCAGCTCGCTGAACGGATGGGAAGATTGGTTGCCCGTCTTGGAAAGCACGCTGAAATATTTCATGATGGCGGTAACGCTAATCGTCGTAGCCGTCCCCGAAGGACTGCCGATGAGCGTGACGCTGAGTCTCGCGCTGAATATGCGGCGTATGCTCTCCACCAACAATCTGGTGCGAAAGATGCACGCCTGCGAGACGATGGGAGCCATCACGGTAATCTGTACGGACAAGACCGGAACGCTGACCCAAAACCAGATGCAGGTATACGAGCCCAACTTCTACGGGCTTAAAGATAACAAGCGGCTCGCCGACGACGACATAAGCGGGCTCATCGCCGAAGGCATCAGCGTCAACTCGACCGCCTTCCTCGAAGAGGCCGCGAAGGGCGAAAAGCCCAAAGGAGTGGGAAACCCCACCGAGGTGGCCCTGTTGCTATGGCTGAACGGGCAAGGGCGCGACTACCTCAAGTTGCGGGAGAGCGCGCCGATTGTCGACCAACTGACATTCTCCACCGAACGTAAGTTCATGGCTACCCTCGTCGAGTCTCCGCTCATAGGAAAGAAAGTACTCTACGTCAAGGGCGCGCCCGAAATTGTACTTGGCAAATGCAAGGAAGTCGTTCTGGAAGGACGGAGAATAGATACAGTGGAATATCGCTCGACGATAGAAGCTCAATTACTGGGCTATCAGAATATGGCGATGCGTACGTTGGGACTCGCCTTCAAGATAGTAGACGAGAACGAGCCGAACGACTGCACGGCGCTTGTCTCGGCCAACGACCTTTACTTCTTAGGTATAGTCGCCATCTCTGACCCTATCCGTCCGGACGTGCCCGCCGCCGTAAACAAATGTCTGTCAGCGGGTATCGGAATCAAAATCGTGACGGGAGACACTCCGGGAACCGCTACCGAGATAGCCCGGCAGATAGGCTTGTGGAACCCCGAGAAAGATACGGAGCGCAACAGAATCACCGGCGTGGAGTTCGCCAACCTGAGCGACGAGGAGGCGTTAGAGCGGGTAATGGACCTCAAAATCATGTCGCGCGCCCGTCCGACGGACAAGCAACGCTTGGTACAGCTTCTGCAACAGAAGGGCGCAGTAGTAGCCGTCACCGGAGACGGAACGAACGACGCTCCCGCGCTGAACCATGCGCAAGTGGGCCTGTCGATGGGTACGGGTACCTCCGTAGCCAAAGAAGCTAGTGATATCACGCTGCTCGACGACTCGTTCAACAGCATCGGAACGGCCGTAATGTGGGGACGTTCGCTCTATAAGAACATTCAGCGGTTCATCGTATTCCAGTTGACCATCAACTTCGTGGCGATGCTTATCGTGCTCCTCGGTTCCATCATCGGCACGGAGCTTCCGCTGACCGTCACCCAGATGCTGTGGGTAAACCTGATTATGGATACCTTCGCCGCGTTAGCGTTGGCCTCCATCCCGCCTAGCGAAAGCGTGATGAACGACAAGCCTCGCCGCAGTACAGACTTTATCATTTCTAAGGCAATGAAGTATAACATCATAGGCGTGGGAAGCGTGTTCCTCGTCATTCTGCTCGGCATGATTTACTACTTCGAGCATACGCAGCAAGGCATGGACGTGCGTAACCTTACGATATTCTTCACGTTCTTCGTCATGCTGCAATTCTGGAACCTTTTCAACGCAAGGGTTTTCGGAACGAACAACTCGGCGTTCAAGGGGCTGACCAAATCGTACGGCATGGAGTTTATCGTATTGGCTATTCTGGTGGGCCAGTTCCTCATCGTACAGTTCGGAGGTGCCGTATTCCGCACGACTCCGCTCGATTGGCAAACTTGGCTTTGCATCATCGGAAGCTCCTCGCTCGTATTGTGGGTGGGCGAACTGATACGTCTTGTCCAACGACTTACTACCAAGAAATGAAAGGAAAAGGATTCAAGAATCTTCTCATCGACTTCGGAGGAGTACTGATTGACCTTGACCGTCAACGGTGTATCGACAATTTTAAGAAACTGGGCTGTGCGCAAATAGATGAACAACTCAACGTGTATCATCAGGAAGGATTCTTCAAGCTTCATGAGATGGGAGTCATCTCTTCCGCCGAGTTTCGCGACAAGATACGCGAGACCATAGGCTGCCCCGTCAACGACAAACAAATAGACGAAGCATGGAACAGTTTCCTTGTCGGTATTCCGACATATAAGCTTGAGCTTTTACTGCGACTCCGCAAGGAGTACGCAGTTTATCTGCTCAGCAACACGAACGAAATTCATTGGGAGTGGTCCGTGCGCAACACCTTTCCCTTCCGCTCATTTGGCGTGGAAGACTATTTCGACAAAGTCTACCTCTCGTTTAAAATGAAGAGGCTTAAACCAAATCCAGACATATTTAAGGCGGTGCTTGACGACGCGGGTATCGCTGCGGAAGAGACGTTCTTCATCGACGATTCCGAAGAGAACTGCGAGGCGGCTCAGGCCTTAGGCATATCGACCTACACGCCCAAAGCCCGGGAAGACTGGAGCCATCTGTTCGACTCGGAAAGAGCGAAGAACGGAGGAAGGTAAAAGAGAAGCATGAGAGTGATTCACGAGACATCGGCCACCTTTACCGAGCCTTGCGTAGCGACTATCGGCTTTTTCGATGGCGTGCACAAAGGACATCGCTACCTGATTCAGCAGGTCAAGGAAACGGCCGCCGCCAAAGGGATGCGTTCCGCACTGATTACTTTCCCCGTCCATCCACGCAAGGTGATGCACGCAGATTATAGCCCGGAACTACTGACCACATTCGACGAGAAAATCGAATTGCTTAGCCAAACGGAAGTAGACTATTGCCTAACGATAGACTTCACGCCGGAGTTTTCACGCCTGAGCGCGGCTGAGTTCATGGAACGAATACTCAAGAAGCGTTTCCACGTAGAGTACCTGATTATCGGGTATGACCACCGCTTCGGGCATAACCGTAGCGAAGGTTTCGACGACTACGCGCGCTATGGCCGCACGCTCGGAATAGAGGTCATGCAAGCCAAAGCCTTCACGGAAAGCCTTCCCGAATCCGCCGCCGGGGGAAAGCCGATAAGCTCCTCGCTCATACGTCGGCTGTTGCAGCAAAGCAAAGTGAGCGAAGCCAATCATTGTTTAGGCTACTCCTACTTTCTGGACGGTACAATAACGGGAGGACACCAAATCGGGCGGCAAATCGGATTTCCGACAGCCAACCTACGCGTGGACGACCCGGACAAGTTGATTCCCGCCGACGGGGTCTACGCCGTATGGGCCACCGTAAACGAGAAAAGATACATGGGAATGCTGAACATCGGACAACGGCCAACTCTCGACAACGGAACCGAGCGTACCATAGAGACGCATATCCTTCACTTCCACGAAAACATATACGGCCAGTCCTTACGGCTTACTTTCGTCCGATGGATTCGGCCGGAAAAAAAGTTCGACAGCCTGCAAGCCCTAACCGAAGAGCTGCGGAAAGACGCGGAGGAAGCGGAAAGCATATTAAGAGACGAAACGGTAAGAAACCACACAACTTAAGCGCATCAATGAAAACAGTCATCAAACTTTTGCTGATAGACCTCCTTATCGCCCAAATCATCGCTCCCCTGCTGATAGCGATGCCGTGCGCGCTCTACCAACTCCTGACCGCAGGGACGGTAGACCAAGCGGGACTAGTCGAAGCCATCATGATTCCGGCCCAACTGACGGGACAGATTCTCATGACAATCTACCTGTGGAAGACGGGATACATCAGCAAGCTGCGGGAAACGTGGAGTCACGTATCCGCCCCTTATCTGCTGCTCTGCGTCGTAGCCGTCCTTTCCGCCGCAATAGTCGTGTCCGCCATTACGGACCAACTGAAATGGATACCGGACATCATGGAACAGTCGTTCGACATTTTGCAGTCCGGTTGGGGAGGCATACTCGCCATCACGCTCGTCGGCCCGATATTCGAGGAGCTGCTCTTCCGCGGAGCCATCACAAAGACGCTGTTAGCGCATTATAGCCCGACCAAAGCGATACTGCTTTCGGCTCTTCTATTCGGAATATTCCATCTCAATCCCGCGCAGATGCTTCCGGCGTTCCTTGTAGGAATACTGTTGGCATGGAGCTACTACAAGACGAAGAGCCTGATTCCGTGTATACTGATGCACATCGTGAACAACTCCCTCTCCCTATACCTCACGTCGAAGTTCCCCGAGGCGAAATACATGGACGAACTTATCAGCGGAGCGGCTTACCTCACCACGGTAGTCTTGTCCTTAACCTTACTGCTTACGACGATTCTACTAATGAACCGCAAGTCCGATTAACCGTCACAATCAGAAAAGATACCCAAGCATTTTCTAGCGAAAAGAATCAGAAGCCAAAATGTTCTATTTTTAAGATTTCTCCTTTTGATTACGCGGACCAAAACCCTCCGTTTTTCATGCGGCACATGCAAAAAAGCGCATAAATATGCAGTTTTTAGCTGAATATTGCATATTTATGCGGTCCGTATGCGCTTTTCCGGCCGCAGGAAAGGGCTTTCGCCGTTTCCTGAGTTTTCGGGAGGCTTTTGACGCTTTTTCATCGCTAACTGGAGATTTTTTTAGTTCGGATTTAATGTGTCAATACCACGCCATGCCGGACATAAATGCGACAAAAAGACAGCCTATCCGTAGATATAATGACAGGAAAGGACATATGTGCCAATTCCGCAAACTATTTGAATTCTCCTAACGCCTCTAGAACGCGTTCTTTCCGTCCGGGCCGTACCCCGGTCGGATTTATCGCGTTTCTGAGCCATCAGGATGTCCTATTTTTCAGGAATGGTCTTTTTTTAAGATAAGCGCCCTACCCCTTCTCCTTCTTCTCACACTCCCAACTGAACAGATACATGTCTCGAAAAAAACGCAAAGCGTACGGATATCCGGACAAAATTCGTAGGGAAAATCAATCAAGTTATCAGCAAATACAACAAAACAGTATCCATGTGTCAATTATTTCCTCATTTTAGCGTATATTTGTCCGCAAATAAAGCATAATCGTTATGTATAGATGAAGGATAGAGCCGCTTTCGACCAAATGTTTAAAGAATGGTATACACCGCTCGTATACTCTGCCTACTATCTTATCAACGACATCGAAGCGTGTAAGGATATAGTAAGCGACGCTTTCGAATATCTATGGCGCAATTATGACAAGATAGAAAAATCTACGGCGAAAAGTTACGTCCAATCTATCGTCCGCACGCGCAGCATCGACTATCTGCGCAAGATGACCGTTCATGAAGAATACATCGAATTTGTCTCACATCTAACGGACCCAACGACAGAAAACGGCTATCTTCAGGCTGACGAGCGCGTCTTGCGCCTAAAAAAGGCCATGCAAAAGCTCACGCCATACAACGCCCACATCCTTGAGGCGTGCTATGTGGATAATAAAAAGTACAAGGAAGTGGCGGAGGAACTGAACGTCAGCGTAGCCGCCATCCACAAGAACATCGTGAAAGCCCTGCGCATCCTGCGAAAAGAATTAGGGGAAAAGGGTAACCGAAACGAGCCTTAAACCGTATTTACTTTACAACAGAAATGGAATGAAAAAGCAAGACTTACCTTTAACAAGCAAAGAAAAGGAAATTCTACAGGCGATGGAGGACCTCTCGCAAGCCTCTCCCGAACAGCTAAAGCATCTGAAGGATGACGAAGAGGCGACGCGTTCGTGCCGAGACATCGCTGACTTGACCATAGCAATGCTGACAGAAAAGAACCCATTTGGCATCGACACGGACAAGGAGCTAGCCAAATTCCACGAGAACCGCCACAACAGCTACAAAAAGAAAGCAACGCGAATCTTAGCTATCGGCCTCTCCGGCATAGCGGCGGCCATCATTTTTTTCCTCATCCTCCGGCCGACAACGCAAATCGTCCATCCGCCGCTTCCCGAAAGCGTCTACTCTTTCCGCAAAGACAACAGCGAACAGCGGGTGACCCTGCAAGTGAGCGATAAAAAAAAGAAAGCGCTCCTCACGCTAAACGAAGTAAGCCGAGAGTTGCCGCCTTCCGTCGTCAAGGCGACTTCCCCGAAAGAAATAGATTACTTCAACCGAACCAGAACTGATAGCGACAAGACAATACAAATCCACAAGCTAAGCATTCCTCGGGGAGAAATCTTTAAAGTGACTCTCTCCGACGGAACGGAAGCGATACTGAATGCCGACAGTCGACTGACATACCCCACGGCGTTTACGGGCAAAGAGCGGGTGGTCTCGCTAGAAGGAGAAGCCTACTTTAAGGTCGCCAAAGACAGCGCACGCCCTTTTGTCGTGAAAAGCGGAAACATGCAAGTACGCGTATTAGGAACCGAGTTCAACGTACGAAGCTACTCTCCGGAGGAAACCGATGTCACACTAATCTCGGGAAAAGTCTTAGTCAGCGACAGTGACGAGACCCAAACCGCAGAAATACGTCCGGAACAAAGAGCCCGCCTCACCGCCAACCATCAGTTCGACATCAAAGAGGTCGACATAGAACCGCTCCTATACTGGAAAGAAGGATTCTTCTATTTCGACGATATCACACTGGCCGACATGATGGAAGAGATTGGACGATGGTATAATATAGACATCGAGTTTCGGAACAGAGATATCATGAGCCTCCGCATGCACTTCTCCGCCGAACGGAGAAAAAAACTCACTAAGCTTGTCGAATTACTAAACCGCACAGGAAGAATCCACTGCCACTTAGAACCGGATAAGCTCATCATCGAATAGTCTGCGACGCCTTCCCCGCGCCGCCAATTTCGCAACGGCGCTTCCTTATTTGACAAAATGTCTTTCTAACCCGGCAACAAGGGTTCATTTGTAAAAGTCACTTTCCGTCATCGTGAAGTCTTAACGGCTTTCACATTGCAAGTTGAACGCATGACAATCTAAAATAAAAAGCAAATTCCTTCTTACAATATCCCTAAAAACAAAGGAAAAGAATAAAAATATCATTTTAAGGGTAACTTTTTTTTGAGTAGTTCGTATATGTTCACAGAGAATTGAAAACATAGTTTTAAACACGAACATTTATGAAAAGAATTCAGGCACAAAAATTTCTTGTTTTGCCCATGTTCTTTCTGCTGTGTTGCTTGCCACCCGCAAAGGCGCAACAAGAACAAGCGAAACGAATCACAATGGAATTTAAAAATGAAGGATTGCCTTCCATCTTCAAACGACTAGAGAAGCTATCGGGCTACAAGGTGCTTTTCATTTATGACGAAATCAACTCCTACACGTCAACAGGAAAGGTCCGAAACGCTTCTATCGACAAGGCCATCCAAGTCATCATCGGCAAACATCCGCTAGAATACCACATCGATGGGAAATTCGTGAATATCACGAAAGTAACCGCCAAGCAATCTATCCCCGCCGTAAAAGGGAAGGTGACTTCCGAAGAAGACGGACTTCCCGTAATCGGAGCTACGGTAACGGTAAAAGGCACCAACAACCGAACCATAACGGACGTAGAAGGAAATTTTCAGCTGAGTAACGTGCCCCAAGACGCCCAGATACAGGTGTCTTTTATCGGATTGAATCCCGCCTCCGTAAAACCTGCACCACAAATGTCAATCGTCATGAGCGCCAACTCTGAAACATTGGACGAAGTTGTAGTGCAGGCCGGTATCATTCAGCGTAACAAGATGGGCTTTACAGGTTCGTACCGTACGGTAAATCAAGAAGAATTAAAATCGGTAGGTAATCTCAACGTATTGCAAAGCCTGAAGACATTGGACCCGTCATTCAATATAGCTGACAATACGGAAATGGGGTCTGACCCAAATACAATGGCCAGAGTTACCATGCGAGGAGGAACTACCATGACCATTTCTGGAATCTACGACGACACGACCACAAATCCTAACGAGCCGCTATTCATTCTAGACGGATTCGAGACCACCCTGCAAGAGGTCAACGACCTCGACATAAACCGTATCGAGTCCATCACTCTGTTGAAAGACGCCGCTTCTACGGCAATCTATGGTTCCAAAGGAGCCAACGGTGTAGTAGTCATCGAAACCATCAAGCCCAAAGAGGGTGACGTGATGATTAACTACAGTGGAGACGCTCAAGTGGCATGGGCGGATCTAAGCGGATATAACATGATGAACGCCGCGGAAAAGCTGCAATACGAGGTCTTGGCAGGCCGCTACGGAAATCTAGACGACTGGGCCGGAAACAAGGATAACATCGAGTCGTATTACTCACACCTGACAAACGTACAAAAAGGCGTAGACACGTACTGGCTAAAGGTTCCCATCCGGACGGCGATTACACAGTCGCACTCACTAAACATCTCCGGCGGAGGAGAAGGATTTCTCTATCAAGTAGGAGCTATGTATAAGGACACGCAGGGAGTAATGAAAGACTCCGACCGTGAAACGTTCGGAGGTAATATGCGACTGACATACAGGAAAAATAAGCTGAACATATCAAATAACCTGAGCATCAGTATCACTAACGGAGGGAATGGAGCTTGGGGCTCTTTCTCTAACTTCGTCAACGCCAACCCTTATTATCCGATGAGGAATGCGGACGGTACGGTGTCTCCAGACTTGGATAGCTATAAACGGGCAGAATATTACAGCGCGGTAGTCGCAAGCAATCCGTTATACAACGCCCTGTTGGACTCAGAGGACAATCAACAGAACGTTTCCATTACCAATAATTTGAATTTCGACTGGTATATTCTCGAAAACCTACGTTGGACAGCCTCGCTAAGCTTGAACAGCTCGACTTCTGACAATATGAGTTTCATCGACCCAAGCCATACTCAATACGCTTCAGTAGACTACACCCAACAAGGGCAATATACGTCAAGCAACAGTAGAAGTTGACGTTACGTAATGAATACGGGCGTAAGCTATGCGCTCGCTTTCTTGAACGGACACAATCTGACGGCAAACGTACGCGCCGAAATCGAGTCGACTTCTTCCAACAGCAAATCGTTCGTAGCGACCGGATTTCCTAAGGGAGTCGGAGCTATTCCCTCTTTCGCCTATTCCTATCTGGAGGATTCCACTCCGGGATATAGCGAAGACATTAGCCGGGGGGGCAGTTTCTTAGGAGCGCTGAACTATAATTATAAGTATCGCTATCTGTTAGATGCGAGCATTTCCAGCGACGGTTCTACGGCGTTCGGACGGAATCAGAAGTTTCAGACTTTCTGGTCAGTGGGCGCAGGATGGAACATCAACAAGGAAGCATTCGCAGAAGACTGGGACTGGATGCAGGAACTTAAACTAAGAGGATCTTATGGAAGTAACGGCAATCAAAACGTGAACAGCCTGACAAGTAACGTTTACAGCTATTATCCCGGAAGTGACATATTCGGTTCCGCAGCTTATCTCTCAGGCTACGCTAACCCTAATCTCAGATGGCAAGTGGTGAAAAAGACATCCGTCGGTATCGACCTAATGTTTTTGCAAAACCGTCTCTTGCTGAACGTAGACTACTACTATACAAAAACCAACCCATTAGTTGTCGACATTGAACAAAAGCCGTCCAGTGGCTTGCCTTCTTACTCAGTCAATTTGGGACACTTGAATACAAACGGTGTGGAATTCTCTATAAGTTACTACGCTATCCGAGACTTGAAACGACATATCATGCTGAACTTCCGCTTAAATGGAAACACATATAAATCAAAATACGGAGGGTTCGGAGAAGGCCTGAACAACCTGAACGAAGCATATAAAAACGATTCTAGCGTAAGCGCCTCACAGAACATCAACTCGCTAGTGCAATATCAAGATGGCGAAAGTCCGACAGCGTTGTTCGCCGTTCGCTCGCTCGGCATTGACCCTGCCACAGGTAAGGAAGTATTCCTCACCAAGAACGGGACACCCACATTCACCTACAATGCGGACGATCGGGTGAAGATAGCCGACAGCAATCCAAAGATTAAGGGTGTTTTCGGAGTTTCGTTTACCTACAAGCAGATAACGGCAAGCGTTAACCTAAGATATAACTTGGGTTCCTACGCTTTCAACAATGCCTTGTTCTCGAAGGTAGAAAACATTTCTTCGGACAACATTGTCTATAATCAAGACAAGCGAGCCCTGTATGATCGATGGCAACAGCCGGGAGATATAGCTAATTTCCGAGGAATCTCATTGACCACCAGTACGCCAATATCCTCCCGCTTTATCCAAAAAGACAACTATCTAAGGGGAGAAAGCGCACGCATCAGTTGGGACTTCTCTAGAGATAAATGGATAAAGAGGCTCTATCTCGAAGACTTCAAATTCAACGTCTCGCTCACCGACTTTTTCGACTGAAGCTCTATGAAACAAGAACGAGGAACCGACTATCCTTTTCAACGAGCCATATCTTTCGGCATAAGCGCACGTTTCTAATTAAGTATCACTTTAATTATATTAACTGTAAATATGAAGAAACTATATATTCTTATCGCAATGACAATCCTTTGGACCTCATGTAGCGACTTTTTGGTCGTAAAACCTAAAGACCGGGTACTGGAAGAAGATTTATATAAAACCGAATCAGGCATCAACAGTGCCTTAAACGGCATTTACCGGCAATTGATTTCCACAGATCTATATGGTGGAAATTTATCTCAAACCTCCGTCGAAGCAATGGGACACGTCTACACATATCCAACCTCACAGCCAACAAGCAACTATCTGGAGACTACCCTATTCTACCTTGCAAACGGTAACTACACAAGCTACAGTTCGGTAACTAGCATATTCGCCAATATATGGAGGGAAGGATATAACTGCATACTTAACATAAATTACTTCATCGAATGCTTAGACGAATCAAAAGCCATTCTTACGCAAGAACACAAGAACATAATGTTAGGAGAAGCGTATGGCTTACGAGCCTATATGCACTTCGACCTTTTCCGACTATTCGGACCACGATACGAAGAACGAACAAATGAGAAAATCCTACCATACAACAAATCGACCGATGTCGTTTTGAACCATATCGGCTATGAAGAAGATGTTTACATCACAGCTGAAGACTACTTTGCCAATGTATTGGAGGACATCCGTACAGCGGAAGACTTACTACAATCGGACCCGATATTGACCGATCCGGCAGTGATTAGCGAGGAACTCGTATCCGACTTCTACATGAATCGCAACCGTCGTATGAATTATTATGCGGTTAAGGCTTTAGAGGCTCGGGTATTACAATACATGGGAGACATTACAAACGCCGCCATAGCCGCCAAAACAGTGACAGATCAAGTGGGCGAATACAATGATGAAAGCAAACCTTTCCGTTGGGCCAATCCTACGAGCGCTATTTCCGATTTAGACTACATTTTCTTCCACGAAATCGTATTCGGCATCAATAATCCGGACATGAGCTCTAATTATGAGAGCTTTTTTGAATCAACAAGTCTAAGAGACTTTTATGGAATGGACCGCGACAACCTGATAAGCAACATATATGCCGGATTTGGCGAGAACTTGAGCGCCATAGTAGACATACGCTCCAGACAGTGGACGGTAAGCAATAACACGTCTTCCACTACCTATTCCACTAACGGCACTTATATCTCTCGTAAGCTCAACATTTCACCTTACGACGAAAGTACCAGCGCATACGAAGATTTACAGCCGCTTATTCGCATTACGGAAATGTATTACATTCAAGCCGAAGCAGCACTAAGCGCAGGAGACAAAATTACGGCCGCCGAACTACTGAATAAAATCTCAACGCAAAGAGGGATACCGGATACGAATGAATATTTTTTGGACGAAAATAGCAATGAAACAACTTTTGAGGAACATATAGAAAGTGAATATTATAAGGAGTTCTTCGGAGAAGGACAAATCTATTTCTACCACAAACGGAAAAAAAGTCCTGAGATGTTTAAAGGAAACGGAGCCGGAAGGGTATCAGTCAATACGGAAACCGCCTATACCGTAGAACTCCCCGACATTGAAACCGACATCTAACAATATTAACGAATTCAGCCTTATGAATAAAACAATAAAACTTTGGATATATATACTGCCACTGATTGCGACGAATATCTCTTCATGTGATCACGAAGAGATACCAGTATACGAGGATGTAGACCGTATCTATTTCAGGTATGCGGATGAGACCTCTTCCCCGGAAAACGAAGACAATACAACCATCAATATGGGATATGATATTCCATTAAAGGACGACAGTACCATATCTGTACCAATAAAGTTAATGGGGAGAATCTCCAACATTGACCGTACGGTAAATGTAGAACTAATGAAAGATGAATCCACGGCTATTGAAGGTGAAGACATCGAAATCATATCTGCCAACTTACCTGCTAACTCTATCTATGGCGAGGTAAAAATGAAAATTTACCGTACAACAAACATTGACGCAGAAACCCGACTTGCACGTATCCGATTGATATCGAACGAGAACTTTCATACAGATTATTCTACCGTATCAAGCAATTCGGGGAAAAACGGACTAATTTACAACGTTTACTTCACAGCCAACGCAGATAAGCCAAGCCTATGGACGGCTTCTATGTCATCCATGATGTTAGAAGCATATTTCGGAGAATACAGTAACGAAAAGATTGTCGTAATGTGCGAAGCGTGCGGATTCACTCGCGACTTCTTCAACATCGACCCGGAAGACAATGACCCGTCAGGCAGAACTACTCTTGACAAACGTATTCCTTCAGAGGCCGTATGGGGTATTATTATACAAGTGAATAATTATCTCGACAAATGGAAGGCAGACCATAACGGCCAACCTCGCTTGGACGAAAACGGAGAAGAAGTAACAATGAAATACGATTACCGATAATAAAAGACATGATAACGATGAAACATATTATAAAAATAAAACTGCTTTGGCTACTCGCCTGCCTGTGCGGTTTGGCCGCCTGCAATAAAGACAAAGGGAATTATGACTACATTGAACTCAATACCGTGAACGAGGTCACGGGTATTTCAACTTCTTACACGGTAGAATTAGGGGAACAATTAAACATTTCCCCCGTAATAAATACGTCACTCGGTAATCCGAACGATTTTCTCTACACATGGTATTACTATGAAACAGGAACCAACACGTGGAAGATTTTACAAGAAGGAAAAGACTTGGACTTCAAGATTGACGCTCCCATCGGAACGCCAAACACGACATACAATTGCGCCTATGAAGTAACGAACATTGAAACCGAAATAACCTACCGGTTTATCTTTACAATACATGTCGCAGGAGCATTCGGTAAGGGATATGTCATCCTTTCTGAAAAAGAAAACGGATTTAATATGAGTATGCTCGTACTGAACTCTCAAAACCAGTTTGACCTTCGGATGGATATTCTGGACGCTACCGCACCCGCATTACAACGTGAAGGAGTAACACCATACGACATTCTCATCTTTACGGATCCTACAGCGCCCGACCCGTATAATAGGGACAACTCAAACCGCTCCGTCTTCTTGCTAACCGACCATTACACCACCCGTCTAAAAGCAGAAGACTTTTCGTGGGATTCATCATACGACATCTCTAACATAGTACAGGATAACACTTCATTGAGCGACAACTTTACGGCGATAGGAAAACCCATCATCGCAGAGCAAATGAAAGTAGGCTATCATTCTGTAAACGGTACTCCTAAAAACTATGTGTACATCTATGTAGAGGAAGAAGACGGCAACCATAACTGGTATATGTACAACACATGGCCCGCATGGCACTTCTTAGGAGAACCCATGAACGCCATTCGTACTGAAGAGAGTACAACAAACGGAAAACAACGGTACACCCCCGCACCTTACATAAGCAACGTAATGGCAGGAACAATGTACTATAATATGGAGAACAATCGTTTCTATTATCAAACGGTTCCGACATCGGCCAATGACTTTGGGACAAGCAATCTGTATTACACTCAGGCCATTGAAGACGAATCTACAAGTGAAACATTCAATTTCAACGATGAAAACGAAGGAGTGATTTATATGGGAGAACGCTTTAACGGATACGGCAACAGCCCCGGGTTCGCCATACTAAAGAAAGCGGACGGAAACTTCTCTTATATCGAATATACTGGAGGAAGAACGTTAAGCGAATTAATCAATCTAGACTATAAACTACGCCAATGTACATTCAACGCCAACACAGGAATCGATAACGCCAAACTCATCGTCGCTGCCCCGACTCCTAATAATGCGTATTTATATTACGTGACGCAAGACAATAGGGTGTTCTACGCCGACGTATCTGGAGAGCAAGCGCAAACCGTAGAAATAACGGACGAGGTTATACCTGAAGGGTACAATGAAATTACCGCATTCACTTATATGTTACCGGGAACCAATGGTTTGCAAAACGCACAAAGCAAATCGTTGGCCATCGCAACCTACAACGCTTCATTAGGAAAAGACACGGGTGGACGGATTGACTTCTACGTAGCGCCGAGCATCTCTTCCGGAAGATTGGAAAAAGCCTATTTTGAGGTGGACTCTGACACAGGAGAACAAATTGAGATGTCATGGAGTGGATTCGGACGAATCGTTGAATTAGATTATAAACCATAAACTATCTTCATCTTATTTAATCAGTAAGAATTTAATCGACACACGATATGAGAAAGAAAATTGAAGCACTAAAAAGAACGATAAGCTCATTGAGTTTCGCCGCAGGCATATTATGTACCGCACTGGCCGCCTGCACTGACGAGATTAACGACTACGAAAAGCATACTCCAGCAGAAGCTAACAACAAAGTATTCATCAGCGAACAGTACGCATCACTCGCTTTTTCCGCTTACCGTACCGTAGAAGGCACCGTGTCCAACATGGATACGCTAATCGCCAAGCTTGTGGTCAACTGTACAGAACCGGCAGGCAATGATTTATCTGTCAAGGTAAACATCGACACACTATTAGTCGACGTCTATAACGCAAAGCATGGAACAAGCTATCACAAAATCATGAGCAAATGGATTGCGCTTGACAAGTCAACACTGAGTATTTCCGAGGGGGAGACCGAGTCGGACACGCTGACCATATCGCTCTTACGTTCGCTAGACGAAAACAACTTCGACAGCACCGACGGCTACATTATGCCTATCATCATTGTTTCCGCCTCGGGATATGATACGCAAATGGACTATAATCGCCGGACATCGTACCTGACGCTCGACGTGACGCAAGAAAACGGCGTCGGCTTTGAAGAAGAGAATAATGTCGGTCTTATTTGGAACGCCGCGGACTTCAGCGGATATGACTTGCCTCTCATCGCATATACGGCTCCCGCCAATGACGTAAATGTAGAACTGGAGTTGGACAATTCTTTCGCCAATCAGTTCAACGGTCTATATGGGACGAACTTCAAGGCGTTTCCGGATAACACGTTAAGCCTGCCCTCGACGGTAACGTGGGAAGCGGGAAGCTCCACACATACCGTTCACCTCGACTATACAGGAACAGATGAAGAGCTAAGCGGTAATTACCTGAGTGTGGTACACATAAGCGACGTGACCTCTACGGGAGAGGAGCCTATAAAACCACTAACAACAGATTCCTATTATATCATATTGAACAATGCGTCGGACGTATCATTCACTAACGATGCGACAGCCATGCCGGGTGTACGCCAAGAAGACAGGTCAGGCTATACGGCCATACCGACAACCGACGTCTCGTTTATGATAGGCAATTGGGAAAGCATGTTCTCCGGTTCACAGCTAGTCACCTCTAGTGTGGCGAGCGTCACCATTGATTTAGGCCGTGAATACCAAAACGTCACGGGTGTCTACCTGAGAGCGGCGAACAATCTGATGGCTCCCAACAACATCAGCCTCTCTTACGCAGGAGAAGACTTATATAATGACTATCCCAATATCAGTGTGGGACTGGGTACAGTGACTCCGAGCGGAGCAGACATTTACATCCCGTTCGCCCAACCCATTAACGCCCGTTACTTAAGCCTGAATGACATGGCTCCAACAAGTAGTTATTACTCCTTTACAAATTTCTATATTTACACTCAAAACTAAAAGAAGAGATTATGAGAAAAAGATTACTATTTATATTTCTTCCCGCACTTATCTGCGCGGGAAACGTTATCGCCCAAACATCAACCATCAGCGGTACATGGAAACGGGGAAAAGCGCAAGCCGTTAAACTTTGCAAGATAGCGGACGGCAAACTAACCGACGTGACCTCTTCTCCCGTAAAAGAAAACGGAAGCTTCAATATGACATTTACGCCTACGCAAGAGGGGTATTACGCATTGGTTTCTTCAGACGCTCGCGGCAGCATGAATCGGTATGTCTTCTACCTGAAGCCGGGAGACCCGCTGAACGTGAACGTAACGGAAAGCAGTTACACTCTTTCCGGCGATAATACGGAAGAGAATCGGGAAATGGCACGTTGGCACGACTTTACCTTACCGCTAGAAGAAAAAGCCGTATACCACAAAGGCAACAGCATCTACACGGACTTCTTTCCTCTTCTTCAGGAGAAGGCTGAAGCGATGAAGGGCTACAAGGCTAAGCGCACAGGCAACCGCACATTCGACACCTCATTCAAGGAGTATCGCACGTTCGACATGCTTTCCCTCGCCATACAGTTTATCTATTCGCCACACTCGGTACATCCTAAAGACGATGACTTCATCGACTACTATCGGCAAATAGACATACCCGCCCTGAGTAGAACCACCGCTATTCTCGATTATCCCAACGGCTTACAACTCTTAATCAACGCCTATATGCTGCGGATGCGCTTCGACGGAACGCTGACCCCCGAAAGGATAAAGGAACTTCAGAAAAGTGGTCCGGCGGAAGTTTTGCTAAAGAACAACGGCATTCAAAGCATCGTCAACGACACGCTGAAGGGAGAAGTGGCGCTGATGTTCGGAGGCATCAACAAGACAGAAGAGGGAATGGCTGAATACATGAATAATTACGGAGACTTCATCGTGACCGCCGACCAGAAGGAACGTTGGAGTCACCTGCCCGACAGGTTCGCAAGGGATGGCGAGCGTCAACCGGCAATCGACTTCAAGTTTAAGGACATCAACGGCAAGGAGGTCGCACTTTCTGACTTTGTAGGAAAAGTGGTCTATGTAGACGTTTGGGCCACGTGGTGCGGCCCGTGCAAGCGGGAAATGCCGGCAATGAAGGCATTAGAAGCCGAATATAAAGACAACAAAAACATTGTTTTCATGGGAGTCAGCGTAGACCGCTCTAAGGATATCCAGAAATGGAAAGACTTTCTCGCAACAGAAAAGCTACCCGGCATACAACTGTTTGGCGGTGACGAGGCGATAACGGCGCTGACTAAGCCTTACAAGATTAGCGGCATTCCGCGGTTCATCTTAGTGGACAAGGCCGGAAAGCTGATTTACGCAGACGCTCCGCGGCCCTCCTCTTCCGAAATCCATGCCGTATTGGATAAGGCTTTAAAAGAATAACAAAGACCTTCGGGGCTTTATTGAAGCAAACAGCGGCGAGTGAGCGTAAAGCCTACTCGCCGCTGTTTGCTTTTATGAAGGAACAAACCTACGCTTTCCCGTCCTTCGCCTTGAAAGCCAACGCGTACATGCGCATTTGCTTCAACATGGACAGCAAACCGTTGCTGCGGGTAGGCGACAGATGCTCCCTCAATCCGATACGGTCGATAAAATAAAGGTCGGCGTTCAATATCTCGTCGGGAGTGCGACCGGACAGAACCTTTATCAGCAAGGTAATGATTCCCGATACTATCAGCGCGTCGCTCTCGGCCTGAAAGATGACTTTTCCGTCCACCTCGTCCGCCTGAAGCCATAC
>CASDXF010000058.1 GCA_949285075.1 uncultured Bacteroides sp. | reverse complement strand
GAATCAAGTCCTTGTAGCCTATATGGAGTGCCTGCGGGCAGGCCACTCATCCATGACTGTATGTCTATCGTCTTCATACACACTTTACTTTTTACGGGCGTTTAAACTAAAAGGTTTTCCGCCCCGGTTAAACATTTTGTTAATTGGTTGTTTTTGTTAATATATAATACTTTTATAAGCTATGCCTTCGGCCTGCCTACGACCATGAGCTGAAAGCGCATGGGGTAGACCTTGTTACTGCCGTCCCAGAACACGAGTGACAGCTCTCCCGGCTCCCTCAAGATGTAGCCGGGAGAGCAGGAGTCCCACGCCCCGCTCTCCCTCTGGCCGGTGGGCAGGGCGAAGAAGAAGTAGTCCTTGTGCCCGAGGTCGTGGTAGAGGTGGTACTCCCGCTCCGAGTTGAGCGTCAGCCCGTCGCCGACGAGCGAGAGGCCGTTGCCCCACGTCTGCTCCAGACTGTACGTGTTGGAGGTGGTGTAGACCACGCATCCCCAGAGGAAGCCGGGCATCTTGAAGAAGTCGCCCGCCGGTATTGTCCAGTTGCAGCCGCCGTACGCGTCGAGGGCGAAGTTACGGCCGAGCGAGCTGCCCGAGGCGTGGAGGCGCAGGGCGTGGTTCTCGTTGGGGCCGGTGGCCTCGAAGCCGCCCGCCACGCTGCCGACGGACGCGGGGAGGTTGTTGCCGAGCGAGGAGACGCGGCGGCTTCCGTCGGAGTCGGTCACGTCGATGGATATCCAACAGTCCTCCCCGCCGTCGTTGGAGAGGTTGCCTCCCGTAATGCGGAAGTTGGCTATCCGCCCTCCACGGATATCCATGTCGAGCCCGATGAGCTTGCCGAGCAGCCAGTCCACCGCGACGTTGGGCGTGAAGGGGCATCCGGCCTGCCCGAGCTTCGCCGGGTCGAACAGGGTGTACTGGTCGGTGTCCGCTCCGGACGCGTCCCTGCCGTGCTGCGAGAACATGTAGTCGCCGGAGAAGATGGCGCTTCCGAGCTTGGCCCACCTCGCTAGCATCACTTGGGTGGCGAGCAGGGGCCACTCCTGATAGGCCGTCCACGAGGTGGCCTCCGGGCTTTGCTCGATGTCGGTCTTCGGGTCGACGGCGGAGTTGCCCGCCACGGGGTTGCGCCACATGTAGACCACGCCGCCGGACATCAGGTACTCGCCGTTCTTGTAGACGTTGTCGGCGGCCCACTCCTCTCCGCGGGGGAAGGGGACGGGGTTCTCGCGGACGATGGCCACGGTGAGCGGCGGGCAGGCTTCCTCCGTCAGCCCCTCGTCGGCGAAGGCCTCGCAGCGGAGGGCGGTGGCCGTGCCGTACCGGGTGGCGGGCAGGGTGTAGGAGTACTCCGTCACGCTGCCGGTGGCCTGCTGATGGAGCGGGACCTCTCCGGCCAAGACGGTGAGGCGCAGGCGGGCCGGGAAGGGCTTGGAGGCGGTTCCGGCGGTCTCGACGAGCGAGAACACGGCGGCTTGGCGCTGAACGTTGTTCGCGTCGACGGCGACGGCGGCCACCGAGCAATCGATGTGGCGCACGGTAGCGTCCTCGCCGTCCTTTATCGCTATAAGACTGAATGTTCCGGTTATCACGTTGATTAATGGTTAGTGATTGATGATTAATTTCTTAATGTTTTCAATTCTCAATTTACTCGAACGTGGGCGTGACGAGGAGGTTTCCCTCCGAGTCCGTCAGCGCCGCGTCGCCGCTCATGACGAGGGCGTGCCCGGCGTAGAGGGCCACGTCGGCGCGCACCGAGATGCCGTAGGCGGGGTCGAATCCCTTCTGCGAGGGGATGAACTCCACCGTGCGGCCCTCGCCCATGAGCTGCTCGGAGGCGCCTGACTTGGCGGACTTGGCCTTCCACTGTATACGGAACAGCGAGTACTTCTCGGCGGGCACCGGGCCCTTGTTGTAGGCCAAGAGGCACTCGTAGGCCACGGCCTCGCGCATGCCCGAGCGCAGCTTCACGCCCCGGGTCTGCCGGATGTCGGCCGTCAGCGAGGGGGGCATCTCAAGCTTCACGGTGGTCTCGGCCTGAAGCTCCTCGGACTGGGGGGCCGACGGGCGGGTGTCCTCGTAATAGGCCGCCCGGACGCGGAAGGAGGCCGTGCCGTCTATCATGCGGGCGTCGAACCGGAGGGTCTTGCCCCACGTGCCGTCGGCCGAGCGGCCGTCAATCCACACGTCGAGGTCGTCGTCGGTGATGTCCCGCCACGTCCCGCCGTCGAGCAGCTGCCACCAGTAGGCGGCGTTCGCGTCGGCCACCGGCTCCGGGCCGCTGTACAGTTGGGCCGTCAGCGCGTGCATCCACCGCCCGGCGGAGTCGGCGGTCTCGGCCAGCGGGTTCACCGTCCACCCCTTCGGGCAGTCGAGCTTGACGGAGTAGTTCCTTGAGTCGTAGACGGCCGTGTAGAGGCGGACGCTGCGCTCGAAGCTGACCTGCGTGTTCGTCCTCACGTCGTTGACGGTGAAGAGGCAGAACAGCTCGACGGGCGTGTCCGGGTCGACGTTCTTCTTGACCTTGAGGGCGTTCTTTGGGAATCCCTCCACCGTGCCGTCGCCCAGTTCGTAGTCCGTCCCGGCGGCTATGAGGTTGGTCTTGTCGGCCTTCGGCGCTCCCTCGTACCACTCCGCCGTGGCTATGGCGGCGGCTCCCGTCATCCGGTTTTCCGGGTCGCTGACGCTGACGGACGGCATCAGGACGAGCGGCACGAGCTGACGGTCGGGGACGTGCTCCCCGATGTCGCGGTTGAAGGTCTGCGCCGCGTTGCCCGAGAGAATCTCTATCCCCGCCACGAACGACAGCGGGTCGCTGTGGACGGAGGCTTCCTTTGGATTGGTTCGTAACACGTTGATAAATGGTTAATGGTTAATTTCCTAAATTGAGAATTGAAAATTAAAAATTGAGAAATGGCCCTTCGGCTCTCATCCTTTATTTTTTAATTCTCAACTCTCAATTTTCAATTTACTAAGTTCTCAATTTAAAGTATGCGTTCAGCTTTCCGGACGGCGGAGGCGTTACGCCCTCCTCTTCCTGTTTCCTTATCAGCGCCTTCAGCTCGGCGGCGGTGGCCACGATGTCTATGCCCGATACCGTCCCGAGCGTCCTGAACGCCGAGCCCGGCAGAATGAGCCGCCCGTCGGGGAGCGTCTTCCTGTACTGTCCGTTGGGCTTTACCTTTTTCTTCTCTATCAATATATATCCCATATCACTTAAATATTATATAGTTCTCTACCGTCTTCTCCACGCCGCCCACCGGGACGGTGACCCGGCAGACGAACGTCACCTTCCTGACCGTGGAGCCGAACCCGACGGGCATGTCGGAGGCGGTCAGGCGGATGACGTTCTTCGCGTTATCCACCAGAACGGGCCGCCACGAGTTGTCAGCCGGAGGGTCGCCCGAGTCCCGCAGCCACTCCACCTCCGTTCCGGCGGCGGCCATCACCTCGTCCGTGATGTCCCGGTTGCCGTGGCTGACGAGGGCCGTCACCTCGGTGTCCACCCTTCCCCGGAAGAAGCTCCACCCGCTAGTCGACGAGAAGTCGAGCCCGTAGTTCGGGTCGCCTTCGAGCATCGTCCATCCCGGGGAGTTCCATTTCGGCTCGTCCGTGGTCTTGTCAATCAAGCATCCCCAGAGGCAGCCGTAGTGCTCCACCGTGTGCTGTTCGAGCAGCGTGTAGGTGGTTCCCGTGGGGCGGACGGCCTCGTGGGTCACGTTGCGGTAGGGCTTGTCGCCCTGCGCCGTGGCCAGTGACCACGCTCCCCGGGCCACCCGTCGGGGAACCACGTCCCCGTTCCAGTCGAACTGGTAGAGGTTCTCGGCGATAATGGTCTGTGCCACGACGCCCACGTCGTCCGTCGTCACGGGGAGGCTCTCCAACGCCTTGATGTCGGGCAGGCGGCCCACCGTCAGGGCGTAGCAGTAGTCCTCCAGTATCGGCTTGTAGACGTTCTGAAGGAACATCATCCTTCCCTCCCTCGACGATATGAGCCACGACCGCGCCCGTTCGTTCCGGGGCTCCCCCTCGGCGGGGATGACGGCGTTGCCCCGGCGGGTCAGGTTGTATCCGGCGGCGGGAGGGTAGTTCGTTCCTCCGGGAACCTCCGAGCCGGGGTAGAGCGAGACGGTCAGCGAGTTCTCGTTGACGTTCTTGCTCAGCACCCTCATCCACGAGGTGTAGTAGTCCGTGCCTCCCACCTTCAGGTTGTTCACTATCGAGTACACGATGTCGTCCGTGTCCAATGAGGTGAAGTCCGTGTCGGTCTCTTTCCTTATATATAGCTTATAGGTGTTCTCTTCTATCTGCTCCACCCGCTCGATGTGCCCCGCGTCGCTGAAGGAGTAGTCCCCGGCGAGGGCGTGCAGCTCGTTGACGAGTAGCTCCAACGCCACCAACGCTCCCCGAACCTCGATGCGGTCGGCCTGAATCCGGCCGTCGGGGAAAAGGCCCGCGCCCTTGCCCGCCGTGAGCGAGTCGACGAACTGGCCTATCTTGAGCAGGAAAGGCGTGCCGTCCTCCCGGTCTTTGCGCAGGAACTTGTCGCCCTCCACGTCTCCGGCGACGTCGGCGTATCCGGCCTTTATCTTCTCTCCGCCCGCGAAGAGGTAGTTCAGGGCGAGGGAGAGCGAGTTCAGCAGGGCGATGTTGCCGTGCGAGTGGCCCACCCCGCCGCCTTCGCCCGCCTCCTGAGCGAGGAGACGACCCACGAACGAGGCGATGGCCCCGGCCGTGGTGGTTCCCCATTGCTCGGAGTAGGGGTTCTGCACGGGAAACAGTTCCCCCCCGGCCAGAGGCAGTCTCTGTACCTCAGCGAGCCGAGGGGGTAAAGTAAAATTTCCCGATTCGGGTATCTCGATGTCGAGCATTTCCGCCGGAACGTCCGTGCGGGGAAGGTTGAGCAGCGGCCGGGAGTCGGCGTACTTGTAGGTGAAGGTGTAGCTGACCGGCAGCTCCCGCAGGTTTCCGGACACGTCGCTCCGCGTCACCACGATGGGGCGTAGGTAGCTTCCGGCGTAGATGTACTTCCGCGTCGAGGGGAAGAAGTCGAGCAGCCACCTCGCCTCGTCCCGGCCCAAGTGTCCGGTGTTTTTCTTGAAGGCGCGCTCGGTGTCCACCCGGTACTCCTCGCTCACGTCGTCCATCTCGGCCACGTTGTGCGTGTGCTCCGCCTCAAGGTTGGAGGCCCCGTAAGCCCGGAAGCAGTCCAGTCCGCCTAGCGAGTTCTCGAACAGCACCCACTCCTCGCTCATGGAGCGCGTCCCCGAGGCGGCGTACCGCTGCGTGTAGGTCAGCCTTCGCCCCTCGGAGTCCTCCGTCCACACGTCGTAGTAGGCGGGCTTTTGGCCGTCGAGCAGCCCCGTGACCACGCTGTATTGCAGGGGC
This sequence comes from uncultured Bacteroides sp., assembly GCA_949285075.1. Classification (GTDB taxonomy): domain Bacteria; phylum Bacteroidota; class Bacteroidia; order Bacteroidales; family Bacteroidaceae; genus Bacteroides. The sequence goes on along the minus strand of CASDXF010000058.1, from coordinate 9,075 downwards.
AGCGTGTAGGCTTTCCCGGCTTCGAGGGCCAGAAGGGTGACGACGCGCTCCGTCCCGTCGGGGAAGACGGCCTTCAGCCTCGCCTCGCAAGCCTCCGGAGCGTAACAGGTCAGGTACTCGGGCGAGTAGTAGGTGACGCGCTTCACCGTGGGCTGCCACGTGAGCCAGTTCTGCGTCAGGAAGTTGACCGGGGTGTCGGCCAGACGGTCTACGCCCGCCCTTACCGCCCGGAAGGTCACCTCCGTCCCGCCGACGAGGGCGGTGAAGTCGCCGTATATTCCGGTCTGCTCGTAAGGCAGGGTCTCCTCCCTGAGCAGGAAGGCGAGGCGGGCGTGCACCACGTCACGCAGGTCAATCCGCACCCGGCCGTCCGTTCCCGGCTCGTAGCTTTGAGAGATGACCTCCTCCTCGCCGTGGCGAAGGGTGAAGGAGACCTCCTCGTCGGTGCCGATGAGGAGCTCCTTGAGGTTCTGGCTCAGCGAGAGCGGGTCGGGACGTTGAAGTATAGTAATCATGCTGTCTCGTTTTTACGGCGAAGGTAGGCCCGGCGCGACGGGAGGCAAAGGACAAGGGAAAGGGAGAATTGGGGGATTATCAAGTTGAGAGATTGATAAAAGGGGGAAAGGTGGAAAGTCAGGGAGGAGAGGAATCGCTGAAAATGCTATCAAAAACATAAAAAAACGTTTATGTGTATTGTGCATAAATAATATTTTATGTATATTTGCAGAGTCAAAAGGAATCAATAAAATAAAAAAGTAAAGCGATGAAAAAGAAAAAAGAAAAAGACGAGCTTGAGGAAATAAAATTTCAAATTTTCCGGCTTGAATACGCCATTAAACAGTACCGACAACGATGCGAGGCGTTGGGAATAGACCCGGAATCCCGAACCGACGAACTGTTGGAACAGTTATCGGTACTGATTAAGAAAAGAAAAGAGTTAGAAAACGAGTAAAAACACGCCCCTTCGCGCTGACGAAGGGGCATAACATTCACTGATATGGAAGAACTGCTGAAAGAACTAAGACAAATGAGCGCGCTGCAAGGCGAGGAAAGCATCGTCAAGGCGCGGGAGATAGCCGCCCGTTACACTTCGCCCGAGGAAAAGGCGTTTATCGAACAGTATATGCGGGAGGAAGGCGACCGCATAGAATCGGAAATCCACGCGTTGGACACCCGCTTGGAGCGCATGATAGCCATCAAGCGGCAGGTAAAGGAGCTCGGGAAAATCGTCTCGCTGAAATATATCGCCGAGCACTATTTCGGAAAAAGCTCCGCATGGCTGAGCCAACGCGTCAACGGCAATCCCATACGGGGAAAGGTTTATTTCCTGAAGGACTCGGAAATAGAGACGCTGAACTTCGCCATCCACGACATCAGCAAGAAACTCGGCTCGCTTTCCATCGCCTGATGGTTTGTTCCTTTTGACGCTCGCCCCGCGGACCTCGAGCCGGTCGCGGGGCTTTTTTACGCCCTTTCCCTTCAGGCCTTCTTCTCGCACGTCAGGTACATCCGGTAGAGGAAATACTGGTTTCCCCACATTTTCCTCGCCACGGTGACGAGGGGATTGAACTGGTCGCCGAAGTCCTTCCCGTCTGGATAGCCGGGCCGGAGGTACACCGTGTCCGTGTCCTTCAGTTCCGCGGCGTTGTAGGCCGCCTCGTTTATCTCCACGCGCTGACACTGCCCCACCCACCGGTATTCGAGGCCGTCCTCCTCCTTCGCCCCGTCGAGGGCGGGGGCGGCTTGGCTCAGCGGCTCGTACAGCCTGCGGGTGAGGAAGGTGGACTCCACCGGCTCCTCCTTCCCTCCCACGGCGTACTTCAGCACGTTGGGCAGGAGGGTCTGGCCGCGGAGGGACACCGGGCTGTGGGGCGAGAGGCCGCGCTTCAGTCCGTCGGGCAGGAGCAGGTTGGCCGTCACGGAGAGGAGCGAGTTGCGCCGCAGCCCGTCCATGCGGCGGTAGAACCGCTCGAAGATTCCGTCCGGGCCGGTATAGGCGAGGGAGTAGCCCGACAGGGAAAGCTCGCCGGCGGAGTAAGTCCGGTCTGGGTAGTAGTAGGACTGACGGCGGAGGGAGAAGGCGAGCATCGGGCGGCACTCCTCCCGCTCCTCGTCGGCCGCCTCCTCCGCCTCTCCCGTCTCGGCGTTGACGAGCGAGGTGCGGGCGTACTTTCCCTTGCCGATGTATATGCCGCCGGTGGTAAGGCGGAATCCCTCGACGGTGAGCGCGCCGGGAGTGGTTCTGTAGGAGAGCTGCCGGTCGGGGACGGTAATCTCCTCCTCGGACAAGTCGCCTCCTTCCCGGTAGCCCAACGCGGCGTCCGTCAGGGAGACCGACTGCGAGTATCCCCGGTAGATATTCGAGGTGTCGTTGAACTCAAACCTTATCCGGGAGTAGTAATACTGGTCGGTTCTCCGGCTGAACATCAGGTCGCGGTGCTTCCGCAGCTCGGTCATGGAGGGGTTCTCGTCCTTCCCGCTGTCCGTGTCCGCGACATCCTCCGACCCGAGGGTAATCCGCTTGTACTCGTCGGGCACCTCCACCTTCGGCTCCCCCACGAGGTAAGGGGTGAGGTCGGCCGCCGGAGGCTCGTCGAGCAGCTCGTTGAAGAGGCGTACGGTGACGGTGCGGCTTACCTCGTCGGCGATGAACTCGCAGCAGAACTTCTTGCGGAACACGTTGAGGAGGTCGCCGCAGCCGCAATCGGGGACGAGGTCGGCCAACCGGATGGGGCCCGCCGTCAGCGCGTCGAGGCAGTTGTTGACGAATACCATGCCGGTGAAAGGTTCGGTTCGGGTGAAGAAGTTGTCCTGAAGCTCGTACCCGAAGTGGGCCAGAACGCGGCGCAGCAGATAGTTGGCCTTGATGAAGGGGGTGATGTAGCATCCGGCGGGCACCCTTGTCCGGGTACCGTCCTCCGCCGTCTCCACCCGGGGCCGGGAGTAGAAGAAGTCCGGTTCCCCGTCGCCTTCCTTCCAGTCAAACATCGACCACCAACGCCCGTCCCTCTCGAATCCGTAGACGTTGAGCGGCCTCATGATTTCACCGCCGTACTCGTCCGTCCGCCCGTCTCCTTCGGCGGACACCTCGAATATGGCGAAGCGGTCGGTCAGCTCTCCCGTCCCGTCCGCCAGTCCCCGGCAGAAGGCGATGGCCTGCTCCACGGTCTCCACCCCGGGCACGGTCTCGTCGCCGAACACCTCGGCCACCGGCGTGTCGTCCACCGCCGCTAGGAAGGAGCCGTCGTTAAGGTAGAACGCCGCGGTGACGCTCTCCTCGCGGCGGGCTCCCAGTACGGCCATCCGAGCGGGCATGAAGTAGTCGCCGTGGCTCACGGAGCACGCCGTGTCCGCCGGAGGCCGGCGGCGGTTGCCCGTCATGTCAGGGTATCCGCACAGCTCCCGGTTCCGGTCGGAGTCGGGAAGGTCTACCGGCAGCGACTGCTCGCCGTACTCGTTGAAGAAGAGGTTGGGCCGCTCTATCTCAAGTCGCGTGTCCGTATTCAGCTGAAAGGCCTTTCCGGATTTCAGGTCGGTTATCTTCATGCGTGTATGTGGTTAATGGTTAATGATTAATGATTGATGATTGATGATTGATGATTAATGATTGATGATTGATGATTGATGATTGATGATTGATGATTGATGGTTGACGGTTACGACTTGGAGCCTATCTTCCGACCGCGGTCCCTGAGCTGCCGCTTCCGCTCCAGTTCGGACAAGGCTACCGTGGCCGGTATGCCGTCCCTCTCCAACCGTTCGAGGACGGCGGCGAGCCGCTCCATCGTCGTGGAGGAGACCGCGCGTTCCGGGCTGAGCGTCCTCGGCGAGGGGCTCGCGGAAGACGGAGCGTCCACCGCCCCTCCCCCGGCGTATCCCGCCATGCGTGCCTGAATGACTCTGTTCAGGTCGAGCGTCCGGATGGTTCCCGCCTGCTGACTGCGGTCGATGATGTCGAGGATGGGGGCCACGGTAGGGTTCTCCACCGCGGCGTTACTGGCCACCCACTCCTTAGAGCGGCCCCTCGGCCCCTCGCCCACGATGACCGTGGGGCGGTCGACGAATCCCCGCCTGTCAGGGTCGTAGTCGGCACCGGGGAAGAGCTTCCCGTCCTGCTCGCGGACCACGTCTATCCTGCCTCCCGACTCCTTGCCGGTGACCACCCGCTCGTAGCTTTGCGAGGAGGAGCCGTCGCTTCCGGAGAGGGTCATGTTCTTTACCTTCTGCCTCTCGGCGTTGGCGGCGGCTATCTGGGCGGCTCCCGTGGCCGTCATCAGCGCGGCGGCCACGGCTCCCGCTATGGGGCCGAGGTCGGCGAAGGCCTTCATAACGGCCGTGGCGGTGTCGGCGATGATTTGCGACACCGTGATGGCGAAGTTCACGTCGGCGTACTTCTTCTGTATCTCCAGTTTCTTCTCGGCCTTCTCGTTTTCAAGCCGCTCCACCTCCTCCGAGTTGCCCTCGGCCGCCTCGATTTCCGCGTCATACTTGGCGTCCACGTTCGCCATCTCCGCCTGCTGAAGGGCTTCCACGGCTCCGGAGAAGAGGTTGGAGTAGTAGTCGAACTGCGTCTTGTACGAGTCCCTCTTCAGGTTCTGCACGGCCCGCTCGTACTCCTCTTGGGTAAGCAGCTGTTGGTCGAGGGCGGCCTTGAGCTGCTCCAGTTCCATAGCGTACTTCTTTTGCTGAGAGGCCAGTCCGTACTGGCTCCGTATGGACTGTAGCCGCCGCTGATGGTCGCTTTCGAGCTGCTCCTTAGCCCGGTAATAGGCCTTGTCGAGCTCGGCGGTGTCCAGACGGTTTTTCTCGGCCATCTCCCTTCTCGCCCTGTACGAAGCCTCCAGAACGGCCAGTTGCGCTTGGTAGTCCTCGTCCACGGTGGTCAGCTTGAACTGTTGCTTGAAGTCCTTCACCAATGCGCTCAGCTTGGCTTGCTCGGCGAGCCGGGCGGCGTTAGCGGCCTTCTCCGCCTCGGCCACCCGTCCGGCCGACTCGCGGACGAGGGCCTCCTTCGTCTCCGTGTCGGTGAGGGCCATCGACATGGAGTCGTCGTAATAGGCCCGCTCTATCCGGAGCATTTCCCCGGCGTACTCCTTCTCCAGTTCGAGGGTCATCATCTCGTGTTGCTCCCGGGAAATCTTTCCGGCGTTGAGCGACTCCATGAGGGCGGCCCGGGAGTCGTCGAGCCACTTCCGGCGGGCGGTCAGTTCCTCTTCCCGGAGGTCTCTCAGCGACTGAGCGGCGGCCTTCTCGGTGTCGACGACGGCGCGGGCTTCCCTTTCCGCCTCGGCCTTCAGGTCTTCCCGGGAGCCGCCGGAGGGAGTGGAGCCGGAGGAGGAGGTGACGGCCGTCCCGGGAACGGTGGCCGCTCCCCCGTCGGGGATGGAGGCGGCTATCTTCTCCAGTCTCTTTTTCTCCTCCACGTATCCGGCGATGACCTTCATCCGCTCCTTCAGGTCGTGCTCCAGTCCGCGGAGGTAGGAACGCTGAAGCGTCTCGTTCTCGCCCGCCTCCTTCATCAGCCTTTCCCTTTCGCTCTCGTACCATTTCCGCTCCTTTATCATTTCCCGGGAGATTAAGTCTTCCAGTTCGGCGATTCCCCGCTTGGTGTCCTCCTTCAGCCGCTGACGTTGGCGCGGGGTGAGCAAGTCCATGTTCTCGGCCTTCAGCTTCACGCCGCTGACGCGGTCGAGGGTCTCTTTCGTGCGGTCAAGCTCGTCGTTCATGCGCCGCTGCGCCTCGGTGACCTCGTCGGTGGTGTCGCAGAAGGTGGTGAAGTAGGCTATGGCGGTGGTGACCGCCGAGATGACCAGTCCCCACGGGTTGCGCTTCAGCACCTTGTTGAACAGTGTGGTCAGGGTGATGGATGAGCGGGTCACGGTGTTGTAGGCCTGCTGCGCCGCCTTCGCCGCTTTGGTGGCGGCGGCGTAGGTGGTGACGGCGGTGACGGCGGCGAGCAGGACGTCGCGGTGCTTCACGGCCCACCCTATCAGCTCCATCGTGCCGACGGAGAGGTCGGTGTACACCTCGTCCCAGTTCCGCTTGAGGGGAAGGAGCGTCTCGCCCAGTTCCCGCTGGGCGTTCTGGAAGCGGACGGCGGCCTGCTGCGCCCTGTCGGATGCGGAGACGTAGTTGGCCGCCGAGGAAGCGAGCTCCTCGTCGACGATGGCGGCCACGGCCTTCATGAAGTCGCCCGTCTTCTCGGTCTCCTCCCTGATGCGGACGGTGCTCAGCCCGAGGTTGTCGAGTATCTCCACCGAGCGGCGGCCCAGTCCGGTGATGATGCTCTGCGCCAGATAGTCCACGCTCTGCCCGGTCTGCTGGGCCTTGAGCTGCGCGAACTGGAGGTACTTGCCGATGTCCTGAAGGGGAATCTGGAGGTCGCTGCCGAGCACGGCGTTCTTCATCAGTTCAAGGTCGGAGACGGTGCCCCGGGTGGCCTCGCGCAGGCTCTGGAGCAGCGTGCCGTCGGTGTCCAGACGGCTGAAGGCGCGGCTCACGCCGTCGAACGACTCGGCCATCCGCACCCCCTCGACGGCCACCTCCTTCAGCCTGTCGGCCGCTCCCGTGGCCCAGTCCACCAGTTTGCCGTAGACCGCACTCCACCGCCCGGCCTTTTGCGCCGAGCGTTCCATCTGCTCCTCTATCTGCCCGGCCGAGTTCTTCAGCTCGGCCATGCGTTGGCGGGTCTTGGTCAGCTCGGCGTTCAGCCTGCTCCAGTCCTCGGGGTGAAGGGCCTGCGAGGTGCCGTCCAGTTGCCTCTGGAGGTCTCTGGCCCGCCGCCTGAGCTGCGTCATGGTGAGGTTGGCGAGGCCCATCTGCTCGTCGAGCCTCTTCAGCTCGGCCCGGTTCTTCTGCAGCTTCTCGCCGTTGCGGGCGTACTCGTCGGACAGCGTCCGGTAGTTGTCCGAGTTCTTCTTGCCCTGCGCCTCAAGCCGCAACATGGACTGGCGCAGCTCCTTGTTCCTTTCCGTGAGCCGCGCGCTTTCCTTCGACAGCTTGTTCGCCTCGCGTTCCGCCTCGCTCGCGTCGAGCGAGAGTATCCACCTTATCTCGTCTTCCGTCAGTCGTTTAGCCATAATCCGTTAAATTAAAAATTGAGAATTGAAAATTGAGAAACGGGAAGCGGAAGGGTATTTTTCAATTTTTAATTCTCAATTTATCCGTTTATTAGCGGCGAAGGTAGCGGCTCGGCGCGACGGGGAAAAGGACAGCCGTTAAATGAAGAATTGAGAAACGGTCCGCGGCTCCCGCCTCCCGTTCCTCAATTCTCAATTTTTAATTCTTAATTTCCTCCTACTTTCTCCGCTCGCCGGTGATGCGGCAGAAAAGCTCGACGGCCACCCATCCCGCAGCGGCGGCCAACGGGCCGAGCACCATAGCGGCGGGAGCGGCCGAGAGCGAGAGGACGACGGCGAAGGCGACCATCTCGCGGCGGTAGTCTACTTCCTTTTCGTGCGGAAGCGACGGGTTGCCGAAGACGTGGAGGACGCTGTTGCCGCGAAGGATTCTGTTCGCGCCTATGCCTTCGGAGATTTTCGTAAGGTTCGTGACGTGGACGACGGGGATTCCCGCGCGCTGTATTTCTTTGGTCATCACTGCGCCGCAGCGTGAGCTCGTTCCTCAGGTGGAGGTGAGGATCACGGCGTCGACGTGGTCTTCGAGCAGCGCCTGCGCTATGCCTTCTCCGAGCTTTTTGCTCATGTCGAGCGGCGTCATGACGCCCGCAGTCATGTAGTAATGGTCGAGCAGCGCGCCGATGCGTCCTTTTTTGACTTCTTCGCGCAGGCAGTCGACCGGGACGAGGCGGTTCGGGTCCTGAAGGACGAAGGCGTTGTTGTATCCCTGGTGGCTGACTTCATAATCCTCGGCCTTCAGGTAATCCTGTCCAGCGAAGGAGTAGCAGCGCCAGTTTTTCGAGTTCGTCGGCGGCATTCTGTCCGGGTTGCCGCGCGGGACGAGGCCGCCGTCGGTAACGACCGCGACGAGGCACTCGGAGAGCGGCTTTGAAAGAACAGGCACGGGAATCTCTTCGTGGTTCGGCATGACGACCTCTGTACGGAACGGCCTGCCGTAATATTTGTTGAGCAGCATGTCCACGCCGCGCTTGCAGGCGGGAGTGTCGTAGTCTATCTCTATCGCAGGGCCGCTGCCGTGGTAGCCTTCCTGGCGTCCGTCGCGGATCGTCTCGCCGTTAGCGAGCTTGATTCCGAACTCGACGAGACGGCTCATCGCGTCTTTCATGTTCTTCGCGTTGTTGTCGGTCTGCACGATGTAGCAGCGGTTCTTATAGAGGTCGGTGCCGGGGTTCTCGGAGAAGAGCGCCGTCGCGCAGGGGATCGACCAATAGACGGGCTTCTTGCTTCGGTAGACGAGCCCCCTTTCGACGAACGCCGCAAACGTCCGCAGAATGTCGGCTTCGTACGCGGGCTTTTTGGTCTTGTATTCGTTTTCCCAGTCGGCGAGCACGCCGAGGCGCTCGAACTGCGCGCGCTGCCTCTCTATGAAAGACTCCGAAAAATTCGCGCACTCCCCGCGCAGCTGGGGTATGTCGAGCTCCCTCTTGTCTTTGCGCAGCTGCTTGACGACCTTGTGCTCTATCGGCAGCCCGTGGCAGTCCCAGCCCGGGACATAGGGGGTCGCGAAGCCCCTCATCGTCTTGTAGCGCAGTATGGCGTCTTTCAGAATCTTGTTGAGCGCCGTTCCGATGTGCACGTCGCCGTTGGTGAAGGGCGGGCCGTCGTGCAGGACGAATTTCGGGGCGCCCGCGCGCGCCTTTTGAATTTTTTTGTACAGTCCGGTTTTCTTCCAGTGCTCTATGCGCGCGGGCTCGCGCCTCACGAGGTCGCCGCGCATGGGGAATTTTGTGTTGGGAAGGTTTAGGGAACTCTTGAAGTCTGCTTCCGGCATTTTTCAGTGTGTGTGATTTGCGCGCCGCGCGCAGCGCGGCGCCGTTAAAGGGCGTTGGGTTGCGGTCAGAACGGGAACATGTGGAAGCCGCCGTCCTCGGATTCCTTTTCGGAGATGCGCTCTTCCGTCTTGCGCTCGACTTCCGCCGCCCTCTCCTTGGAATCC
>CASDXF010000057.1 GCA_949285075.1 uncultured Bacteroides sp. | reverse complement strand
TTGACACATCTGTGGAGGATTTCCGGTATGTACGCCCCTCCGAACTCGCCGTAATAGCCTTTTGAATCTACTAAGTAATTTTTCATATCGTCTTTCTTTAGTTGATGATTCGTTGATTACTGGAGTCCTGCTTGCGCTTACCGACTGGGCTTAAAAAGCGAAGAGCCCTGCCGCAAGTGCGGCAGGGCTCTTCTATATCTTTTATTGTTCTGGTATATGCATACGAGCGCTGCTCCCTTACGACTGCTGGAGTTGTAACGGGCGCCACCACCAATATGTATTTACCAATATCGTTCTCATAATCGTTTTGACTTTCTATCTTTAATTCGCCGCAAATGTAAACACATTGTTTGAATTGGCAAGCGTTTTATGACTTTTTTATATTTAATCGCCGTAAATCTTTGACGGGTTTGTCCGATTGCCGTATGCTAATTAACATTATAATCTTTCGCAGAATAACGGACGGAACGGGGAAAAGCCTTATTTTTGTTACTAACAGATAACCAACAAAAGCATTAAGTATGGACAACTTTATTTTTCAAAACCCCGTGAAACTTATCATGGGACGTGGAATGATTGCTCGGCTGAGCGAGGAGATTCCTTCGGGGAAGCGCGTGATGATAACCTTCGGCGGAGGAAGCGTAAAGAAGAACGGCGTGTACGCTCAGGTGAAGGAGGCCTTGAAGGACTACTTTACCGTGGAGTTCTGGGGCATAGAGCCTAATCCCTCGATTGAGACGCTGAGGAAGGCCATCGCGTTGGGTAAGGAACAGCGGGTGGACTACCTGCTCGCGGTGGGAGGCGGCTCCGTTATCGACGGGACGAAGCTGATATCCGCCGGACTGCTGTACGACGGCGACGCGTGGGACTTGGTGCTCGCCGGGAAGATGGTGACGGACACCGTGCCCCTCGCTACCGTACTGACCCTGCCCGCCACCGGCTCGGAGATGAATAACGGGGCGGTCATCTCCCGCCACGAGACGAAGGAGAAGTATCCTTTCTACGCCAACTATCCGGTATTCTCCATCTTAGACCCGGAGGTGACCTTCACGCTGCCGCCCTATCAGGTGGCTTGCGGACTGTCGGACACCTTCGTGCACGTCATGGAGCAGTATATGACCGCTCCCGGGCAGAGCTGCGTCATGGACCGTTGGGCGGAGGGGCTGTTGCAGACCCTGATAGAGATTGCGCCCAAGATACGCGAGAATCAGCGCGACTATCAGCTGATGGCGGACTTCATGCTCTCGGCTACGATGGCGCTCAACGGGTTCATCGCAATGGGAGTCTCGCAGGACTGGGCCACGCACATGATAGGGCATGAGCTTACCGCGCTGCACGGGCTGACGCACGGGCATACGCTCGCCATTGTCCTGCCCGCCACCTTGCGGGTGCTCCGCGGCTCGAAGGGCGACAAGCTGCTCCAGTACGGCGAGAGGGTGTGGAACATCACTTCGGGCACGAGGGACGAGCGCGTCGACGAGGCCATACGCCGCACGGAAGAGTTCTTCCGCTCATTGGGGTTGACCACCCGCCTGAGCGAGGAGAACATCGGTATGGAGACCATCTCGGAGATAGAGCGACGCTTCAACGAGCGGGGCGTGCGCTATGGAGAGAACGGAGACGTGACGGGAACCGTCGCCCGCAAGATACTGGAACAGGCCTTATAGCTCCTCTTGAGGCTCCGCGCGTCCGCTCTGACGTGTCCGGGCGTTACCGAACGCCTCGATTAGCATTAAGTAAAGAATGAACCGATACCCGTACGATGACGACTCTTCGTCCGTACGGGTATTTCTTTTATATCCGTACGGCTGTCGACTTGTACCCGTACGGCTAGCGACTTGTACCCGTACGGCTAGCGACTTGTAGTACGGCTAGCGACTTGTACCCGTACGGCTAGCGACTTGTACCCGTACGGCTAGCGACTTGTACCCGTACGGCTAGCGACTTGTACCCGTACGGCTAGCAACTTATACCCGTACGGCTGTCGACTTGTACCCGTACATCTGTCCTCTATATAGATATGCATCTATATATAAGGTAAATGTACATCTATGGAATATGCGGATGTGCATCTATGGACTATCGGCCGTAAGGCTATAAAATAATAGCCGCACAGCTACGTGGTTGTAACTGTACGGCTATGGAGTTTCTTACCCTATCGGAGGGGACGGCGACCTGAAGGAAGATGAGGCCGAACGTGACCTCCTCCGCGTCGCCGCGCCCCGTTGGTCCGGCTTATTGTATGCCGTGCGCTGGTACCGTCGCATCTATCTTCTTGATAAGTCCTTGCAGAACCGCGCCCGGGCCGCATTCGGTGAAGTCCGTCGCTCCGTCGGCAATCATGTTCTTCACCGTCTGAGTCCAGCGGACGGAAGCGGTCAGCTGAGCCACCAAGTTCTTCTTTATCTCCTCAGGGTCGGTGTGCGGAAGTGCGTCGACGTTCTGGTAAACCGGGCACTTGGGAGTGTGGAACTCCGTGGCGTTTATCGCCGCTTCCAGTTCCACCTTCGCCGGGTTCATGAGGGGCGAGTGGAAAGCTCCGCCCACCTTCAGCGGAAGGGCGCGTTTCGCTCCGGCCGCCTTCATCAGTTCGCACGCCTTCTCGATGGCCAGAATGGAGCCAGAGATGACAATCTGTCCCGGGCAGTTGAAGTTGGCCGGTACGCAAACCTCTCCCTCCTTGTTGACGGAAGCGCAAACCTCTTCCACCTTCTCGTCGGGCAGCGCGATGATGGCCGCCATCGTGGAGGGCGTAGCCTCGCACGCCTTCTGCATGGCCATTGCGCGGGCGTAGACCAGTTTCAATCCGTCCTCGAAGGTCAAGGCTCCGGCCACTACCAACGCCGAGAACTCTCCCAGAGAGTGTCCCGCCGTCATTTCCGGCTGAGCCTGCTCGCCCATGCAGAGGGCGGAGATTACGGAGTGGAGGAACACCGCCGGCTGAGTTACCTTAGTCTGGCGCAGATCTTCGTCCGTTCCGTTAAACATGATGTCCGTGATGCGGTAGCCGAGAATGTCGTTAGCCTTCTCGAACAACTCTTTCGCCAGACTTGAATTTTCGTATAAGTCTTTTCCCATTCCTACGAACTGGGCCCCCTGACCGGGGAAAACAAATGCTTTCATTTTATTTTCGTTTTATTATTAAATAAGTGGCTGCAAAGGTAGGCAAATTTGTGATACAGCGTTCCTTCCCGCCTATTTTTGTGACGTTTCCGGCTCGGGGAAGTGCCATAGCGGTCCGTTTCCGCCGCCGATGTTCAGCTCCTTTCCCGCTGCGATGGCCCGGCCGACGTACTCCTTTCCCGCCTCTACCGCCTTGTCCATCGGATACCCCATGGCCAAGCGGGTGGCTATGGCCGAGGAGAGCGTGCATCCCGTCCCGTGAAGGTTCCTGCTCCTGATTCTCTTCCCTTTATAAATGTAGCTCCCACCATTGAGCGCGTGGAGAACGTCGCACGTCTCGTCGCCCGGCAGATGCCCTCCCTTGATGAGCACGGATGTCCGGAACCTTTCGGACAGCTCGGCGGCGACGGTCGCCATCTCTTCGGGCGTGTCCGGCGATGTCCCGCTCAGGACGGCCGCTTCCGCCAGATTGGGGGTGACGAGCGTCGTCAGCGGGAAAAGCGACCGCTTTATCTCTTCAATGGTAGACGCTTCCATCAGTCTGTGCCCGCTGGTCGATACCATGACCGGGTCGTACACGACGGGACATCGTCCGTAGCGGCGCAGAGCTTGGACAATGACGCGGAGCGTGGAGTCGTTGTCTATCATGCCAATCTTAATCGCATCGGGCCGCAGGTCGCTGATGACGGCCTCGATTTGCCCCTCCACGATTTCGGGAGGCAGGTGATGTACTTTCTGCACCCCTAGCGTGTTCTGAACCGTGACGGCCGTAATGACCGACGCCGCGTAGCCGCCGAGGGCCGATATGGTCTTTATGTCGGCTTGTATGCCCGCTCCCCCCGAACAGTCGGAACCGGCGATGGATAAGACAATAGGATAGCGTTTCATTCTTGTTATCGTCGTTTTGGTACGCGAAGATAGCGTAAATGCGTGTAAAGTGGAAAATGTGCTATTTTTAAGATTTTCTTCAAAAAGAGACTCGTTGAAATTTTCAATCTAAGCGGCCGGACTATGTGAAAAGCGTATGAAAACGGCGGGTTTCGGGAGAAAAAACGCTTGATTAGGCTCTTCAAAAGCGGTCGGAAAGGGAAAACGGGCGTAAGCGGAGGCCCTACGGCTCGCGAGCCGTAGCCCTATTTCTCGTGAGCCGTCGCCCTTTCGCTTGCGAGGGAAAGCCTTTTCCGGCGAATCGGGAGGGATTTTCGAGCCTTTTAGCTGCTAATTGCTCTCGTTTTTCGGACGAAATGAAGGTGTCTATATGGTACGGTATGGGTTGATTCCGGAGTGATAAGAAACGATTCTTGGCCGGACGGAGTGAAAGTGTCATGCTCTCCTCCGATACGCTGACATTCTGAATTTCGCTAACGCCGATTTCAGGCGTTTTTTTCGTCCGGGCCGTACCCCGGTCGGAATTATCGCGGCGTAGAGGCGTCAGGATGTTCCGTTTTTCATTATGTTCTGTTTTTAATATTCCACCCGCTTCTTTTTCATCCATTCTTCACCTTTACGATAAAAGTTGGGCGGTTAAACGATATCGTGCGGGCTATTTTTAATGAATAAAACAAATGTTTTTGTAAATTTGCGCCTCAAATACGACCTCCTTTGTTTAGGAGGCGGTTGGCGGATAATAAAAACCACATAATATATGAGTAAGAGATTTACTGAATATTCACAGTTCGACCTTTCGCAGGTAAATAGAGATGTGTTGAAAAAATGGGACGAGAATCAAGTCTTTACCAAGAGTATGACGGAACGTGAAGGATGCCCTTCGTTCGTGTTTTTCGAGGGCCCTCCCTCGGCTAACGGTATGCCGGGCATTCACCACGTAATGGCCCGCACGATTAAAGACATCTTCTGCCGTTACAAGACGATGAAAGGCTATCAGGTGAAGCGTAAGGCCGGATGGGATACGCATGGCCTGCCCGTAGAGTTGGGTGTGGAGAAGGCTTTGGGTATCACGAAAGAGGATATCGGCAAGAAGATTTCCGTAGCCGAATATAACGCGGCCTGCCGTAAGGATGTGATGAAGTTTACGAAAGAGTGGGAAGACCTGACCCACAAGATGGGGTATTGGGTGGATATGAAGCATCCTTACATTACCTACGATAACCGCTACATAGAGACGCTGTGGTGGCTGTTGAAGCAACTGTACAAGAAAGGCTTATTGTATAAGGGATACACCATTCAGCCCTATTCTCCGGCCGCCGGCACGGGACTGAGCTCGCACGAGCTGAATCAGCCGGGTTGCTATCGGGACGTGAAGGATACGACCGTCGTAGCCCAGTTCAAGATAAAGAATCCTAAACCTGAAATGCAAGGGTGGGGAACTCCTTATTTCCTCGCATGGACCACGACACCGTGGACATTGCCCTCCAACACCGCACTCTGCGTGGGACCGAAAATTGACTATGTAGCCGTTCAGTCCTATAACGCCTATACGGGAGCACCGATTACCGTGGTGTTGGCCAAAGCCTTGCTGAACGCTCACTTCAACCCGAAAGCCGCCGACTTGCGGTTGGAGGATTACAAGCCGGGAGACAAGTTGGTGCCTTACCGTGTTGTGGCCGAATATAAAGGGCCGGATTTGGTAGGTATGGAGTACGAGCAGCTGATTCCGTGGGTAAAGCCGGTAGAGGTGGATGAGGACGGAAACTGGAAGGCGAGCGACAAGGCCTTCCGTGTGATTTCCGGCGATTACGTGACGACTGAAGACGGTACGGGAATTGTACATATCGCTCCTACCTTTGGTGCGGACGATGCGTTCGTCGCGCGTGCGGCGGGAATCCCCTCTCTCTTCATGATTAATAAGAAGGGAGAGACTCGCCCAATGGTTGACCTCACCGGCAAGTTCTATCTGTTGGACGAACTGGACGAGAACTTCGTGGCCGAGTGCGTGGACGTGGAAAAATATAAGGAGTATCAGGGAGCGTGGGTGAAGAACGCTTATGACCCCCGCTTTACGATAGACGGCAAATACGACGAGAAAGCCGCTCAAGCGGCCGAGACGCTCGACATCGCCCTCTGTATGATGATGAAGATGGCCGGACAAGCCTTCAAGATAGAGAAGCACGTCCACAACTATCCTCATTGTTGGCGCACGGACAAGCCGGTGCTTTATTATCCGTTGGACAGTTGGTTTATCCGCTCTACCGCCTGCAAGGAGCGCATGATAGAGCTGAACAAGACGATTAACTGGAAACCGGAGTCTACGGGAACCGGCCGTTTCGGTAAATGGTTGGAGAACCTGAACGATTGGAACTTGAGCCGATCGCGCTATTGGGGAACTCCTTTACCCATCTGGCGCACGGAAGACAATACGGACGAGAAGTGCATTGAGTCGGTAGAGGAACTGTATAACGAGATTGAAAAGTCCGTTGCCGCCGGATTCATGAAGTCTAACCCTTACAAGGACAAGGGCTTTGTTCCGGGCGAATATACGGAGGAGAACTATAATAAGATAGACCTGCACCGTCCGTATGTGGATGACATTATTCTGGTTTCTAAGGACGGAAAGCCGATGAAGCGCGAGACGGACTTGATTGACGTTTGGTTCGATTCAGGTTCTATGCCGTACGCCCAGATTCATTATCCTTTTGAGAATAAGGAACTGCTCGATACGCATCAGGTTTATCCTGCCGATTTTATTGCGGAAGGCGTGGACCAGACCCGCGGATGGTTCTTTACCTTACATGCGATAGCCGCTATGGTATTCGACAACGTGGCCTATAAAGCGGTAATCTCCAATGGACTGGTACTCGACAAGAACGGGAATAAGATGTCAAAACGCTTGGGCAATGCCGTGGACCCCTTCGCCGCGATAGAAAAGTACGGCTCAGACCCGTTGCGTTGGTACATGATAACGAACTCTTCTCCGTGGGATAACTTGAAGTTTGACGTGGAAGGGGTAGAGGAAGTGCGCCGGAAGTTCTTCGGTACGTTATACAATACCTACTCGTTCTTTGCGCTTTACGCCAACGTGGACGGCTTTGAGTATAAAGAGGAAGATGTGCCGGTGTCTGAGCGGCCCGAGATAGACCGGTGGATTTTATCGGTATTGAATACGCTGATAAAGAATGTGGACGCTTGCTATAATGAGTACGAGCCGACGAAAGCGGGTCGTTTGATTTCTGACTTTGTAAACGATGACTTGTCCAACTGGTATGTTCGTTTGAATAGAAAACGTTTCTGGGGAGGCGGCTTTACGACAGATAAGCTGTCCGCTTACCAGACCCTGTATACTTGTCTTGAGACGGTGGCTAAGCTGATGGCTCCTGTCGCTCCGTTCTATGCGGACCGCCTTTACATGGATCTGATAACGGCTACGGGTAAAGACAACGTGGTTTCTGTTCATTTGGCGACTTTCCCAAGCTGCAATGAAGAAATGATAGACAGGGAGTTAGAAGAGCGCATGAGAATGGCTCAGAATGTCACTTCAATGGTACTGGCGTTGCGGCGTAAGGTGAACATTAAGGTTCGTCAGCCTTTGCAGTGCGTCATGATTCCGGTAGTGGACGAAGAGCAGAAGAGGCACATCGAGGCCGTGAAGCAGCTCATCATGAATGAGGTCAATGTTAAGGACATCAAGTTTGTTGGAAGCGCTGACGGAGTGTTGGTGAAGAAAGTAAGGTGCGACTTCAAGAAATTAGGTCCTAAGTTTGGCAAGCAGATGAAGGCTGTCGCCGCTGCGGTTGCGGATATGTCGCAAGAAGCCATAGCGGAACTGGAGAAAAGCGGCGAGTACGCGTTGAATCTGGGAAGTGAAAAGGCGGTGATTAGCTTATCGGATGTGGAAATCATTAACGAGGATATTCCGGGATGGTTGGTGACTAATGAAGGAAGGCTGACCGTAGCGCTTGAGGTCACCGTAACGGAAGAGTTACGCCGTGAGGGTATAGCTCGTGAATTGGTGAATCGTATTCAAAACATCCGTAAATCAAATGGTTTCGAGATTACGGACAAAATAAGGATAACAATCTCGAAAAATATGCAAACGGATGATGCGGTAAAGGAATATAATGACTATATTCGCAACCAAGTTTTAGGGATGTCCCTTGATTTGGCGGATGAGGTACAAGGCGGGACGGAAGTGAGTTTCGATGACTTTTCCTTATTTGTCAAGGTGTTGAGAGATTAACTGTATTGATTAACCTTTTAATTTTTTTAATGTTATGGCAGAAAAGACAAGATACTCGGATGCAGAGCTTGAGGAATTCCGTGCCATTATCATGGAGAAACTCGAGTTGGCGCAGCGTGACTATGAGCAATTAAAGAATAGTTTGATGGGGATTGACGGTAATGATACCGATGATACATCACCTACATATAAAGTGCTTGAAGAAGGAGCGAACACGCTTTCGAAAGAGGAAACGACGCGCTTGGCTCAGCGACAGCTGAAGTTTATTCAAGGGTTGCAAGCTGCTTTAGTGCGTATTGAGAATAAAACGTACGGTATCTGTAGGGAAACTGGAAAATTAATTCCGCCTGAACGTTTACGGGCGGTTCCTCACGCTACGTTAAGTATTGAGGCTAAAAACAGTGGCAAGAAATAACCCGATAGCTAATAGGCTTTAAGTGACGGGCTACAAGTAGCCGCGCACATGGGCGCATGGCACTTGTAGCTCGTTGCGTTTAGAGCGGATAGATAATAAACGCGCAGATGAAGAGTTTTTGTACTAAAGGGAAAATAGCCCTATTCACTATTTTTTCTGTATTGATTATTGACCAAGTGATAAAAGTGTGGATTAAGACGCACATGTATTGGCATGAGAGTATTCGTGTAACGGACTGGTTCTATATCTACTTTACGGAAAACAATGGAATGGCTTTTGGCATGGAGTTGTTTGGAAAGTTGTTTCTCACTTCTTTTCGCATAGTGGCGGTCATCTTAATAGGGTGGTATCTTTATCGGATTATCAAACGGGGATTCAAGACGGGATACATTATCTGTATATCTTTGATATTGACGGGAGCGTTGGGGAATATTATAGACAGTGTGTTTTACGGGGTATTGTTCAGTGAAAGCACCCATTCGCAAATCGCGAGTTTCATGCCGGAAGGAGGAGGATACTCTACGTGGCTATACGGAAAAGTGGTCGACATGTTTTATTTTCCTATCATTGAGACGGACTGGCCGGAATGGATGCCTTTCGTAGGAGGTGAGCATTTCATTTTCTTCAGTCCAATCTTTAATTTCGCTGACGCGGCCATCAGTTGCGGAATTATCGCCCTATTGCTTTTTTACAGTAAATATTTGAATGAGTCATATTATCGGTCTGATAAGGACAAAAGGAAAGCGTAAATCATGAGAGGAGGACTTCGGTTTTATTTCTTTCTCGCTACACTGATGTGTTTGCTAATCGGTTGTAAGGTGAAGAGGCCTGAAGAGGTGATTCCTGAGGCTACGATGGAGAACTTGCTCTATGATTATCATCTGGCAAAGGCCATGACTGAGAATCTGCCTCCGAGCGAGAATTATAAGAAGGCGTTGTATATGAAGGCCGTATTCGATAAATACGGTACAACGGAAGCCGTGTTCGATTCCTCATTGGTTTGGTATACACGGAATACAGAATTGCTAGTCAAGATATATGAGAGAGCGAGGGACAGGCTCAAGGGGGAGTCGGAGCTGGTGAGCGACCTCGTGGCCAAGAGGGATAAAAAGCCAAAGATGACGGCGGCGGGCGACAGTGTAGACGTTTGGCCGTGGGAGCGGTTGATACGCGTGTCGGGCACATCTCTTGACGGAACGTATTCTTTCACTCTGCCTACAGACTCGAACTACTTGGATAGGGATACGTTGGTGTGGGAAGCTTACTACCGCTTCCTGACTCCGCTCCCGATGGATTCGTTGAGGAGGGCGATAGTCGCCTTACAGATTATGTACGAAAAAGACACGCTTAGCCAGTGGACGGCCATAGAGCGTTCGGGGCTTCAACGCGTAAAACTGTACGCGGATACATTGGGGAAGATGAAGGAGGTGAAGGGATTCATTTACTATCCCGATGGAATAAGGAGCGGTAGAGGGGCGTTGCTGGCCGAGGATATATCAATGACGCGCTATCATTGCAAGGACTCTCTGTCGTTCGCCGAAAGGGATTCGCTGAACAGGATGGCGGCTCTGGAGGTCGACTCGTTGGAGACCGCTGAACGGAATGTCGGCGAGGAGGAGACGGAACGGCGGGGAGAAGGACGGCGATTGTCGCCGGACGAGATGAACCGTCGCCGGACGGGAGCCCGTCCCGAAAAGAAGCCCGAGCAGGTTGAGGTGGAACGGCACATTCAGCAGGAACGGAGGGAGCGGCAGATGAACCTGCGCCGTCAGCGCCAGATGAGGGAGGAGCGGCGTGGCGGAAAGTAGTGGCGTCAGGCGTTACGCGGCCCACTGCCTGTTCCTGCCCGGAGCGGGATTCGTGAAGAATCACGTGGTGGAGGTGTCCGCGTCAGGCGTAGTCCGCGGCGTAACTCCGCTGGAAGGAGAGGCGGAGTCGGTAGAATGGAGGCCGGGAGTTATCGCCCTGCTCTCCGCGGAAGAGCGGGAGAGGGGGGACGGGATATTCCGCCGTCCGTCCTCCGCGGCCGACGGCCGCTCCGTGCCGGTTTCCCCGTCTACGGCGAATGGCTATGCGGAAGCGTCGGCGTTCCTTTCGGCCTTCAGCTCGCGGGTGAGGGAAGGCCAAGAGCTTTCGCCATGCCTTTTCTATCCTTTTGATTTCATCTCCATGCGGCCCGTCGACGGAACTCGGCGCATACTACTGCGGTAGCGATGGCGACGTTGAGCGACTCGGCGGTCTCCCGTCCTCGCGGGTAATTGGGGATGTAGAGCCGGCGGTCGATAAGCGTTTCCACTTCCGGCCTGACTCCCTTGCCTTCGTTTCCCATGATGACGAGGCCGCTCTCCGATAAGGGTTGGGTGTACAGGTTCTCTCCGTCGAGAAACGTGCCGTATACGGGCGTGCCGTTGACTGAACGGATGAAGGCGGGCAGGTCGGCGTAGTGTACCCGCACCCGGGCGATTCCCCCCATAGTGGCCTGAACGGTCTTGGGATTGTAGATGTCCGCCGTATCGGGAGAGCATATAATGTCGTTTATGCCGAACCAGTCGGCCAGTCGGACAATCGTCCCCAGATTTCCGGGGTCCTGCACCCCGTCGAGCGCGAGGCTGAGTGACGTGCGGACGGCGTTCAGGTCTAGCTCGTAACTGGGTTGGGCGAATACGCCGAGTACCTGCTGCGGGGTCTTCAGCAGGCTGGCGCGGGACAGCTCGTCGGGCGAGGCTTCTACAATCTCCTCCGCCTTCGCTTCCGGATGTTTGTTCAGCCACTCTTCCGTGGCCACGAGGAGTCGGCATGGAAACCGCCCCAGAAGCTCGCCCGTCAGTTTCGGGCCTTCCGCGAGGAACGTCCCGTGCTCTTTGCGCGCCTTTTTTTGCTCCATCGAGCGTATGTACTTGATTTTATTCTTGCTCAGCGATGTCATTCCGTTCGTTTTTGCGGCAAATCTATGAAGATATTTTCAATCCTCTCGCGGATTTCCCGCTTTTCTTGGGGGCGGGGCCCTTTTTCGTGAGGTCGCGCGAGGATTCTCCCGCCGGAAGATGGCCTTCGGACGCCCTTCGCCGCTGATGAAAAAAGTATACGCGCCTCCTTTCTCGGCTCTTTCGCCCCTCCTTTTTTAAGGCCGACGCAACCGGTTGACTGACAGGCGGTTGTCGTTGAACCCCAACGAGGGTCTCGTTGAACCCCCGCGAGGGCCTCGTTAAACCCCAACGAGGACCTCGTTAAACCCCCGCGGCAATCTCGTCAAACCCTGACGGGCGCGCGGGGCGTCTTTGGCCGCCTTTCCGTTTGACTAAATATTGACATGATGGCGGGCGGAAGCGTCCACTCGCGGCTCCTCGGACGCGCTTGATTCAGCGTGGCCGCGACTTTACGAGGAGGATTGCCTCCCGCTTCTCTCCCCACCATACAGTCAGCGCCGTGGCGATGAGCAATAGCGCCGTGCAGACAAGCGACCCCTCGAATCCGAAATCTCCCCCGCTCAGCGCCACGTTGTCCGACAGCCGGAGCGTCAACAGCGACGAGCGGCCGTCGGTTCCGCTCACGTTATATCCCAGTATGGGGCCTTGAATCCAATTCCAGAACCAATGGAACCCGATAGGAAAACACAGGTTGCGCATGTACAGGTAGGAAGCGCCGATGGCGCAGCCCGCCAGCGTCAGGTTAAGCAGCGGAAGCCACGCCACGTCCGGGTTGAACAGATGTATGGCGGAAAACAGGAGAGACGAAATCAGGAGAGCCGCGAACTTGTTCATCCCCGAGCGCAGCAGGCGGCTCAGGATATACCCGCGGATTAGCGTCTCTTCCGTCAGCGCCACTAAGGCGAAGAAGCCCAGCGAGATTAGCGCGGACGACGGGCTGAAACGGCAGCCGGTGACTTCCACCACGCCGGCGAGGAGGCAAAAGCCGAATCCCGCGGCGTACAGCGCGGCGGCCAAGAGCGCTCCGAGCGCCCCCTCCCCGGCGTGCCCCCTTACGGCCAGCCCAAGCTCCTCAAAGCGCCCGCCCTCCAGCCAAAGCAGGATGAAGGCGGAGGTGAACACGCCCAGCGCCATGCAAAGCTCGTCCACGATGCGCCCCCCCTCCGTCGGGAGCCCTTCTCCTCCGGTAAACAGAAGAACCGCCCCCTGCGCTACGGACTGGTACAGGACCGTGAAGAAAAAGTACAGCGACATCATGAAAGTGACGCTGAGCCATGCGGGAAAACGCCGCGCCTGCTTATCTGTCATCTTCTCCCCTTTTAATTTGTGTTATTTTGAACGCGAAAATAGCTATAAAACAAAAAACAGTACCAGTTTCTTTCCTTTTTCCCTATATTTGCCCGAAAATAATTCGTGTATTCAATGGAACTGAAAAAGATACTGACAAGTGGGCTGCTGATATCAAGCGCGTTAATGGCGACGTCGCAGACCGTCTCCAAGACCTATCACGTGCCTAAGCAAGGCACGCTAATTTCCCTTATGACCGAAGACGAGGCCAACAGCGTCACCCACCTTACCCTGACGGGAAAGCTGAACGCTGAGGATTTCAGGCACCTCCGGGACGAGTTCTCCAGCCTGAAGGTCTTGGACATCTCCAACGCTGAGATAAAGATGTATAGCGGAAAGGCCGGGACTTACCCTAAGGAGCAATTCTACATGTACCTGCCCAACTTTATTCCGGCCTACGCCTTTTCGGACGTGAAGGATGGCGCCGCTAAAGGGAAACAGACCTTAGAGCGGGTGATTCTGTCCGAGAAGACTAAGAATATAGAAGACTGCGCGTTCAAGGGATGCGACAACCTGAAGATTTGCCAGATAAAGAAGAAAACGCCACCCAATCTGCTCCCGGAAGCCTTATCCGACAGCGTCACGGCGATTTTCGTCCCTCTTGGATGCAGCGACGCGTATCGCCAGAATGAAAAGTGGGCCGATTTCTCCGTACTCGAAGGAGACCCCGTGACGGCGCGTATACAGGTCGGAGCGAAAGATAAGCTAGAGACTGAACTTGTGAAAGCGGGCATACAGCCTAAAGAGATTCATTATCTGACCGTCGAGGGAAAGCTCGATAAAGACGATTTCAAGCTGATACGAGATTATATGCCGAATCTGGTAGAGGTCGACATCTCGAAGTCTAACGCTACGGTCCTTCCTGAGTTCACGTTCTCGCAAAAGAAATATTTGCTAAGAGTCCGGCTGCCTCATAACCTCCAGTCTATCGGAGAGCGGGCGTTCAGCAATTGCTTCCGCCTTTCCGGAACCTTAGAGCTTCCGGCTAGCGTGACGGCTATCGGAGCGGGCGCCTTCACCGGATGCGCAAAGCTGAGTAGGGTGACGGCTACGGGGAAAAATATAACGACTTTAGGAGACGACTTGTTTGGCCCCAACGTGCCTAGCCGATTGATTTACTAAGAGATACATGCGGCGTTTCTTAAGGTAAGCCTATCGTTCGCTCCAATAATTGTATCCTGTTAATTAAAAAAATATCATTAATAGTTGGTAGCTTAGAAATTTTGCTTACCTTTGCAGCCGAAAAGTTAAAGGAACTGGTTCCTTGGATGAGTGGTTTAGTCAGCGGTCTGCAAAACCGCGTACGGCGGTTCGAGTCCGCCAGGAACCTCAAGGCTAAGAAAACTGTATCGAAGTTTTCTTAGCCTTTTTTGCGTAAGCGCCTAGAATGAAATCAGGATAAGGTGGCTTGAAGGTAAAACTTAGACTGACTTCATTAAAAAAATCCTCAAGCCTCGTATGATTTACAATATAATGCGTATTTTTGTCTTTGATAAAGTAACACAATTTATTAACTGTTTAATCCCCCAATTATGAAAGGATTGTTTACCACAATGATTATTGGATTGGTCTTGCTTACCTGCCAGACCAGTTGTAAGGTTTCCAAAGAAAACTCGGTCTTTGTCCCGATTAAAGTTGAAGTCCCCCCTCGTCCGGCAGGACAAGAGGATGTCATACAATTGACGGCTCCAAAACTTGATACGGTACGTGTTGGTTTTATTGGTTTGGGCATGAGAGGCCCCGGAGCGGTGGAACGCTTTGCCTATATTCCCGGAACTAAAATTGTTGCGCTTTGCGATTTGCTGCCCGAGCGAGTGGAAAAGTCGCAAGAGATTCTGAAGAAGGCGGGATTGCCGGAAGCGGTTTCTTATAGTGGAACAGAGGACGCGTGGAAACAGTTGTGTGAGCGGGACGATATAGACCTTGTTTACATAGCTACTGACTGGAAACATCATGCGGAAATGGGCGTGTATGCTATGGAGCATGGAAAGCACGTTGCCATTGAAGTGCCGGCTGCTATGACGTTGGATGAGATATGGAAACTGATAGATACTTCTGAAAGAACACGTAAGCATTGTATGCAGTTGGAGAACTGTGTTTACGACTTTTTTGAGCTTACAACCTTGAACATGGCGCAACAGGGCGTGTTTGGAGACATTCTTCATGTAGAAGGTTCTTATATTCATAACTTGGAGGACTTTTGGCCTTATTATTGGAATAATTGGCGGATGGATTATAATCGTCAGTTTAGAGGAGATGTGTATGCTACCCACGGAATGGGGCCCGCGTGTCAGTTGCTTAATATTCACCGTGGAGACCGTATGAAAACGTTGGTTTCTATGGATACTAAGGCGGTAAATGGTCCGGCATACATTAAGAAACGGACGGGAGAAGAGGTGAATGACTTTCAGAACGGTGACCAGACTACTACTATTATACGTACGGAGAATGGGCGTACTATGCTTATTCAACATAATGTCATGACTCCTCGTCCTTATAGCCGTATGTATCAAGTAGTAGGAACAGATGGATATGCGAGTAAGTATCCTATTGAAGAGTATTGCTTACGACCTTCCCAAGTGAAGTCGGAAGATGTGCCTGATCATGAGAATCTGAATGCGCACGGTTCTGTACCTTCCGAGGTGAAAGAGGCGCTAATGGATAAATATAAAAGTCCTATTCTGGATAAGGAACTGGAGGAGACGGCCAAGAAAGTAGGAGGACATGGCGGCATGGATTATATTATGGATTACCGGTTAGTCTATTGCTTGCGAAATGGACTTCCGTTAGACATGGATGTGTATGACCTTGCAGAGTGGTGTTGCTTGGCCGAATTGACTCGCCTTTCCATTGAAAACGGTTCCGCTCCGGTTGAGGTTCCTGACTTTACCCGTGGAGGTTGGAATAAGGTGCAGGGATTTCAGCACGCTTTCGCCAAATAAGCAGAGATTGATAAGGAGGTACTGGCATGGATAATAGTGTTATCAAACCTATTAGGCAGACTGTGCTCAGGGAAGCGAGAGACTATGTCATGATAGCTCTCGGGATGATTCTTTACGGTATTGGGTGGACTGTATTCCTTCTGCCTAATGATATAACTACGGGGGGGGTGCCGGGTATTGCTTCTATCGTATATTGGGCGACGGGATTCCCGGTGCAGTATACCTATTTCGCCATTAACGTAGGCTTGTTGATATTAGCTCTTAAACTGTTGGGGTTGAAGTTTTGCATGAAAACCATCTTCGGAGTCTTTACCTTGACCTTTTTCCTTTACGTTATCCAGAAAATGGTGGGCAGTGTTACGTTGCTTCATGATCAACCCTTTATGGCTTGTGTTATTGGAGCTTCCTTTTGCGGGAGTGGCATTGGTATCGCCTTTTCGGTTAACGGAAGTACGGGAGGGACGGATATTATCGCCGCTATCGTTCACAAGTATCGTGACATAACGTTGGGAAGGGTCATGCTTATTTGTGACCTGATTATCATTTCCTCCAGTTATTTCGTACTGAAAGATTGGGAAAAGGTGGTATATGGCTTTGTAACGCTTTATATTTGTAGCTTCGTTATTGATCAGGTGGTCAACAGTGCCCGGCAATCCGTTCAGTTCTTCATTATTTCCAGTAAGTATGAAGAGATTGGTCGGCATATCAATGAATATCCTCACCGGGGAGTGACCATCATTAATGCCACGGGCTTTTATACGGGAAAGGAGGTAAAGATGATGTTTGTTTTGGCGAAGAAACGGGAATCGAATATTATCTTTCGTCTGATAAAAGACATCGACCCCAAAGCGTTCGTCTCGCAAAGTGCGGTTATCGGCGTGTACGGGGAAGGATTTGACCATATTAAAGTAAAATAACACATTAATTTCATGAATGATTTATTGAACGTCGTATCAAGGTTCAAGACTTTGGGTACGATAGAAAGCATAGCCCCATTAGGCTCTGGGCTTATCAATGATACTTATCGGGTTAGGACTCGGGAGACGAACACTCCCGACTATGTGCTTCAGCGTATAAATCACGCTGTATTTCAAGATGTGGACTTGTTGCAGGCCAATATTGAGGCGGTTACAAAACACATCCGCCGGAAATTGACGGAGGCGGGGGAGACGGGTATTGACCGCAAGGTACTCACCTTCCTTGAAACGGAAGAAGGAAAGACTTATTGGTGTGACGGAGAGAACTATTGGCGCGTGATGGTATTCATTCCCGATGCCGAGACCTTCGAGACGGTGAATCCGGAATATTCCTATTACGCCGGATTGGCTTTCGGGAACTTTCAGGAGATGTTGGCCGATATGCCGGAATCGTTAGGAGAAACCATTCCGGATTTCCATAACATGGAGTTCAGGTTGTGGCAGTTGCGTGAGGCCGTAGCCGCTGATGCCGTGGGAAGGGTAGACGAGGTGAGGCCGTATCTGGAAGAGATAGAAAAGCGGGCCGAAGAAATGTGTAAGGCCGAGCGCCTGTATCGGGAAGGCAAGTTACCGAAGCGGGTCTGTCATTGTGACACGAAGGTGAACAACATCATGTTCGATAAGGACAGGAAAGTGCTTTGCGTCATTGACTTGGATACGGTGATGCCCAGTTTCGTCTTTTCAGACTATGGAGATTTCCTTCGTACAGGAGCCAATACCGGAGACGAGGATGACAGAGACCTTGACCGTGTAAACTTTAATATGGAAATATTCAAAGCCTTTACGAAGGGATACTTGGAGAGCGCCAAGTCATTTTTGCTGCCTGTCGAGATAGAGAACCTGCCGTACGCCGCTACGCTTTTCCCTTATATGCAGTGCGTGAGGTTCTTGGCCGACTACATCAATGGAGACGTTTATTATAAGATTAAATATCCCGAGCATAACTTGGTTCGTACGAAAGCGCAGTTCAAGCTGTTGCGGAGTGCAGAGGAGCGTATGCTGGAGATGGCGGCGTTTATCAGTGAGTGTCTCGGAAGGAAGTGAGTGCGATTGATTGATTAAGCCCAAATCAGTCATTAGGATTTCTCAGTGTTGTATGGCAATGAGAAATCCTTTATTTTTTCCCATATGGAAAGTAATGACTGCCTTGTTTTTAAAGACAGTACCAGATAAAGGATATGCTTGTCTTTTGTCTTTTCCCAATAGGCTAGCGTTGATATCAACTCATAACGGATGGGCTTAAGGAACTGCTTTTTGTTGGAATCAATAAGGGCATGGCGGAATAGTGACATGAAATTATACGTGAGTTCGGGATAAGCAAATTATTGCTGTCCGATAAACTCGACTAGATATAAAAATGCAGTGCCCGACCATTGTGTATTCAGTGGTCGAGTCTTATTTTTGTAATTCCAAGCCCCTCTCAAAAGATAGATAATTGGTAATCTTCTTTCCGCTCTACATTTAATAGCGTTTCCCAATCTTTCTCCGGATGATTAAACAGACTATAGAAATCGACATAATACATAAGCGTAATCCGCATCATGGTGGCAAGTCCGGAGAAACTCCATGAACGTGTCAGTCCCCTTTTCATTACCATCAGAAGCAGATTGGCTATAAGCGTCACCCAAATCTGTATCTTGATGGCATTTGCACTTTCTCCATAGAAGTATTTCAACGGGAAGT
>CASDXF010000056.1 GCA_949285075.1 uncultured Bacteroides sp. | reverse complement strand
TATCGGTTTCCTTGAGGAACTGTTGGATGCCGAGTGGAATATGGCGGAAAAAGGAAAGAAGGTTGAAAATCAAATCACTAAGTAACGCGTCAGCCCTGATCACGTCGTGGTCTTTATAATTCACGTCGTGATTTATAAGATTCACGACGTGGTTTTTATAATTCACGACGTGAATTATAGAAGTCGGATTATAGTCTCTATACTTTATTATACAGAGAGACAACCTTTTTCCCTAAGGAGACTTAATCTTTTCCCTCCTACTTATAAGCTTTTGAGTGTGGGGACTGTATGGCTGAGTCTCCCGTATGGGCGCTTCAGCGTTTCATGGATGTTCGTTCTCCCATTCTCCGTATATCATCCGTACCTTTATTCGTGTGGGGAAATCTCCGTAAATTAAAAATCCCGACCATAAGCTAAGCCTATGTCGGGATTTCTTGCTATGTCTGAAATGAGGTTATAGAATGTCTAATGACTTAAATACCTTCGTAAGTTTTTCTACGGCCGTATCTACTTGTTCTTTCGTATGTGTAGCCATCAACGCTACACGAACTAACGTGTCCTGCGGCGCGCAGGCGGGCGGTACTACGGGGTTGATGAATACGCCTTCGTCGAAGGCCAGTTTCGTAACCATAAATGTCTTGTCCGTATCACGTATGTAGAGAGGGATGATGGGCGATTCCGTAGCCCCAATCTCGAAACCTGCTTCACGGAAGCGTTTCAGGGCGTAATTGGTCACTTCCCACAAAGCTTCAATACGCTTAGGCTCGTTCTGGATGATGTGGAGCGCCTCTAAAGCGGCTGCCGTAGCGGCGGGCGTGTTCGACGCGCTGAATATATAGGTGCGGGCGTTATGACGTAGCCAGTTAATGATGGACGAGTCTGCGGCGATGAATCCGCCGATAGAAGCTAACGATTTACTGAAAGTGCCCATGATGAGGTCTATCTCGTCCGTCAGTCCGAAATGGTCGCATACGCCCCGGCCTTGCTTTCCGAACACTCCGATGCCGTGGGCTTCGTCTACCATAATCGTAGCGTTATATTTGTGTTTCAGCCTAACAATTTCAGGCAGATTGGCTAAGTCTCCCTCCATAGAGAACACTCCGTCCACGACAATCAACTTTACGGAATCCGGATTGCACTTTTGCAGTTGCTTCTCCAAGTCCGCCATGTCGTTATGCTTGTATTTCAGTTGCTGAGAGAAGGAGAGACGGCGACCGTCGACGATGGAGGCGTGGTCTCTGTCGTCGCATATGATGTAGTCGTTACGGTCTGTCAGGCATGAGATGACACCGGAGTTGACGGTAAATCCCGTTGAGAAACAAAGCGCTTCGTCCTTACCGACGAAAGCCGCAAGCTCTTTTTCCAACTGAACGTGCAAATCGAGAGTCCCATTGAGGAAACGCGAACCGGCGCATCCTGAGCCGTATTTGCGCATGGCCTGAATACCTGCCTCGATAACCCGCTCGTCACCTGTAAGTCCCGTGTAAGCATTCGAGCCGAACATCAACACCTTATGTCCACCCATTTCTACCTCAGTACCCTGTCTTCCTTCTATTTCTCGGAAATAGGGATAAACGCCTTTTGCCATGAATTGCTGTGGCAAATTGTACTTAGCTAACTTCTCTTGTAATAATCCCATGAATTACATTATATTTATCTCTATAATTTAGAGCCGGTTTAAATACCATCCGGACTTTTCGCCGTTCTCAACGGTTTATATATCCGCTTAAAACGGGGGACAAAGATAATGAATTTTGTTTTTATCCGCTTTCACAGAATGAAAAAAGTTACTTTTTGCCCAAATTAGGAAGTGATAGAGGAGAGCAATTAAATATATTTGTATTACTTTTGTCGTATTATTGAATAAATCAGGCAATAGCCTCCTAAAACCGTTCGTAACTTAGAGACGGTTGGCTTAGTATTGATGAAAGCATGAAGAGAATACTATTTGTGGTAAATCCTATTTCAGGAATACAAGGTAAAGAGTTAATTCTTAATCTATTGTATGATAAGATAGACAAGGAAAAGTACGTTTGGGAAGTGGCGCATACGGAAAGGGAAGGGCACGCCGTGGAAATAGCCGCACAAGCTGTAGAAAAAAAGACTGATGTCGTAGTAGCTATAGGAGGAGACGGAACAGTTAATGAGATAGCCCGTTCACTAGTGCATACGAATACGGCATTAGGGATTATTCCGTGTGGGTCGGGAAACGGCCTAGCGAGGCATCTACGGATACCGATGGATCCTAAAAGGGCTTTAGAGGTGGTGAACAGCGGCTTTCAGTATATGATTGACTATGGTAAAATTAACGGTACTGATTTTTTCTGTACTTGCGGAGTGGGATTTGACGCTTTCGTCAGCCTGAAGTTTGCTCATGCGGGGAAACGTGGGGTGCTAACCTATTTGGAAAAAACATTACAGGAAAGTCTTAAATATCAGCCAGAAACGTATGAATTAGAGACAGAGGACGGGGTATCTGAATATAAAGCTTTTCTAATTGCCTGTGGAAACGCTTCGCAGTATGGAAATAATGCGTATATTACCCCACAAGCCACATTGACGGATGGTCTGCTTGACGTAACGATACTTGAGCCTTTTACTGTATTGGATATTCCTTCACTCGCTTTTCAGTTATTTAACAAGACTATTGACCAAAATAGCCGAATCAAGACATTTCGCTGTAAAAGCCTTTGCATACGAAGGACTGCGCCGGGAGTTGTGCATTTTGATGGAGATCCAATGGAGATGGAAGCGGATCTTAACATTGAAGTTATTCAGAAAGGATTGCGGGTAATCGTGCCTTATATAGAAGAAAAAAATCAAGTAAATATGCTTCAAAGAGCGCAGGAATGCGTGAACGGTATTAAGTTGATGCATGAAGCGATTGTAGACAATATAACGGACAGAAATAAGAAAATATTGAAGAGGTTCACAAGGAAAGGCCGGAAATAGGAATCGGATTCTAAATAATTGTGTACTTTTGCACCCCATACAATGAAAATATTATAAATACGAAAGAAATATGTTTAGAACGCACACATGTGGAGAGTTAAGAATCTCTGACGTAAATAAGCAAGTGACGTTAGCCGGATGGGTGCAGCGCAGTCGGAAAATGGGCGGAATGACGTTTGTTGATTTGCGTGACCGTTACGGCATTACCCAACTAGTATTTAATGAGGAAATCAACGCCGATCTTTGCGAGCAGGCGAATAAACTGGGACGGGAATACGTGATTCAGATTAAGGGAATTGTGAATGAACGTTTCAGTAAGAACGCTAATATGCCCACGGGAGACATCGAGATTATCGTGTCGGAGCTGAACGTGCTGAATGCCTCGCTGACTCCGCCGTTTACGATAGAAGACAATACGGATGGAGGAGACGATATACGCATGAAATATCGCTATCTG
Organism: uncultured Bacteroides sp.; assembly: GCA_949285075.1. GTDB lineage: Bacteria > Bacteroidota > Bacteroidia > Bacteroidales > Bacteroidaceae > Bacteroides. Next base: position 13,963 of record CASDXF010000056.1, on the reverse strand, counting down.
GACTTGCGACGCAATGCGGTACGCTCTAATTTGGAGCTACGCCATAAGATGACTATCGAGGTTCGTAAGTATCTGGATAATCTAGGATTTATCGAAGTGGAGACTCCAGTGTTAATAGGATCGACTCCAGAGGGAGCAAGGGACTTTGTTGTGCCTTCGCGGATGAATCCCGGCCAGTTTTATGCGTTACCGCAATCTCCTCAGACATTGAAGCAACTCTTGATGGTATCAGGTTTTGACCGTTACTTCCAGATAGCCAAGTGCTTCCGTGACGAAGATTTGCGAGCAGACCGTCAGCCGGAATTTACGCAAATAGACTGCGAGATGAGCTTCGTAGAACAAGAAGATGTCATCTCTACTTTTGAAGGAATGGCCAAGCACTTGTTCAAGACCTTGCGGGGCGTGGAGCTGACGGAGCCGTTTGTGCGGATGCCGTGGGCGGAAGCGATGAAGTATTACGGCAGCGACAAGCCCGACTTGCGCTTCGGCATGAAGTTCGTGGAGCTGATGGACGTGATGAAAGGGTACGGCTTCTCCGTATTTGACAATGCGGCGTACATTGGCGGTATCTGTGCGGAGGGTGCGGCAAGCTATACCCGCAAGCAGCTGGACGCATTGACGGACTTCGTAAAGAAGCCGCAGATTGGAGCGAAGGGATTGGTATACGCACGCGTGGAGACGGACGGAAACGTGAAGTCGAGCGTGGACAAGTTTTATCCGCAAGAGGTGCTGCAGCGGATGAAGGTGGAGTTCGGTGCCAAGCCGGGTGACCTGATTCTGATTCTCTCCGGAGACGACGCAATGAAGACCCGCAAGCAACTGTGTGAGTTGCGGTTGGAAATGGGAAACCAATTGGGGCTGCGTGATAAGAATAAGTTCGCTTGCCTCTGGGTCATTGATTTCCCGATGTTCGAGTGGAGCGACGAAGAGAACCGCCTGATGGCTATGCACCATCCGTTTACCCATCCGAAGGAGGAGGACATCCCCTTACTGGACACGAATCCGGAAGCGGTGCGTGCCGATGCGTACGATATGGTGATAAACGGCGTAGAGGTGGGCGGAGGCTCTATCCGTATCCACGACGCAAAGCTGCAAGCGAAGATGTTCGAGATATTGGGATTCACTCCCGAAAAGGCGGAGGCGCAGTTCGGATTCCTGATGAACGCCTTCAAGTATGGCGCTCCCCCTCATGGCGGATTGGCTTACGGACTTGACCGTTGGGTATCGCTGTTCGCTGGTCTGGACTCCATCCGCGACTGCATCGCATTCCCGAAGAATAATTCCGGAAGGGATGTGATGTTGGATGCGCCGTCCGCCATTGACCAGTCTCAGCTTGACGAGCTAAACCTTATTGTTGACGTTAAGGACAAGCAATAACACTCATGCGATGAAGCATAACCGTTTCCTTTATAATACTACCCTGTCACTTGTAATAAACCTATTATTAGTGATGGGGTGTTTTATTTTATGTCGCATTGTATTCCTTGTAGAGAATTGGAGCGCCTTCTCTGACTTGACGGCGGGGAGAATACTGCGGATGTTTCAGGGGGGACTGCTGTTTGACACCTCAGCTATTCTGTATACCAACGTTCTTTATATCTTCCTGATGTTGGTTCCCCTTCATTATAAGGAGAACGCGATTTACCAGAAGGTTGCGAAGGGGGTATTCGTGGTGACCAACCTGATTGCTATCGTCATGAATCTGGCGGATACGGTTTATTTCCAGTACACGCACCGAAGGACAACCGCTTCGGTATTCAGCGAGTTTAGGAATGAGGGTAACTTGGGCGGCATCGTCGGAACCGAACTGGTGAATCATTGGTACCTGACGCTGCTCGCCATCGCTTTCGGATATGCGCTATTCAAGCTATACCATAAGCCTAAAGCGGTGGAGGTGACCCGGCTGCCCCTATATTATGCGGTACACACCGTGACATTGGCAGTATGCGTGGGGCTGTGCGTGGGCGGTATGCGGGGAGGATTCACGAGGATGGTTCGGCCCATCACGGTGAGTAACGCCAACGCATACGTAGACCGCCCGATAGAGACGGGCATCGTGCTGAACACGCCGTTCTCCCTTTACCGGACTTTCGGGAAGAAACCGTTTACAGTTCCCCAATATTTCGACGGGGAGAGACTGGAGGCATTATACTCTCCGGTGCACCATCCGGCCGACAGCGCACGGTTCCGCCCGCTGAACGTGGTGATCTTTATCTTGGAAAGCTTCGGCAAGGAGAACAGTGGATTCCTGAACGAGGAGATAGACGGCGGAACCTATAAGGGATATACGCCTTTCTTGGATTCCCTTATGCGGAAAGGACTGACCTTCAAGTATTCGTTCGCCAACGGGTCGAAGAGCATCGACGGTATGCCTTCCGTACTTTCGGGCATTCCCATGTTCGTCGAGCCGTTCTTCCTGACTCCGGCCTCCTTGAATACGGTATCGAGCATCGGAAGGGAACTGAAGAAGAAGGGATACTATACCGCCTTCTTTCATGGGGCGAACAACGGCTCGATGGGTTTCGAGGCTTTCGCGCGTACCGCCGGATATACGAACTACTACGGAAGGACGGAATACAATGAGGCTTATCCGGGCAATGATGACTTCGACGGGCACTGGGGAATATGGGACGAGAAGTTCTTCCAATACTTTGGCAGTACGCTGTCCACCTTCAAGCAACCATTCGCGGCGGCCTTGTTCAGCCTGACCTCGCACCATCCATTCGCCGTGCCGAGGGAGTATGAAGGGGTCTTCCCGAAAGGGAACAAGCCCATCAGACAGTGTATAGGGTATACGGACAACGCCCTAAGGCTGTTCTTCGAGCGCGTATCGAAGGAGCCGTGGTTCGAGAATACGCTGTTCGTGCTTACCGCGGACCATACCAACTCGCCCGAGCGACCCGAGTACGGTACGGAGAGCGGGCTGTTCGCCGTACCGGTGGTCTTCTATCATCCGGGCGGAGACCTGCGGGGCTATCGGAAGGACATGATAGCGCAGCAGATAGACATCATGCCCACCGTGCTGAGCTACTTGGGCTATGACCGCCCGTACGTTTCCTTCGGGTGCGACCTGCTGAGCACACCGCCTGAAGAGACCTACGCCGTGAACTACATCAACGGGACGTACCAGTTCTTCAAGGGGGACTACCTGTTGCAGTTCGACGGGCAGAAAGCGGTGGGCCTGTACGCCTTCAAGACGGACAAGCTACTGGAGCGGAACCTAATAGGCACGGTGCCCGAACAGCAAGGGATGGAGGACGAGCTTAAAGCCATCATCCAACAGTATATGGCACGGATGAACAACGACGAACTGGTAATCAAATGAAAGAGACGGTACGCATTTTCCGCTTCATGGTTATCGGGACGGCCAACGCCATTATCATGACCGTCGTGGTGTGGCTGATGATGAGCAGCCTGACATTCGACGGTGACTACATGGTGGCCAATATCACCGCGTACATCATCGCGCAGATGCATAACTTCATGTGGTGCAAGTATTGGATATTCCCGAAGGAGCGCAGCAAGAACGGGGTGTGGAAGCAAATCGTGTTCTTCTGCTCTGCCTTCGGGGTGGCCTATACGGCGCAGTTCCTTTTCCTCGTCTTGTTGGTGGAAGGGCTAGGAGTCAACAAGTATCTGGGGCAGTTCCTCGGACTGTTCGTCTATGGCTCGGTCAACTTTATGGCCAACCGACGGATAACATTCAAGTAAGGCCCCGGGAATCCCGAGGCCTTACTCGCTTTTCGCCACGCGGCGAATCACTCATCTAAGAATCTCTTTGTCAATCCCCCGTACTCGTCTATACGGCGGTCGCGCAGGAAGGGCCACCAACGCCTCACGTTCTCCGACCGTTCCAAGTCTACCTCGACCACGATGTTCTCGGGCCGGTCGTTGGCGGCCTGAGCCAGTAGCTCGCCTTGCGGGCCCGCCACGAAGCTGTTGCCCCAAAAGCGTATGCCGTTCGTCTGTCCGGAAGGGTCGGGCTCGTGGCCCACACGGTTGACCGCCACCACCGGGATGCCGTTGGCCACGGCATGCGCCCGCTGCGAGATAATCCACGCGTTGAGCTGACGGGCCTTCTCGTCGTCCGTGTCGCTGCTCTCCCAACCGATGGCCGTGGGGTATATCAGCATCTGCGCCCCCTTGAGCGCCATCAGCCGGGCGGCCTCAGGGTACCATTGGTCCCAACACACCAGTACGCCCAGTTTCCCGACTGAGGTCTGGATAGGCTCGAACCCGATGTCGCCCGGGGTAAAGTAGAACTTCTCGTAATAGGCGGGGTCGTCGGGGATGTGCATCTTGCGGTACTTGCCCGCCACGCTTCCGTCGCGGTCGAACACTACGGCGGTGTTGTGGTAAAGTCCCGGGGCCCGCCGCTCGAACAGCGAGGTGACGAGCACCACGCCGCAGGCGGAGGCCAGTTCGGAGTAAAAGCCCGTCGACGGGCCGGGGATAGGCTCGGCGAGGTCGAACACGTCCGTACTTTCCGTCTGGCAGAAATAGAGGGAGTTGTGCAGCTCCTGAAGCACGACGAGCTTCGCTCCGGCGGCGGCGCAGGCCTCGATGCTCTGGGCCAAGCGGCGCAGGTTGGAGCGGATGTCGGCGGTATTGGCTTGCTGAACCAAGCCTACTTTAATCTTATTCATCTCTTCTTGTCTTTTTATATTGTCCTTATTTGTCGGCCGAGGGGGAGCGGTCGGCCTCGCCGCTCTTCAGCACCCCGACGGGATACTGCATGGTGACGCAGTGGAGCGAGCCGTGCTGCCTGATAAGGGCACGGCAGTCTATGCCTATCACTTCCAGTCCGGGGAAGGCCTCGCGCAGCGTCTCGCGGGCGAGGGTATCGTTGTCGGGCTGTCCGTAAGTGGGGTAGAGCACCGCCCCGTTCACTACGAGGAAGTTGGCGTAGGTGGCGGGCAGGCGTTCGCCGTCCTCCACGATGGGGCGTGGCATGGGGAGCGGAAGCAACCGGTAGGGCCGTCCGTCCGCCGTGCGGAACGAGGCCAGTTGCTCGCGCATGGCCCGAAGCTCGTCGAAGTGCTCGTCATCCTTGTCGTCGCAATGGACGTAGGCTATGGTGTCGTCCGGACAGAAGCGGGCCAATGTGTCGATGTGACTATCGGTGTCGTCCCCGGCCAGATAGCCGCTGTCGAGCCACAGCACCCGCTCGGCGTGGAAGACGGAGCGCAGGTAGAGGTCAATCTCTTCACGGTTCATCTGCCCGTTACGGTTGGGCGAGAGAAGGCATCGGGAGGTAGTCAGCAGGGTGCCCTTTCCATCGCTCTCGATGGAACCTCCCTCAAGGACGAAGCCGAGGCGGTTGACGTACCGTCCGCTCAAGGCTCCCGCTTGCACGGCCCTGCGAGTGATTTGGTTATCAAGGTTGGAGGGGAACTTTAGACCCCACCCGTTGAACGTGAAGTCCAGAAGCGAGGGGATGCCTTCCTCTATCAGGGTGAGTGGCCCGTGGTCGCGGGCCCACGTATCGTTGGTGTCGCATCGCAGGAAGCGCACGTTGTCCATATTGACCGTGGCTTGTATCTGCCGCCTTACCTCCTCGGGCTCGGGGGTGACGATGAGCAGCGTCTCGCGTCGGGCCACGTGGCGGGCGATATCGGCGAAGCAGGCCCGAACCTCGTCGAGCATGTATCGCCAGTCCGTCCCCGCATGGGGCCACGTCAGCTGAACGCCGCTCTGCGGATACCACTCGGCGGGCAGAAAGGGGGCCGGCATCTCTATCTGCTTGCCCATGAAGTTGCCCGCTGTCAGTTGCAAGTCTCGGCCGCCTGAGCGGGGAAGTCCTACTATGATTCCCATAACGCGATTATGAGTTAGTTGTGTTTATCGTTTCAGATCGCTCGCCTGTCTGGACACCCTTGTCTACCGACTTGCGGTCGAAGAAAGGGTTCTTCGACGAAGCGCTGACGGGGATGGCGGTCACCATGCGGCAACCCTTCAGCCAGTCCAAGCGTTGCGCCGCCAGTCCGGCGGAGAACATCACGCGGGTGTCTACCCTAAGGTCGGCCGCCGTAGCACATGCCGAGCCGACTGCGATGCCCACGTCTATCACATTGAGGGCACAGGGCACGCCCTCGGTCCGGGAGGCGCAAGTAGGGAATCCGCAATGGCCGCAGTTCAGCCCCTGCGTCTGCTCGCGCGTGCCTATCAGCACCACGCACTCGGCCTTCAGCACACAGGCCGCGTCGCGAAGGAAGAACTTCAGTCCCAGCTCCTCAGCCATGTGCTCCATCGTGGCCGCCAATAGCCGGAGGTCATCACCTTCCGCCGTGGCCACTTCAATGACATCTATGCCCTTGCCCTTTGGAGCCGTACGGGCGGCGGTCATCATCTGCCTCGCCACACGGAGCACGTGTCCGTGGCGGCTCTCTCTCTCGTCTATAATCATAACCTTACTCTATTCTTTATTGATTGGTCATCGCGAAGAAAGAACTTTTTTCCCGAATATAAAAGCGGGAGACTATTCTTTTTCATGGGGAGAGCGCACGGGTGGGTGACGTAAGGGGCAGGGAGAGGGAAGCGTTCCTTCCTCCCTGTCCGGGCAGGGAGGAAGAGCGGAGCATTGTATATAAATGTTCGCGCGTACATTATACAATTTAATAAGGTCATATATGGAGGAAGGTACGGATTATATACGAAGAATGGGAGAACGAACATCCATGAAACGTCGAATCGTCTATACGGGAGACTCCACCATACAGTCCCCATACTCAAGAGCTTATGAGTACGTGGGAAAAGATTAAGTCCCCTTAGGGAAAAAGGTCGTCTCTCTACATAATAAAGTATATAGACTATAGTCTAACTTCTATAAATCACGTCGTGAATTATAAAAACCACGTCGTGAATCTTATAAATCACGACGTGAATTATAAAGACCACGACGTGATTTATAGTTAATGAACGGCAAAGGATACCCTTTACATACGAATGTCACAAGTCTTTTCTCCCTTGTCTCCTCAACTTTATTTAGTAGTCTCCATGCCGGCGTGAAGCGTAAAAAGGCGTATATTCGCGTAGATAAACCAAAGGGAAGAGTACCGTGACCACACTCCAGATAGACCATATCGGCATCGCTTACGGCGACAGGCCCCTGCTGACGGACTTCTGCCTGAGTCTCGGGCGGGGAGAGACGGCGTGCCTGACGGGGCCGTCGGGGTGCGGCAAGACCTCGGTGCTGAACGCCGTGATGGGCTTCGTGCCCTTGACGGAGGGACGAATCCACGTCGAGGGCGTGGAGCTGGGCCGTTCGACGGTGGACGAGGTGCGGCGGCGCGTGGCGTGGATTCCACAGGAGCTGTCGCTTCCGGTCGAGTGGGTGAGCGACATGGTAGCCATGCCCTTCGGCCTGAAGGCCAACCGCTCGGCGGCGTTCAGCGAGACGGAACTACTGACCCGCTTCGACCGCTTGGGACTGGAACGGGGGCTGATGCTCAAGCGCACGAGGGAAATATCTGCCGGACAGCGACAGCGGGTGATGCTCGCCGTGGCCTCGCTGCTGCGCAAGCCGCTCATTGTAGCCGACGAGCCTACCTCGGCCCTTGACCCCGAGGCACGCGACCGGGTGGCCGACTTCCTGCTCACCGAGGCCGAGGGCGGGGCGGCGATACTGTCGGTGTCGCACGACGGCGGGTTCGCCTCCCGGTTCCATCACGTAGTCACGCTTCCCTAATCCCCCGCACGTCATGACCGCCGCCGATATAACCTACTTCAACCTCTTCTTGGGGATGCTTCTGCTGGCCGTCCCGTTCTTCTATCTCTGGAAGTTCAGGACGGGGCTGCTGCGTCCCGCCGTGACGAGCACCGTGCGCATGGTGGCGCAGATGCTGCTCGTGGGCGTGTATCTGCGCTATCTCTTTCTGTGGGACTGCGCTTGGGTCAACCTACTCTGGCTGCTGCTCATGGTGTACGTGGCGGGGCAGACCGCCGTGTGGCGCACCCGCCTCCCTCGCCGCCTGCTGCTCGTCCCCTTCTGCTGCGGGGTGCTGTGCGGCACGGCGGTGGTGGGGCTGTACTTCCTCGGCATTGTTCTCCGCCTCGACAACGTCTTCAGCGCGCGCTACTTTATCCCCGTGGCCGGCATCCTTATGGGCAATATGCTGTCGAGCAACGTCATCGCGCTCGACGCTTATTATAGCGGCCTTCGCCGTGAGCGGCAGCTTTACCGCTACCTCTTGGGTAACGGGGCCACCCGTCAGGAAGCGCTGGCCCCCTTCGTCCGCGCCGCCATCGTCAAGTCGTTCACGCCGCTCATCGCCAACATCTCCGTCATGGGACTGGTGGCCCTTCCCGGCACAATGATAGGGCAGATACTGGGCGGCGCCTCGCCCGATGTGGCGGTGAAGTATCAGATGATGATTATGGTCATCACCTTCGCCGCCTCTATGGTGTCGCTCATGCTCACCGTGTCGCTCTCCTCCCGCCGCTCGTTCGACGCTTACGGCGAGTTCCGCTTCTGACCGCCCCCAGTCTCGGGCCCTCAGAATACCAACAAATGGTGATTGCGCGGGTCGCCCGCCCTCCATACCTTCGCGTAGGATAATACGAAAGACTATGAAACAGAAGCATGAGTTTAAGAGCATCGTGGCCGAAACGCTGCTCATTCCCCTCTACATGCGGGCCAAAGAAAGCCGCAGGGGAGACAGTGCCATCCTACGTGACGAGATGGCCGAACGATTAGTGGAAAGCATTGACTATGACTACGCCAAGTTCGACGGCGCTCCCCTTAGCGAGGTAGGCTGCGTGGTGCGGGGATGGTACTTCGACAACGCCGTCCGGCGGTTCGTCGCCTCCCGTGCCCGTTCTGTGGTGGTCAACGTCGGTTGCGGACTGGACACCCGCTATCAGCGCCTGAGGGACTGCGGGGAGGCCCTCTTCTACGAGACCGACCTCCCCGAGGTCATCGACCTCCGCCGCAGCCTCATTCCCGAGCCTGAGGGTGACCGATACATCGCCGCATCGCTGCTCGACACGGACTGGCTCGACGAGCTGAAGGCCCGGCATCCCGACAGTAGCTTTATCTTTGTGGTAGAAGGTGTATTGATGTACTTTTACGAGAAACAGGTGCGTTCCTTCCTGCGTGCCGTCGCCTCCCGTTTCGGTGGCGGCGAACTGTGGTTCGACGTGTGCGGCCCGCTCATGGCCCGTCAGGTGGCTAAGCCCGACTCCCTCCGCCACCACGAGGCGCAGATACGCTCCGGGGTGTACCGCGGCCGCGAGGTGGAGCGTTGGGAACCCCGCCTCCGCCTTATCGAGCAGGCCAACTACATGCGCTTCTTCCGTTCCCGTTGGGGCTTCCTCTTCGGTCAGGTGTTGGGCAGGATGCCGTGGCTATGCTACAAGTTCAGCTCCCTGTTGGGATACGAGATAAAGGCCGGGGACTCTTTAAGCTAACTCCTCCGGATTCACTGACTTAATCATAGATACGCTATGGATACATTAAAGAAACTCAGCCGTTACATGGGCCGTCGGAAAGCCCTCTTGCCGTTGGCCATGTCCCTGTCTGTACTCAGCGAGCTTGCGGGCATGGCTCCCTATCTGCTTATCTGGCTTATTGTCAGAGAACTGCTCTCTAATGTCGGCGCCTCCCCGTCGGGACACGTCACGGCCTACGCTTGGTGGGCCGCCGGACTGGCTGTCGGGAGCGTCGCGCTCTACTTCCTCGCGCTGACGTGTTCGCACTTGGCCGCCTTCCGCATAGAGTCTAACCTCCGCAGGGAAGCCATGCGCCGGATAACGGCCATGCCCCTCGGGTTCTTCGAGCTGAATCCCATCGGTCGCATTCGTAAGATTATCGATGACAACGCCAGCGTCACCCACTCCTTCCTTGCCCATCAGTTACCCGACTTGGCGGGTACGGTGCTCGTTCCGCTCGTCGCTTTCCTGCTCATCATCCTGTTCGACTGGCGGCTCGGGTTGGCCTGCGTCGTTCCGGTGTTCGTGGCGATGGGAATCATGGGTTACACCATGAACACTAAGGGTCGCGAGTTCATGAAGTCCTACATGACTATGCTAGAAGACATGAACGCCGAAGCCGTGGAGTACGTAAGGGGCATACCCGTGGTGAAAGTATTTCAGCAGACCATCTACTCGTTCAAGAACTTCCACAAGAGCATTCTTGACTACAACCGGATGGCGCTTCACTACACGCTCTTGTGGGAACGGCCCATGTCGTGCTATACGGTCATCATCAACAGTTTCGTATTCTTCCTCGTCCCGTTGGCCATTCTGCTGACGGGGCGTACGGGAGACTACCTCTCTGTGACGCTCGACTTCTTCCTGTTCGTGCTGATAACCCCTGTCTTCTCTCAGGCCGTCATGAGAAGCATGTACCTCGGTCAGGCGTTGGGTCAGGCGCAAGAAGCCGTCGGCCGGATGGAGAGCCTATTGGACTATACTCCGCTTCCCATCGCCCGAGTGACGGAGACTCCCTTGCGCTTTGACGTCAGCTTCGAGGATGTGTCGTTCACCTATCCCGGAACTTCCCGTAAAGCGATAGACGGGGTCAGCTTCACCATTCCCGAGGGAAAGAGATATGCGTTAGTAGGGGCATCCGGTGGCGGAAAGACCACGATAGCCCGCATGCTTCCCCGCTTCTGGGACGCGGACGAGGGCGAGGTGAGGATAGGAGGGGTGAACGTGAAAGACATCGCCCCCGAGGTATTGATGCAAAGCGTCTCCTTCGTATTTCAGAATCCCCGTTTGTTTAAGTCTTCCTTACTTGAGAATATCCGGTACGGCAATCCTCGGGCGAGCCTGAGCGAGGTGAACCGTGCGATTGACATGGCGCAGTGCCGGGAAATCATAGACCGGCTTCCACAAGGATTGGACACAAGGATAGGCGCAAAGGGAACCTACCTCTCTGGCGGAGAGCGGCAGTGCGTCGTATTAGCCCGCGCCATTCTGAAAGACGCTCCCGTCATCGTTCTTGATGAAGCCACAGCCTTTGCCGACCCGGAGAATGAGGAGCAGATACAGAAAGCGTTGAAGGAGCTTGCCAGAGGCAAGACGGTGTTGATGATTGCCCACCGCCTGTCAAGCGTCACGGACGCAGACCGTATATTGGTGATATCTGATGGGAAAGTGGCGGAGCAAGGTACGCATAATGAACTGCTTAAGCAAAACGGCATATACTGCCGCATGTGGAACGAATATCAACAGTCTGTCAGTTGGACAATCGGAAAGGAGGATACCCATGATTAAAATGATTCAGAAACGTTTCGCCCTCTCGGAAAAGGGAGCGAAAGACTTTTGTAAGGGCGTATGGTGGACTACGCTGTTGGACATAGCTCTGATGCTTCCGGCCGTGTTTGTTTTCTTATTTCTGGAGGACTGGCTTCGCCCTCTGCTTTGGCCCGAAGATTCCGCCATTCGCAGTGTCGGGTATTATGTCCTTTGGGGAGTCATGTTTATGGCGTTCATGTATGTCATCGCCGTATTTCAATATCGGAGTACCTATACAAGCGTGTACGCCGAGAGTGCCAATAGGCGAATTTCGCTTGCGGAAAAGCTCCGTAAGCTCCCTCTGTCGTTCTTCGGTGAAAAGGATTTATCGGACTTGACCGCCACTATCATGGACGACTGTACGGATTTGGAACACACGTTCTCACACTCAGTTCCTCAACTGTTCGCTTCGCTCATCGGAATTCTTCTGATAGCTATCGGTATGGCATTCTATGATTGGCAACTGACTCTCTCGTTATTCTGGGTAGTTCCCGTTGCTTTGGCCGTATTGTTATGTTCGAAAAGAAAGATGCGTAAGAGCAACAAAGAGAATTACCAGAATAAAAGAGTGGTAAGCGAATTGATTCAGGAAGGACTGGACACGATTCAGGAGATTAAGGCCTATCATAAGGAGAATGAGTATTTGGCCGCTCTTGACAATAGGATTACTACTTACGAAAGGGAGTTGACCCGCAATGAACTGCTGCTCGGCGTTTCCGTCAACGGTGCGCAGAGCATACTGAAACTGGGATTGGCTAGCGTAATCATTGTCGGGGCGCAATTGCTTTCCACCGGTTACGCTGATATGTTCTCTTACCTCATCTTTATGGTTATCGGCTCTCGGATTTACGCTCCAATCAATGAGGTATTGAACAATCTCGCCGCATTGTTCTATCTTGATGTCCGCATCAATCGGATGAGGGAAATGGAGGCTATGCCCGTGCAAAAAGGGGACGCTGACTTTACCCCGAACGGGTATGACGTAAGGTTCGACAAGGTGAGTTTCTGCTACGAGGAGGGGAAACAGGTGTTGAAGGATGTCTCTTTCACCGCTCGTCAGGGAGAAATTACCGCACTTGTCGGTCCTTCCGGCGGCGGTAAAAGTACGGCGGCGAAACTGGCCGCACGTTTTTGGGATATCCAGTCAGGAAAAATCTTGTTGGGAGGGGTAGACATCAGTGGGATAGATCCGGAGGTTCTTCTAAAACACTTCTCCATCGTGTTTCAGGATGTTGTGCTTTTCAATGCTTCCATTATGGATAACATACGTGTAGGCAAGCGGGACGCTTCGGATGAGGAGGTTATACGGGTAGCGCAGCTCGCGCGTTGCGACGAGTTTGTCAGCAAAATGGAGAAAGGCTACCAAACGGTAATAGGCGAGAACGGCGAAACGCTGTCAGGAGGAGAGAGGCAACGCATTTCTATAGCTCGGGCGTTGCTTAAGAACGCTCCCATCGTCTTATTGGACGAGGCGACTGCCTCGCTCGATGTGGAGAACGAGACCCGCATTCAGGAGGGCATATCCGAACTGGTAAAGGATAAGACCGTGCTGATTATCGCCCATCGTATGCGCACTATCGCTAACGCCAGTAAAATTGTCGTGTTAGAAAGCGGAACAGTGGCCGAGACGGGAACTCCACAAGAGTTAATGGATAAGAATGGGATATTCGCCCGCATGGTGGAGAAGCAGGCGTTAGCGTTGAATGACAGACGGCGGATGTGAGCGGAATGTCTCGTGAAAAATGTTCTATTTTTCAGATTTTCCCTGAAAAATAATCCGCCGAAAATTTTCTTTTAGCGAATTGAACCGCATAAAAAGCGTATAAAAACCGCATATTTTGAGATGGAAGCCGCATAAATATATGGTTTCTGAGTCCTTTGAGAGAGGTGAGAAAGGGAATTTCCTCTTGTGAGAAAGGGCTACGGCTCATGAACCGTGGCCCTTTCCCGCAAGAGCCGTAGCTCTTCCGCTCGGGAGCAGAAGCTCTTTCTTGCAAATCGGAGAAGCTTTTTATATTTTTTAGTCGCTAATTGCATGGTCTTTTTGAACAAAATAAGAATGTCTATATTATACTATGTATGCGAATATTGAAGAAAAAAGAGTCGTTTTCTTTGTAGAAAGAGAACAAACGACTATTTTCTTATGAATATGCTAACATAATGTATTTTTATTAATGCCATTTTCTTGTGTTCTTTTCGTCCGAGTCGTATCCTACCCGGAATCATTGCGATTTTGAGGGGTCAGGATGTTCCGTTTTTCAGGATGGTCATTTTTTAAGATGAGTTTTCAGGATGTGTTTTTTGAGTCGCTTATCACCTTCTTCAAAAATAAGGGTGTGGATAACCGCTTTAGCAGCATCGAGGAAAATTCACAGGTAAAGACATCAAACACCATGTGGTTCCTTGTGTTATTTTGCTTTTTTAACGGAAAAAATATTTTATTTTTAAAACTGTCATTGAAGTGAACATGTCAAGTGTAGACCTTACGTGAGTTCGGGATAAGCTAATAAGTTAATAATGGAAAGGGAAATAGGTAATCACAGAAATATTTTGTAAATTTGAGTCTGACAAACAGGAACTTACAAAAAAATAAGATTCTATGATTACCCAAGACAAAATACGGATTTTTTCTGTATGGTAGATGAATTCAGCAAGAAATTTGATATGGAAATCGCTAAAGGCGAGCTTATTTCTTCAAACGGAATTCGCCGTCGGCATCGTAACG
>CASDXF010000055.1 GCA_949285075.1 uncultured Bacteroides sp. | reverse complement strand
CTTTTTTTTATTATTACTCTTACTGGATAGCGTCATATCACATACCTCAACTACTCCGGTCAGAAGAGTACCTGCTATATCCCTGAAAGCCTTGATATATTCTTCTTTGCTAAGGGTCTGATCTTTTACATATTGATGTACTTTTCGTTTCTCTTTTCCCATAATTTCCGAGTATTTATAGGTTTAACATATTAATGAAATATCTCTGCGTTGGTCTTAATCATCAGTTCATAAAATCCATTTTTGATTTCCTTAGAACACGTTCTTCGGACGGGAGCAGATACGTTCATGATGTCTGAGCGTTTTAATTCGGTAAAATGGCGAATCCTGCAATCACCTCCACAAATGGATTTTAGTTCGCACTGGTTACAAGGCGTTAAGTTTTCCGTTTCCGATAAGGTATGAGCGTAATTGCACATTTCCATAATTTCGTTTAGAGGAGTTGTTCTAATGTTCGCTACGGATTGCGTGGCGGATAGGATAGGGCACATAAATACATCACCATTGGACGCAACCGACGGATAACCATAAGAGCAGTTGGTGAGAATTACACCGGCCTTGTGTCGTCCGATGAATCCCTCGTCAATAAAGCTTTGGCATCCTTGATAACGGCTATAAATGGTTTGCGTTGCCGCTGTATACGCTTCCGCTTCCTTTTGGGAAAGTTCCCCGTAGCGTCCCGGTAATAGTCCGGTGGCTATAAAGACCTCAAGACCGTAATCTTGGTATTTTTCTTTCAGCTCTTTGGCGAATGTAGCGTAATGGTCTGCTTTTTCTGATAGGTCAGGAGAATAGTAAGCTGTCATCGCTACATGGACTTTTGCTCCTAAGGTTGCGAAATGGTGAATTGCGTTTAGCGCTTTCTGGAAGTTTCCTTTGCCACGCACTTTGGCGTTTTCTTCTTCGTTATATCCGTCAACGCTTATCTGCACAACGGTGGTATAAGGAACAATTTTTTCAATCTTAGCTCTTGACCAAAGCGTGCCGTTGGTCAGCAATTCCATGTGTAAGCCAATGTCAGCTCCGTACTTGACAATGTCGAAGAGGTCTTTTCTAAGGGAGATTTCCCCTCCTGTCAGTTTTACGTCAATTCCTCCGTTTTGTTTGTATGCGTCCAGAATTTGAAAAATCTCCTCTGTAGATAGCTCATTCTCGTATGCCTTTCCCGCATTCATATAGCAATGTGGGCAACGCATATTACAACTATTGGTCAAGTATAATTGCAAATTGCATTACTGGAGTAAGCTCTTGCCGCTTTACCGGTCCGTCGAAGTGGCGTGCGATGAGTTGCGTGACTACCCATTTAGCGTCTTCTTCAGAGCAACCGGTTGACCGCATGGCTTCTCCTATCGTTTGGGTGCGGAGGGACTTGAAATAGGAAAGTTGTTTCGCATTGTCTAACACTATCCAGTTTCCTTCTTCACGGGCGATAACGATTGTCTTCCCCCCGTAATTCACGTAGTCAATAACGGGAGGAAGATGAAATCGGAAACTCAATGAAAGTTCCTTTTTGATTCGCATACCGTTCTTAGATTTCGCCGTCAGACCCCGTGGCATAACGCCAACAACAATTAGCAAAGCATCCCCAAGCGGAAGGCTTGATTTCTGTCTTTGTCACTTCATAAGATATAATCATAACTGTATAGTTTAAGGGAGTTATCAGTTCCAAATTCTCCCGTCATAAAACACGAAGCGTGGAACTGTATGTGCCACGTCTTAATGTGCAGGTGCTAGGAAAACCTTTATAGACAGATGTGGGAATAACAGCCCCACGCTATATGCGTGGAGACCATTACACCTTCTCTTGTCTATATGTGGTTAAAGTTTCCTAGGCTTCGCACATACAAGAAGAAGACATAACGCCTCAATAATTAATATGTCTGGATAGGACTTTGTCTATCCAAACGCAAAGATAAAGAAAATAAATTGAAAGTTGGTTTTTCCTTATGACTTTTTATCGGAGCGGTGCGGTAAAAGTTCCGTTTCTTTAAGGCTTTTACGGAAAAAAGCCTTAACTTTGCATTGTATATAATATGAGGAATAATGATAAGAAGAGATGCGCTGCGATATAGGGCGGCGACGGTAGATAGGAAATTGAATGTTCCGCTTGCGCTGTTATCCGGCCCGCCGAAGGGTGGGGAAGAGATAGCCTGCGACAGTTAAGGCGGATATTTACAGCTGTGTTTTGTATACGTTTTTTATTGCCATAGGATGGGCGTGACGGAAAGTCACGCCCATTTTTTTTGTCTTTTCGCTCTGAATGTTAAAAAAGTATTCATGGGCAACGGTAAAATCACGCTTGGGCAAGCGCAAAATCACCGTTGCCCAACGGCGATTTTACCGTTGGATAGGCGATTTTTACAATATATGTTTACATTATTATCCGATTCGTTGTCTTTTGATGTATGGAAAGTTTATCCCAAATAGGTCATTGATATTATTTAATCGTTATACATTTGCATAAAGTTTCAACATCAAAGTGTGGAATAAGGCAGAATCGGTCGTTGTATGATGGATGCTTTTGCTAGGAATTTCGAAGTACAGGAAAAGAAATATACGGTTGAAGACGGAAATCATGGTCATCCTGATCCTGTTCCACTTGGGAGGGGCCGATGTTTTAAGCACTATTAAGGAATATGCTTGCAAACATCTGACGGCCTCTTTCCC
This sequence comes from uncultured Bacteroides sp., assembly GCA_949285075.1. Taxonomy (GTDB): domain Bacteria; phylum Bacteroidota; class Bacteroidia; order Bacteroidales; family Bacteroidaceae; genus Bacteroides. The sequence goes on along the minus strand of CASDXF010000055.1, from coordinate 16,260 downwards.
CGGCATGTGTTCTACAACCGTTTTGTAGCGTTGGAGAAGGAAGTTCAGTTGCGGCTGACCGTCTTCATCAAGTAAGACGTGAGTTCGGGATAATACTTAATAACGAACAAGCACGTAAGAATAAGCCGCAAGCTCAATATAAGATGACATGAATATGAGATAAAAGCTACATGAAGACTTCTTTTCCATTATCTTCGCTCAGAAAGAATAAACTCCCGATAAAATAGTTAACTTTGCCGACCGCCGAAAGAAATAAAAAATGTTTTATGACAGAAAGTAACTATATCTCGATTAGAGGCGCTCGGGTGAACAACCTGAAGAATGTCAATGTGGACATCCCGCGCGATAAGTTGGTGGTCATAACCGGTCTTTCAGGCTCGGGCAAATCCTCGCTCGCCTTCGATACGCTTTACGCGGAAGGGCAGCGCAGGTATGTGGAGAGCCTGAGCAGCTACGCCCGACAGTTTTTGGGACGGATGAGCAAGCCGGAATGCGACTTTATCAAGGGCATCCCGCCCGCCATCGCTATCGAGCAAAAGGTGAACAGTCGTAACCCGCGCTCTACCGTGGGAACATCTACCGAAATATACGAGTACCTTCGCCTGCTCTATGCGAGAGTGGGCAAGACCTACAGTCCCATTAGCGGGCAGGAAGTGAAGAAGCATTCCGTAGAAGACATCATCGCCTGCATGCTCACCTATCCGGAGGGAACCCGCTACACGGTGCTGACCTCCTCCCGTCTGCGTGAGGGCCGGACACTAAGGCAGCAGTTGGAGATAGACCTCAGTCAGGGATTCAACCGGGTGGAGGTCAACGGGGAGTTGAAGCGCATCGACGAGTACACGCCTCAGGAGGGGGACGAAGTCTTTCTGTTGGTCGACCGCCTCTCCGTGTCCTCGGGCAAGGACGTGCTCAGCCGCCTGACCGACTCCGTGGAGACGGCGATGTACGAGGGCGACGGGACTTGCATACTGCGGTTCTATCTGCCCGACGGAACGACGAAGACGCACGTCTTCAGTACCAAGTTCGAGGCCGACGGCATGACTTTCGAGGAGCCTACCGACCAGATGTTCTCGTTCAACTCGCCCATAGGGGCCTGCCCGATGTGCGAGGGCTTCGGACGGGTCATCGGCATTGACGAACACTTGGTCGTTCCCGACCGCTCCCTCTCGGTTTACGACGGGGCCATCGTCTGTTGGCGGGGAGAGAAGATGGGCGAATGGCGCGAAGAGCTTATCCGTAACGCGGACAAGTTCGGCTTCCCCATCTTTACGCCCTACTATCAGCTGACGGACGAGCAGCGGAGGGTGCTGTGGGAGGGGAACCAATACTTTCACGGCATCAACGACTTCTTTAAGATGCTAGAAGAAAATCAGTACAAGATACAATATCGGGTGATGTTGGCCCGTTACCGGGGAAAGACTATCTGCCCGAAGTGTCACGGCACACGCCTGAAGCCCGAGGCCGGCTACGTGAAGGTGGGCGGAAAGAGTGTCTCCGAGTTGGTAGACTTGCCGATTACGGAGCTGAAGGAGTTCTTCGACCACTTGCGCCTGAACGAGCACGACACCAATGTGGCCCGCCGCATTTTGACGGAAATAAACAGCCGCATCCGCTTCCTGACGGACGTGGGACTGGGATACCTGACGCTGAACCGACTGAGTAACTCGCTCTCCGGCGGCGAAAGCCAGCGGATTAATCTGGCCACCTCGCTTGGCAGCAGTCTGGTGGGGAGCCTCTACATACTTGACGAGCCGAGTATCGGCCTGCACAGCCGCGACACGGACCGCCTGATAGCCGTGCTGCGCCAACTTCAGCGGTTGGGGAACACCGTCGTGGTCGTGGAGCACGACGAGGAGATTATCCGAGCGGCCGACTACATCATTGACATCGGGCCTAACGCCGGGCGACTGGGCGGGGAAATCGTCTATCAGGGAGACATGAGCGACCTGAAGAAGGGGAGCGGCAGCCATACGGTGCGCTACCTTTTAGGCGAAGAGCAGATACCCGTACCCGAGCATCGCCGTCCGTGGAACAACTACATCGAGCTGAAGGGGGCGAGGGAGAATAACCTGAAGGGCGTGGATGTCCGTTTCCCCCTCAACGTCATGACCGTGGTGACCGGGGTATCCGGTTCGGGCAAAAGTACGTTGGTCAGGGACATCTTCTACCGGGCCTTGAAGCGGGAGCTTGACGAATGCAGCGAGCGTCCGGGCGAGTTCTCCTCCATCGGGGGCGATCTGCGCAACCTGCGTAACGTCGAGTTCGTCGACCAGAACCCGATAGGCAAGTCCTCAAGGTCTAACCCGGTGACCTACCTCAAGGCTTACGACGAAATCCGCAAGCTATGGGCCGAACAGCCTCTGGCCAAGCAAATGGGGTATAGCGCCGGCTATTTCAGCTTCAACAGCGAGGGAGGACGCTGCGAGGAGTGCAAGGGCGAGGGCACGGTTACCGTGGAGATGCAGTTCATGGCCGACTTGGTGTTGGAGTGCGAATCATGCCACGGCAAGCGGTTCAAGCAGGACACGTTGGAAGTCAGGTTCCACGACAAGAACATATACGACGTACTGGAAATGACGGTGAACCAAGCCATCGAGTTCTTTACCGAGCACGGACAGAAGAAAATCGTGAAGAAGCTGCTCCCCCTACAAGAGGTGGGACTGGGCTACATCAAGTTGGGGCAGTCTTCCTCCACCTTGTCCGGCGGAGAGAACCAGCGGGTGAAGTTGGCCTACTACCTCAGTCAGGAAAAGGCTGACCCGACGATGTTCATCTTTGACGAGCCGACTACGGGCCTGCACTTTCACGACATCCGCAAGCTGCTCGACGCTTTCGACGCGTTGATTTGCCGTGGGCACAGCATTGTCATCATCGAGCACAACATGGACATCATCAAGTGCGCCGACTACATCATCGACCTCGGCCCGGAGGGAGGAGACCGTGGAGGAAATGTTGTAGTGGCGGGTACGCCCGAGGAGGTGGCCGCCTGTGGAGCCAGTTATACGGGACAGTTCCTGCGGGAGAAACTATGCTAAAATTCAAAATCTTAGTTCCTGTCACTTATTTTTGCATTTAAGTGATTTTATCAAATCTCTTTTAAACTCCTTTTGGGGTATGTTTGCCGATTTCTCCTGTCAGACAGTCTGCTGTTCTCCTTGCAAAAATCGGCAAACATACCTCAAAAGTCCTCTCTAAATAAAACCAAACAGAATTTAAGTAGACTCTTGGTTAAAAGACATACATACGTTCATAACACTTCATACAAAAGTCGTTTATTTTCAGCATTTTAAAATCCATACAAGAAACAGCCCTATTTCTCACGAGCCTCTACCCTATTTCTCGCAAGCCGTAGGGCTGTCTATCGTAAGCCACGGGGCGGATTGACAAATAAAGAAGAACTAACACAAATCTCACTCATAGCTAAAGCGGAAAAACATACCCAAAAAAACTTCAAAATAAAACCGAGCAAAATTTAAACGAATGACAGACTTTATTACTATTTGATTATGAGCACATATGAAAAAAACGAATATACTTTGTCAATTCGCTCTTTTTTCTTATCTTTAACCAATCAAAATAAAAAAAGGCTTAAGAACTGATATAAAAAAAACAAAAACATATTGCAAGTGACTTGTATACAAGTTATTTGGCTTAGCTGAATCTGATAAAATTTGCTTTTACTCTAAATGATAAATCGAGAGGTTGGTTTGTACCCGACAAAGGGCACAGATGACTTTTCTTTATTTGAGCAAAAGGGTTTTACCAAAACCTAACTAAGAAAATGAGTGAAAAGATAAGGCGGTGTCCTTTTTCTTTTACTCCGTTTGAATTTATCAATTTATTTAACCACTTAATATTTGAGATTATGATTTTCAGAGAAACATTCAAAAAGCAAGGATGGGTAATCAGTATTCTACTTGCATTTTTTGTCTTTGGCGCTTGCAGTAAGGCTGAAGACGATGTGCTTCCACCTAAAATGCCTGAAGAAAAAACTCCTCAATCACCAGAAGAGGATGATGACCCTATTACGGTCCAGTCTGACACCTTAGAGATAAAGATTGGTTATAATCTGAACGTCTCGGAAGAAGAACTTGTCACTACACGTTCTGAATTTGGAAGTTGCGATCTTATAGGTGTACAAATTTATCATTTAACAACTCAAAGTCTGGAGTGGCGTATTAGCTACGCATGTGGAGTATTTGACGATTTGGAAAACCTTGTATTCAAATTTGTGAAAGGGAATCGTTATCTTATACAGATGACCTATTACCCAAATGCTAAAGATATTGTATATAACTACCCAGATGGTACATATGGAGCACCATTTTCTTATTTGTATGGATTGAAATCTTATAAGTTAAATGAACCTGTTTATTATTCAGGAAAAGGAAATGATAACTGGAGTGGAAATATTGGAGCTGAATTGACTTACCTTATGGGAAATACATATCAACCTACCGATGACAGATATGTTCAAAGCTTTAAACGTGGCATGACACCTCGTTATACTGGAGAAATTGAGGAAATTACCATTGAAGATGGCACTCAAATTATTATGCCGTTGCATCTATGTATGATGGGTATAACTTTGAATGCCGATAATTTTACGGAAGGGATATTAACCATGACGTTCAATACATATAATTCTGATTGGATTGTCACCCCCAATGATAATCATTCAATACAATTCCAGATACCATACAACTATTTGGCGAATGGTTACGAAGGGTATCACTATTATGATTTGTCTGATAGCGGGGAAAATATACAATTATTCTATACAAGCGCAAGCGGAGAGAAATATCTGCTCGCTACAAAACTTTTAAGTTGGAAGATGGGAGTTAATTATGTGTTTAACTTTAGCCTCACAGAACGTGAAGACGGAAGTATTGGCATACAAATGCCATCTGATGAAACATTCCAAGATGAAGAGTCATTCTTCGATTAAACTTTCACTCTAGATATCTTATATATAGAGTGAAACCTTAAAAAGCCCCCCATTTTAGCCTTAACTTATCCTTTTTTACGGCTATAAATAGGGGGATTTTCATATAATAAATTATAAATCAAGAATAAAGCTACTTCTTCTATGTATTAAGACAGCCTCTATAAAAAAGTCAGCTATGGCTCGCTATAAGCGGGGAGTTACGTATTTGTCTGTATAGGAGGTAAAGGTAACGCCCGGCATGGTCCATACGTCCGACTTATTTTCCATCTTCTTGATGAGCGAATAGTCCGTCGCGTCTAAGGCGTAATAGTTATCCGTCTCCGGGGTGGTTACCCTGACCGTCCAGTCAAAGAGGTTGCCTATTACGGTCATCGCATCCGTCTCCGGATTGAACGAGGTGACCCCCGTCCTTATCACGTCATACGTCTTGGCGTTGAGCACGTAGAGGGCGTTGTCAGTGTCCGTCATGAAGGCGAGCGTCTTCCGGTTCCTGAACTCGGTCAGGTACAGATGCTTCAGCGTAAGAGTGTCGGGCAGAGCTATCGGGCGTACATACGGACGGCCTTTCACCTGCTTCAGATGGAACAGCCTGCGGTCCGTGTCAAGCAGGAGGTAGCCTTCGTCATACTCTTTCTTCACGGTGGGGTTTCCCGCTATTTCCGTCGCGGGGAAACGGAATCCCTTTTTGCTCATCGCTTCCGTGAACCGGCCGCTCTTCTCCGCATTGACGCTGTTTGAGGCCATGTCGATGAACTCGATACCCGTTCCGGTAATCCGGAACACGTCGTCGGGCAATTGTAGGTCTACCCGCCCCGACATGGACTCCAACAAGGGATAAAGCCCGATGCGGGGCGCATTGATGTCCGAAGGAACACTGCGGAAGTTAAAGTTCTCGTTCTGAATCATCTTGGGAGTGACGGGCACTCCCTTGATGGTGTCCGGGAACCGCTCGTCGGAGGCCAACTGGCGGTAATAGAACATGGGCAGGATGCTGTCGAACGCCGTTTCCGAGTAGACGTTTCCGGAAGCGTCACGTCTGACCGCTCCTTCTCCCTCTTCCTGAACGATCATTGCGAAGTCGTCTATCACGAAGCTGTAAAGCGTGAAGGGACTTTTCTCGGGCTTCACGATGAAGTAGTTGTAGCACCACGGCAATTGCCACAGAAGCAAGAGCGCGACGGTGAGGTATAGTAATATGCTGCTGAACGATTTCATGTCTCTTTATGTTTTATGATTCGATAAATGTGTCCCGCTATTCCTTGCCTGCCTTAAAGCGGAGAATAGAAATCCACGAGAATGAGGCGGTCAGTAGGGTATAGCCCAACAAGTAAGGCAGGAACTTGTTATAGGCCTCCGGGGTGGGGGACAGGAAGAACACGCGCAGTATCAGCATGGAGACGACGAGGTTGAACAGGCGCCTTTTCCATGCCGGCTCCAGACAAATCCACGCCACGAGCAGGTAGCCGGATATGCCGGCCAAGTACCATGTGAGGGCGGTGAGCAGGATGTGATTCTTCAGCTCATGGGCGAAGACGCCGGTCAGGTAGACCTCCATCAGCAGGAAGTTGGCGGCGAAGCAGACGAGCAGCAACACCAGACCGGAGCACAGCATACTCCCCGTCATCCGCAGCTCGGGATAGGGAAGGTGCAGGGTCAGCTTCAGGCACTTGCGCTGCATCTCCGGAACGAACTGCACCACGGCCATCAGTATGCCGACGATGAGGGGTACGTACTGTAAGGTCTCGATGAATATCGCGTCTCTGTCGAGCATCACCTCCCATACGTGGGCGGCTCCTTGCATCTCGATGACTCGGTTTATGCGCAGCAGGCAATATCCTACAAACCCGAGCGTGCTTGTCAGGGCGAGCAGGAAGTACCAGCGCGTCTTTATCCATTCTTTGTAAAATATGGCGGACATTTTCGTTATGATGTTATGAATGAGAAATCAATATTTACCGGTGAGGCCGATGAATGCGTCCTCAAGATTCACGCGCTCCCCGCGCAGGTCGGTGTAGGGAACCGCCATCGCCTTGAGCTTGCTCTCCACCTCTTCGGGCGGAAGGAAGGAGAAGGTTTCCAGCGTGTCCCGTACCATGGAGGGGTGATAGAACGCCTCTGAGGGAGGAAGCTCATAGTCTTCGGGCACCTTGAACGTGTAGCGCCGGCCCTCCCTCAGCAGTTCCGACACGGGACGCTGAATCAGTATTTTCCCGTAGTCCATGATGATGCAGTCGTCTATCAGGCGTTCCATGTCCTGTATGATGTGCGAGGTGAGGAAGACCGTCTTCCCTTCGGAGCGGGCGTAGTCGCGCAGATAGTCCACGAACAGCCGGCGGTATCCGGGGTCGAGGCCGAGCGAGAAATCGTCCAACACCAGAAGCTCGGGGTCTTGAGCCAGAATGAGTCCGAGAGCCACCTGCGAACGCTGACCGCACGACATCCGCGAGATGCGCTGTCCGGGGGCTACCTTCAGCTTCTTCATCAGCTCGTAGTAAGCCTCCTTCTTCCATTGTCCGGGGTAGAAGGAGGCGTAGAACCTCTCTATCTGGGTAATGTTCATGAACTGGTACTGCACGTGTCCCTCTATCAGCAGTCCGATGTCGCGGCGCATGGCGGGCGGCATGGTCTGTATATTCTGTCCGAAGATGCGGCACTCTCCCGAGCGGGGTTTCAGGTAGCCGCTCAGGATGTTGATGGTTGTCGTCTTGCCCGTGCCGTTCTTGCCGAGCAGCCCCAGTATGCGTCCTCGGGGCACGGTAAAGCTCAAGTTCTCGTAGATGAGCCGCTTTCCGTAGTAGTGTGTCAGGTTTAGGCATTCTATTATCTGTTCCATATACGTTTGCGTTAGGGTAACGGCGGCGGTGGGTAGGAAGGTGGAGTAGCCCCCTACCCTGTCGCCGGACGTTACGCTGTGAGTGATACATTAATTCAGAAGCAGGAAGAGCACCGGAATCAGGATTCCGACAATCATCTCCACGCCTCCCCTGCCGAGGATGCCCTTGCCGCCCTTCAGCATGAGGATGCCCGAAAGGGTGATGACGATAAGGGCCACGGCGAAGATGTCGGCGAACCACGTCCACCACCGCCCGGGGTTATAGTGCAGGCGGGCAAGGGCGCTGATGAGCGGACGGCGGGTGACTGACTCGTAGACGGCCTCACCCGTCCGCACGTTGACCGTCAGGTTTGAGCCGCCCTTGAGGAACACCTTCATGGTCTCCTCTTGGGGGAAGTAGTACTTCGTGTAGTTGCCTTCCTCGCCGAGCGGGGCGAGCAGCTCCAGTACCTTATCCCTTGTCATGCCGGCTTTGGAGGGGAGTGACCCGGCGACGGTGTACTCCTTGCGCTCGATGGAGAAGTTGGGGTTGATGGTGTCGCGGTGGTTCATCACGATGCCCGAGACGGCGTATATCAGCACCATTCCGGCGAAGAAGAACGAGAGGTCGCGGTGCACCAGCCGGCTCCACTTGCGAAACGAGTTACTGCTCCACCGCATACGAAGAGGCTTCCATGTAGTAGAACGATAGGTACTCCTTGCCCGTCTTCTCCTTCTGGGCCGCTATCTTGGCGCGGAAGTCGGCTATGCGCTCGGCGGGCGTGTTGCCCGTCTCTCCGCGGGCCTTCTTCTCCGAGTCGCATCCGGCCTCGCCGTCGCCGTGTTGCTCGCCCGCGTTGGCCTTGAGCTGCGCCTCCCAGTTCTGCAGATAGGCTTCGTCGACGCGCTGCTCCTTCAGCGTACCGGTGACGCGGACGATGGAGTTCACCACCTTAGGGTCGAACGAGCCGAGCTCGGCGGCCTCCACGCGTATGGTCTTGGTGTCGTCGCTTCCCATCAGGAAGATTTTGGTGGCGCCGTGCTTGCAGGTGTGCGTGCAGACCCCTTCGATGGTCACTTCCTTCCCCGAGAGGGCTTCGGCGTTGGCCAAGAGGGTGTCTATCTCCATTGCGGCCGTGGCGGTCTGCTCGGCGTTGTTGGCTTCGTTGGCGCCGCGCTGCTGCTTGTTTCCGCACGAGGCGGTAAGTAGGGCCGCTACTGTCAGAACCGCGGCTAAGGTCATCTTTTTCGCTTTCATTGTCTTGTCTTGTTTACGTTAATTAATGAGTTGATGGTTTATTCGCTGTCTTTTACGCAACGGAGCTGATGGCCCGATTTGACGCTGCTGTACGCCAAGCTCACCCGTCCGTCGGGATAGGTCTTGCTGAAGGTCGTCATCTGCGCGAAGAACTGTATGTTGGTCAGCTTCGTCGGGTCCTCCTTGTCCGTGTAGGCGGGCTGATAGCAAGTGGACGAAAGGATGTAGGTCAGCGCAGGTTCCCCCTCGTGCGCGGCCAGCGTCTCCTCCGAGGCGTTTCCGCTCCAGATGGTGGTCAGCTGGTATGTGGGCGTAGCGTTGAAGTTGGACTGCATCCTCACTCCGGTGAACACGTAGTTCCACCCCGCCTCATTGTACGCGGTCACTTTGCCACCGCCGTAGGCCTCGTCGTAAAAGAGGGCCGACTCGTTGACCTGATTGCCCGTCTCTCCCGTGGCCGCCTTATTGGACAGTCCGCAGAGGCTGAAGAACTCCGCACGGGTTGGGATGTGCCATCCTTCGGGACAGATGCCTTGCGCACCCTCGAACTCGTAGCAGTTGTCCTCCGTAATCTCCCGGTTGCCGAAAGCGGCGTAAGCGTCATACAGATAGCCGTTCTTCCGGATGGAGGCTTCGTCGGTCAGCGCCTCGGCGCCGTCGGCGGTAATCTTGTCCGCGTCGCCCAACAGACGGTAGGGGAACCAGACATGGCTCTCTTCCGTGGGGTCGGCGGAGGGGGTCAGCCCTTCGGGCAGGTACCGCAGCGGCTCGGCCATCCACTTTGACCCGTCGGACAGCGTGACGGTCTGGTAAGTCTCCCCGTGGTAGACGAAGTGGTCGTCGTACTCCTCGAACACGCCGTCCGTGCCTTCTTCGCTTCCGCCCTCGTCTACGGTCTCGTCCTGACTGGTGTCGTCATCGGTCAACTTGTCGTCATCGTCACTACAAGCGGCGGTCATCAGCGCGGCCGCCGCGAACATAAACGTCAAATACTTCTTTTTCATCTTTCTTTCGTTTTTAAGTTATATACTCATTTGTACTCTCTCGTCTCTCTTCTCTCGCAGAGCGGCCTTAGATCGCCTCCGGACTCTCCATAGATAAGTTCCGGACTTATGTAGGATAAGTTCCGGACTCATGTATGATGAGTTCCGGACTCATCTTAGACCACCTCCGGACTCGTCGGAGAATCATCGTTATTGATTGTAGGAATCATCGTTATTGATTGGTACAATCATCGTTATTGATTCATACAATCATCGTTATTGATTCCTACCTCACTTCCGGACTCATCCATGCTAATGTCAGACCTATCCATATTTCATCTCCGGCCTCGTCTATGCTTAGGCCGGGCCTAACCATATTCCGTCGCCGGACTCGTCCTTTTCTGTAAGCTAACCATGTTCATCTCTCCTTTATTCTATATTAAAATGTATAGCCAATCTTTACCGTCTCGCGCCACCGATCGGGGCCTTCCACCCGGCTCAGGTCGAAGGCTCGGACGTATCCCGCCCGGGCCTCGGCGTAGATGCCGTTGCCGAAGTTGTAGCGGCATCCCGCGCCTACGGTCAGTCGCGGTGCGGTGGCGTACTCGTTCTGTCGCTCGTAGCGGTCGCTCATCCGGTAGGGCGGGTCGCCGGGCTCCGTGTCGATGGTCGCCGTGTGCTCCTGCTCGGAGCAGCTTCCGGCCGAGAATCCCGCCGCGGCCTTGAGGTTGAGCCTCCCGAGGTGGAGCGTCCCCGCGAGGTAGACCCGCCCGACCGTCATGCGCTGCGACACGGCGTAGGGGTACATCTGCGTCATCATCCGGTTGAGGATGAGCGCCTCCGCCCCGGCGGTGAGCTCGCCCCTCCGTCCGTCCATCAGCTCGTATTCGGGGTTGACTCTCAGTGCGCTTCTCTCGAAGATTCGGTTGGAGCCGTACACCCTCGTGATGGTTACCCCGTCGTTAGTCTCCTGCCCGAGCACGTTCTCGTGATTCACCTGTCGCGCCCACGACAGCGTCAGCCTCAGGAAGTGCGCACGCTCGCCCCGGCGGAGGGTGTAAATGAGCCGCGACGCGACGCAGTGTGTGGGGAAGCGGAACCAGACGTGCTCCTTCTCCCCAACGGTGCCCGAGGCGCGCGTGTAGGCCACGTCGGCGTAGAGCGACCTCCACTGGAGCTGCAAGGCCGCGCCGTGGGAGAACTCCCTGACGGGGAATCCGTCCACGCCCGACTCGCTGAGGTGTACGCCGCTTCCGTCCCACGCCTCGTACGCCCCGTACATCAATCCCTTGTCCAGAAAGGCGTTGTATATGGTCTCCGCCGTGCCTACCACCTCGGCCGAGACGCTCTCGCTATTCTTGCCGAAGAGGTAGACCGCCCCTATCGTCCAGTCACCGTGGCGGTAGCTCACGGCCGGAGCCGCCTGAAGGTCGAGGCGGTAGTTGGTATGGCGCAGGTCTTTGCGCTTGGTGTAGTTGGCCGAGGTAAAGTCGATTCGCGCCCCCACCCGCCACCTCGGGCCGAGGTCGTACGACACTCCCCCCATGAACGAGTAGGTCTGAAGGTCCTTCCGTCCCGGCGTGAACTCTAGTACGTCCACGGGATACAGCCCGGGGTGAATGAACATGGAGCCGCTCATCTCCCTCCCCGAGGCGTGCGTGAACGAGAAGGTCCCCGTCAGCGAGTAGCGTTCAAGGTGGGTGATGGTCTTCGCCGTGGCCCCCGCGCTCCATCGCCGGCTCGCCTCGTAGTCGTCGCGGAAGTCGCCGTGCTCGCTTCCCCCGCGCAGTTCGGCGTAGGAGGAGGTCACGCTGTCCGCCCTGATACCCGTCACGTTGTCACCCGCGTTCCACGGATTGCGGCGTTCAATGACGTCGTACGTCTGCGCCTTCGCCGCGGAGAGCATCCCCGTCAGCAGGCAGGCCATGTATATGCTTCTCGCCTTACTCATGCAGTGACTGTTTTTCGCGTTCGTAAAAGTCGGCCGACGAGTTGTTCGTGTCCGTCAGCACCTCGTATCCCGCCTCGGCCGAAGCCTCCTCGTCAGTCCGGCGGAAGAGCGTCCTCCCGTCGTATAGCGAGCTTTGCGTCACATATCCCGCGTCGACGGCGGGCGGCACGCGCTTCTTGTTGTTGGACGACCCTCCGTAGTAGACTTCCACCCCGTCCATGACCCAATCCAGCGGCACCTTGACCACGCGGTCCACCGTGCTCCCCGGTTTCTGCGTCACGTTATCCGCCCCCTGCACATACTCCTGCATGGTCGTCCCCACTGGCTTGAATATCACCGTGGCCGGAGAGTAGACGGAAAAGGTGTAGGCGTTGGCCTGCCCCGTCTTAATGACTACGTCCAAGTAGCGGTCGGCGCTGATTTGGTCCCCCGGGGCGGGGTGGTACAGCGTGTTCCAGAAGTATACCGGATTGTAGCAGACAAAGTACCCTGCCTTGTTCAGGTTGACCGACAAGGGGTATTGCGCCGTATGGTCGATGGCTCCGCAGACTACCACCACTGCGTCCTCTCCCGGTTGGAGCGGGAACGACTCGCCCGTCCCTCCGAACTGCCATACGCACTGCACTACGGGCACGAAGTCGGGGAACAAGGTAGCCCCCGTAGCCTCGTCCTGCGAAATCCAGACGTTAGTGCCTTGCGAGTTGTAAGGGTCTAGCGTGCCGAAGCATATCCCGTCCAGATACTGTACCTGCGAATCGTTGTTGTGCAGTATGATGTACTTGTCCGACTGGTAGTTTCCCTCGAACGGAAGCCGCTTGCATCCGCCGCAGTATATCTCCTTTATCACTATCGTCCCCGCCTTCGAGTGGGCCAGTGGCAGGTTCAGCGACAGGTCGCCCCCTATCAGCCTCACCTTATCCGCCAGTCCGTTGAAGATGTCCTTGTCCGCCTTGTCGCTCATCTGCACGCGGTACACTCCGTTAGTCAGCGTAAAGCGCGCGGCCCCGTCTTGGTCCGTCCGCGCGGTGTATGAGTTACCCCGGTCGATATCCTCTACGCGTACCGTGACCCCTTCCCGGGCGTATTGGGCGTATCCGTCCGGATATTCGGCCGTGACCGTCAGGGTGCGCAGCTGCGTGTCGTAGGGAGCCTCCTTGTCAATCTCCGCGCATCCGTTCAGCAGGCAAGCGATAAATAATAAGTATAGTAACTTTCTCATATCTCGTTAAAACTTTATTCGGCACGTCAGTCCATAATAGAAATCGGGCGTGAATATGGCGCTCACCCCCGTAGCGTACGAGGTCACGTGCCTCCTCGCGTTGGTAAAGTTGATGGCGTTGAGCGAGAGTGACACGTGGTCGCCTATCTCCTTCGTTATGTTGATGTTCATCGAGACGTACGGGTCATATCCGTCGGCCGCGAACGTGTAGGCGTTACTCGACTTGCGTATCAGGTTGGCGAAGGCGGAGTTCTGCGCCTCCCTCGACGTGAAGGGGTGCACCTCTCCATCGAGGTCGATATAGGCCACAGGGTAGATGGCGGTGTACGAGTTGCCGTCGTAGATGCTTCCTCCCGTCTTCTCGTTACTGCTCTCGCTGACGTTGAAGGCGTACTCCTCCCCGTTATACTCGGACAGGTTCTGCGAGCGTTTCACGAGCGAAGCCTCCACCCTGAACGAGACGATAAGCCGTGCCGCAGGGATGTGGGTCACGGCGGTAAGGTTGGCGTCCAGCGAATGGGTGCGCCTGCCGTTGGCCACCCCCGACGAGCTTCCCCCGTTGGCGTAGATACCCACGTACTGGTACGAACGGTTGGGAATGCCCGGATGTGACCACCCCTCCTGATAATAGTACGACAGCGAACTGTCGACGTACTTGGTATAGGCGTAGGCCGCATCCAAGCGAATCTGTGTACGGATGGGCCTGATTTCAGGGAAGTCCACAATCAGTTCCGCACCCCGTCGCGTGATGTCCGCCCCGTTGTCGGGCGACGTGGCCCTGACGAACGTCTTGTCGGTCACCCTTATGGCCATGTCGGTGGACACATCGGTCTCCGTGTCAGTCACCGTGACCATCCCCGTCTGAGCGTCTACGCTGAACTGTGGACGGGCGGGCATGACGTATCCGCTCGGCAACTGGTAGACGTTGTAGGTGAACGGCGTATAGGTCGTGGTGTATTTATACGGCGACTTTGTCCGGTTGAAGTATCCCACTAGCGATACTTTGGTGCGGCCCACGTTGAGGTCGATGCCAATCTCCGAGTTCTGATTGCGCTGCCACTTCAGGTTCTCGTTATATAATAAGGTATAAGGTTGCGTGTAGTAGACGTATGAGGTCTCGCCGTTGCCGTATGACGCGCCGAAGGTCTGTATGTCCCGGTACTGCTGCTCGGGGTAGAGCGCATAGTAGGAGGGCAGCTTTTCCGTCACGCCCCATCCTCCACGGACAGCCACGTCAGGGGTCAGTTGCCAACGGGCGTTGAAGCGGGGCGAGTAGGAGTTTAGTCGCTTGTAGCGTGTCCCGCTGATGAACAGCCGTTCCCATCTCACCCCTCCCATCAGGCGGAGTGTCGTGCTTCCCACCGGCACGGTCACGTTTTCCTCTATGTACGCCGAGAGGTTGTGCATATACGGATAGGAGGTGTACGGGCGGGGGCGGTAGCCATTGGGCGCTAACGAGGGGTTCTCGTAATACTCGCCCTGCCCCACGTTGCCCGTCGCCTTCCACTGCGTTCCGGCTTTCAACCTGCTACTTACGCCCTTCAGCTTACGGTTCCACTCGTATTTGAAGGAGGCGTTATAGTCAAGTTCCTTAGAGTCGATTATCTGGTCGGCGAAGAAGGAGTAGGGCAACTTGTCGGCAAGGTAGTACCCCTCTTGCGTAGCGTGTACCGCGGGCTGTTCGGAAGCGTATGAGTAGGGAGTGTGCGCATGCGAGCGGTTATCGTTGTAGTACACCGACGCGTCCCACTTGAGGTTCGTTACCCACGGCTTGTTGAGCAGCCATGTGAGCGATGCGTTCGCCCGGAACACGTTGTCCCTCACTTTCGTGTACTCTCCCGTGTAGGCGTCGGGGTCGTCTTCCGTATTCATCCCGCCGATGTTCCCCGTGAATCTCGCTGTGAACTTCAGCGTATTGCGGAACGTGTTGCTGTAATCCACCGAAAAGCCCCTGCGGGTATAGGAGGTATAGGGCGACGACAGCTTGCGCGTTGCCTTAGTCCATTCGCCGCTGAAGTTGACGGTACCCTTGTCATGGCCCAAGTCTATGCCTTTCGAGAAGGCGACTTGTTCCGTCCTCGGGTTGATTGAGAGCAGGATGTTCCACGGAGTCTTCCCGCGGCGGGTGTGAATCCTGACCATTCCGCTGTTCAGGTCACCGTACTCCACGGAAGGGACTCCCGTAATGACTTCCACCGACTCAATGTCGGCCACGGCGATGTTTCTCGTCCCCACCCCGCTCATGCTCCCGAACGAGCCGTTGTTTCCTATGCGCACCCCGTTCACCTCTACCGCCGTTCCGAATGAGGCGTTTCCGGTAGAGGAACCTCCGTCACGCAGGGAGAACACGTTGTCCGTGGTCAGGTCGGGCACTTTCGTCTTGCCTCCGGGCAGAAGGGCGGCCACATCGCTGACGTTGGATATTTGTAGGTGCTCCAATGCGTTGCTTCCTATGGTCAGTGTGGTGTTCAGCTCGTTTTTGGGCGACTGCGCCGTTACCACCACGTCGTCCAACGCCAGTGTATTCTCTTTCAGTTGGATGTCGAGAGGACTCATCTTGTCCGAGACCTCTACGGAAACGCTCGCCGAAACGTAGCCTATGAAGGATATTTCCAGACTGTATTTTCCTTCCTGCACTCCATTGATGGTGAACTCTCCCTTCTGATTGGCCACCGCCCACAGGTAAGTTCCTTTAATGACGACGGATGCTCCCGGAAGAGGAGCGAGGGTCTTGGCCTCCGTGACACGCCCCGAAAGGGTATATAACGCATTGGCGGCAAGCCCCGAACCGCCAGATAATAAGTCCCATCCAAATGTAATGACCAGAAGGAAATGTCTCATATTCAAATTTTGCGCGAAGTTCTTTAAAAAATGAACCTGCGTCAATCACCACAAATAGTGATTTGTTTCTCCGTAAAATACCAATTTGTGGGGATGCCTGAAGGTTGTTTCATTCATGGAAAAGAATATAAGGCTACAAACTTCTATGGCTCAGTAGAAATTTAGTGGGGATATGCATATAGTTTTGCAATACGGAATAAGAAGAACTTCTTATCAGCAACTCCTCTGAGGTTAGCCCTGAAGAG
>CASDXF010000054.1 GCA_949285075.1 uncultured Bacteroides sp. | reverse complement strand
CCGCTTCAGGTCGTAGACTTCAAGCTCAAGCCTGAAGTCGTAGGTCGTGAAGTAGCAGTTGAAGTAGACGTATATGCCGTATTCCCTCAACGGCTTCTTTTTGAACAGCCACTCGTTGCGGTATCCTCCCGATCGGAACTGCTCGTGTAGTCCGAGCAGCATGGATATTTGCTCCTCGGTCAGTACGCCCGAGCGTCGGTAGCCCTCCTCCAAGAAGGACAGGTAACGCTCGTAACGCTCCGACTCGTCGGGTAGGGTGACGATACGTTTCAACTCTTCCTCCGGACAGTAAAGGGTGACGCTCCGTATGTTATCAGATAGGCTCCTTACTATTCCGTCGTCTTTTTGAGAGAGCAGTACGTTAATCATCGTATGCTCTTCTAACTCGACGCTTATTTTCCGTACGGCCTTTGACAAGTAGTTGCAGATTCCGTCGTCTTTTTGAGAGAGCAGTACGTTAATCATCGTATGCTCTTCTAACTCGACGCTTATTTTCCGTACGGCCTTTGACAAGTAGTTGCAGATGAAGCGGGTATAATAGTTAAAGTTGACAACCAACGCGTCGTCATATCCCGATACGGAACGTTCCGCGCCTAATGCGATATGGCTTAATCTCATATATCCATAGTATCTGTAAACGCTCCACGGCGAGCCTATCCCCTTTCTTAACGCCATCTTATTTCTTGGCATATCCATGATTGTTATCAGGCTCTCGTCTATTTGGAGCATCTCTTCCAATGAAATGAGCATAGCGTCTTCATCCTTGAGCGTTTCCTCGCCAAGAAATTGCCAGTATCCCTCATCGTCATGTATCACGCGGACAACCGTGGAGTGGAGGTTTACCACATATTTGGTCGTAATCACGCATGTGGAAAGTTTGTCTTTCATAACGGTTATTTTGTTTTTAATGTTCAAGTCTCGTGCGCATTTAATCCTGATGTTTCTTTTACGGACGGCTTTAAGCGCTTGGGTCGTGTTGGCGGGTCGACCGCCTTGTTGACCTCGGTAGCGGCGTATGTGTTGCGGACAATATCGCCGTTGGCAACGGCAATCAGGCTTGACAAATTTAAGCAATTATACTGAATCTCATAATATTCTCGAATCAAATCTCGGATTAACGTTGTGAGCGTAAGCCGAAACAGCGTTCGAGGTAAGACGAGGCCCGGTCGGTTCCCCGTTTTCGGCTTGTCACTTCGCCCTACGGCTCTTGAGAGATAGCCCTTTCCCTCACGAGAGCCTGCCCTGTTTCTCGTGAGCCGTAGGGCTGTCTCTCAAGAGGGGGAAAACTGTGCGTCTTGACGGCTAAACGGGCCGTCTTTTCCTTTGCTTTTTCCGAAAGATTCGTTATATTTGAGCCTTCGTAAACAAGTCATTGGCTAAGAAACGAAAGGAAGAGAAAGGAAGAGAAAAAGATGGATAAGATTCGTGTGTTTCTAATCGTGGCGTGTCTTTTCGCCCTTTCCCTTACGGGACGGGCGCAGAAGGATTTGACCGCCTTGCCTAAGGCGGAGCGCGACAGTACGCTGAAGGGAATAGCGTAGGCGTTGCTGAGGCTTTATTATCCGGAACATTATCGCCCGGAGGTCTATCCGGTGGTGGAACAGGGTGACTTCAGGGCGAAAGGAATGTGGACCCGAGGCTCGAAGAGGTACTATCCCCAGTATCTGGAGTGGAGCGACACGTGCTACTACGTGACGCTGTATTATCCCCGTTGGAAGGAGGAAGGCTTTAAGTTTCCATATACGGCCCATGTGCAGATTCGGGACAAGAGCCGTGAGGTGTATAGTCTTCACTTGGGAGGAAATGCTTCTTGTATGCTTGCGTGGAATGTGGTATGGGGAGACTTACACGTGATGTGGAGGCATGACTCCATGAACGGAAGGCAAAGCGACCGTTTAGAGGCCTACGCCCGTGAGGTGATGAGGCGGCGAACGCCCGAAGCCCCCGTCGATAAGGAGGTGAAAGAGGGACTGCTCTCCCTTCCGGTAAAGGAACGGAACGACACGTTGGTGGCCATTGCGATGCGGGCTATAAAGGAAAGGATGCCCAAGTGGCCGTGGGAAGGCGTTATCCCGCTCATCGGGCAGGGCGACTTCGCTGCGTTGCGTTTGGAGTGGGTTCCCCGAAGTAAAGGTTACGGAGCGTTTAGTGACGGCCTTCCCGCTTACGTGAAGCCGGAGGACACTTATTTTCTCGTGGCTTTCTGCGACCCTGCTCATGGGAAGAAAGGCCAACTTTCTCCATACGTTGCCGAGGTTTATATCGTAGGCAGGACAGGAGAGGCTTACGGTGTGGATATTGAAGCGGGATATAAGTATTGGTACGAGAAGGAGTTCGGAAAATAGGATCGCCTCTTTGCGCTTTCCCTCATGGGACGGGCGCAGGGCCTCATTCAAGTGTCCGATGTACGACATGAGTTGAGGGGGGCTTCACGATAGAGAACAAGTGAGGCTGAAATGAGCGGCACACATTAAAAAGCGGGAATGCTTTACTCTTTGGTGTAGGTCAGTATGGTGTACGAGTAGGGAGCGAACTCATGGTTCCCGCTCGCGCTTGGCTCTATCTCCTCGCTTACGGGCGTGACGCGTTCCGGCTGTTCCGGCGTGTTCACGGCGTTCAGGTCGCCCGACAGCGTGACGGAGGTCGCCTTGCTCACCCGTCCGAACCCGTTGATGTTCAGGCGGGCGTTTACCGGCCGTCCGCTGACGTTGGCCACGTGGAGCGTCAGCTGTCGGCCGTCCTCGCTTCGGGTAGCCGTCACGTCCAGTTGGCCGTCGTTGTTCTCCACCTCGCATTCCGCTAATAGAGGCAGGTGATGGCTCGCCGCCATCTGCTGCGCGTAGTAGGGCGGCATTCCCCATACCTGCGACGGTGTGAAGAATACTTGTCCCTGATCCCATCCGTTGTCGTTCTGCTTGTAGGGTTGCAGCGCGTTGGCCGCGCAGGAAGTCAGCACGAAGTCACCCATTCTGCGCACGGCGTTTTGCAGCGTGACGTGCCCCAGTACCCGCTGCATATTGTGCAGGTTGCCGTTCTCCTCGAAGATGGCGCACTTCATGTTGGTGTTCGGGTTCCACTTCAGGAAGAGCTTCTTCATCTGTCTCAGCTCACGCTCCACCTGCTTTCCCGCATTCGGTTGGTCGGCCCACGGGTGATAGTCCCAATAGTCGGCCTTGCCGTCCATCGCCCGGAATACCTTTTCTATACTGGGCGAGTCGGGCCGCCACCAAGCCGTACATACCAGCTTGACCGACGGGTCCTTGCTCTTGATGGCGTCGTGCAGCAGATTGAACCGCTCGATGTAGTGGTCGTATTCGTCGGCGCGGTCTCCGTTGAACAGCACCTCCTCGTTACCGATTCCGATGTATTTCACGCCGTAAGGCTCCGGATGCCCGTTTTCCGCCCGCTTCTTTCCCCACTCTGAGGTCGCCGGGCCGTTCAGGTACTCTATCATGTCGGCCACGTCTTCCGGCGTTTCCTCGATGTTGATGGCGAAAGCCGCCGTGAATCCCGCCGCCTCGCAGAACTTCAGGAAGTCCTCGATGCCGAACCCGTTGGTGGAGTAGGGGTACCAGTGCCCTCTGTAAGGCGGCCGCTTGTCCGGGTCTCCAATCATCTTCTTGAAGCGGTACTCGGGGGCGTTAATCATGGTTCCGCCGTAGCGCAGGAAGGTAAGCCCCTGCTTCACCATCGCCTGCCCGATGTCCGCGCGGTAGGGCAGCCCCTTAAACTGCGCGTCGCCCGTGCTCATCAGCGTCACTTGGTCTATCCACAGCGTGCCGGGCCGTTCGATGTAGACGGCGAGCCGGGCCTTGTCGTCGTTCCCCTCTGGAGTCAGCTCGAAGGAGAACTTCTTCCAGTTCTTTCCGATGCCCGACAGCTCCTTGACGGCGTACTCCTTCGTGCCGTCCGCGTTCAGTAAGGCCACCTTCACCTTTCCGCCTGACGGCTCGCCCTTCAGGTAGACGCGTCCTTGCAGCTTCTTGCCTTGCCTTATGGCGATGCCCCAACGGTTGAGGCCGGAGTTGCTGACTCCGACACGGCCCTCACCCTGAACGAACGTCACGCGTTGCGCACGCAGGCCGTTGAACGCGCCTTGCTCGTCTAAGGAGAAGCCGCTCTTGGCGCCGCCCTTCAGGTACGCGTCCCATTGGCGGCTGACGGAAGCCACGGGCAGGGTCTGGAACTTCAGCGTCTCGCCGCCCGCCGTGAAGTTACGGAACTGTACGTTACTGTTCCATGTGCGCAGCGCCGCTTTGCCGCTGAGCAGCTCCGGCTCGTTGGCTATCGCCGTGCCGAACACCCGTTCTCCGTTCAGGTATACGTTCAGATTGCCCGCCTCGACCGCCGCCTTCAGCTTGTTCCACGCTTTCGGGTCGCACGATACCGGGATGTCCGCCACCTGCTCGAAGTTATTCTTGTGCTTGCCGATGACCACCTTCGAGCCGTCGGCCGCCAGACTGATTTCATATCCGAAGAAAGCGTCCGCCCCGTTGCCCGGACGGGAGACGTTCAGCAACAGTCCGGCGTTGTCCGCCGGGCCGCCTCCGCCGTTGAACTTCAGTTCCACTTCGGCGGACGTGGTTTCCCCGCCTTCCCCGTCATACACGAGTTTCGCTCCGGGCGCGGCGGAAACCGACAGCTGATTTCCCTCGCCGGTCCACTCTCCCTCATAAGCGGTGAAGCCTTTCATCTTCGGAGTGGGTACGGGCTCCTCGAAACTCTCACCGAACACCTTCTGGTCGTACAGCCCGCCGTAGATTTCGTGGTTCACGTCCTCGATGCAGGCCCCGTATAGGTAGGGCGTTACCGTGCCTTCCGTTTTCTCTGCGTTTACCGTGACGCGAATGTCCTTGCGCAGCGGAACCCATACCTTATGGTCGGTATCCCGTTGGCGGTTGGCTATGGCGTAGTAAGGTATGGCGGTCAGCGCGTTCGCCTCGCCTATGCGGATGAGGCTGACTCCATTGAGCAAGTCTTTCCGGTAGGTCATCCGCATGGGCTGCGCCTTGTCTATTTGCAGATAGCGAACGTCTCCGTTGTCCACGCTTTCGAGGCTGTAGACCACCGGGCCCGCGGCGATGGCCACTTGCCGGTTCAGCTCCTTCGCTTGGGGATTGGCGGTCACGAGGCGCGGCTCAATCGGCAGGCTCAGCTCTATCCGGTCGCCTTCCGACCACTTCCGCTCGATGGAGGCGTATCCGTCCGTCACCTCTACCGGCACTTCCTCGCCGTTGACGGACAGCTTGACCGAGGCCTTTCCTCTTTCCTTCAAGTCCGACTCGTACAGACCGTAAGGGTTCTCTATCCCTTGCGCCCATCCCGGTACGCGTACCTTGACGGCGAACCTTTCCTCCTTCTGCGGGCGGACGGTTATGCTCACCTTCCCGTCCCACGGGTAGGTCGTCTCCTGACTGACGCGTACTTTGTTCCGCTTGGAGAGGGCGATTTCCGTCTCGCTGCCGATGAACAGATTGACGTAGATGGACCGCTCGTCTTGGGCGTAGATGAATCCCGGCAGCGCGCCGGTTATCTTCAGGAACATGGGCGGACAGCACGGGCAGCCGTGCCACTCCCAACGGTTGTGCCTCTCCGCATTGAGCGGGTTCTGATAGGTATAGTTGTCGCCCGACAGCGATACGGCCGTTAGCAGACTGTTGTACAGCACCCGTTCAAGCTCGTCGATGTACATCCCCTTGCCGGTCAGCTCGTTCATGCGTTGGCTGAAGAACGCCGCTCCGATGGCCGCGCAAGTCTCCAAGTACGCTCCGGAGGGCAAGTAGTAGTCCGGCCCGAACTTCTCGTCCTCGTGGATGGCCCCCACGCCTCCGGTGATGAACATTCGCTTGCCCGCCATGCTGTCCCACAGCCTTTCCGCCGTGGCGATATACTCGGGAGAGTGGTTCTCTAAGGCCGCCGTGGCGATGCCCGTGGCCAACAGCGTGGCGCGCACGGCGTGTCCCTCTATGGACTGCTGCTCGAATACGGGGAGCGAGTCTTGTGCGTACGTTCCCCAACTGGGGCGGCTGTGGTTTCCGTATTTAGGGTCGGTGTACACGCAGTCCTTAATCCATCGCTCGGACTTCTCGTTGCCCCACGTGAACCAGTGCGGATAGCCGCAGTGATGTCCCCGGTTCTCTATCCAGAAGGTGACGAGCCGCCAGTATTCCTCCTCGTCCACCGGCACGCTCAGCTGCTTCTTCAGCTTGGGGTTCTCCTTGAAGAGCCAGTACAGCTTGACCATCGCCTCCTCCGGGCCGGAGTGGGAGGGCACGATGTTCTTCTTGGGAGCCTCGCCCATGCACTCGGCCATGTGGTTGGCGAAGCGCACGGCGGTCTCCAGCAGCTTCGTCTTTCCCGTCGCCCGGTAGTAGTGTACCGCCGCCTCAATCATCATGCCGGCGTTGTACACGTCGTGCTGATAGCGGAGGAATCCCCCGTTCTCGCCCCACCGGTGTCCCGGCTCGTTCAGCTGAGTGTACGTGTCCAAGTATCCGGTGTTCTCCGACGCTTGCGCGGCGGCTATGCGGTCGATGTATCTGTCTACGCGGGCCTCCAGTTCAGGGTTGGGGTACATCGTCAGGTAGTTGGCTATTCCCCTGATGGACTCGTAGACCAGTCCGTCGAACCACGGCTCTCCGGTGTGCTCGCGGGTGCCCCTGTCGCCCCGGGCCACCAAGTCGAAGTTACGGAACGTGTCGAAGTGTCCCGGCTCCCGGCCGAGCTTCCCCTCGAACTTGTTCAGTACGTCGTTGATGGTTACCTCGTTCCACACTTTCAGCTTGGGACTCCAGAACGGGTCGTCGATGGTGACGTGCTGTATATCGGCGAACCTTACCTTTCCGGTCTGCCCCTTCGCCGCGCCGAAAGGCATGCCGGCGAGTACGGCAAAGATTAAGAGGACGCCTACGCGTATTCTTTTCCTTTTCATATTGATATGTTTAGTGATGGTTCAGTGATTCAGCCGCAAAAGTAGGATAAATCCGTTATACTGATACGTACTGGTCTGTATGTTTTGCAACATGCAGACCAGTACGTATCGGCGGCCGCGTTTTGCTTACTTTCGCGCCGTATAAAAGATGGAAACGCGATATGAGCAGCAATCAGTCGAAATATAAGCAGATCGTCGACCACGTGGTGGACGGAATCAGGGAAGGCAAGTACAAGAAGGGCGACCGCGTCCCTTCCATCAATGAGTTCAGGCGGATGTACGGGCTGTCGCGCGACACCGTGTTCACCGGCATCCGGGTGCTCAAATCGAAGGGCGTCATCGTCTCCCATCCGGGCGTGGGCTACTACGTCATGACCACCCGCATCCCCTTCCGCCATCACATCTTCCTGCTCTTCAACGAGTTCAACGAGTTTAAGGAGGACTTGTACAACTCGTTCATAAAGGCCATCGGGGGCTCGGCCACCGTAGACCTCTACTTTCACAACTACAACCGCAGGGTGTTCGAGCGGCTACTGCGCGACGCGAACAACAAGTACACGGCCTACGTCATCATGTCCGGAAAGTTTGCCGGCATAGCTCCCCTCTTGCAGAGCTTGCGGGGCGAGGTGCTGCTGCTCGACCACTTCCATCCCGAGCTGAGGGGCAAATACTCGTCCGTCTCCCAGAACTTCGAGAAGGACACCTACGAGGCCCTCGTCTACGGGCTGCCCAAGCTGCGCAAGTACCGCCACATCGTGATGGTGCAGCGGGAAGAGAAGGAGCCGGTAGAGCGGTACGACGGGGTGCGCGCCTTTTGCGAACGCAACGGATTCACCCACGAGTACATCGGCACCACGGAGAACCGCCCGATAAGCGAGGGCGAGGTCTACATGGTGGTGAAGGACCGCGACTTGGTGCATCTGCTGAAGCGGGCCGAGGCGCAGGGGATGGTTCCGGGCACCGACTTCGGAATCATCTCGTTCAACGACACGCCGCTCAAGGAGATTCTGGCGGGAGGCATCACCACGCTCTCTACGGACTTCAAGCTCATGGGGAAGACCATTGCCGGACTGATAGGGAAGCGGACGGTGGAGACCATCGACAACCCGTGGTATCTGAACATCCGCCGCTCGTTGTAGCGGGACTTCCCCCTCCCTCTCAGATAATCTGTTGATTTGTGGCTCACTGCCTTCGATGGCCCGTCCGGATATTCCAGACGGGCGAAGAGCGTTTGTGGCGCTGCCCTATCTCTCGTGAGCCGTAGCCCTATCTCTCACGAGAAATAGCCCTATCCATCAACCCGTTGTGTCTCAGGCTTCCGCATCCGTCGTCCTCATCGCAAGTGCCTTGTTCTCCGCCTCTTCCATGATTTCCCGTTCGCCGGGGCCCTTGTCGTCTATGCCGCAGAGGTGGAGCACGCCGTGTATGATGACCCTGTGCAGCTCGTCGTCGTAGGCGGTTCCGAACTGCTCCGCGTTGGTGCGTACGGTGTCCAGACTGATGAAGAGGTCGCCGGACAGCCGGTCGCCCTCGCAGTAGTCGAACGTGATGATGTCCGTGTAGTAGTCATGCTGAAGATACTCCCGGTTCACTTCGAGAATCTTCTCGTCGGAGCAGAAGATATAGGCAATCTCTCCGACCTTCTTTCCGTACGACGCGGCTACCCGCTTAATCCATTCCGTGGTTTCCCTCTTCTTGATACCGGGCATCCTGACGCCTTCCGTCTGGTAAGTTACGGCCATAATGATAAGTCTTGTTTTTTTATGGGTTGAACAATTGCGCCGCCAAATTATGGAAAATGCGCAAGACGGCCAAGCCGGAAGGACAAAAAGCGCCGGACGACATAAAAAAGTCCCCCCGGCAGATGGGCCGGGGGGACGAATGGGCTTTCCGTAACGCCTCGCCTACGCCGTGGCTACCACTGGATGGCTTGGTCTTCGTCCGGAATCAACGGGTTGATTTGGCGTTCCATCGTCATGGAGCCTTTCACCTCGTAAGTCATCGGATAGTCGGGGTTGGAAGTCACGTCCGTGTACTGGTAGCTTAGGGTCATCGTGGTGATGTGTCGCTCCAAGTACTTGATGGTCTCATGCTGAATCACCCTTTGCTCGTAGGTGCATTCGCCTATGGGCTGTATGTTCACCTCCATGTCGTCCGCGTCGCCGTAAACCGTCAGCTTTCCCTTGACCGTTCCGTTCTCGTCCTCTGTTCCTTCCTCGAACCTGACGAACACCTTGTAGCGCCGCCTGTTCTCGTCCTCGGTCCATACGGAGCCCGCGTAGAAGAATATGGTATTCTCGTCCACCACGCGCGCCTCGCGGGTGTCCACCTTAGCCGGGTCGTCGGTTGTCCCGGCGATGTAGATGTTCATCAGCGTGGTGTTGTACGTTCCGGAATAGTCGTTGAACAGGTTGATGCCCAACAGCGCCTTGTACCTTCCCTTCCGCGTGTTCAGAATGTACGAGGGATCCTCCTCCACGGTCAACGGAAGCACGTACTTGTCGTCCAGTTCCAGTCCGGTGAGGTTGAAGTGGATGGGATACAGCTGCACGTTCGTTCCGGCGGGAATATGGCAGATTTCCGAGTCGAACCAGTAGTGCTGTTCGCTTAGCGGCACATACCACAGGTCGTCCCGCCCTACGGGGAACTTCTCGCGGTTCAGCGCTTCGAGCGTGTCCGTGTCGACGGAAATCTTCACGTCAATGTTCCGCTCGTTGTCGCGCGAGCCGCTGACGATGACCGGAAGCTGATAGCTTCCCGTTCCGTCCGGCTGATAGCGGATGTAAATCTCGCTCAGGCTATTGTTTCCTAAGGGCGCCTTGAAGGAAATCATTTGGGTGTATAGCTCGTCCTTCCATTCGTCGTTGCATGCGGAGAACATCGAGCAAGCGCCCAGTAGCATACCTAAAATATATAGTTTCTTCATAATATAAACAACTTATGTGGTTAACGTTAATCGTAATACTGCCATCCCGGGGCCTGAGTCAGGTTCTTGTTCCGTTTCAGCTCGTCGTAGTGAATGGGCCAGAAATACTGCTTGCGCGAGAAGGACGTTTGCAGGTTGGGAACTCTGACGGGCATGTGGAATCCGTCCCTGTACTCTTCGTTCATCAGCGTGTTGCATCCGTAAATCTGCTCCCCTTCGTGTTCCTCCACAATCTTCCAACGGCGTAAATCGTAATAGCGTTGGTTCTCGCAGAAGAACTCGATTTGGCGTTCGTGGACAATCTTCTCGAAGAACTGCTTGGGGTCTTGGTAGACGGCGTCGTCATAGTCGGGAACGCCGGCGCGCATGCGTACGGGCTTCAGGCCGCGGCGCATCTGCTCGATGTCGCGCCAGATGTCGTACGTCTCGCTTCCGTCCCACGACGGGATTTGGTAGTGCTGTCCCTCAGTGAGGTTGTTCAGCGCTTCCGCGTACATCAGCAGGATGTCGGCATAGCGGAGTGCGGGGTCCACTTTGGGATAGATGGAGCCTCCCCACTTGTTGCAGTCGTTCGGGTTGACGAACTTCATGATGCCGATGCCCGTGATACACCAGTTTACGCTACCGTTGATGCGTCCGTCCGGAGCTCCCCGATAGTACCAGATTTGCCTGTTCCGGTAGTCCTTTCCGCCCTCTTCCGTAATGCTTAGCGCGTTCCATACCGCCCCGTTGAAGGCGACTGAGGCGTAGAACCGCGGCTCGCGGTTGGTGTATCCCCACCATACGCCGTTCTTCACGTAGTCGTACGGGTGCTCGTCCTTGTTCTCGTCGCTCGTGTACTTTCCTTTCCATTGGGTGTAATACTCCTTCTTGAACGGGCTTCCGTCCACCATGTCATACGCGTCGCATTGCTTCAGCGTCATGCCGTGGACGTTCCATCCGCCGTAGGTAGAAGGTAGACGGTGCTTTACTAAGTCGGCCACGCTGTTATCGGTTACAAGGTCGTTGTTGTCCGCATTCAGTCCCCGAGTGAAGATTAGCTCCGGATTCTCGTCCGCATAGATTTCGCCGTTGAAGATGGAACGGTAGGATTCGAAGGGGTCGATGTTGGCCCATCCGTCCGGGAACGGCTGCGTGCTATACACCGGATGCGGATAGGTAAGGGTAGCCGGATAAGCCTCGTCAGTACTTACCGGACGCCTCTCGAACGTATATAGCTTGTAAAGCCCGCTCTCCTCCGCGTATTCTATCATGTCTCTGGCCGCGGCAGCGGCTTTGGCCCACTTGCTTTCGTCGTATTCCTGCGGAATTAGCTGCTTGCCGTCGAAGTTGGTGAAGTCCGCCATTTCCGTGTTTCCGTTGACTAGCGGGCTCGCGGCGTAGAGCAGCACTTTGGCGCGCACGCCCAAAGCGGAACCCTTTGTCGGCCGGGCGATGTTGAAGTTATCCCGTTCCTCGAACAGTTCCGTGGCCGCAATCTCTAGCTCCGAAGTGATGAACTCTACGCACTCGTCGTACGTGTTGCGCGGATAGGCCAGTTCGTCATACGACTTCGTGTAGTCCGCCCCTTCAGTAGGCATGATGGGCACCGGTCCGTACTTCCGTAACAATAGCCAGTAGAAGTAGGCGCGCAGGAACCGGGCCTGCCCCCTTACGTCTATCAGCTCCTCTTGCGTGAAGTCCGGATTCTCGTGCAGCTCGTTCAGTAGGATACTGGCTTGGTAAATAGCGTCGTACGCCCACGGCCACGAGTTCTTGTACAAGTCTCCATAAGAGTATCCGTATCCATATTCGCCCCTCTTGAATGCGCTGAAGCGGTCTCCCTCTTCGTTGAACACTTGGTCATCGGAGAAATTGGTCGGGCACGCTTTACTGTGTCCAATTTCCAAGTTGTCTCCTTGCAGGCGGCTGTAGCAGAACGACAGCCATTGGAGCGTATAGTCCTTGTTCGAGAAGATGCGCTCCGTCGATTGTTGATCCCTGAAATAGCGATCTACGTTCAGGTAGTCGGAGCAGGAGCTGGCGCCAAGCCCCAGTACGGCCAGTACCGCCCCTAACAGAATATAATTTCTTTTCTTCATGACGTTTCCTTTTTTAGTTGATTAGATTCCTATAGTTAATCCTAACGTAACGGTCTTAGACAGCGGATATGCCTGTCCGTTCGAGCTACCCAATTCCGGGTCCCACAGCTTGAAGCTGGAGAAAGTCAGCAGGTTGGTTCCCATCAGATAGATGCGGATACGGTCCAAATGGATTCTGTTGACAATCTGCTTCGGGATGGTGTATCCTATTTCCACGTTCTTCAGGCGGATATACGAACCGTCGCGCAGCCAGTACGTGGAAGCTCGGTAGTTGTTGGCGTTTCCTCCGTAGCTCAACCGCGGATAGGTGGCGTTCGGGTCTTCGTTGGTTCCCAGTTGCCAGTAGCCTTCCTCTACCACGTCGGTCAGGATATTACCCCAAGAGCCTTCATTGAACGGATATACCGTGAATCCGTTGATAAAGAAGGAAGACTTGCCCGCTCCCTGAAAGTGTACGTTGACATCAAGCCCTTTCCATACCGCGGAGATACCGAATCCGTAAATCAGGTTCGGGCGGGTAGTCGCTCCGATGGGTACTTCGTCGTCACCGTTAATCACTCCGTCGCCGTTTACGTCCTTATACTTGATGTCGCCCGGCATATACTCGCCGAAGTCCTGTCTTGGGCTGTTGCGAATCTCCTCGTAGTCCTTGAACAGGCCTTCCGCTATCAGTCCTCTGGCTTGGTCGACGCGGAACCCGTGGTTCATCTTGTAAGGGTAGTAACTGTTCTCTTCGTCGTACTCCTTGATTTCGTTCTTGCTGTACGTCATGTTGGCGCGTACCGTGAGGTCTACCTCTCCTAACTTCTGGTGATAGGCGATGTTTCCGTCGAAACCTCTGGACAGTACGGAACCTACGTTTGCGGATGGCTTGGTCTCCACATGGCTAAGACCGACAATCTGAGGCAGGAAGTTACGTGTCATGAAAATGCCGTCACGCTGCTCGTGGAAATAGTCAATTGTTCCGGTAAACTTGTCGTTGAACATGGCGAAGTCAAGACCCACGTCGTGCTTCTTGGCCACTTCCCACGTGATGTTTCTTGCCGCGATTCTTGAGTAGGTCAGTCCGGCGTAATAATAGTTGTTCGTGCTGATGTCTCCATAATAATAGCCATTCTTGTTGGCGAGTTCATTTTTGGCTTCATCACTCTCCTCGGGTCTTCTACCGCTCCATTCGGTGTATCTGGAGAGGTAGGGGAACCGGGTTCCCAAGTTGTCGTTACCTACCTTACCATAGGAATAGCGCACCTTAAACATGTTCAGCCACGGGAACGTCTTCTTGATGATGGGTTCCTCGGCGATGTTCCACGCCACGGAGTAGGCGGGGAAGAAACCGAACTGCTCTCCGGAAGCGAAGTTCTCCGAGCCGTTGTAGCCGAAGTTGAAGTCGAAGAAGTAGCGGTATTTCCATCCGTAGGTAAATCGTCCGGCCAGTCCCTGATGGCGGTTCTGGATACTCTGCACTATCTTGTCGTAGCTGTTGGTGTTGCCGTTGTGCGAGGTATTGGTGGTCTTGTCCTGCGTGTACTTCATGATGGCCCCAACAATATGGTCGCCGAAGGTACGGTTATAATGCAGTTCGGCTTCCAGATACTCTTTCCGTTGTCCGCTGGAGTACATGGTTCCGTCCATCAGCTTCTCTGTCTCTACTCTTCTGAACTGAAGTTCTCCGTCGGAGGTACGTTGGCGTTCGGCCATCCAGCTTTCCGGCCACTTGTAGCGGTTGTCACCGTTGTCCGTGTAGGTATCGAATCCGAACCGTCCGATGAATTTCAGTCCTTTGGTAATGAAGCTGAAGTCCTGTTCCAGATTGACGGTGGTCTGTATCTTGTTCTTCCACGTTTCCTGATATCCCTGTTGGGTGGTCAGCACCCACGGATTTCTTTTCCCTCCATTGCCTTGTCCCGGCCATTTCCCGTCGCTGTATTGTACGGGTGAGGCGATGGGGCTGTATCCCATCAGCGAGTTCCAAATCTCGTGATACTGGCTTCCGGGTAGGTTCTGCTTGTCGAGTGACCCCGATACGCCCACCGATAGCAAGGTGTATTTCGTCAGGTCCAAGTCCACGTTCATGCGGTAGTTCCACCGGTGATAGTTGGCGTTGGTGTTATAGTCCTTCATGGCGTGGTCCGTATTGTACATACCGCCCTCGTTCACGTAACTGGCCGAGATGAAGTAGCGGGCCACCGTACCGCCACCGGTCAGGTCAATCGCCGCCCGATAGGTAGGCGCTCCGTCTTTCAGGATGAGGTCCATCCAGTCCACGTTGGGGAACAGGTCTTGGTCCAGTCCATTATCAAACAGCTCCAAGTCGCTGTCGGAGTAGGCTGGCGACTGGCTGCGCGTGATGAGCGCCTCGTTCACCATACGGGCGTAGGTCGGTCCGTCCACAAACTTTGGCGTTTTCGTGCGCGTGCTGTACGAGGTCTCTACCTTTGCGTTCACCCGGGTCTTGCCCTCCTTACCCCGCTTGGTGGTAATCAGCACTACGCCGTTCGCTCCGCGCGAACCGTAGATGGCCGTGGCCGAGGCGTCCTTCAGCACGGAGATGTCCTGAATGTCCTCATAGTTGAGCTCGTTCATGTCTCGCTCGAATCCGTCCACCAAGACCAGCGCGCTGCTTCCCGCTCCGAAGGTGGAGATGCCTCGAATCCAGAACTCGGAGATGTTGTTTCCCGGCTGACCGGAAGTTTGCCGCGCCAAGATGCCCGCCACGTTACCGGCCAAAGCGTTGGTGATACTGGCCGTAGGCGTGCGCAGCTGCGACACGTCGACCGTGGTCACGGCTCCGGTCACGGTAATCTTTTTTTGCGCTCCGGTTCCCGTGATAACCACTTCGTCTATCGTCGCTTCGTCCGTCTCTTTCAGGACCACGTTGATGACCTTCTTCTCCTTGATGAATATTTCTTGCCTGTCAAAGCCTACGTAGGAGAATATGAGGTAAGAGTAGTTCGGGACCTTGATTTTGTAGTTTCCCTCTATATCCGTTACCGAGCCGAATCCCGGCATATTCTTTACCGTGACGTTCACGCCGATTAGCGGTTCCTTGTTCGAGTCCGTTACCTTTCCGGTAATCTCGATGGTTTGTTGCTCGTCTTGAGCGTGGGCAACGCTTGCCCATCCTACTGTCAATAGCAGGAATAGGAAAAAGAAATTTCTCATGATGTCTACGTGTTTGGGTGGTTTACTCCGTTGTCATGTACCGAATCGCCTTGTTGTCGATGTCTCCGATATAGAAGATGTCCCCTTGAGGGTCGTAGGTGATTCCGGCGGGCTGGTTGAAGCGCGCCTCGTGCAGGGGCTGCCCGTCCACGTATCCCCACACCTTGTTGTCGGCGTTCTCGTTGCTTCGTCCCGCTATGCAGGTAGCTATGCCGTTCGGGTCCAGTTTCCAGATGCAGTGGTTGTCCCGGTCGGTAAAGTAGAAGTCATATTGGTCCTTGTCCGGCCCAATGCCTTCTCCGTACGCCTCGTTCAGCACGAACACTCCGCACCACGGCTTGCTGAAGCGGGCCGAGCCTCCGGTTCCCTCCCTGAAGCCTTTCTCGTTCATGTTTCCGGCGATGACGGAGGGGTTGCCGAACATCTTGGTCTCCTCGTTATAGTCGGCCCGCATCACGGCCCCTATACCGTCGGTCAGCATGTACATGAACTTGTTCGACGGGTGCTTGAAGAGGATGGTGTGCTGTCCGCCCACTGAGGATATGGCGTTCAGGTTGAAGGCCTCCACTGCGTTCTCGTCGATGTTGGGGATGTAGCCGTCGTTCCGCGTCATCTTGAAAATCTTGGCGTCCCACCACGTGGAGTAGAAGATGCTTCCGTCGTCCATGTAGACTAGGCTGTAGGCCGTCTTGCCGTAGTTGTACGGGCGTATGCGGCGGAAGTTTTCCCGGCGCAGGGCGTAGTAGATGTTGGCCCTCGTGGTGTTGTCCTGCCCGTGGTCGTCGGCAAAGAGCAGGGTGTCTCCGTCGGCGCTGAAGGTGAAGGAGTACATCTTGCTGTATCCCACGTTGGGGAACAGTCGCCTTACCTCCCGCGCGGTCAGGTCAATCACGCGCATTCCGTCGTTGTGGTTAGAGGTGAATAGCAGGCGGTTGTCGCCCTCTTGCCAGTGCGGGTCGAAAATCATGCAGTCGTTTGACGGCACGGAAGCTCCCGCGTCGAAGGAGCCGTCCTGAAAGGCCGAGTTTCCGTTCTCGTCCACCTTGCGCAGCAGCGTGCCTATGATGGTCTGCGCGGTGTACCCGAAGGGCTCCTCAAAGGTGTAGTCCACCACGGTCTCGCCGCAGGGGCCGTCCACCTTTACGTTGATGATTCCGTCGAAGGCTCGGGGCGGAACCATGCAATAGATTTTCTTCCCGTCGGCTCCGATGGTCTTGGCGGATACTCCGCCAATCGTGATGTGAATCTTGGACTCGTCGCTCCCGAAGTTGCTTCCCTCGATATAGAGGCGGGTGCGCAAACCTCCCTCTTTGGGGCTGAAACCCGTGAAGGTTACAGGCTGAGAGGGGTCGTACTGAGTAGAGTCCACGCTGTCGTCCTTACAGCCGGAGATGGCCAAGCAACAGCAGATGGTCAGTGTTGGAATTAGGTGTTTCCTCATGAGTCTGAAAATTAAATGATTAGTAATTGGTATTGTTGAGTCTGTTGTGTCTTGTTGTGGGTATGTCGTCAGGTAAAGAGCGATAATCTGTGTCTTTCGAGTCGTTTAGGATATGGCGTTAGACAAGACAAGCGTGAATCGTCTTTTTTATGAACGACCGCGTTTTCATTAGATAAGAAAGTAACATTCTTTATATTCTGCACATCTCTTTTCATGATAAATTTACGTGAATTGATATAATATCTACAAAGATAGGTTCAAAAAGTACAAATGCAATAGATTGTTTGGTTAACGTGTGTTAAATAAGCGGGGAGGGTAATTTACTCTTGTTAGGACTTCGGCGAATGGGCGGAAGACGTTTCAATCATGTTTCCTGATTCCGTTTTCGAGCGGAAGGGCGAAGGCTCGTCAGGGAAAGCCCTGTCTTTCGTGAGAAGTAGGGCTGTTTTTCGCGTGGCGTAGTACTGCCGTTCGTCAGGAATCGGCGAGAGGAGTATGGGGTAACTTGCGGAGGGATTAATGCGACATTAATGGGATTAATGTATCCATTTATTCCGTAAATGTATCCGTTTATCTCATTAATGGCAAAAAATATGCGCGGTTATACACAAAGCAAAGTAAAGTAAATAAAAGAAAAGTAAATAAAAGAAAAGTAAATAAAAGAAAAGTAAATCCCCCTCT
Source organism: uncultured Bacteroides sp. (assembly GCA_949285075.1). GTDB lineage: Bacteria > Bacteroidota > Bacteroidia > Bacteroidales > Bacteroidaceae > Bacteroides. Next base: position 2,040 of record CASDXF010000054.1, on the reverse strand, counting down.
TAATCTCCCCCTTGAGGGGAAGGTGAGATGAGGAGGAATGGGTGAGTATGGAATGTTAAGGTTAGCAATATGGTTAGTTTGTTTGCTTAATGTTTTGAACTGAATAGAAAAATATCGCAAACTATTTGCATGTTTAGTGCAAACTATATACTTTTGCGGTGTCGATAAGCTTAAAGACGAAACTAACTGATTAACTAACTAAACAACTATTCAAAACAATGAAACGATTTGCTTTTATCAAGTCGGCGTTCACCAAGTTGACGCTGACACTGGCCGTCGCCCTCGCCTCCCTTACGGCGGGCGCGCAAGAACGTTCCGGGGCCGACTCGCTGTCCGCCCGCTCTGCCTCCACCGTCGTATCGGAATACGCCTACGACGCCAACGGTAACATGACCCGAGATTTAAACCGGGGAATTAGTGAGATTCAGTATAATTGTTTAAATTTGCCAAGCCTGATCGCTTTCGTCAACGGCGATACCGTTCGCAACGAATACGCCGCCAACGGCGAGAAGCTGCGGACGGTGAGCAAGATTGACGGCGTGACCACGAGGACGGACTACCGCGGAAACGCCATCTACATCAACGGCGAGCTACGGCTGCTGATGAACGAGGCCGGATACGTCAGTATGCCCGACAAGAAGTTCCACTTCTTCATCCGTGACTATCAGGGCAACATCCGGGTGGTGGCCGATGAGGATGGCAACGTGGAGGAGGTGAACGAGTACTATCCCTCCGGAGCGTTGATGTCGAGCACGGCACCCAACAATGCGCAGCCCTACAAGTACAACGGCAAGGAGCTGGAACGGGCGAACGGCCTCGATTGGTACGACTACGGAGCAAGGCGGTACGACCCCATTCTGGGCCGCTTCACGACGATGGACCCCATGGCCGAGATGTATCCCGGGATCAGTCCGTATGGCTATTGTCTGGGCAATCCGGTGAAGCACGTCGACCCGTCCGGCCGGTTCGTAGAGTCCGTCTGGGACGCGCTGAGCTTCACGATGGGCGTGAAGAGCTTCACGAACAACATCCGCGCGGGCAACTTCGGCTCCGCCGCGCTCGATGCCGTAGGTATCGTTGTCGACGGAGTAGCTTTGGCCGTTCCCGTTGTTCCGGGCGGAGCGGGAGCCATAATCAACGGTGCCCGTGCCGCCGATAAGGTAGTGGATGCCGCCACCGAGATTGACAAGGCGGTCGACGCGGTCAACACGACCCGAGCGCTTAAAGCCGTCCACGGCAACTCGAAGGCGAGCACGAAAGCGCAGCACGCCTACGACGTGATAAACACGGAAAATGGGAATGTTGTGAAAACCGGAGTTAGCGGCGGCAAAATCCGCAAGGACGGAAAGTCCTACCGCGCCGAACGGCAGGTACGTAAATGGAACAAGGAAGAAGGGGAGGGCAAATATGAGTCTACCATCACCCACGAGGAGCCTGCCGGCGAAGGAGCGAGGGATAAAATCCTTGAGTATGAGAAGCAGAGAGCTGACAAATTTAAAAAATTAAAACAACTGGATAAAAATAAACACCAAAGGCCATAGAATTATGAGAAGATTATGGTATATAGCATTATGGATAGGCTTTTCTAACGATTCGGGGTATGATGAAACATTGGGTGATAACTTTAGCTATTATGCTAGCTTCATCTGCAACTACTTGTCAAAGGCCGTGCGGAAAATAAGCGTCGAGTTAGAAGAGCATACGATGATTAGCGTACAGCTTTCCCAAAAAGACAGCGGAACAGTAAGGAGCCTATCTGATAACATACGGAGCGTCATCCTTTACTGTCCGGAGGAGGAGCTGAAACGTATCGTCACCCTGCCTGACGAGTCGGAGCGTTACGAGCGCTACCTGTCCTTCTTGGAGGAGGGCTACCGACGCTCGGGCGTACTGACAGAGGAGCAAATATCCATGCTGCTCGGACTACACGAGCAGTTCCGCTCGGGAGGATACCGCAACGAGTGGCTGTTCAAGAAGAAGCCGTTGAGGGAATACGGCATATACGTCTACTTCAACTGCTACTTCACGACCTACGACTTC
>CASDXF010000053.1 GCA_949285075.1 uncultured Bacteroides sp. | reverse complement strand
GAGCCCTTTTCGAGGATGTTTTTCCGGTTTTGCGAGGAGGATAGCGGGCTATCTGACGAGCGAAATCGGGAAAAGAGACCGGAAAGGGACTCAAAAGAGGCCTGACTAAATCACTTAAACGCAAAATTTAAATAGGCTCTTAGATAATGAAGGCACGGACGTGATACGTTGGAGTAGCGTCCGTGCCTTTCGTCTTTTTATCCGTCGGCGGAGGTTGCCGTCACTCGAAGGTCAGCTTCACTTTCCCCTTCTCCGCCTTTCCTTTCAGCTCGATGCCGATGCGGGTGTAAGGAGGGCAGTTCACCTCCACCGTGTCCGTCTTGAACGATACGGGCGATGAGGCCTCTACCGTCACCGTCAGCTTCTCTTTTCCTTGCGTCAGCTCCAACCGGTTTTCGCCTGTCTGCTTCCATTGCGCGCGGGTGGTCAATGCCGTCTCGAACGTGAGGGGCTTGTCCGCCGTGTACTCGTCCTCCACCGTAAACCGGCCTTTCCCTTCGCGGCTGTACACGAAGCGGCGGGTCAGTTTCTTCAGGGGGGAGACGGAGGGATAGGCGGAGGTGAAGTCTATCAGGCACGAGTCGGCGCGGTCGCTCTGCTTCCGTTCTACGACGACCGCCCTCGCCTTGCCGCCGTCCTTTTGCTGCTTGCCGTCCACTTTCGGCACGGGGTGGCCGAAGGAGTTCTTGATGGGGTAAGTGTAGCCCTTTCCGCCGAAGTAGTCGCCGGGGTACGAGTACGGGCCGCCCATCTCGCCCGCCATTGTCTGGTCGCCCACGACTACGGCGTACGAGCCCACGTCGTTGTGGTTATGGTTCTCGTTGTTGTGCCCGCCCTTGAACGATACCCCCATGCGGCAGGCCGTCCCTTCCGCCGGGCGCGCGATGAACACGTCCGCCTCGTCGTAGGCGGTGCGCAGCGGGTCGGTCTCCCTCTTCAGCGCCGCTCGCATCTCCTGAGTCATGTCTACCTTCCACGCCTGCTGCGGGAACATGCTGATGATGCGGAGCGCCAGATTGTTCATTGACGGGAGGACGTACTCCTCGGGCGTGTCGGTCAGTCCCAACGCCCGCGCGCAGTAGTCCGTGATGAAGCGGTCGGGAGTAAAGTGCAAGTGACTGTCGGAATAGCCGGGGCACACGCCGTTGATGATTTGGATGTTCTGCCCGTAGCGGGCGATGCTGACGAACTTGGGCGAGCGGAAGAAGTCCATCTCTCCCCGCGTGGCGCGGCACACCTCCTCGCGTAGGGTGATGTACGCCCCGAATCCGTAGTTGTAGTAGCCCACTCCCTCGCTGCAATATCCGTCGTTGGTATATCCTTTCATGCCGTAGCCCTGATACTTCTCGGCGGCGGCCACGTAGTAGGCCCGCTCCTCGCGCTCGGGCAGCAGGGCCAGAGCCGCTCCCGTCACGCCCGCCAAGCAGACGGAGTTCCAGTTGTTGGTCGCCGTGAACCACCAGAACGGCTTGCCGTTCTCCAAGCATCGGCGGATGGGGCGGAACATCTTCTCGCGGAAAGCGCAGAGGGCGAGCTTGCGGCTCTCTATCGGCAGTTTGTCGTCGAGCAGATAGAGGCATTGGGCGAAGGCGTTACCCTCGGTGGCCACCACGAGGTCCACGTCGTAGTTTGTTCCCTTATAGTTGTGCAGGTCGCGGTCATGCGCCGGAATGGACCACGGCTTCTGGCGGCAGACTTCCTCTATTCCTTTGCGGATGGCGGGTATGAAGCGTCCCTTGTTCTCCATACACTCCGCCAACGACAGTTGCCAGAGATAATAGAAACGATACTTCAGCATCTTCTCGCCCGGCCAACGCTGTCCGGTCTTGTTCAGGTGAAGGTAGAGCGAGTCGACGAACGGCGGCATTCCGGTCTTCAGGCTGCGGGCGGCGCTGTCCACGAACGCCTTTCCCTCGCGCGAGTCGCGCATCTTGTCCCAGTAGGCCCGGTTCTTGTAGGTCAGCCCCAAGCCCTGCGGCTTCTCGGGCAGCAGGGCGGCTATCTGGCGTATCTTCTCTTCGGGAAACTGCTTGATGCTGAGTGAGTCGCTTGCCATGCGGTAGATTTCCGTGCCGGCCATCAGGAAGGCTCCCGGGCCGTAGACCTCCGTCATCTCCCGGCCCACCTTGCGGGGGTCGGCCCCGATGGGCTGCACGTAGCCCAACTTGCCGTCCTCCTCGACGGCGGAGAGCAGGGCCCGCCATCCCTTCTCCACGACGGGCATGAACTTCTCCTTAGGGAGCAGTCCCTCGTTGATGCCGTAGGCCATGCCATAGACGAAGAAGCCCGTGCCGCTGGTCTCGGGCGAGGGGTAGGAGGCGGGGTCGAGCAGACTGGCCCGCCAGAATCCGTCGGGTTGCTGACAGTCGGCCACACGTGCGCACAGCTCCTTGAACAGCTCCTCGTAGAACGGGCGGTACTTGCTCTTTGGGGGCAGCTCGCGGAGTATCTCCACCAGTCCGCCCACGACCCATCCGTTGCCTCGGCTCCAGAAGACCTTTTCTCCGTTGGCCTCCTTCTGCCCGATGTACCGGTGGTCGCGGTAGAAGAGTCCGGCCTCCTTGTCGAACAGGTGGTCGTAGGTGGCCTTGAATTCCTTGTCCATGAAGCGCAGGAACTTCTTGTCGCCCGTGATGGCGTAGAGGCGCGCGTAGACGGGCGGCGCCATGAAGAGCGCGTCGCACCACGTCCACCGCTCCAGTGTAGAGTCGTCGCCGTAGTCCAGTTTAAACGAGCCTTCGGACGGGTGCTCGACCACCCATTCGGCCCGTGCCTGCGTGGGCTTCCGCATGTTCTCCTCGCCGAACTTCCGGTAGAGGTCCAGATAAGCCTGCCCCACGCAGATGTCGTCGGCGTGGTACATCCGCTTGTCCACCTGCCAGTACTCCCGCCTTCCCAACTGGAGCAGCCAGTCGTAGTAGGAAGTGTCTCCGTTGTCCCGTTCGGCAATCTCCGCCCACTTGGTCAGGCCCAGATAGAAGGCGGCGTTCACCCAGTTGGCCGGGCTGTGGCGCACCTCCTTGAAGTGGGCTATCTGCCAGTCGGCCACTCTCCGCATCGCCTCGCGGGTGTCTGTTTTCGTTAACGAGCCTTGCGCCCATACGACGCAAGCGCATATCGACAGCCAAGCCGTCAAATAGAATTTTCTCCTCATGGTAACATGTTTATGTTATGTTTGTTCGGGCAAATGTAGCTAAATAACGGAGAAAGCCAAGCCAATCCGTTGATGATTTGTATTTTATAACACATGGCGATGGCTAAGAGTCTGTTTAAATTTTGCTCGGGTTTATTTTGAGAACCCTTTTCGAGGATGTTTTTCCGGTTTTGCGAGGAGGATAGCGGGCTATCTGACGAGCGGAATTGGGAAAAGAGACCGGAAAGGGACTCAAAAGAGACCTGACTAAATCACTTAAACGCAAAATTTAAATAGGCTCTAAATCGGGGGTGAGAATCGAGAGTCGGGGGAATTGCCATGCGGCTTCTGCCATTCTCTTTTCTTAATCCTTCATTTTCAGTGCGATAATATTGTCATGAGCCGTAGGGCTATTTCTCACGACAGATAGGGCTGTTTCTCATGAGCCGTAGGGCTGTCTGTCGCGAGCCGTAGGGCTGTCTGTCGTTGGCTGTTTCTCGTCGCCCATCACTTAAAAGAGCTTAACAAAAGAGCGTTACCTCACTTTTTATTTGTTACTTTGCGCCAAATTAGGGTGCTGTGTCGTCTGCCGGGTGCGGGCGACACTTAATTAATTTTGCGCAAGACTGATGGAGAGACTCATTATAAGCGCTTGTCCGCTTTGTGGCAACGCACATTTAAAGCACGTGATGACATGTATGGATTACAGTGCTTCGGGCGAGCAGTTTGAGCTGTGCTCATGCGAGGATTGCGGATTCACGTTTACGCAAGGCGCTCCGGTAGAGGCCGAGATAGGCCGCTACTACGAGACCCCCGACTATATATCGCACACTGACACGCGCAAGGGCGCGGTGAACGCGGTGTACCACTATGTGCGTTCGTACATGTTGGGCCGTAAGGCCCGCCTCGTGATGAGGGAAGCCCATCACTCGGGCGTCCGCCTGCTCGACTTGGGCGCGGGAACCGGCTACTTCGCCGACACCATGCGCCGGCGAGGGTGGCAGGTAGAGGCGGTAGAGAAGAGCGACAAGGCGAGGGCCTTCGCCGCCGAACGGTTCGGACTGGAGCTGAAGCCCGAGTCGGCCCTGCGGGAATACGCGCCCGAGAGTTTCGATGTCATTACCCTATGGCACGTCATGGAGCATCTGGAACACCTTAACGAGACGTGGGACACGCTGCGCCGGCTGCTGGCGGAGAAAGGCGTGCTCATCGTGGCGGCCCCCAACCGCTCTTCGTACGACGCGCGGCGCTACGGCGGCTATTGGGCGGCCTACGACGTTCCCCGCCACCTCTGGCACTTCACTCCCGCCACCATTCAGCGATTGGCCTCCCGCCACGGCTTCGTCATGGCCGAGCGCTATCCTATGCCGTTCGACGCCTTCTACGTCTCCATGCTGAGCGAGAAGTACCGGGGCGGCTCGCTTCCTTTCCTGAAAGGAATGTATGCGGGGACGCTGGCGTGGTTCAGCGCGTTGGGAAAGAAGGACCACAGCAGTTCAATGATTTACATATTTCGGAGGAAGAGATAGGGCGCATGAGCAGTAAGGACAGATACAAGGCGGGTTCGTTCGTCGACATGCAGTTCATCATTTCGAGCATCAGCACGACGCTCGTTCTGCTGCTGTTGGGGATGGTCGCGTTCATCACGCTGGCGGCCCATAACCTCTCCGTGTACGTCCGCGAGAACATCAGCTTCTCCGTTCTCGTCAGCGACGACATGAAAGAGTCCGACATCCTGAAGTATCAGCGGAGCCTGAACAAGGAGCCTTTCGTGAAAGCCTCCGAGTACATATCGAAGGAGAAGGCCCTGAAGGAGCATACGGAGGCGATGGGCACGGACCCGGAAGAGTTTCTGGGGTATAACCCCTTTACGGCCTCCATCGAGATAAAGCTCCGTTCCGACTACGCCAACTCGGACAGCATCGCGAAAATCGAGAAGATTATCAAGAGCAACTCCAACATACAGGACGTGCTCTACCGGAAAGAACTTATTGATGCGGTGAACGAGAACATCCGCAACATCAGCCTCGCGCTGCTCGCGTTGGCGGCAGTGCTGACGCTTATCTCGTTCGCCTTGATAAACAATACGATACGGTTGGCCGTATACTCCAAGCGTTTCCTCATCTACACCATGAAACTGGTGGGCGCAGGATGGGGGTTCATACGCCGTCCCTTCCTGCGGAAGCACGTGTGGAGCGGGGTGGTGGCGGGAATATCGGCCGACGCCTTGCTGATGGGCGGGGCCTATTGGACCGTGCTGTACGAGCCGGAGCTGATTTATGTCATCACTCCCGAGATTATGCTGCTCGTCTGCGGAAGCGTGCTGATGTTTGGCGTCGTCATGACTTGGCTATGCTCCTATGTATCCGTCAACAAGTATTTGCGGATGAAGGCGAACAGCCTTTATCATATTTGACTTAATAATTAATCAATAAATATGGATAAGCGTAAATTTGCTTTTGACAAAACGAATTTCATCCTACTGGGGGTGGGGATGGTGATTGTGATTATCGGTTTTCTACTGATGGCGGGGCCGTCGTCTACCGAGGCGGCCTTCGAGCCCGACATTTTCAGCGTGCGTAGAATTAAGGTGGCTCCGGCGGTTTGCCTTTTGGGTTTCCTGTCGATGATATATGCCGTGTTGCGTAAGCCTAAGAACTGAAACTGGAGGAGGTAGCAATGGAAGACTTGACCACATTAGAGACCGTCGTTATCGCTATAGTAGAAGGATTGACCGAGTTCTTGCCCGTATCTTCTACAGGACACATGATTATAGCGCAAAACGTGTTGGGAGTAGAGAGCACCGAGTTTGTCAAGGCGTTCACGTTCATCATTCAGTTCGGAGCCATTTTGTCGGTGGTATGCCTGTATTGGAAGCGTTTCTTCCGGCTTAACCGCGAGCCCGCTCCGGCCGGAGCCTCGGCGTTGAAGCGCTTTCTGCATAAGTTCGACTTTTACTGGAAGCTGCTTGTGGCCTTCATTCCGGCGGCCGTGCTCGGACTGCTGTTCAGCGACGCGATAGACGCGATGTTGGAGAGCGTTACCGTCGTGGCCGTCATGCTGATAGTGGGCGGCGTGTTCATGCTGTTCTGCGACAAGATATTCTCTCACGGCAGCGAGGACACGAAGCTGACCGAGAAGCGGGCCTTCTGCATCGGGCTGTTCCAGTGCATCTCCATGATACCGGGCGTGTCGCGCTCTATGGCCACTATCGTGGGCGGTATGGCGCAGAAGCTTACCCGTAAGGCGGCGGCCGAGTTCTCGTTCTTCTTGGCCGTGCCCACCATGTTCGCCGCCACGGTCTACAAGATGTTCAAGCTCTTTAAGGATGGCGGAACGGAAATTATCATGAACAATCTTTCTCCGCTTATTGTTGGCAATGTAGTAGCCTTCGTCGTGGCGTTATTGGCCATTAAGTTTTTCATCAGCTTTGTGACGAAGTATGGCTTCAAGGCCTTTGGGTGGTACCGCATCATCGTGGGAGGAATCATCTTGATTATGCTGCTGACGGGGCATGACTTGAGAATGGTGTAACGGAACGGATATGGATTTCAGGAAGGGAGAGATATTGTATTTTAATAAGCCGCTCGGCTGGACCTCGTTCAAGTTGGTGGGGCACGCCCGCTACCACATCTGCCGGAGAATGGGAGTGAAGAAGCTGAAGGTGGGACACGCCGGCACGCTCGACCCGTTGGCCACGGGCGTAATGATTGTCTGCACCGGAAAGGCGACCAAGCGAATCGAGGAGTTTCAGGGGCACACGAAGGAATACGTGGCCACGCTCCGGTTAGGGGCGACCACGCCCTCGTTCGACCTTGAGCACGAGATAGACGCTACCTATCCCACGGAGCACATCACGAGGGAGCGGGTGGAGGCCGTGTTGGAACGCTTCAAGGGCGTAATCGAGCAGGTGCCTCCCGCTTTCTCGGCCTGCATGGTGGAAGGGAAACGGGCCTACGAGTTGGCCCGCAAGGGAAAGGCCGTCGAGCTGAAGCCTAAGCAGTTGGTGATAGACGAGATAGAACTGTTGGAATGCCGGCTCGACTCTCCGGAGCCCGCGATACGCATACGGGTAGTGTGCGGCAAGGGCACGTACATCCGGGCGTTGGCGCGCGACATCGGTGAGGCGCTCCATAGCGGGGCGCACCTGACGGAACTGACGCGTACCCGGGTAGGGAACGTCCGCCTGACGGACTGCCTCGACCCGCTGCGGTTCGAGGAATGGATATCCGAACAAGAAATAGAAATGGAAGATAATAATTAATGTAATAAGGAATAGATATGAAACTGTCACAATTCAAATTTAAGTTACCGGAAGATAAAATCGCTTTGCACCCTACAAAGTTTAGGGACGAGTCGCGCTTGATGGTGTTGCACCGTAAGACTGGTAAGATTGAGCACAAGATGTTCAAGGACATCCTAAGCTACTTTGATGATAAGGACGTGTTTATATTCAACGATACCAAAGTGTTCCCCGCCCGCCTGTACGGGAATAAGGAGAAGACGGGGGCGCGTATCGAGGTATTCCTTTTACGCGAGCTGAACGAGGAGTTCCGTCTGTGGGACGTGCTCGTTGACCCGGCCCGCAAGATTCGCATCGGCAACAAGCTGTATTTCGGCGAGGACGACTCGATGGTGGCCGAGGTTATCGACAACACGACCTCGCGCGGACGGACGCTGCGTTTCCTCTACGACGGTCCGCACGACGAGTTCAAGAAGGCGCTTTACGCGTTGGGAGAGACTCCGCTGCCTCACTCCATCATCAACCGTCCCGTGGAGCCGGAGGACGCGGAACGCTTCCAGTCCATCTTTGCGAAGAACGAAGGGGCGGTGACCGCTCCGACGGCGAATCTGCACTTCAGCCGGGAGCTGATGAAGCGCATGGAGATTAAGGGCATCGACTTCGCCTACATCACCCTGCACGCCGGACTGGGCAACTTCCGCGACATTGACGTGGAGGACTTGACGAAGCACAAGACCGACTCCGAGCAGATGATTGTGAACGAGGAGGCCGTGAACATCGTCAACCGGGCTAAGGACAACAACAAGCAGGTGTGCGCCGTAGGAACCACGGTGATGAGGGCCATAGAGACCGCGGTCAGTACGAACGGGCACCTGAAGGAGTTCGACGGATGGACGAACAAGTTCATCTTCCCGCCTTACGAGTTCACGGTGGCCACTTCCATGATTTCCAATTTCCACATGCCCCTCTCCACGCTGCTGATGATAGTGGCCGCTTTCGGAGGATACGAGCAAGTGATGGAAGCTTATGACGTGGCGATAAAGGAGGATTACCGTTTCGGCACGTATGGCGACGCCATGCTGATTGTGGACTAAGGAAAACGATGGCTAAGGTATATCTTGGATTAGGAACGAATTTGGGCGACAAGGAGGGAAACCTCCGCGACGCCGTCCGGAGAATAGAGGAGCGGGTAGGGGAAGTCATTTCCCTATCCGCTTTTTATGTTACGGCTCCGTGGGGATTCGAGTCATGCCACGACTTCCTGAACGCCGCCGCCCGCGTCGATACGCCTCTCTCTCCCCTCGAAGTCTTGGAGGCGACGCAGGCCATAGAGCGGGAGATGGGCCGAGTGGCGAAATCCGTCGGCGGGGTGTACGGCGACCGCGTTATCGACATCGACCTGCTGCTCTACGACAGTCTCATCCTCTCCGTTACCGCTCCGGATGGCCGGACGCTGAATCTGCCCCATCCCTTAATGGCGAAGCGGGACTTCGTCATGCTGCCCTTAGCGGAAATCGCTCCGGACTTGGTGCATCCCGTGCTCGGAAAGACGATGAGGGAAATCAGGGAGACGCTTTAAGAGTCTGTTTAAATCCAAATTGTTCATTAGAGAATTTTATTATAGCATATAAGGGTGTTTAGATTCACCCGTGCCCCTTTTTGCAGAACCTTTCCGTGCACGTTTTTCGCTTTGGCGAGGAGGAAGATTCACGTCAAGCCCCTCCGCTTGTCAACCTGCCCTACGGCTCGTGAGGGATAGCCCTACGGCTCGCGAGAAATAGGGCAGCGGCTCGCGAGAAATGGGGCTGTTTCTCGGACGGGTAATAAGGCGCTGATAATAAGATATTTCGATTTAAGCAAAATGACAGTGCCTTCTTAATATGACAGGTTTGGGCTTAAACAAGTTCTTGAAGCCGCCCCGCACGAAGGCGGGCGCTCGGTTCCGTCACTTCCGCTTGCGCCTCTCCGCAATGAAACGGGGTAGATAGGCCACGCAGCCTACCAAGATGGCGTACAGCAGATGAATGTCTTGGAACTTGATGTCCATGAAGTGGCACGCGATGGCGTAGATGGCGACGGTGATTCCCACGTAAAGCGCCAAGACGAAAAACGTCTTCAGTTTCTGGTTGATAATCATTATTCTTTTGGGTTATAGTGCGGACGCCGTCCGCCCTCTTGAGGAGGAAAAACAGGGCGTTCCAATGTTAAACAGCGGCCAAAGATAGCCAGATTTTCCGGATAATGCTATCTTTGCGCCCGAAATGAAGATGTGGACAGATTTGAGTAGCTTGCAACCACGGAAAAAAATGCTAAAATACGCTTTCTGAAAAACGCCTTTTTCGTTTTATCCGCACGTTCTGGCGACTCTTACCCCTCTTCGTTCATCATTTCTTAATACTTAATTTAAAAAAGATGGGATACTTATTTACATCCGAATCGGTGTCTGAAGGACACCCCGACAAGGTAGCCGACCAAATATCGGATGCCGTGCTTGACAAACTGTTGGCTTATGACCCCAGTTCTAAAGTAGCTTGCGAAACACTGGTAACTACCGGACAGGTGGTACTGGCGGGTGAAGTGAAAACGAAAGCGTACGTTGACTTGCAGCTCATCGCGCGCGAAGTGATTAAGAAAATCGGCTATACGAAGGGAGAGTACATGTTCGAGGGAAACTCCTGCGGCGTGCTGTCGGCCATCCACGAGCAGAGTCCCGACATCAACCGGGGCGTGGAGCGCCAAGACCCTATGGAGCAGGGAGCGGGCGATCAGGGCATGATGTTCGGCTACGCCACGAACGAGACGGAGAACTATATGCCGCTCTCGCTCGACTTGGCGCACCGCATTCTGTTGGTACTGGCCGAGATTCGCCGCGAGGGTAAGGTCATGACTTACCTGCGACCGGACGCGAAGAGCCAAGTGACGATTGAATATGACGACAACGGAACGCCCGTGCGCATCGATACCATCGTGGTGTCTACGCAGCACGACGACTTTATCCAACCGGAGGACGACTCGGAAGCCGCCCAGCTGAAGGCGGACGCGGAGATGCTCGACATCATCCGGAGGGATGTGGTAGAGATTCTCATGCCGAGGGTCATCGCCTCCATTCACCACGAGAAGGTGCTCGCGCTCTTCAACGACCGCATCGTCTACCACGTCAACCCCACCGGGAAGTTCGTCATCGGCGGACCGCACGGGGACACGGGGCTGACCGGACGCAAAATCATCGTGGATACCTACGGCGGCAAGGGCGCTCACGGCGGCGGAGCCTTCTCCGGAAAAGACCCCAGTAAGGTGGACCGCAGCGCGGCCTACGCCGCGCGGCACATCGCCAAGAACATGGTGGCGGCCGGAGTAGCCGACGAGATGTTGGTACAGGTATCCTACGCCATCGGCGTGGCTCGCCCCATCAATATTTACGTGAACACCTACGGGCGTTCTCACGTGAACATGACCGACGGGGAAATCGCGCGGGTCATCGACCAACTGTTCGACCTTCGCCCGAAGGCCATCGAGGAGCGGCTGAAACTGCGTAACCCCATTTATCAGGAGACGGCGGCCTACGGACACATGGGCCGTGAGCCGCAGGTGGTGAAGAAGACCTTCCGCTCGCGCTACGAAGGCGACAAGACCGTGGAGGTCGAGCTGTTCACGTGGGAGAAACTGGACTATGTAGATAAAATAAAGGCCGCTTTCGGACTCTAAGCCGACTGCCGGTCAGCGCGGAAATACGGGAATCGTCGGGAATCCTCTGTACGGAGGGTTTTTGGCGATTCCTTTTTTGTACGGTACGGGTGAGTCGTCCGCTTTTCTCACGTGTAAAGCGGCGTTCTGAAGGCCGTAGCGACACCTCGTGAGCCGTAGGGCTATTTCTCGCCCCCTTCCACACGGCTTCTGGAAGGGGTTATTTCGTTTCAGCGGCGTTCTTTTACGTTTCGGGAAGAAAACGCTTTCGTCTTACCGGATTCAGACCCACATTTACGGCGGCTAATCGACACGTGAAGATTTATTTGTAAAGGACTTTAATTTCTTGAAATGTATGAAAAGACTGATTATGAGCGCCGCCGCACTGTGCGCGCTGCTGACCGCTGAGGCCGAGAACGTTTCGTCGCCGGACGGTAACGTGAGTGTGAGCGTGGAGCTTGACCGTGGAGTACCACGTACAATGTGACCTACAAGGGGAAGAGGGTCATCGACCCGAGTACCCTCGGACTGGAGCTGAAGGAGCAGGAGTACCTGCCCGACGGACAGAAGAACCCGAACATGGGGAAAGAGGACCTTATGGGAGGCTTTGAACTGGTCAAGGCCTCGACCTCCTCGTTCGACGAGACATGGCAGCCCGTATGGGGAGAGACGAAGGACATCCGCAACCACTACAACGAGCTGTTGGTGGAGCTGCGGCAACCGGAGACCGACCGCTACATGAACCTGAGGTTCCGGGTGTACGACGACGGGGTGGGATTCCGCTACGAGTTTCCCACGCAGAAGAACTTGGTGTACTTCGTCGTGGAGGAGGAGCGCACGCAGTTTGCCATGACGGGCGACCACACGGCGTGGTGGATTCCCGGCGACTACGACACGCAAGAGTACGACTATACGGAGTCGCGCCTCACCGAGATACGGGGGCTGATGCGGGAGGCCATTACTCCCAACGCCTCGCAGACCCCCTTCTCGCCCACGGGAGTGCAAACCTCCCTCCAGATGAAGACCGACGACGGGCTGTACATCAACCTGCACGAGGCGGCGCTGGTGGACTACTCGTGTATGCACCTCAATCTGGACGACGAGAAGCTGATATTCACCTCGTGGCTCACGCCCGACGCGAAGGGCTACAAGGCCTATATGCAGGCCCCGTGCTACACGCCGTGGCGGACGGTCATCGTCAGCGACGACGCGCGCGACATACTGGCCTCTAACCTGATACTGAACCTCAACGAGCCGTGCAAGTACGAGGACACGTCGTGGATTAAGCCGGTGAAGTACGTCGGCGTGTGGTGGGAGATGATAGCGGGCGGAAAGCCGTGGTCATACACCGACGACCTGCCCTCGGTGAAGCTGGACGAGATAGACTACACCAAAGTGAAGCCGCACGGACGGCATCCGGCCAATACGCGGAACGTGAAGCGGTACATCGACTTCGCCGCCCGGCACGGCTTCGACCAAGTGCTCGTCGAGGGTTGGAACATCGGTTGGGAGGACTGGATGGGCAACAGCAAGGACTACGTGTTCGACTTCAAGACCCCTTACCCCGACTTCGACCTGAAGGGGCTGAACGACTACGCCCACGCGAAGGGCGTGCGCCTGATGATGCACCACGAGACCTCGTCGTCCGTGCGCAACTACGAGCGGCACATGGAGGAGGCGTACAGCCTGATGAACCGCTACGGATACAACTCGGTGAAGAGCGGCTACGTGGGCGACATCATTCCCCGCGGAGAACACCACCACGGGCAGTGGATGGTGAACCACTACCTCTACGCCGTAAAGCAGGCCGCCAAGCACAGGATTATGGTCAACGCGCACGAGGCGGTGCGCCCCACGGGACTGTGCCGCACCTATCCCAACCTGATAGGCAACGAGTCGGCGAGAGGGACGGAGTACGAGGCCTTCTACGGCAATAAGCCCTCGCACACCACCGTGCTGCCCTTCACCCGCCTGAAGGGAGGCCCTATGGACTACACGCCGGGCATCTTCGAGACCGACATGAGCAAGCTGAATCCCGAATATAAGTCGCACGTCAACACCACCATCGCCCGCCAACTGGCCCTCTACGTCACCATGTACAGCCCGTTGCAGATGGCCGCCGACTATCCGGAGCACTACGAGCGGTTCATGGATGCCTTCCAGTTCATCAAGGACGTGGCGTTGGATTGGGACGATAGCCGCTACATCGAGGCCGAGCCGGGACGATACATCGTGGTGGCCCGCAAGGCGAAGGGCACGGGCGACTGGTTCGTGGGGTGTACCGCCAACGAGGACGGGCACGCCTCCCGGCTGACGCTTGACTTCCTCGACGAGGGGAAGAAGTACGTCGCCACCATCTACGCCGACGCGCCTGATGCGCACTACCTCACCAACTCGCAAGCTTACCGCATCAGCAAGGGGATAGTCACCTCCAAGTCCACGCTTAACCTGAAGGCGGCTCCCGGCGGAGGATACGCCATCAGCATCATGGAAGCCACCGGCGACGGGGAACTGAAAGGACTGAAAAGGCTGAAACTGTAATCCCCGCTCATGCGGTATCTTTTTATTATTCAACCTACAAAACAGAGAACTCACAATGAAAGTGAACAGATTCCTTACGCTTACGGCCGCCGCGCTCGTGCCCGCCTTGACGTGGGCGCAGCGGGAGGCCGTCAGAGACTCGGTTCCCTCCACGAAGGAGGTGAAGAACCGCAACGTGATGCTGAACGCGTCGAGCGACAATCAGCCCCGTACCATCTCCATCGGGCTGCCCGCCACGAGCACGGGCGTGACCATCTTCGAGAACGGCCTCCCCGTCTCTTACAGCGGATGGCCCTGCATGGCCTTCAAGTCATGGGCGGGAACGGCCAGTTACGAGCGCACGTCGCTGATGTCGCTCAGCGAGTCGACCCTGCGCAACGGCGAGGTGGGCTACATCGTCGACAGCTATACCCGCGAGGGAGGCGACCGCTTCAAGGGCGTGCTCGACTATACGGCCAATCACTTCGGCCTGCAACGCTTCGACCTGAACCTCTCGGGCCCCATAACCAAAGGGTGGAGCTATACGCTCGGCTCGTACCAGAACTTCGACCCGGGGACGACCAAGCCCGGATACGCCACCGTGCAGAGCCGGATGCAGATATACAAGGCGGGACTGACGAAGGTGTGGAACGACAACCGGGGACGCTTCTCCATCTTCTACCGGGCCAGTAACACGCGCGACCTGACGGACAATAACGGCCCCTTCTACTACGAGGGCGACGGCAGCGTGAAGCTGCTTGACGGGTTCGACTTGGGGCGGGACGCTTACCTGCCCACGGACGACCGGCTGACGCTGATGGACGTAATGACGGGGCGGATGAAGACCGTGCGCTTCAGCAAGGCGAACCATGACTGGAGCCACGACGTGAACGCCTACCTGAACTACGACTTCCGCAACGGCATGAACCTCATCGTCCGCTCGCGCTATAAGGACGCTAACACCCGGATGCTGACCCCGAACATTGCCGGGCTCGACCGGGTGACCTCAGCCGACGGATATACGGACGAGAGCGGAAAGGCCTACGAGGGCAACGTGCAGCAGCGTTTCCTGAAAAGCGACAACGGCTTCGAGCGGAGTTGGCTGACCAACGCGGAGCTGACCGGAAAGAGCAAGAACCACGCCCACTCGTGGCGCGTCGGCCTGAACGAGTATTACAACCGGGCGGGCATCCGCTCGTCCACGGCGATGATGGCGCATATGGGCGAGCTTCCGCTACCAGAGCAAGCAGTACGTCAACAAGACCAATTCGCTCTACTTCAACGGGCGTTGGGAGACGTTCGCCGGAGTGGACTACACGCTGAACAAGAATCTGGCCTTCTCGGTCAACGTGGTCAACTTCCTCAACCAGAAGGGGGCGAGCGGCTCCATCAGCGCGGCCGACCTCGTGGAGGACGCTTCGGGCTACCGCCACTACATGATGGCGGGCAACTATATCCGCCCGTTCACCGTGGAGTTCGCGGCGCACATTAACTTTTAGGTGACACGCCGAATGAAAAGAATCACTATCTTTAGGCCGGCCTGAATATGACGGACTTTATCAAATCGTTTAGTATATGAGATTAATCGCAATGGTACTCGGCTGCGTACTGGCAGCCAACGGTATGGCTCAAC
The DNA here is from genome assembly GCA_949285075.1 of uncultured Bacteroides sp. Taxonomy (GTDB): domain Bacteria; phylum Bacteroidota; class Bacteroidia; order Bacteroidales; family Bacteroidaceae; genus Bacteroides. The sequence continues at coordinate 4,719 of CASDXF010000053.1, read as the reverse complement.
AAGCCTTATGGGGCGGAAACGACATCGTATCGCCCCAAGTGAATGACGACCGCACGGTGACCTTCCGGCTCTACGCGCCCAACGCGGAGCGGGTGGAGGTGGAGGGCGACTTCCTTTCGCCCGTCACCGCGTCGACCCCGGTAGGCGAGACGGAATCGCCCGGCAAGGCGGTCATGACGAAGAACAAGGACGGCGTGTGGGAGTACACGACCTCACCGCTCGCCTCGGAGCTGTATAGCTACACCTTCCTTGCCGACGGTCTGCGAATGACCGACCCGAGCAACGTCTATCAGCTGAGGGACGTGGCCTCGATAAGCAACATCTTTATCGTAGGCGGTCAGCCGGGCGACATCTACTCGGTGCAGGACGTGCCCCACGGCAATCTGGCTAAGGTGTGGTACCCTAGCCCCACGATGAACATGACCCGGCGCATGACCGTCTATACGCCCGCCGGATACGAGGACAGCGAGCGGAGCTATCCCGTCCTTTACCTGCTGCACGGGGCGGGAGGCGACGAGAACTCGTGGAGCGAGCTTGGCCGGGCGGCACAGATTATGGATAATCTCATCGCTCAGGGCAAGGCGGAGCCGATGATTGTAGTCATGACCAACGGGAACGCCTCGCGGCAGGCCGCTCCGGGAGAGGCCCCGAACAGCATGAGCAAGCCGGCCTTGTTCGTGCCCGGCATGATGGACGGCAGCTTCGAGAAGGCCTTCGCCGACGTGATGGACTATGTGGAGAAACACTACCGGACGTTGGACGACAAGGCTCACCGGGCCATCGCCGGACTGTCGATGGGAGGATTCCACGCCATGCAGATTTCCGCCCTCTATCCCGACCGGTTCGATTACGTGGGGCTTTTCTCCGCCGCCATCCACTCGAACAACAAGAGCGACGTGTACAGCGGCTTCGAGCGGAACCTCGCCCGCCAGTTCTGCGAGCCCCCGTTGCTTTATTGGATAGGCATTGGCCGCTCCGACTTCCTGTACAAAGACAATACGGCCTATCGGGAGAAGCTCGACGGACTGGGATACCGCTACGAATATACGGAGACTGAGGGAGGGCACATCTGGCGCAACTGGCGCATATACCTGACCGCCTTCGCTCAACGTCTGTTTAGCCCGAATCGTCATTAGAAAATTAGCCTGCCCTGCGGCTCGTGAGGGATAGCCCTACGGCTCGCGAGAAACAGGGCAGCGGCTCGCGAGAAATGGGGCTGTTTCTCAAGCGGGTAATAAGGCTTTGATAATAAGCTGTTTCGCTTCAGACGAAATGACAGCGACCGATTGGGGTTTGAGGAATAACCGCTAAACTTTTCAACAAGATGAATCATACACGCGTTTTATTTATGACAGTCATGACGGCGGCGGTGGGCGGAGGATGCACGCCGCCCGCCCCGCAGCTTGGCGAGGCCCCCATCAAGGAGGTGGTGTCCGCCATGACACTGGAAGAGAAAGTCGACCTGCTTGTCGGCACGGGCATGGAAGGCGTAGAGGACGACGGCGCCGTTGTCGGCTCTACGGACAAGATTGTGCCGGGAGCCGCCGGAACCACGTGCGCCATTCCCCGCTTGGGGATTCCGGCCATCGTGCTTGCCGACGGTCCGGCGGGCCTGCGCATCGACCCTACCCGGGAGGGGGACGACTCGACCTACTACTGCACCCACTTCCCGATGGCGACCATGCTCGCCTCTACGTGGAACACCGAACTGGTGGAGCGTGTGGGGAAAGCCATCGGCGAGGAGGCGCACGAGTACGGGGCGGACATCCTGCTCGCTCCGGCGCTGAACATTCAGCGCAACCCGCTCTGCGGGCGTAACTTCGAGTATTACTCCGAAGACCCGTTGCTCTCCGGACGCATGGCGGCGGCGTATGTGCGCGGCGTGCAGAGCAACGGCGTGGGGCCACGATTAAGCACTTCGCCGTCAACAATCAGGAGACCAACCGCACGTTCAACGATGTCCGGCTGTCGCGGCGGGCCTTGCGTGAAATCTACCTGAAGGGCTTCGAGATAGCTGTCAGGGAGGGGCGGCCCTATGCGGTCATGTCCTCTTACAACGCCGTCAACGGGGTGTGCGCCCCGGAAAACCGGGAGCTGGTGAATACGCTGCTGCGTGGCGAGTGGGGCTTCGATGGCTTGGTCATGACCGACTGGGTAGCGGGCAACGACGCCGTGGCCATGATGAAGGCGGGCAACGAGATGCTGCAACCCGGCCTTGAGAAGCAGAAAAAGGCCATCAGGGAAGGCGTGGAGAGCGGACAGCTTGACGAGAGCGTATTGGACACCAACGTGACCCGTGTCCTTGAGCTGATAGCCCGCACGCCCCGCTTCCACGGGTACAAGTATTCCAATCGTCCCGACCTGAAAGCCCACGCCGCCATTACCCGGCAGTCAGCCACCGAGGGTATGGTGCTGCTGAAGAACGAAGGCTCCGCCTTGCCGCTTTCCGGGAAGATAAGGAACATAGCCCTCTTCGGAAGCGTCTCCTACGACTTCATGACCGGAGGCTCCGGTTCGGGCAGCGTGAACCACGCCTATACGGTGTCGTTGCTCGACGGACTGCTGAACGCTGGATACTCCGTCCATAAGGAGTTGAGGACACGGTACGAGCGGCACGTGGAGAGGGAGCGTCAACGCATCGCCGCGCTGAATCTGGACACCTTCACGCAGGGCGTGCCGCCTCCCGAAGAGATGGAGGTATCGCCGGAACTGATGCGTCAGCAGGCGGCCGAGACGGACGCGGCGGTCATTACCTTCGGCCGTCGCGCGGGAGAGTTCTCCGACCGCAAACTGGCCGACTTCTACCTGAAGCCGGAAGAGCGGGCGTTGCTCGAAGCGGTGTGCAAGACCTTCCACGCGTCGGGCAAGCGGGTGATTGTGGTACTGAACATCGCCGGAAGCATCGAGACCGCCTCGTGGAAGGAACTGCCCGACGCTATCCTCTGTGCGTGGCAGGGCGGTCAGGAGAGCGGGAACAGCGTGGCGGACATCTTGTGCGGGCGGGTCTCTCCCTCGGGCAAGCTGACGATGACCTTCCCCTTGAAGTACGAGGATATGCCCTCGTCGCCTAACTTCCCGATAGACAAGACGGTGAGCGAGACGCTTTCCGACAAGGAGAAGGAAGAAATCAGCAAGGTGAAGGACGTAGGCTACACGGTTTACGAGGAGGGCATCTATGTGGGCTACCGCTACTTCGACAGCTTCGGCCGTCCCGTGTCCTATCCGTTCGGCTACGGGCTTTCCTATACCGAGTTCGCCTATTCCGACCCCCAAATCCGTGTCGAGAACGGCGTATGCAAGGTCTCGGTTCGCGTAAAGAACACGGGTAGCTATGCCGGTAAGGAGGTGGTGCAGCTGTACGTGTCGGCTCCGGAAGCGGCCAAGCGTGACAAGCCCGAGAAGGAGCTGAAGGCCTTTGCCAAGACGCGTGAGCTGAAGCCCGGAGAGGAGTCCACCGTCACGATGGAGGTCAATGCCGCCGACCTCGCCTCCTTCGACGAGCGGCTTTCCGCATGGGTGACGGAAGAGGGGACGTACAAGTTCATGTTGGCCTCCTCTTCACGGGACATTCGGGCCTCGGTCACGGCCGAGATACCTTCCGTCGTGCGTGAAGTGCGTGACCTCTTGAAGCCCCGTCAGGAGATAAAGGAGTTAGCGCGATAGTAGCTTGTCGCCCGGCCTCACTCTTTTCCTCTTCGGCGGAGGAGAAGGCCGGGCGACTTTCTTCCGGAACTCACGCGTGATAGTCAATCTTCAGCGTCATGCCGTCCAACGCGACGCCCTCGCTGAGCGTAATCGCCATCCGTTGGCTCTCCGAGAAGCCGATGGTCTCGCCGCTTCGCAAGGAAACATCATCCGAAAGGACGTAGGCGACGACATCTAACAAGAAATCGCGAATCTCGTCAGGAGCCGCGTCCGAGTAAATCTCGAACTCTTCCTTTCCGAACTGCCGCAAGCCGCAGGTATATACGCCTTGAAGGGTGTCTGTGCGGTAAAGTCCAAACCATACCCAATTCAGAATGGGGAGCAGGCCGTCCGGGCGGCGCATCCATGAGGCGACCTCCTTGTAGTCCGAGGGCCGGAACACGTACTCGTTCGTATAAACGGCAAGGGCTTCGGGTTGGTTCAGCCATGAGGCCACGGCTTTCGTGAACAGCTTTCCGGCCTCTATCGCATCGGTAGGGCCGTGCACGATAACCAGAATGTGCGCTTTGTGAATCCGTGCGGCGTGGGCCGCTTCGGGCCATCCGCCATTGTTCTCCGCATACCGCTCCGCTTCACCGTCGGGAACGGGGGCGGGCATCAATGCGGCGGACAGTACAACGCCGTCTATGATGCCGGTAAGCGTATCGTCATCGTCTCCCTTTTCCGGAGTAAAGTCAATCCCCCAATCCGTATGGAAGTCATTCATAAATCGCCGTTTGCTCCAACGTGTTTGGGAGAGAAGTACGCAGGCGATGAAACTGACGTTTCCTTTTCTTTTGCTCATGTGTTCTTTCATATTGCGTCAAACTATGTGGTGGCATGCTTTCCATTGCCATTTGTATTCTCAGGCTCGCAGTAATAGACGTGGAAGTCGCCTGCGGAAAGCCGTACCAAGTCGAACGTGACGAAAGGATGCCCCAAGAAGTCGAGCAGGGTCAGATAACCATTCTCCACGGTAAGTTTCTTGAAGTTTTTATCGAAGAAAATTTCATCGGGCGGCGTGCGCATCACCGT
>CASDXF010000052.1 GCA_949285075.1 uncultured Bacteroides sp. | reverse complement strand
CGGAATGTTAAAACAAAAATATTTTCTTACGGACATTTTTATTTTATCGGCTGAAAAACAGCCGATAAAATTGTCGTGGCGGAAAATAGAATGGTTACGTCTTATATTATGATGTATCAAGACTAGAATGGGGGAATTTTTTGAATTCCTAATATAGGAGATCTCCGACTCTTAATATTTGTTCTATAATTTCTTCCTCATCTTTTTTAGAAGGTTACTATTTTATCTATTGATGAGTGATAATCTTACATATTATTCTCATTTATATGAAGGGAATTGATAGTTAACGTTAGCGTATTCATTAGTTTATCTACTAAAATACAATTATGTATCTTTAAGTTTGGTGTTGTATCGTGTTTTGCTTTAAACTTAACAGTGATTAATTCTTGATTTCCTTCTAAAGTGGCTTTATCACCAATGTTTATGAAAGTTGGGTAGAGAGCTTTTGTTCCGTCGGTATGCAGGCGGTCATATGTCAGATTTTTCATCTCCTTCAGGTCTGAAGCTTCAATGCCTTCATATTCCCACTCATTTATATTGTAAGGTAATGCTAGGCTGAATCCGTTGACCGAACGTAATCCTTCTCCTGTTATTGTCAGCCGCATTGTCTCTCCCGCTTTGTAATGCGTCTTGTCTGTCCGCATACTGAGTTTTCCGGCAAGCATAAGGGAATCTTTCCGTTCCTCTATGCCTCCCTCCAATACAGTGGCGACGGCCGATATGTCGTAAGCGTCTATCAATCCGTTTTTGTTCAAGTCTCCTTTGCTTACGTATTCAAAATCGGCGTCTCCTTTGCGCAGTCCTGTATAGTTCATGTAAGACGTTAAGTCGTTCTCGTCTAGCTTACCGTCCAGATTGATGTCGCCCGGCAGATAGGTTTCGGAACCGGGAACTCGGAACACGTACAGTTCACGCCCTGACCCGAATCCGCCAACGGCTTTCTCTACGCAAATCTTCAGGTAGCGTGCCGTAGGATGGCCTTCCACGATAAACTCTTTCGTGGAGCTTCCCTGCCAATTGAACGAGCCGACTTCCTGCCAATTCGTCTTGTCCATGCTGTAATAAACCTTCCCTTGCATCAGCGTTCCGTTGCCTCCGTCCAGTCGGGGCAGATATTGCAGCTTATCGACCACGTTGACGCTTCCCATGTCGATAAGGATGTCGAACGGTACGGCGTTCTTGCTCCAAGCCGTGTGCCACGTGTCGCTCTCGTCAAAGTTGAACAGCCGTTGAATCTCTTGTCCTCCTTGATTCTCGCAATTTGTCTCGACTTTGATGTGTTGGATGGCGTGTTCCAACGGATTGGCTTTTGTCGTTGCCGTTACGACAGTCCAGTCGGAAGTGCCGCTCTTGTTGACGGCCCGCACCTTGAAGCTGTATTCCGTTTCGGGTGTCAAGTCCTCAAACATCAGCTCCGTATCTCGTATCGTTGTGTAGCTCATGCCATTGTGCTCAATCTCGTAGTAGTCGACGTTGTTCACCTTGTCCCATGAGGGAGTCAGGTTGTACGGTTTCGTATGCTCTTCCGTGATTCGTGCGGCGGGAGCCGTAAGCGCCCCTTCCGAGTGTAGATAACGGTTTTGGGGATTGAACACGTAGCCTTTCATCTCCACCTCAACGCCGTCGGTGGATGTGTCCGTCTCGGCCAGTTTGATGTACACGACCGGATTCTTAGTTATGGATTTCTCTGCGAACGGTGTTCCTTGCGTAGAAAAGAGGTTCATTTCCGGTCGGGGCTCGTAGAAGTAGACGTTCTCGCCCTTCTCAAGGTCAGACATGGAGGACACCTCTTTTAGCTTTATCCTTTTTCCCCCTACCTTCGCCGTTATCTTCCCGCACTTGTCCGTTACGTTGACGCGCAGTAACGTGGCCTTTTGCGACTTCATCCCTTTAAAGTTTCCGGACGTGGGTTCAATGCGGACGGTTAACTTGTCCTTTTCAAGGTCGGAGGTGATTCGTGTCGTTGCGTATTCCCCTCTCAGGTACGCTTGGGTTCTCCCGTCGTCATCGTATTCCGTGAACGAGCCATGCCCGTACGGATACAGTTCGTAGATGCGTATGCTCTGGTCTATTTCCCCTACATTGTTGTTCGGCAGAGTCATTGGGATGATGGCCCCCTGCTTAACGAATAAGGGAAGTTTCCATAGCGGAGCGTCGAAATTGTTGAGTATTCGGTTTCCCTCGTACAGTTCTCCGGTAAAGTAGTCTATCCATTTCCCGTCGGGAAGGTAGATGCCGTTCCGTATATCGTTGCCCTCGGAGTCCGCTTTCGTCTCCTGATAGATTGGAGCTACTAAGATATACGGCCCGTACATGAACTGGTAGCGTGTGGCGGTTCCCAATGTGTACTCGTTAGAGGTATCAAGGAACATGGCCCTTATCATCGGCTTTCCGTCCACCGCTTCCCGGGCTATGCTGTATGTGTAGGGCATGAACTCCGATTTCATTTTCAGGTACCAACGGTTGATGGAAGCGGCCGGCTCACCCAGTATATGCGGATATTTGGGATTGCTTCCCCATCCATCCATGTTCAGTTGCATGGGAGTGAACGCCTTCCATTGGAAGTCACGCACGTTGACCAGAACGTTCTTTCCGCCGAATATGCCGTCCATGTCCGAGGTGATGTTGGGCTGTCCCGACAGTCCGGAGCCGATATAGGTCGGTATGTGGAAGCGGATATACTCCCATTCCCCTCCGGTCTGGTCTCCCGTCCATATACCGGCGTAGCGTTGCGTCCCCGCCCATCCGTCTAAGGAAATGATGAACGGCCGGGCGTCATTGCCGTAATAAGGCATGATGTTCCCCACGTCCGTCACACCGTTGAGGCCGAAAGAGTATCCGGCTCCCACCCAAGCCACGTCGGTTTTCAGTACCCGCACTCCGGCTTCGAGCACTTCTTGCACGATGTCACGCTGTAATAGCGGCTCTACGCCCTGTTTGGGATGTAGGTCCGACTGCGTCCATAAGCCTATTTCCACTCCATGCTGCCGGGCGTAGTCTCCCAGTTCTTTCAGGTTCTGGATGTTGCCTTCCAATGTGCCGGTCTGTCCGTAACCCGCTCCGTAGCCGTCGTTGGGCAGGAGCCACCCTAACGGCATATCGTGCGCCCGGTAGCGGTCGATGACGGCTCTCGCGGAGAACTGGTAATTGTTCTTCTCTCCGTTCAGCGACTCCTTAACGCCTCCGTTGTCCTTTTGGCTTTCCTTGTACTTTTTGCCGTCCTCAAAGAGAACGCCTTTCTCGTCTTCTTTCCAATAGTCACGGTTGTAGGCGTTCAGGTGTCCTTCGTAGAAGCCGAACTTCGGCAGCAGCACCGGATTTCCCGTCAGTTGATAAAAGTCGTTCAGTAAAGCTACCGCATTGTCGTCTACCATAAGGAAGATGTCCAAGTAGTTTTCCTCGTGCGAGAGCTTAACTTCTCCTTTCGTGGTGCTTCCAAAGTCGTACCGGCCCGGCTTGAAGGTGTGCCACATCAAGCCATATCCTCGGGTAGACCAATAGAAGGGGGTGGGGGAGGCCACGCCGCCGTCGGTCCAACTGTTCGTGTTGACGATGGCAATGACCTTTCCCTTGTGAGAGAAGCGTCCGTTCTGTACGCCTCCTCCATAGAAGTATTCGTCCGTATGCTCTTTTAGCGTAACCGTGGTTTCCTTTGGATTGTATTCCGTCGGGACCACGGATTCCACAACGACCTTGTTGGTATTGAGGTCGGTGACTTTGAATAGCCCGTTACTCTTCGTTATGGATACGGAAATCTTGGGCGTTGTGACGGTAATTATCCCCTCCGTATCTTTCAGCTGAATTGTTCCGGTGCGCTTTCTTGGATTGTCAACCAGAATTTGCGCTTGTGGCTCGGCTTGTGGGTCGCGGATAATTCCGCCGGAGCGGTCTTGAAACATGCGGAAGATGTTGTCGGCGTAAAAGTCCATTATGAGTGGCGACATTTCCGAGAATTGCACTTCCACGGTAGTGGGATTGATGGCCCGCGCTCCCGTTGCGCATTGAGAGACAGTATCCGTCCGTATTGACTGTACGGATGGAGACGATGCCAATAAACGGCATGGTATGCCGCTTATACATACGAATAATGTCAAGCTAATAACTGTTCGGCGCAATTGGGCCGTCTTGTTTCCTTTTTTCTTTTTTGGGGGTAAATTGTTCATTGCTATTTGATTATTTGGTGTTATAAAGTACAAGCTGTATTTTTGCGTCGTTGATTGGCGCATCAAATATACGCAAAAAATGGGAGAGAATCGCTTACGGAAGATAATACATATTGATATGGATGCTTTTTATGCCTCGGTAGAGCAGCGTGACCATCCCGAATTTTGCGGCAAGCCGTTGGCCGTGGGGCACGCCGAAGAGCGCGGCGTAGTGGCCGCCGCTAGTTACGAGGCCCGTCGCTATGGCGTGCGCTCCGCCATGCCCTCGCTGAAGGCCAAGCGTCTCTGTCCTCACCTCATCTTTGTGCCGGGTCGGATGGATGTCTACAAGTCCGTGTCCGGACAGATACACGAAATCTTTCACGACTATACCGATGTGATAGAGCCTCTTTCTTTAGACGAGGCTTTTTTGGATGTGACGGAGAACAAGAAGAACATTCCCCTTGCCGTGGATATTGCGAAGGAGATAAAGCGGCGGGTCTGGGAAGAGCTTTCTCTGGTAGCTTCGGCGGGAGTCTCCTACAATAAGTTTCTGGCTAAGATAGCTTCCGATTACCGGAAGCCGGACGGGTTGTGTACCATTCATCCCGAGCAGGCGCTCGACTTTATCGCCCGCTTACCGATTGAGTCCTTTTGGGGAGTGGGGCCCGTGACGGCGAAGAAGATGCACGCGCTCGGAATACACAACGGTTTGCAGTTGAGGGCTTACTCGTTGGAGACCCTAAAGTCGTATTTCGGCAAGGCCGGAGCGTTGTATTACGAGTTTGCCAGAGGCGTTGACGAGCGTCCGGTAGAACCTGTACGCATTCGCAAGTCCATTGGCTGCGAGCATACCTTAGAGAAAGACGTGTCCATTTACTCGTCGGTGATTATTGAGCTTTATCACGTGGCGGTTGAGCTAGTGGAGCGGTTGAAGCGGAAAGAGTTTCACGGCAATACGCTGACACTGAAGATTAAGTTTCATGATTTTACCCAGATTACCCGAAGCGTTACTCAGGCGGTGGAGTTGACCACGTTGGACAGTATTCTTCCGCTCGCTAAGGAGCTGATGAAACACGTCGATTATGCGAATCACCCTATCCGGCTTATCGGGCTTTCTGTCTCTAATCCGAAAGAAGTAATGGAAAATGGTTATGCTCAGTGGGAGCAATTAAGTTTTAAATTCTCAGATTAAGAACGGCTTCAGGGTTTGGATATGTTGAATTATGAACAAAACTTCCATGAAGCATTAACAGTTGGGCTATGCGTTCTAACGCTATATCTTTGTCAAATAAACAAGTTGAAGTATTCATTCAATCATTCTTTTCCTTACACAACTTATCTAAAATAATTCTCAGCCATCAACAACTTTCTGATGAATCTGATTACCGCATTAGGAGCCCATTGTTTATTTGACAATAATCTTGAAGCTTTTAATATTAACCCGAACTCACGTATTAATTCTCTCCCGTCTGTCAGCTCGCCCTACGGCTCGTGAGGGATAGCCCTACGGCTCGCAAGAAACAGGGCAGCGGCTCGCGACAGGCAGGGCTGTTTCTCAAACGGGTAATAAGATGCTGATAATAAGCTGTTTTCGCGCCTATACTAAGTGGTAGTGTTTTTCTAATGAACGATTGGGGTTAAATCATTCGGTTTCTACTTTTTCTGAATTATAATCATATTCGCTTTAAAATATTCTCTTTATCTTTGTCTCTTGATAAAAGAGTTTAAAAACGGAGAAAGGTATGGAAGAAAGACCGTGGAAGAGCCTGAGCTGCGAATATTTGTTTCGTGAACCGTGGTTGACTGTACGACGGGAGGATATGTTGCTTCCCAATGGAAGCCGTATTCCCGAGTATTACTTATTGGAGTATCCCGATTGGGTGAATACGATAGCCATTACTAAGGACGAAAAGTTTGTCATGGTGCGGCAGTATCGTCCCGGGATAGGACGGTATGCCTATGAACTTTGCGCCGGAGTGTGTGAGACAAAAGACGCTTCCCCTCTAGAGTCTGCCCGCCGAGAGTTGTGGGAGGAAACCGGATACGGCAACGGCGAGTGGAAGGAGTACATGGTGGTATCCGCCAACGCCAGTACGCATACGAATCTGACTCACTGCTTTCTTGCTACAGGAGTGGAGCGTATAGATGACAGGCAGCATCTAGATCCCGGAGAGGACGTAACGGTACATCTGCTAACCCGGGAAGAGGTGAAGGAGTTGTTGGACAGTAATGACATTGTACAGGCTACCATGACCTCGCCGCTTTGGAAGTATATGGCTGAGCGATAGTTTCTCTCTTGCTCAATATATGGCTTTGCGCCAGATATCGGGTATCGTTGGCGTAGATGAAGAGTACGCTTCCTCCTTTTATCGTATTGATAATGGGTTTGGTCATCGCTTGCGGGAGAGCGGGACATCCGAAGCTTCTACCCAGACGGCCCGCTGTGGCGGCTACGGAGGGATTGGCGTATGCGGCGCCATGCACAACGATGGCCCTCTCTCTCGCCTTGTCGTTAATTCCTTTTTCTAATCCGTTTAAAATGAGCGAATATCCATTTTTCCCCTGATAGGTGTATCCTGTCAGGTAAAAGCCGAGTGAGCTTTTGTATGAGCCATATTGGTTGGAAAATGAGGTCGCATAGTTGCCGCCGCTATTTTTACCGTGCGATACGACGGAGGTATATAGCAACTTCTTCCTTTCGATATCGAATACAAAGAGGCGTTCTTCCGTAGAAGGTTTAGAAAAGTCAATCAAGGTGAGTATAGGTTTCTTTTTCTCTTTTATATTGCAATATCCCGCTATGGCTTGTCGGAAAGCGATGTAGTTTACTTTTCCCGCAAGCTCCATTTCTTCGTATAACAACTCACCCGTCGCTAAGCCAGATAAGGACGAAGAAGGGCGAGAGGAGATGCGCTTAGCCTTATCGCCTACGGCAATGTGGCAAAGGGGAAGCACGAGAAGCACGCAACAAATTGTAATTCTTTGAACCATACGGATGTTCTATGTAAAAAGACGCCGCGAAGATAGCACAAAAAGTGGAACGGGAGCGGATGACGGTGGCGGAATTACATCTGTTGGTAATCTTTCGCTAAACCGCCTTCACCGGTTTCCTTATAAAGGGAAGGTAAATCATGTCCCGTTTGTTTCATTACTTCTATAACCTTATCGAAAGATACCCGGTGCATGCCGTCTGTAAAGGCGGAATACAGATTCGCGTCTAAGGCTCGGGCCGCGGCATACGCGTTGCGTTCGATACAAGGAATCTGCACCAATCCGCATACTGGGTCACAGGTCATGCCCAAATGGTGTTCCAGTCCCATTTCCGCGGCGTATTCTATCTGTGCGGGACTTCCTCCGAACAGTTGGTTTGCGGCGGCGGATGCCATTGCGCAGGCTACTCCCACCTCTCCTTGACATCCGACTTCAGCTCCTGATATAGAAGCGTTAAACTTGACGATATTGCCTACAAGTCCGGCGGTTGCGAGCGCGCGAAGGATACGCATATCGCTGAACTCTCTGCTTTTTTGCAGATGATACAGTACGGCAGGCATTACTCCGCATGAGCCGCAGGTGGGAGCTGTTACTATTTTTCCTCCTGAAGCGTTTTCTTCGCTTACCGCTAAGGCATAGGCGAACACTAGTCCTCTGGATTGTAACGACTGCTTATATCCGGTAGCCCGTATGTAGTAATTTGCGGCTTTTCGTCTGAGGTTTAAAGGACCCGGAAGAACACCTTCCGCTTCAAGTCCGCGATGTATAGCGTCTTTCATTGTGCTCCACACTTCGGAAAGGTAGTCCCAGATGCTTTCTCCCTCGCATTCCTTGACATATTCCCAATAGCTTTTTCCGGTACGTTCGCACCATTGCAGGATGTCGGTCATTTTGTTCATCTCATATACGTCAGGGCTTTCGGGAGTCAGGCTTTCGCCTTCTTCAGCTAAGGCTCCTCCCCCAATGCTATATACGGTCCATTCTTCTTGCGTATTGTGATTTTTGTCCAGACTTGAGAAGGTCATTCCGTTTGGATGGAAAGGAAGAAATATCTTGGGCTTCCAGATGATTTCTACCGGTGCGACGGGTTGTAGCGTATTGATGATTGCGATGTCTGTCATGTGCCCTTTTCCGGTAGCGGCTAAACTTCCATAAAGCGTTACCTTAAAAGCGGCCGCGTCCGGATGCCTTTTCAGAAATATTTCCGCGGCTTTTCGAGGCCCCATAGTATGACTGCTGGATGGCCCGTAGCCTATTCTGTATAGTTCCTTAATAGACTTCATTCTAAATGCTTATTGATTAAATGCGTTAGTATTAATACCATTTCTTTTTTTTGAAATACAAATATATGATGGCGCCTATGCTCAGCATCAGTATCCAAGCGAACAGGTATCCGTATCTCCAGTCGAGTTCCGGCATCCATTTATAATTCATTCCCCAAATGCCGGCAAGGAACGTCAACGGAATAAAGATGGTGGAAACGATGGTCAGTCGTTTCATTATCTCATTCATGCGCAGATCGTTGTTTGAGATATAAAGGTCGACGAGGGAAGATAACGTCTCTCTGCACACTTCAATGGTTTGCAGAACCGATTGCAGATGGTCGTTTACGTCGTTAAAAAACGCCCGGTTTACTTTGTGAACTAATGCGTTTTCCGCTCGCAAGAGCTTGACGTATTGTTCTTTTAGCGGGAGGATAGCTTTTTTCATTGACATGTATTGTTGGCGGAGTGACTGTATCTGGATTCCGACGTCATTGCTGTTGGAAATGGTAAGCAGTTCTTCTTCCAAATCTTCAAGCCTGTCTTCGATGGAAGAAACCGCCGATACGTAGTTACCCATTACGCTATTCAGCAAGACGCTGAGCAGATAGTCGCTTTGTCGGCTGCGTATTCTTAATACGTCGTTCCGCAAGGCTATACTTATATCGTCAAAAAAGTCAGTCTCATTTTCGAGGAAGGTAAGCACATAGTTGTTGCCCAAGATAAGGCAGACTTGCTGTTGGGACAGCCCGCCCAGTTCGTCATCCGGATGTTCGGGAGAGAACAGTTTGGCGATGAGTACAATGTATTTGTCACGCTCCTCGATTTTAGTCGGATGATTGGCGTTTAAGATGTCTTGAAGGATTAGGAAGTCTATATCAAAATATTCGCAAATATCCTGAACGGTATCCACATTCTTCAGGCCGTGCACTTGCAGCCAATTGATTTTCTCTTTGTTTATGGTTTCCTTTACTGACTGAAAGTCGTTTCCGGCAGCGAGTACGATTCCGCCCGTGTCGTAAACGCAGAGGTGCAGATGGGTCGGTGTGGCACTTTCGCCCGTGTAAATGAGTTTCTCGCTTAACAGATTATTTTTCATGCCTAATTCTTTTTATGCCAAGTCGACTACGGTAATGCCCGCTCCGCCGAACTGCACATGTTCGTCGGCGTAATGGCTTACTCCCGAAACGGTGGACAGGTACTGCCGGATAAGCGTGCGAAGCGCTCCCGTCCCCGTGCCGTGCAGGATGCGTACCCGGTCCATGCCTACCAATATGGCGTCGTCTATGAAATAGGTGACCGCTTGCAGGGCTTCGTCTCCCCTCATGCCACGCACGTCGATGTCCTGCTTAAAGTTCAGTTTCTTTTCATACATTTGGTCATGCGTCTGCTTGCTGACGAACGTTGCCTTTTCGTCTAAGCCGCTCTTGACAGGTGCGTTTGCAGGCTCCAGACGTTCCGTCTTGACGGTTGTCTTCATGTTCCCAAAGGCGACGGTGGCGTTCTTTCCGCTGATTTCCATTATCTGTCCCACGCTTGACTGTCCCTTTATCTTGACGTAGTCTCCCGCCGCTATGGACGGTCGGGTCGGGGCGGCGACGGGCGCGGCGGTCCCTGAGGCTCCAGCTTCCGTCTTCTTTCTCTTTTTTCTCTCCTGCTTTTCCTTGAGGCGTTCCATCTTTCGGGCGATTTTGTCCTCTCGCTCTTTGGCGGCCAGTTCCTCCAGAGACTCCCGGAAGCTTTCCAGTTCCTTGCGCGCCGTCCTCGTCTTTTCCTTTTCGGCCTGCGCCTCCTTGATGGTGCGTATCGTATTCTCTACACGGGCGTTCGACTCTTTCAGTATGCGTTCCGCCTCCTCTTTCGCCTGCCGGATGATTTCCTTCCGGGATTTCATCAGCTCTTCCATCTCCGCCTGATAGCGCGCGATGGTCTCCTCCATCTGTTTTTCCTTTTGCCGGATGGACTGCCGTTTCCCTTCCCAGTAGCGCTTGTCGCGCACGATGTCTTGCAGGTACTTGTCCGCTGCGATGTATTCGCTGCCCACAATCTCCGTGGCGTCCGCGATAATCTCTTCCGGCAATCCGATTTTTCGGGCGATTTCTACGGCGAACGAGCTTCCCGGATTGCCTATCTGGAGTTGGAACAAGGCCTGCATCTGATGTCTATCGTAGAGCATCGCTCCGTTGACTATGCCCTCGTGGTTGTCGGCGAAATGCTTCAGGTTCTGGTAGTGGGTGGTGATTATCCCGAACGTCTTCTTCAGGTTAAACTGCTTCAGGATGGCCTCGGCTATGGCTCCGCCTATCTGAGGTTCCGTACCTCCTCCGAACTCGTCGATAAGGATGAGGCTCCGCTCGTCGCATCTCTTAATCATGACCTTCAGGTTGGTCAGGTGCGAGGAGTATGTACTCAGCTCGTCCTCGATGGACTGCTCGTCGCCAATGTCGATGAAGATGCTGTCGAATACTCCCGCACGGCTGCGCTCGTGCATGGGGACGGGCATCCCGCATTGCAACATATATTGAAGCAGGCCTACGGTCTTCAGGCAGACGGACTTTCCTCCGGCGTTTGGACCGGAGATGACGAGGATGCGTTGCTTGGCGTTTAGCTCGATGTCCAGCGGCACGACCTTCTTGCCGTGTTTGGCCAGTGACAGTTGCAGCAGGGGGTGTACGGCCATTGTCCAGTCCACTATCTGTTCGTCTTTCAGCTCCGGCTGTATGCTTTGGGTTTGCAGGGCGAAGTGGCTTTTGGCCCGTATGAAGTCTATCTCCGCCAGAAACTCGTACGATTGGAGTATCTCCGGAATGGAAGGGCGCAGCAGGGCGGTAAACTCCGTAAGGATGCGGATAATCTCCCGTTTCTCCTCTCCCTCCAGTTCCCTGATGCGGTTGTTGGCCTCCACCACCTCCGCGGGTTCTATGAAGACGGTCTTCCCGCTTGAGGACTCGTCGTGTACGATGCCCTTAATCTTGCGCTTCAGTCCCGGAGCTACAGGAATCACCAAGCGTCCGTCGCGCATGGTCGGGGTAACGTCTTTCTCGACGAACCCTTCCGACTGTGCGCTGCGGAGAATGTTGTTGAGCGAGCGGGAGATGCTTCCCATCGTGTTGAACAGTTCCTGCCGTATGCGGGCCAGTTCGGCGGAGGCGTTGTCCTTTATCTTGCCGTATTTGTTCAGTATGCCGTCTATCTTGCTGATGAATTGCGGGAATACTGCTATGCCTCCCGCCAACCTTGTCAGGCTGGGGTAGGGGGTACCGCTTTCTTCCTCCTCCCTGCCGTCCGACAAGAAGTCCACTATGGCCTTAATGGTCTCCAACGAGCGGCGCAGGTCGAACAATTCCTGCTCTTCCAGATACATACCCTCTATCCGCACCCGTTTCAGTGAGGGACGGACATCGAAAAAGAACTGGTCGGGAAACCTGTCTTCCTCTTGGATGATGCGTATAAACTCCGTCACCTGATTCAGTCTCTCCTTAATGTCTTCGTAGCTTTTGGAGAAGGCCATGTCGGACACCCGCTCCTTTCCTAACGGGCTAAGGCACTTTTCTTGTAGTAATTGTCTGATTTGGTCGAATCCTATTTTCTGCTCAAAGTTTTTGGGATATATCATGCTTGACTGTTTGTTTTCTGTGCATACACGACGCAAAAGTACGATTAATTCATGAGACCGCCGTTAGGAAGACGGCAGAATTAATCGTAATGAAATCTTCCTCGTCCCTTGCCGCGGACATTTCCGGCGGACCGTTAACCAAGCTAAAAATGTTCTATTTTTAAGATTTTCCCCTAAATCCAAGTCGTCGATAGCGACTCTTTTAGCGAAAAAAACGCGGAAAAACTGACGTAAATAAGCGTTTTTTGGAGGTGAAAACGGGTATTTGTATGGACAAAAAGCCATACGAGAACCGTGGAAAAGGACTACTTGACTTGTGAAGTAGCTCTATTTCTTGCGAGCCGTAGCCCTATTTCTCGCGAGTCGAAGGGCTATTTCGCAAGCGCCGTCCGGCCTTTTCGCTTTTTCAAGAGGCGTTTTGCGGATTTTAACTTCTAGTTGCGCTCCTTTTCTGAAGGAGACAAAAGTGTCTATATGATGTCTTATGTCTGAATATAGTGGCTGTATGATGCGTTTGTTAATGCATATATAGAAAAAGGACGTGCGCTTTTCTGATTCTCTGACTTTCTGAATTTCGCTAATGCCATTTCCATGCGTTTTTTTCATCCAAGCCGTACTTCGGTCGGAATTATCGCGTTGTAGAGGCATCAGGATGTTCTGTTTTTCAGAATGGTCGTTTTTTAAGATGAATACAGTCGGTAGGTATTTTTTCGGATGAAATGGCGAAGAAGGAATTTTCTTGCGCAAAAAGATAAGCCGTGGAGTGGCTATCTGAAAATAATACCATATATTTGTCCCATCAACAATTTATTATTTTTGTAACTTTAGACATAAATAAAGAATGGGCAGAGTTCTGATTATTGGCGCCGGCGGTGTCGGTACTGTCGTGGCGCATAAGGTGGCGCAAAACGCCGATGTGTTTACGGATATAATGATAGCTAGCCGGACGAAGGAAAAGTGTGACAGGATAGTCAAGGCGATAGGCAATCCGAATATAAAGACGGCTAAGGTAGACGCTGACAACGTGGACGAGTTGGTCGCCTTGTTCAATGAGTTCAAGCCGGAAATGGTTATCAATGTCGCCCTTCCTTATCAAGACCTGACGATAATGGAGGCTTGCCTCAAGGCGGGGGTAAACTATTTGGATACGGCGAATTACGAGCCTAAGGATGTGGCCCATTTCGAGTACAGTTGGCAGTGGGCCTATCACGACCGCTTCAAGGAGGCGGGGCTGACCGCAATCCTCGGCTGCGGCTTCGATCCCGGGGTGAGTGGAATCTACACCGCTTACGCGGCGAAGCACTATTTCGACGAGATACATTATTTAGATATAGTGGACTGCAACGCGGGGAACCATCATAAGGCGTTCGCCACGAATTTCAATCCGGAAATCAATATCCGCGAGATAACCCAGAACGGGCGTTACTACGAGGACGGAAAATGGGTAACGACAAAGCCCTTAGAGATACATAAGGACTTGACTTATCCGAACATCGGGCCGCGCGATTCCTATCTGCTCTATCATGAGGAACTGGAGTCGATGGTCAAGAACTTCCCGACCATAAAGCGGGCGCGCTTTTGGATGACTTTCGGGCAAGAGTACCTGACTCATCTGCGTGTCATTCAAAACATAGGCATGGCCCGTATAGACGAGGTGGAATACAACGGCACGAAAATCGTTCCGCTGCAATTCCTGAAGGCGGTATTGCCCAACCCGCAAGACTTGGGCGAGAATTACGAGGGAGAGACCTCGATAGGTTGCCGCATCCGTGGTGTTAAGGACGGCAAGGAGCGCACTTACTACGTCTATAATAATTGCAGCCATCAGGAAGCCTATAAGGAGACCGGTATGCAGGGGGTAAGCTATACCACCGGAGTGCCGGCGATGATTGGCGCGATGATGTACTTCAAGGGTGAATGGAAACGCCCCGGAGTGAATAACGTGGAAGAGTTTAACCCGGACCCCTTCATGGAACAGCTCAACGTGCAAGGATTGCCGTGGCACGAGGTGTTCGACGGGGACTTGGAACTGTAACGCTATCGCTAACTTAAATAAGTTGAGAAACGAAAAATGAACGTAGGAGATAAGGCCCCCGAAATACTGGGAGTGAATGAGAAGGGCGAGGAGATTCGCCTGAGCGACTATAAGGGACGGAAAGTCGTGCTGTACTTTTATCCTAAAGACAGTACCTCCGGATGTACGGCGCAGGCGTGCAGCTTACGCGACAACTATGCGGAGCTGCGCAAGGCCGGTTACGAGGTGATAGGCGTGAGTGTGGACAGCGAGAAATCGCATCAGAAGTTTATCGAGAAAAACAATCTGCCTTTCACGCTAATTGCCGATACGGACAAGAAACTGGTGGAGGAGTTCGGCGTATGGGGAGAGAAGAAAATGTACGGCCGCACCTATATGGGTACCTTCCGCACGACTTTCATCATTAACGAAGAGGGCGTGATAGAGCGCGTCATTACTCCTAAGGAGGTGAAGACGAAAGAGCACGCCGCACAAATATTGAATAACTAATAAGCGATAAATCTAATTGGAAGAATAAATGGCAAAGAAAGACGAACTTAATTTTGAAGCAGACAATAAAGGAGCGTCAACGGAAAAGCTGAAGGCGCTTCAGGCCGCAATGGAGAAGATTGAGAAAAGCTTCGGCAAAGGGTCTATCATGAAGATGGGCGACGAGAGCGTTGAGGCCGTGGAGGTGATCCCCACCGGCTCTATCGCCCTGAACGTGGCTCTTGGCGTAGGCGGCTATCCCCGGGGAAGGATTATCGAGATTTTCGGTCCGGAGTCTTCGGGTAAGACGACATTGGCCATACACGCCATAGCCGAGGCGCAGAAAGCGGGAGGTATTGCGGCGTTTATTGACGCTGAGCACGCTTTCGACCGCTTCTATGCGGCCAAGTTGGGAGTGGACATTGATAATTTGTGGATTTCTCAGCCGGATAACGGCGAGCAGGCTCTGGAAATTGCGGAACAGTTGATTCGCTCGTCCGCGATTGACATTATTGTCATAGACTCAGTTGCCGCTTTGACTCCTAAGTCGGAAATTGAGGGCGATATGGGTGATAATAAAGTCGGACTTCAGGCCCGATTGATGTCGCAAGCCTTGCGTAAGTTGACTTCTGCGGTTAGTAAGACACGTACTACCTGTATATTTATCAATCAACTTCGCGAGAAGATTGGTGTGATGTTCGGTAACCCGGAAACCACAACGGGTGGTAACGCTCTGAAGTTCTACGCCTCCGTGCGTCTGGACATTCGTCCGGGACAACCGATAAAGGACGGTGAGGAAATTTTGGGTAAGTTGACGAAGGTAAAGGTGGTGAAGAACAAGGTGGCTCCTCCTTTCCGGAGAGCGGAGTTCGACATCATGTTCGGCGAAGGTATTTCTCACTCTGGCGAGATTATAGACTTGGGCTCTGATTTGGGAATAATCAAGAAGAGCGGCTCTTGGTACAGCTACAATGATACGAAGTTAGGGCAGGGACGCGACGCGGCCAAGCAGTGTATCGTAGACAATCCGGAGTTGGCCGATGAATTGGAAGGCTTAATCTTTGAAGCGTTAAAGCACAAGTAAGTTTTTATCGCTTTACCGGATACAAAGAAAGGTTGCTTCAGATAGGTGAAGCAACCTTTTTTATGTTTGATAGGAGAAGGGGTATGTTATCAGATGAAATAGATGTAAGCGAGCGTGCTTAGGCTGATGACAACCCACAGCAGTACCCCCTGAAGGAGCGGTTTGATGCCTACCGCTTTCAGTACATCTAACGAGAGGGAAGCGCCGATGAAGAACATCGTAATGGTCAGCGTTTTGCGGGCGATGCCGTTAATGGCGTTCCCCAGTTCAGGCATTCCGTCCAGAAGGTAAGTATTCACTATCATCGCCAGAACGAAGAAGAAGATAAACCACGGAATGCTGATTTTCTGTCCTTTGCTTTTAAATATGAGGGAAGTGGCGAAGGCGATGGGGATAATCCAGAGCGCACGGGTCAGCTTGATGGTCGTGGCTACCTTGAGCGCTTCTTCACCGTAGGCCGCTCCGGCGCCCACCACAGAACTGGTATCGTGTATGGCGATGGCGGCCCATGTACCGAACTGCTGTTGGTCCATACCTAAGAGATGACCTATTGCGGGGAAGATGAAAAGCGCAATGGCGTTCAATATGAAAATAGTGCCTAACGCTACGGACATTTCACTGTCTTTGGCCTTCAGTACGGGGCCCACGGCAGCGATGGCGCTACCGCCGCAGATAGCCGTTCCTGAGCTAATGAGGTAGGAGGTGTTCCGGTCCATCTTGAGAAATTTCCTTCCGATGAACCAACCTATTATCAATGTCCCGATTACAGATATTATGGTGAATTCCATTCCTTCTTTACCCGAGGCTAAGGCGGAATGCAGGTTCATTCCGAATCCTAATCCGACTACGGAGTATTGTAGCAGATATTTGGATACTTTCTTGTTAAACTTTGGATGCGCTTGTCCGCAAGTCAGTGCGAAAAATAATCCGAGAAACAATGCGACTGGAGGAGTAACCCATGTCGACCATGCTTGCAGTCCGGGTATATAGTCTAAAAATAAGAAAAAAGTTAGGATGGAAAGTAAAGTGACATAAATCGCTTTATTGTTCGCCTGTAAAGTTCTACTAGCCGTTAAACTCATATCTTTTTGTCTTTAAATTATTTTTTCGGGCACAAAGATACGATAAACGGAACGAATAAAGTTATTGTTTCTGCTTATATACTATAACCTGAAGTTATAGTATCAGTATCAGGCGTTCCGTTATGCCGATATGATTTCCTTACCAAAAGGAGCCAACGCTAAGGAAGCCAATTTAAAATGCTGTAAGCCAAACGGTATGCCGATAATCGTGATGCATAGGACAGCGCCGAAAATCAGATGGGATAGGGAAATCCATATTCCTCCAACGAGAATCCATAGGATATTCATGAGTACGTAAAGACAACCTCCGGTGTGCGTGGTTGTCCGTATCTCTTTGCCGAAAGGCCATAAGGCGAGGGAGGCTAACTTCAACGTTTGCATGCCGAAAGGAATCCCGACGATGGTTATCATCAGTAACAAACTTGAAATCAGATATTCAACGGCGGTCAATATGCCGCCTAAAAGTAGCCATAAAATATTCATAAAACATCCCATAATATTTGTATAAGCGAGTTCTATTATTTGTTAAGATGTGCGGGAAAAACAAACAGGAGAGCCGTGCTAGTGGTTTATCTTTTTACACGGCTCATTCTGTAATATTGTGATTAATATGAACGTGCGAAAATAACACGACATGCGGACGGTTTCCCTGTAACCATACACTTACCCGGTTCCTTATCGCCCGGTATATAAGAGTCAAACGGGATACAGCGTATTGTCGCTTTGGTTTCTTCTTTGATTTTCTCTTCTGTCTCAGTCGTTCCGTCCCAATGCGCAAGAATAAATCCGCCTTCTTCAATCTTCTTCTTAAACTCGTCGTAAGTGTCTACGCTCAGAATGTGCGAGTTACGATAATCTAAGGCCTTTTTATAAATATTGGCTTGAATGTTTTCTAACAGCTCCTTTACATATAATTCAATGTTGTCGCAAGTAACCGTTTCTTTCTCTAACGTATCTCGGCGCATCACTTCCATCGTATTGTTTTCCAAGTCGCGGCCACCCATCACAAGACGTACTGGAACTCCTTTCAATTCATAGTCTGCAAACTTGAAGCCCGGGCGCTTATTGTCCGCATTGTCGTACTTGACTGATATGCCTAAGGCTTTCAGTCGGGAAACGATGCCCTCCACCTTATTGTCGATTTGCTTCAGTTGCTCGTCATTCTTATATATAGGAATGATTACTACCTGAATCGGTGCCAAATGCGGAGGTAGTACCAGTCCGTTGTCGTCGGAGTGGGTCATGATTAAGGCTCCCATTAGACGGGTAGACACGCCCCACGATGTGGCCCATACATACTCTAATTTATTTTCCTTATTGACAAATTGAACGTCGAAAGCTTTAGCGAAGTTCTGGCCTAAGAAGTGGGAAGTACCGCTTTGCAACGCTTTTCCGTCTTGCATCATCGCCTCGATTGTGTAAGTATCTAGTGCGCCGGCGAAACGTTCATTGGCAGATTTTACTCCTTTAATAACTGGGACTGCCATATACTTTTCCGCAAACTCGGCGTATACGTCTAGCATCTTGCGAGCTTCCTCCTCAGCTTCTTTGCGGGTGGCGTGCGCCGTGTGCCCTTCTTGCCACAAGAATTCCGCAGTACGCAGGAATAGGCGGGTACGCATCTCCCAACGCATCACATTTGCCCATTGGTTACATAGGATAGGCAGGTCACGGTAGGAGTTAATCCAATTGCGATAGGTGTTCCAAATAATCGTTTCAGATGTTGGGCGGATAATCAGTTCTTCTTCCAATTTCGCTTCCGGGTCGACGATAACACCTTTTCCATCTGGGGAGTTCTTTAGCCTGTGGTGGGTAACTACCGCACATTCTTTTGCGAATCCCTCTACGTGTTCCGCTTCGCGGCTTAGGAAAGACTTCGGGATTAATAGCGGGAAGTAAGCGTTGACGTGTCCTGTCGCTTTAAACATGTCATCTAATTGACGTTGCATCTTTTCCCAAATAGCGTAGCCATAAGGCTTAATTACCATACAGCCCCGTACTGCGGACTGCTCCGCTAAGTCAGCTTTTACGACCAAGTCATTATACCATTGCGAGTAATTCTCGCTACGCTTGGTCAGGTCTTTCAGTTCTTTTGCCATTATCTTTTTCTATTTAAGTTTTCTTTACTTATCAAAATAATGCGCAAAAGTACGAAGAACTTGCGGAATATCAGCAAATTTTAGTGTATAAAGCGTGTAGATGCTAAAAGTGGAAAATGCGATAGGTTTGCCCGCATCTTGTCTGATGCCGCTTAAAGTCTTTTTTCGAGAACATTTTGCAGTAACATTTCAAAGGAAATTTGAGGAAATATATGATGGACGATGGATGTTTAGGTGAAATCTTTCGTGGGAAATGATATTGTTGTTCGGCTTTTAAAGATATTTTTTATAAAACTGAAAGATAATGGATTTCGTTTAACGGTATTTGGGAAAAATGCGAATCGATATTAAAAACGCCACGTTCTTTTGTGGGACAAAATCATTCGTGTATCTTTGCGAAAAAATAGTGCGAATGGGGCGTTAGCTCATCTGGCTAGAGTGCGACACTGGCAGTGTCGAGGTGACGAGTTCGAGTCTCGTACGCTCCACTAATCACGCTGATTTTCAGCGTGATTTTTTATTTAAGGACCATATCAGAGACTCTTGCGTGTCTACCTTATATAATAAACTAAGGAAATTTACTTCTCATAGCGTTTATATATATCGAAGTGATTTAAACTTTTCTTTACCCATTTTCTACGTGAGTTCGGGATAAGCTAATAAGTTAATAATGGAAAGAAAAACAGGTAATCACAGAAATATTTTGTAAATTTGAGTCTGACAAACAATAACTTACAAAACCAAGGTTCTATGATTACCCAAGACAAAATTACGGATATTTTCTGTATGGTAGATGAATTCAGCAAGAAATTTGATATGGAAATTGCTAAAGGCGAACTTATTTCTTCAAACAGAATCCGCCGTCGGCACCGTAATGCCTCCCTTTCCGATGGTGAGATTATGACCATCCTGATTGTATTTCATTTTGGCACGTTCGCCAACTTCAAGCACTACTACCTGCATTATATCAGGGTACATCTGCATCAGGACTTTCCGGATGCGGTATCCTATAACAGGTTTGTGGAACTTGAAAGCCGTGTGTTCTTCAAACTGATGTTTTTCCTTAAGCTTTATGCCTTTGGCCGCTGTTCGGGTATCAGTTTCGTGGACAGCACGATGATTCCGGTCTGTCATAACCTCAGACGCTATGCCAACAAGGTTTTCAAGGGCATGGCCACGGACGGGAAGGGGACGATGGGGTGGTGTCACGGGTTCAAGCTGCATTTCACCTGCAATGACCGGGGAGAAATCATCACCTTCTGTCTTACCGGAGCCAATGTGGATGACAGGAATCCCAAAGTCTGGAACGTACTTGCCAAAGAG
>CASDXF010000051.1 GCA_949285075.1 uncultured Bacteroides sp. | reverse complement strand
GTGAATAATGAACAATAAGACGAATTAAAAGTAACAAGATGATTAAGAAACTTTGCACAATCTTATTGTCAGCCGCATTGGTTGCGCCCGTGTGGGCGCAACAATCCGGCGACAAGGATGGTGTAGTGTTTGCTCCCCGTAAAGGGCAGTGGCAGGTGTCACTGATGCTGGGAAGCGGTGGACAGTTCTACAACGAGAACGCCACCTACCTCCTGCCTCGGTTCACCAACACGCAAGGAACTATCGGGCTTCCCAACGGAAGCTCCGATGTTTCGGGCGACTTGAACCGCTACCTTAACATCAACGGGCTGAATGACAATAGCTTGGTCAATATCATTGGCTTGCAGGCGAAGTATTTCTTCAACGACTGTTGGGATATCAACTTCTCTTTCGGAATGGACATTAACGTTACGCCGAAGAAAGACTACGTGGAGGGGGACAACTCGGACCCTGACATGATTATCCCCGCGCAAGATTACATCAACGCCCAAATGACCAACAACTGGTATGTAAACGTAGGTACTGACCGCTATTTCAAGACGAGCAATCCGCGCATCCATCCGTATGTGGGAGTCACCGCCGGATTCCAGATGGCTCGCATAGAGACATCGGAACCTTACACCGGAAAGACGTACGCGCTGGAGGGTGAGGACGAGAGCGAGGCTCTTCCCGAGCAGGTCTACTTGGCAGGCTCTAAGGCCGGACAGATGTTCGGCATCAAGGGGGCGGCCGTAGCGGGTATCGAGTACAATATCGCCAAAGGAGTGATTATCGGATTCGAATGCCAACCGCTCGCTTATCGTTACGACGTGATTCAAATCTGTCCGAAAGGCTTCGACAAGTATAACGTCAGTCATCACAACATCAAGTTCGTTGACATGCCGATGTTGAAGTTCGGTTTCAGATTCTAAGGCCGAGAACGTAAAAGGTATAAATACTTTGACGTAATGTAATTGTAGAGAAGGCGATTCCGCTAATACCGATTAGCCGAATCGCCTTCATGCTTAAAACAAGGAATGATTAAGATGAGAAAACATCTTTCGCTTCTGCTTGCCGCGGGCCTGACACTGGCCCTTGCCGCTTGCTCCGGACAGGAGGGATGCTCCATAAAGGGACATACTTCCTTCGGGCAGTATCAAAAGGCTTATCTGACGGACCTCGACCAGAGGCCGGTGGACAGCGTGGAGATTGCCGGAGGGAAATTCGCTTTCGGAAGAAGGGACAGCGTAGGGGAACCTTACGCCATGCTGGTGCGCCTGCAACAGACGGCGGAGCCGTACGACTGGATAGAGATGCCCGTATTCATTGAGAACGGAAACGTGCGCATGGAGATAGGGGAGTATATCCACACGGCGGGAACGCCGCTCAACGAGGCGCTGCAAAGCTTCTTCGACCAACTGCAACAGAGCAAGGACGCCATAGGGACTAAGAAAGGGGTGACCGTGGAGGAGATAGAAAACACCTTTTCCGAGTTTTACCGGCAGCAGATTACGCTGAACAAGGGAAACGCGCTCGGGAGGTATATCTATCAGGCTTACGGTATCCACTTGAAAGGAGAGGACAAGGCGCAGGTAGAAGAAATCATGAAATGAATAGTTGTCCGGCGGACGGAAAGCCGGCCGGATGGAGTAAACTTTAAAACAATACTGTTATGAAATTTAAAGCAATCATAGCTTCCGTGGCGCTCGCGGCTTTCTGTATGGGAGCCAACGCGCAGGAGGTGAAAGAGAATCCGTGGTTTATCTACGGACAGTTGGGCGCTTCCTATTCGATGGGTGACGCTCAGTTCGGAAAGCTGATCGCTCCGCAGGGAGCCATCGGTTTCGGTAAGTTCTTCAATCCCGTATGGGGAGCGAGGCTCTCTATTAGCGGATGGCGCGGAAGGGTAGGTTCTGAGATTACGGACTTGGCGCACGGCTTCTATTACGGGGCGGCTACCGTGGACGGAATGATGAACCTGAGCCAGTTGATACGCAAGTATCCCGAGCGCTTGTTCGACATGAACGTTATTGTGGGTATCGGTTTCAACCGGGCGTTTACCAACGTAAGCTCGTTTATGGGTCGTGCCGGACTGCAGGGCGCTTTCCGCCTGAACGACGCGCTCGACTTCAACGTGGAGTTGATGGCGAACGGCGTGTCCGACCGTTGGAACGGGCGTGATGACCATTCTATCGACACGTACTTTAACTTGGGGTTGGGACTGACTTACAAGTTCGGTACGGGATTCAAGTGCGCTTCGTGCATATCTACCGAGTATCCGACGAAGTATTACTCTGAGGAGGACATCAACCGCTTGGTGAACGAGTTGCGCGAGCAGAAGGCGGTAGAGTACAGGACGGATACGGTCGTGGTGCGCGACACGGTGACTACCGGCGGAGAGAAGGTGGTAAGAGGCATCAGGGGACATGTTTCCTTCGGCCTGAACCAGACTTCGGTAGCTCCCGCGCAGGAGGTGAACATCATCGCCATAGCCGACTATATGAAGCAGTATCCGGACGCGAAGGCCACGATAACGGGATACGCCGACAACGGAACGGGTACGAAAGCGATTAATCTGCGCCTTGCCAAGCAGCGCGCCGAGTCAGTCGCCGACGTATTGGTGAACAAGTACGGCATTGAGCGCGGCAGGCTTACCGTATCGAGCATGAAAGACCGTGAACAGCCTTTCCAGACCAACGACTGGAACAGGGTGGTGATAATGATAGCTGATTAGGTCCATTTTGGTAGGGGGTTCGCCGTTCCAGCGGGGACGTGGCAGCAATCCTCATATTTGAGGCCGTCGGGACTTCCCCACCCGGCGGCCGTTTTTTTGCGGGCGTCACGCCGTTCGGGTATGGCGACCGCTTGAGATGGCCGGTTCTTTCGCTATAACTGTCTGGTTATAAGACTCGTGAGCGGTAGCCCTACGGCTCGCGAGAAATAGCCCTGCGGCTCGCGAGAAACAGGGCGACGGCTCGTGAGAGATAGGGCGAGCTCTTATAATGAATTACTGACGTGAGTCCGGGTTGAAAAGAGGAGGGTGAAACTGTCCTGCTACGCTTAGCCGCAGTGTGCCGCATATACGGTATCTGCGGATATACGAAACTAAGAGCCTGTTTTGAATTTCTTCAAAAAGTTTTTCTTAGCTTGATGTACCCGTTTTCGTGCGTGCTTTGGGCGATTTTTTGGTTCTTTTCGCTTCTGTTCTTCGTCAGATAGCCCGCTATCTTCCTCATCACGGAAGCGAAAACGTCTCAAAAACTCATCCCAAATCATCGTGCGATAAATTCAAAACAATTTCTTAATCAACGTTGAGGGCATGAATTTCCTGAAAACCCGTCTCGGAAATTCATTGCTCTCCACTTATTACCGGAACGTCGAGGAACTCGGCTTTGGGGAACCGCCTTGCGAGTTGGAGGCGGAGATACTTCCTCGTGTCGTTCTGGATGGTCTTGTCACGCGACTCGGGATAGAGGTTGTAGAGCAGGGCGTACAGCTCGATGCCCCGGCGCTCGATGGCTTCGAGGCTCAGGAGCGTATGGTTGACGCTGCCCAGCTTGCCCGAGGTGACGAAGATGAGGGGATAGCCCTCGCGGGCGATGTAGTCGATGGTGAGCAGCTCGGGAGTGAGCGGGACCATCAGTCCTCCGGCCCCTTCGAGCAGGACGGTGTCGTAGCGTTCGCTCAGGATGTCCGTGGCCCGCCTTATCTTGGCGAAGTCTACGGGGCGGCCGTCAATCCGGGAGGCGAGGTCGGGCGAGGCGGGATAGGAGAATATCTCGGGCATGGTGAGCATCTCGCGGTCCTCGGGCAGCGGGCCGGTGCCCATGATGCGGCGGTGCAGCTCGATGTCCTCCGAGCGTCCCACGTTTCCGGTCTGTATCAGCTTTTGCGTGATGATGCGCTTGCCTTGCTCGCTCCATTGGCGGGCGAGGTAGCCTGTGCAGTAACTCTTTCCGGCATCGGTGTCGATGCCGCTTACGAAATAAACGTTTCTCTTCATGTTGTTTCCTTTCTTGCTATGATGTAAATGGGATGATAAGTCAGTGTGACGGAGCCGTCCGCCGTCCGCGCGTACCGTTCGCAGAAGCGGAGGGTGTCGCCCCGTGTCCACGCCGCCGCTCCGGAGAGGCCGGTCACTCCCGTCCGCTTCAGGTGATAGAGCACTTGCAGCGGATGGGGGAAGCGGAGCGTCAGGGCCTCTTCCTCGGCATGGAGGAGGCGGAATCCGGAGGGCAGGGTCGCCGTAAGCTCGTTCATGGGGCGATAGGGGAGTCCCCGGCCCGAGGCTTGGCGCACCTCCCTCAGGTTGTCCGGCCCGAAGGTGCTGAAGGCGAGCGTTCCTCCCGGGCGAAGCGTGCCGAGGCACTTGCGGAAGAAGGCTTCGGGACGCTCGAACCATTGCAGCGCGGAGCAGGAGGTGACGAGCGAAGGACGGCCGGGCAGGGCCACGCGCTCGGCGTCGCCGAGAAGGAAGCCGACTTCGGGCAGGGCGACGAGGTCGGCGCAGCGGGCGGCCATCTCCGGACAGAGGTCGTTCAGCCATAGTCTCTCCGGCCTGAGCGTGCGTAGCAGCAGGCGGGAGTACAGCCCGGTGCCGCACCCCACCTCCACTATCTCGGGGCAGGGGACGGGTACGAAGGGCAGCAACAGGCCGAGCATCCTCCCGGCTATCCGCCGCTGCGCCTCGGCCTCGCGCTCGTAGGTGTCGGCCGCCCGTGCGAACCGCTCGGCCATGAGCCGCTTGCCCTGAGGGGAGACGCGCTCCCCCGCTAACGCTGCACCCCTCATACGGCGTTCAGGTATTGGCGGAACAACGCTTCTCCGTAGTGGGGAGCCGCCGTCTCCTCCACCGCTTCGGCCTCGCCTCCGGCCCACGCCCGCCGTTGGTTCTCGGGCGGAAAGATGAGGTCTTCCGTGCCCACCACCGCCTTGCTCCACGCGAAGGGCGTGCCCGAGGCTTCGGCGCACATCCGGCGGATGGCGGACAGCTCCTCCGTCAGCTCCTCCACGGGCCGCTGCGGGGCCGTCCGCAGGAAGTCCCTATGCGCCTCGGCCGACCCGCATATCCTCCGCTGGAACTTCCACAGTCGGCGTGCGTCGAGGTGGCGCAGCGTGCCGTCGAACACGGCGGGCGGAATGCCTCGCAGCTCGTCTATGGGGTAGGGCGTGCCGTTGATAGCGAGGCTGTCCGTGACCGGCAGGCCCGGGTGCCGCTCCATTACGCGGCAGGCGGCCCACACCCCCATCGACCACCCGACAAGCGTTATGCCGGCGTATCCCGTCAGCGGCTCGCTGTCGAAGTCGAGCGTGCGGTAGTCGTAGCATATCATCCAGTCCGCTCCTTCGGGGCGAAGCGTGCGGAAGGGTGACTCGTCCGCTCCCCATCCCGCGAAGAAGAGCAGCAGGCGGGGCCGGTTTTCTCGTATGATGAATTTCTGTATCATTGTTTCTGTGCATTTAATTATGTGTAAATCTTCCGGGGATAGGCCGACGGGCAGTCATAATACGCTAATCAGGCGGGCGATGTCCTCTTGGGTAACGTCTGCCGTCAGCGAGATGCGGACACGCGAGGTGCCTGCGGGAACGGTGGGCGGCCGCACGGGGAGAACGTAGAACCCTCCGCGGCGCAGCCGTTCCGCCAATCGTATGGCCGACTCGCTGTCGCCCGTAATGATGGGGATGATGTGGCTCGACGAGGGGCAGTCGTATCCCTTGTCCTCAAGCGCATACCAAAGCGTGGAGCACGCATCGTCGAGACGCTTCCTGCGCCTGCGGTAGCCGGGGAGACGCTCCACGACGAAACGGGTCCACCGGAGGTTGAGCGGAGGCAGGGCGGTGGTGAAGATGAGCGTTCGGGCCTTGTTGACCAGATAGTCGCGCATGACATGCGAGCAGGCGACGAAGGCCCCCTGCGACGCGGCCGCCTTGCCGAAGGTGCCTACGAGCAGGTCGATGTCGGCCACGCATCCCCACTGCTCGGCGCACCCTAACCCCCTCTCTCCCCTGACCCCGAAGGCGTGGGCCTCGTCGAGGTAGAGCAGCAGGTTGTCGTACTTGCGCTTCAGCGTCACTATCTCTGGCAGCTCGGCCTCGTCGCCGTCCATGCTGAAGATGCTCTCGGTGACGATGATGACCTGCCGGTAGCGGGCGTGGTTTTCCTCGACGAGCCGCTTCAGTTGGTCCGTGTCGTTATGGCGGTAGCGCACGCATCGGGTGCGGGAGAGCCGTATGCCGTCTATCAGACTGGCGTGCACCAGCTTATCGGCCAGAATCAGCGTCTCCCCGTCGCATATCGCCGGAAGGATGCCCGCGTTGGCGTGGTATCCGCTGCTGAACACCAATGCGCTCTCCGTACCGTACATCGAGGCGAGCAGCTCTTCCAGTTCGGCGCAGGCGCTGAAGTTACCCGTCAGCAGTCTTGACGACGACGAGCTGAAGAGGCGGTCGGCGGGGGTGAGACCGTTAAGGAACTCCTCTTGCAGCCTGATGTCCGAGGCCAGTCCCAGATAGTCGTTGGACGAGAGGTTCAGCATACGCCCCTCCTCGCCGATTACGTACCTTCCCTCGTGGGTGACGCGGGGCAGCGTCCGCTCGTTCCCCTCGCCGCGCAGGGCCTCAAGCTCCCGCCTCATCCGTTCCGTCAGTCCGTTCATGGCTTCACCTCCTTGATAATCTTCACTACTCCCCGCGTGAGCCTGCCGAGCTGCTCGCCGCTGATGATGAAGGGCGGCATCAGGTAGACCAGTCGCCCGAAGGGACGCACCCAGATGCCCTCCTCCACGAATCTCCGCTGCATCCACGCCATGTCGACGGGCCGGCGGGTCTCTATCACGCCGATGGCTCCCAATACCCTCACGTCGACCACCTGAGGCAGTTCGCGGGCCGGGGCAAGCTCCCTCTTCAGCTGCGCCTCGATGCGCTCCACGTTCTCCTTCCACCCCGAGCTGAGCAGCAGCCTCACACTGGCGCAGGCCACGGCGCACGCCAGCGGGTTGCCCATGAACGTGGGCCCGTGCATGAAGGCTCCCGGCGC
Source organism: uncultured Bacteroides sp. (assembly GCA_949285075.1). Taxonomy (GTDB): domain Bacteria; phylum Bacteroidota; class Bacteroidia; order Bacteroidales; family Bacteroidaceae; genus Bacteroides. Next base: position 13,778 of record CASDXF010000051.1, on the reverse strand, counting down.
ATGGCACGATATGGTGTCCGCCACCCGGTTGGTGGTCAGCACGGCGGAGAGGGTCATGTATCCTCCCGTCAACGCCTTGCCTATGCACATGATGTCGGGCTCCACGCCGGCGTGTTCCCAAGCGAACAGCCGTCCCGTCCGCCCGAATCCCGTGGCTATCTCGTCAAAGATGAGCAGCACGCCGTGTTCCCGGCAGAGCTGCGCCGCTTCCCTGAGGTACTGGGGATGGTAGAACCACATACCTCCCGCCCCCTGCACGACGGGTTCGAGGATAAGCGCCGCCAGTTCGCCGCGGCGTTCCTCCATCAGCCGTCGCAGCGGCTCGATGTCCTCGGGATGCCACTCCCCGTCGAACCGTGACGAGGGCGAGGGCACGAAGTAGCGCGTAGGGAGCGCCGTGCCGAACAGACTGTGCATCCCCGTCACCGGGTCGCAGACCGACATGGCGTTCCACGTGTCGCCGTGGTACCCCGAGCGTATGGTGACGAAGTTGCTCTTATCGGGCCGTCCGGAGGCGTACCAGTATTGCACCGCCATCTTCATGGCTACCTCCACGGCCACCGACCCCGAGTCGGCGTAGAATATCTTCTGCATCGAGGGCGGTACGAGCGGCAGCAGCAGTCGGCCAAGCTCGATGGCCGGGTCGTGCGTCAGTCCGCCGAACATGACGTGAGACATACGGCTCAACTGCTCCTCGGCGGCTCGGTTCAGCTCGGGGTGATTGTACCCATGCACGGCGCACCACCACGAGGACATCCCCTCGACCAGTTCCCGCTCGTCGTCTAAGGTGATGGTAGCCCCCTGCGCCCGTTTCACCTTGTAGACGGGCAGCGGGTCGACGGTGGAGGTGTAGGGATGCCACAGGTGCGCCCGGTCGAACGCCGACGCTTCGAGCCGATAGCCGCTCTCGGTGGCCATGCGCTTGTCGTCGGCCACCTTAGAGCCCAGTGTGGTGAGCAGGTCGCCCACGATTGCCGAGTTGACTCCGATGTACATCGCCTTCCTTACGCACGCCTCGCTGAGCCGTGCCCTTCCTCCGGCGAATCGCAGGTAGGCCGTGGGGTTGATGAAGCGGAACAGCGCCACGGTGCGCAGCACCTCCTCCTCGCTCAGCGGCGGCTCGTGTTCGAGCGGCGTGCCGGGAATGGGGCTGAGCAGGTTAAGCGGGATGGACTTCACCCCCATACGGGCCAGTGTGAAGGCCAACTCGACGCGTTGCGCCATCGTCTCGCCCATGCCGATGATGCCTCCGCAGCAGATGGACATACCCACCCGGCGGGCCGCCTCAAGGGTGGCCACCTTCTGTTCCTGCGTATGCGTGGAGCAAAGTTGGGGAAAGTAAGAGGGGGCCGTCTCCAGATTGCAGTGGTAGCGGGTGACGCCCGCCTCGTAGAGCCGGCGCAGCTCTTCCTCGTCGAGCAGTCCCAACGAGGCGCACAGGTCGATGGACGAGTGCCGCCGGATGTGGCGGGCGATGTCGCAAAGTTGTTCGATTTGTTTAGCGGACGGCTTCCTTCCGCTCGTGACGAGGGAGAAGCGGCGAATGTCTTGGCCTTCGTTGTACCGGGCCTGACGGAGACACTCTTCGGCGGGCAGGAGGTCGTAGACCTCGGCTTGGGTGTGGTAATGAGAGGATTGTGCGCACCATTTGCAGTTTTCCGGGCATCTGCCGGACTTGGCGTTAATGATGGAGCATAGGTCAAACTCGTTCGGGGCGAGCGCGGCGGTAATGTCGTGGGCCGCGGCGTAGAGCCTTTCGCTCTCAGCCGAGTCAGCGAGCCAAGCCGCCTGTTCCGGCGAGATGTCTCCTCCCGCCAGCACTTGTTCTTTGATGTTTTCGATTGTCATAAACGTTTGTGATGAGATAATGGACGAAGCGTCCTGTTTCAGCAGAGCCATGTCTACCACGTTGGCGTGCAGGTGGCCGATGAGCACCTCCTTGCCCAGACTGGCGAAGGTGGCGTAGTTCTTCCTGCCCCAGTAGCGGAAGCGGGACGAGGCGCGCCTGCTTGATATGTGGTATGGTCTCTTCTTCATCGGGCGTTTCTTTAAATGAAATGCGGCGGCAAATATACGAAGTTTATTCGTATGTGCGTCGCTTTGCGCCGTCCGCTCTTCCGGCGAGGCTCCGGTAATTCGCTCGTCGCATTGAAAAAAGTTGCCTATATATTTTGCGAGCCTTTTCATGCCCTTTATCTTTGTGAATAAATTATTAAAAACATTGCTTATGAAGACTAAACACTTTTACTTGTTGCTGCTGTTTGTGGCTTTGGGGCTGTCGGCCTGCGAGGACGAAGACAAGCGTTTCTACCTGTACGAACTGTCTGAGGTTTACGACCCTAACGTGGCCGTAGGCTCCGTCTGCTTTTCGATTGTCAGCGGGACTACCGTCGGCGTGAGTGGAGGAGAGGCTCCTTATACGGCTTCCGTCGCCGACGAGCAGGTGGTGAGGGCGACCGTGCGTGAGGAGGGCGATTTGATAAGCCTATCTCCGGTGAAGTTGGGCAGCACGACGCTTACGGTGAGAGACGCGAGAGGCGAGGAAGTGCGGATAGGCGTAGAGGTAGTGACCGGGCGCAAGGGCTTTAGCGTGAGGGGCGTATCGGTGGAGGTGACCGGCGATTTGGATGAAGCCGCCCGTACCGAACTGGAGAATGACGCGCTGAGCACGGCCGTCGCTCAGGAGGGCGGAGCCTTCTCGTTTACCTATACGGATAAGGATAGCGGGACGTTTGGCGTTGTCTCCTCTTCCGACGAGGAGAGCGCGACAAGGCTGAGCGGGGAGTTTACGGAGGCGTGGGAACAGTCGGGCGACAGGTCCCTCTTGTTCGTCAACTGCGTCCTCGACAATGGTGAAGGGCATGCCTATTATTGGGACGACCCGAACAGAAGGACGCGGCCCGAGTCTGCCAATGTCCGTGATTTGGGGCCGCAGGACGCTTGTCTGGTGGAGGACTTGACCTCCCGCTATCAAGGGGAGCTTCCGCAAGGCGTGACGGTTTCGTTAGTGTATAGCGGTTATTTGGTCCGTTAGCGGCCTTCGGGGAAAAGCGGCCAAAATGGTCTATTTTTAAGATTCGGCCCCGAAATCTGTCGCATAGAATCTTCCTTTTAGCGGAGAATATATGCGAAAAAACGTATATTTATGCAGTTTTCAACCCATAAAGTGCATAAATATACGTTTTTTTGCCTTTTCCGTCGGGTCGGGAAGGGCTGTTTCTGCCGAGCCGCAAGGCTTTCGCTCACGAGCCGTAGCCCTACCGCTCATGAGCCGTTGCCCTTCCGCTCACGGACTATCGGGGCTTTCCAGAGGCTTCGGCGGGCATTTCGTCGTTTTCCGCTTCTATTTCGCTAAAAAATCTGGAGCAAAGGAAAATAGCGATATAACGTTAATCCATTTCAATGGGTAGCCATAAGAAACTTCTTCCCGTTAAACGAAAATAAAATGTGTTGTTTCTGTACGATTCACTGACACGCTGAATTTCGTTAACGCCTCTATGCCGCGTTCTTTTCGTCCAAGTTGGACCGTGGTCGGAAAGAACGCGATTCTGACCGCATAAAATGTCCCGTTTTTCAGAATGGTCTGTTTTTCATATTTTCTTGGTGAGGTCGGGGAAAGACCGGATATGTCCGGATGGAATTCAGGCCGACTTTCGGACGGGCTTTAAATTCGGGAGGAAGCAGGTGACGAGTCCAAGCAGCGGCATGTAGGCGCACAGGTTGTAGACGGTTTCTATTCCGTAATTGTCGGCCATGTCTCCCAGTACGGCCGACGCTACTCCGGCTACTCCGAAAGAAAATCCGAAGAAAAGCCCGGAAATTAGTCCGAGTTTTGTCGGCAAGAGTTCCTGCGCATATAGCAGGATGGCGGGAAAGGCCGACGACAGTACTAGTCCTACGCAAAAGCTGAGTACGACAGTCCATCCTAAACTGGCGTGCGGCATGAGCAGACTGAATGGAGCGGCGCCGAGGATGGAGCCCCAGATGACGTATTTTCGTCCTATGCGGTCGCCCACGGGTCCGCCAATGAGCGTGCCTATGGCTGTGGCCGCCAGAAAGATGAACAGATAGAGTTGAGATTCCTGTACGCTGACGTGGAACTTGTGTATCAGGTAGAACGTGTAATAACTTGTCAGGCTTGCCATATAGATGTACTTCGAGAAAATCAGCACCAACAGGATGAGAATGGAGAGAACTGTCTTGTCGGCCGACAGCGGAAGGTGAACCGCCTCCTTGCGGTCGGCTACGTGTGTCTTGACCTGATTGATGTATGACTTATACCATCGGCAGATAGGGTACATTACGCCAATGGCGGCCATCGCCACGAAAGCGAATACGACAATACGCTCTCTGCCGTAAGGGGCTACAATCAGGGCTACTAGTAAAGGGCCCAATGAGCCTCCGAAGTTTCCCCCTACCTGAAACACCGACTGGGCCAGTCCGCGCTTGCCTCCGGAGGCGAGGAAGGTGATTCGAGAAGCCTCCGGATGAAGCACGGAGGAGCCGATTCCGATGAGGAACACGGAGAGCATCACCCAATAGAGGTTGTTGGAGAATGCCAGATTGACAAGCCCTATCATCGTAAAGCTCATGCCGATGGGGAGTGACCATGCGATAGGATGCCTGTCGAAGATGATTCCGGTGACAGGCTGAAAGATGGAAGCCGACAATTGGTATACTAGCGTAATCAGCCCGATTTGTGCGAAGCTGAGCGACAAATCGTCCTTGAATAAGGGATAAGAAGCCGCGAGTACGGATTGCAGAAGATCGTTGAGGCAGTGCGAAAGACTTAACGCCAACAGAATGGAATAGGTAATCTTTCCGTTTGGCCGTTCCTGAGCTTGTACCATACGTTACTTTTTATAAAATTGGTGTTATCCTTGAAAAACGGCTGCAAAAGTAAGCAAACTTCCCGTTTCTTGATATATTTGCCGTTTGAAATCATACGTGAACGATGAGGAAAGTGGTAATAGCGATGGATTCCTTTAAGGGATGCCTCTCTTCCATCGAAGCGGAGAGGGCTGCGGAAGAGGGAGTGCGGAGAATTTGTCCGGACTGCGAGACGCTTTGCCTCCCGATGACAGACGGTGGAGAGGGTATGCTAGACGTTTGGGTGGAGGCTATTGGCGGCACATATCGGAAAGCGAGGGCAAGCGACCCGCTGATGCGTCCTATGGAGGCTAGGTACGGCGTGTCGGCGGACGGGCAGACCGCCCTGATTGAGATGGCCGAGGTGAACGGGCTTCCGCTGCTGAGCCCGGACGAGCGAAACCCGATGCGGACGACGACCTACGGCACGGGCGAGTTGATAGCGGACGCGTTGGAGCGGGGGTGCAGGCGGTTCGTGATAGGTATCGGGGGTAGCGCAACGAACGATGCGGGACTTGGCATGTTGCAGGCCTTAGGAGTCCGTTTACAAGACGGTGACGGACACTTGTTGGGGCAGGGCGGAGAGGTGATGGGTAAGGTCGCTTCTGTTGACTGTTCCGGTATGCGTCCGGAGCTGAAAGACGCTCGGTTTACGGTGATATGCGATGTGCGCAATCCTTTTTGCGGGCCGCAGGGAGCGGCCTATGTGTTTGCTCCTCAGAAAGGTGCGGACGAGGCTATGGTAGCCGAACTGGACGAGGGAATGCGTTCCGTGGCCCAAGTGATAGCGGCGACAACGGGAAGAGACATCGCACGTGTGCCGGGAGCGGGAGCGGCCGGAGGACTGGGCGCGGCGTTCCTCGCCTTCTTGAATGCGGAATTGAGGCCCGGTATAGACTCGTTGCTGCAAGCCGTAGACTTTTCGCGGCGGATAGCGGGGGCTGACTTGGTGATAACAGGGGAAGGCCGCACGGACCGCCAGACCCTCATGGGCAAGGTGCCTTTCGGCGTGCTTACTGAGGCGAGAAAGCGAGGAGTGCCCGTAATGGTCGTCTCAGGAGGTGTGGAGTGTACGGACGAACTGAACGAGGCGGGCTTCGCAGGCGTTTTTTCTATCATCTCCTCTCCCGTCTCTTTGGCGGAAGCCATGAGGCCGGAGAGCGCTCGGGAGAACATTAAGTGGACGGTTTCGCAAGTCATCTCCTTAGCGAATAGCCTGTTGAAATGACTCGACTGGGACGGGCTTCTCGCTTTTTTAGTATGTTTAACAGCATGTATTCGTCTCCTTCTGTAATATAATGCGTTGATATATAGTGATGTGTCGCTTGGTTACCGGTTTGTGTGTGCGTACACACGGTTGCTTGATTCGATAATTCGTTTTACATTTGCGGAGGATATTATTTCTTGAATGCAATTTAAAGAATGCGTGTTTCAATTTAAAATAAGGAAATTATGAATGAGTTATTTAGTGTAAAAGACAAGGTTGTCGTCATGACCGGTGGAGCCGGTATCTTAGGAAGAGGAATTACCGCTTACCTCGCCAAAGAGGGAGCGAAGGTTGTTATTCTGGACCGCAGCGAAGAGGCCGGAAAGGCATTGGTGGAGAAAATAAAGGCGGACGGGAATGAGGCGATGTTCCTCTATACGGACGTGATGGACAAGGAGATTCTTGAGGGTAACAAGAGGGACATCATGAAGGCTTACGGTCGCATAGACGTATTGCTGAACGCCGCAGGCGGCAACATGGCCGGAGCGACCATCGCTCCCGACAAGACGTTCTTCGACTTGCAGATTGACGCCTTCAAGAAGGTGGTCGACCTGAACCTGTTCGGTACGGTACTGCCCACGATGGTCTTCGCCTCCGTCATGGTGGAGCAAAAGAAGGGGGCCATCGTCAACTTCTGTTCCGAATCCGCGCTGCGTCCGTTGACCCGCGTGGTGGGCTACGGGGCCGCGAAAGCCGCTATCGCCAACTTCACGAAGTACATGGCCGGAGAGCTTGCCCTCAAGTTCGGCAACGGATTGCGCGTGAACGCCATCGCTCCGGGATTCTTCCTGACCGACCAGAACCGTACGCTGCTGACCAATCCGGACGGCTCGCTGACCGACCGCTCCAAGACTATCTTGGCCCATACGCCCTTCAACCGCTTCGGCGAACCGGAGGACTTGTACGGCACCATCCACTACCTGATTAGCGACGCGTCCAATTTCGTGACGGGTACGGTGGCCGTTATCGACGGCGGATTCGACGCGTTCTCCATCTGATGAGGGCCTTAGTGTTTAGAACATACGACTAACTAAAAATATGAGCATCATGTATCTGTGTGAACAAACGTGGCGTTGGTACGGGCCGAACGACCCTGTCAGCCTGTGGGACATTAAGCAGGCCGGAGCTACCGGCATAGTGAACGCGCTTCATCACATACCTAACGGCGAGGTGTGGACGGTAGAGGAAATCATGAAGCGCAAGCGGATGATAGAGGAGGTAGGCCTTACGTGGTCTGTGGTAGAGAGCGTGCCGGTGCACGAGCATATAAAGACCCAGACGGGCGACTTCATGAAGTATATCGAGAATTATAAGGAGAGTATCCGTAATCTGGCCAAGTGCGGCGTGATGGTAGTGACCTATAACTTTATGCCGGTACTTGATTGGACACGTACGGATTTGGCCTATACCCTGCCGGACGGCTCTAAGGCTCTACGCTTCGAGAAGGCCGCTTTCGTCGCCTTCGACCTCTTTATCCTGAAGCGTCCGGGGGCGGAGAAGGACTATACGCCGGAGGAAATCGAGAAGGCTAAGGCACGGTTCGAGGGGATGAGCGATGACGACAAGGCGCTGCTCGTGAGGAACATGATTGCCGGACTGCCGGGTTCGGAGGAGAGCTTCACCGTGGAGCAGTTTCAGGAGGCGCTCGACCGGTATAAGGACATCGACGCGGAGAAGCTGAGAGCCAACCTGATATTCTTCCTGAAGGAGATTGCTCCCGTGGCCGACGAGGTGGGAGTGAAGCTCGTGATACATCCCGACGACCCGCCCTACACCATTCTGGGCCTGCCGCGCATCATGAGCACGGAGGAGGACTTCCGGCGGCTGGTGGAGGCCGTGCCTAACGAGTCGAACGGACTCTGCCTCTGCACCGGCTCGCTCGGCGTACGGGCCGACAACGACTTGGCGGGCATGATGGAGCGATGGGGCGACCGTATCAACTTCGTACACCTGCGCAGCACGCAGCGCGACGCCGAGGGGAACTTCTACGAGGCGAACCATCTGGAGGGCGACGTGGACATGTACAGCGTGATGAAGAACTTCATCCTGCTGCAACAACGCCGCAAATGCTCCATCGCCATGCGGCCGGACCACGGGCATCAGATGATTGACGACTTGAAGAAGAAGACCAATCCCGGCTACTCCTGCTTAGGGAGGTTGCGCGGACTGGCCGAGCTGCGCGGACTGGAAATGGGCATAGCCAAGTCCATCCTTTAGGCGGACGCTTCGCCGCTCCGCGGCGTGATATAAGGAAGTCGCCCCCGCTTCGAGCGAGGGCGACTTCTCTCGTTACGCTTTCTTGCGTGTGAAGGAGATTAATGCCTATCTTTGCCCTCCGTACGCTTACACATATAAATATGGAATATAAGATAATCACATTGGTAGAGAACTGCGTCTACGGACGCGGGCTACAGGCCGAGCACGGCCTCTCGCTCTATATCGAGACCCCCGAGGTGCGGTTGCTCTTCGACGCCGGAGCCTCCGGACTGTTCGTCCGCAACGCCCGCCTGCTTGGAGTCGACCTTCAGCGGGTCGACTGCCTGATATTGTCCCACGGCCACAGCGACCATTCCGGAGGCCTCCGCCACTTTCTGGAGCTGAACGGACGGGCCAGAGTCGCCTGCCGGAGGGAAGCCTTTCTGCCCAAGTTCAAGGACGAGAGGGAGAACGGCATGGACGCGGCGCTCGTCAAGGAGCTAGACATGTCCCGATTCCATCTCGTAGACGGGCCCGAGGAGCTCGTACCCGGGGTATGCCTGTTCCCCGCGGTGGCCATAGCGGACGAGGAGGATACGCACTTCGAGCGCTTCTACGTAGGCCGAGGCGATGACAGGCGGCCCGACCGCTTCCCCGACGAGATGGCGGTGGCGCTGCTCACCCCCTCGTCCTACTCCGTGCTGAGCGCCTGCTCGCATCGGGGCATCACGAACGTGCTGCGGGCGGTCAGGACGGCCTTCCCTTCCCGGACGTGCGACCTGATACTGGGCGGCTTCCATATCCACAATGCGGAGCGGCGCAAATACGAAGTCATAGCCGACTGCCTGCGTCGGGAGTCTCCCCGGCGTATCGGCGTTTGCCATTGCACCGGAGTGGACAAGCACACTCTTTTCTGCCGCGACTTCGGCGAGAAAGTGTTTTATAATTATGTGGGCCGAATGACGGCCATTTCCACCCTGTAAGAGATAATAAGCGGCGCGCGGCCAGATAAGTCCGCATGAGGATTCCGCTGAAAATGAAGGATTAATAAAAATAAATCCTTGTCATTCGAAAAAAGTTTTGTTCAAACGCTTGCGGGTTTATAAAAAACGACTACCTTTGCACCCGCAATCGAGAGAGATGCGAATCGTTTAAGTGAAATATTGGTGCGTTAGTTCAGTTGGTTAGAATACATGCCTGTCACGCATGGGGTCACGGGTTCGAGTCCCGTACGCACCGCGATACCATTCCTATGGTGCGTTAGTTCAGTTGGTTAGAATACATGCCTGTCACGCATGGGGTCACGGGTTCGAGTCCCGTACGCACCGCGATAAATATTGAAAATCAATGTTATACAAGATAAGCGCCCGATTTTACATCCAAGAATGTAAAGTCGGGCGTTTTCTTAACTAACATTATTGAGTAAAATTATTGTATAATGTAATAACTGATAGTTCAAACGTCATTCCTTATAGGCGTTTCAATTCTTCTTCTGCCGCTGATGAACCCTTGTACTTGCTCTTACGGGGTTGGAACTTATAAATGATGTTGAGTGAAATTCCACGACCGTCGTAACTCTGTCGTTTATCCACAATGACTCCGTATGTATTCATAGTCCAATTGTTGTTGGCGGTATTGAAAATATCAGTAGCCTTCAGTTTAATCGTCAACGACTTATGAAGGAAAGTCTTGCCAACCGACGCGTCCATCTTGAACCAAGTTGAGCCAAAATGGTTGGTGTGCATATCTCCCTGTGTCTGACCGTTGAAGTTGGTTGTAATCATCCATCCATGTGACAAGGAAAATGTATTGTTAAAATAATATGCAAATATGGGCTTGTCATAATGTGTATCGGCAAGCGTCAGCCATTGCCTGTACATTCCAAGAGTTACACTGGGAGTCCAACAACGAACGGGTTTGCTCCACGAGAGATAGAGGTTGAGTGCTGAAACATCAATATTCACCGGGTGCATAAGAAGTTGGAGATTGTCTGCCGGATAAAGCTGCTTGACAAAGGCATAACTATCAAGGCTCCGGGTAAAATCAGTTTGAAGCATAAATCCGTTCCACATGCCGAACAGCTGTATGTCGTGCATCTTCTCGTCACGTAGAGCCGGATTACCTCCTTCAATTTCGTGCAGTCCCGTATAGCTAAGCGAGCCTGTCAGTTGCGAATAGGGTGGCTTCACGGTAGCCATCTTGTAGCTCAGACTAATCTGTGCGTCGTTGCTGAATGAATAGGTCAACGACACATCTGGAGTGAGTTGTTGGTCGTGCCGGCTTACTTCTTCATCGCGTTTGCCGTCCACTTTGAAATCATAATCAATATATTCATATCTTGCGCCGACTGAGAGAGATAGTTTTCCGAACATTCGTGCCCATGATGCAAACAGAGCGGCGGATGTCTGCCTAGCATCTGTCAATGAGGAAGGAATGTATTGGCCTACCTGTTCATTCAGCATGTGGTAATCGAGTGAGGTATGGGTGTAGCTGTTTTGCGTGCCGACTGTGAACTTTCCTTTTCCAAGCGGAAAGTTAAGGTATAATTTACCTGCCCAAAGGGTAGACTTGCGTAAATCGGTTGAATTGACGTCAGGATTTGTGGATTCGGGATATGTCGTTGCTACGCTGTTATTATTGCGAGATGATCGGAAATCTCCGTCAAAATGCAACAGATACTTGTCGGAAAAAGTGTTTTCATAATACAACGATGCCAAATGGCTATGCGCACGGATTCTTCTGTTGATATAGCGAAGTAAAGGTGTGTTATCGTCAAGCCATTCTGCTCCATTATTAGTAAAGTCGCCATGTTCTGGATTATAGCGATAATAAGCACCCACAGACTGCGAGCCTTTCGCATAGTTGAACCCGGTTTTGATGGAGCCTGCCGTTGTAGGATAGGCATTATGCTGCCGGCTTCCTACTACGGTTTCCTGTCCGTCATAAACAAGGTGGTTGGTGGTAATTCCTTTGATAAATGAGTTACTGCGATTCAATGAACCATTAAGAAATAATTCCCAGTTACTAGCTCGATAGCTGAGTTCGATAAGGTCTATTAACGACCATTTTCGACGGCGCATAAGTTGAAACTGGTCGGTCAACGACAAACCCTGTATGAAATTGCGCTTTGTCGTGATTTTCAGAACTACCCCTGTTGTACTTTCATAAGCTGCTCCCGGAGCCATCAATAATTCTACTTTCTTGAGATTCGATGACAGAATCTGCTGCAATTCTTGATTGTCACGCATGGGTCGCCCGTCAATATAGATTTCTATACTGTTTTTGCCGATTACGCTGACTTTATTATTTTCCACTTTTATCATTGGCAGTTGGGCAAGTACGTCCAGAGCGTTACCTATATCAGCAAGGTTAGAGCCGGGAATGGTAGTTACAAGCGTCGAACCGACAAGTTTTGTGGCAGGTTGCTTTGCCGTGACGATTACTTCCTGTAACTCGTGAATGATGGAATCGGTGGGTTCCACAGATTGTCCCCATACAGATGCCGCATGAAGACAGCAGTATAGTATCAGGAAAATGACATTTGTTCTTTTCATATTCAACAGCTTTGTTTTTGTCGCAAAGGTAGAGCAAAGTTGTAGAATCTTAGTGATGAAATAACTGACAATTGCCTGATATTATACTGACAAAACGCTGATTTTCATCTGCTTTTGAGGGAAAGTGCGTAGAATCCTCTTTTGTCTGCTACAATCTTTAGATTCGTGTTGCTTTCCACTATAGGTTTTAAGCGGCGAATTAAAGTATACAATGACTCTTTCGCATTTTCTTTTCCCGGCCAAAGGTCGTGGCATATATCATCAACAGACACTCTTTTGTCCTCACTTGTCACTAGCATTTTCATTAGTGACAGTTGCATCGGTGTGAAATAGATTTTCTCTTTTCGCTCATTATAAAATTCATCGGAAGAAGCAGAGAAGGATAAGTTGCCGAACAGTACTGCCGGTTCAGCGGGGGAAGTAGTCCATTTCATATCTTTTTTCCTGCGCAGATAAATCAAAGAAAACATTCCCCACAGAACACTCATGGCAAGCAATGTGCTTGGCAATGTCTGTTCGGATATGCTGAATATCATAGTTTTTGAACAATTCGGATAAGCCCTTATATATAACCTTTCACTTTCCGTTTTATAACTGACGGTATCACTACAGAAAGAGATCTTACTGGGTTCATCGGTGCATAAAGACAAATAAGATGTTTCTTTTAGCTGATTGATTTGTAAATTAGATTTGAATACCCGCAATGTGTCGGCCGTAATTCTTTCAGGATTGCTTGACAATACAGTTTTCACCAAAGCCCGATTTACATCTTCTATTATATACTCTTTTGCGGTCACATAATTCGCATATCCAAGGAATAGCGAAGGAACCATCAAAGAGAAAAACACTATAATTGCTACTATTGGTTTCATACCCAATCTATATATGTGGATTCATTAGAATGCAAATGTACGAAAATGCAAGTTGTCATAAAAATGGGCTGTGTTTTTTCTACCTATAACTTCAACCCTCTACTTTTTCTTGGTTCTTCCACCGTGTTACGTAAACCTTGTCGAAGTTTCTCATATTGTTTTTTGAACCATTCTCCCCCTTCATTCTGAACCTTGTTGGCTTCTATTATCGTTTCGTCAGCTACGGACAAGATGATGTCACCACTTCCATTGGTAATAGGAATCTCGGTGATGCCGCGCCACAATCTTACCTCATAATAGGTCTTTTTTAAGGCTGAATGGGGACATTGGTTTTATCACTGTTACACGCTGAGATAAATAGACTATTAATAATAAAAAAGGAGGTGATAAGTTTATTCATCATGACTGTATGTTATTTTTTTTACAGTAAATTCTAATTTCTGAAGCCCTTTTCTATGGACATTTGCAAGAATAAGCGAGTAACGTACTTCTTCGCCGGACTGCATGGATTGGGTAATGCGAGTAAACTCATCTTCGGGTACTACATCCTTGAACATCGGACCGGATGAACCGTTGCGTACCAAACGAATCTCATCGGTGAACGGAGACAGGACAAACGAATATGTTGCCTGATATGGCACCGTCTGAAATTTCACCCAATTAGGATCTCCTTTGTCGAGAACATTTTCTAGCCATATACGTGCCATATCATAAGATGGTAGTAATGAACCATAACCATCGTCATAGAATATTTTACCATTCTCGTCGACAATATATCCCTTGCTGATGGCATATTTCTCAAAAGGACACAAATCTTGATATTCAATATCTTCTTCGGATGTTATCTCCTCATCGACCGGAATTTCCGGTTCTGTCACCAGTCTGTCTTGGAGAATACGGATAAGCGAATACGTACGGTCAGAACCATCCGCAGGTGGATTGGCGAGAATTGTCCGCTTTACCGATAGATAGTATTCGTGTCCTTTTATGTAAGTAAAGCCCTCAATGCTGTTGAATCCG
>CASDXF010000050.1 GCA_949285075.1 uncultured Bacteroides sp. | reverse complement strand
CCATTTGACTGATAAAACGATTGGTTTGATGGACAAATCTACGAATTTTAAACCATATGAATACTTCTCTTCATAATGTAACGCGTCAGCCCTGTAACGGCAGTTAGCCGCGCGGCTAACAATCGTTAGCCGATAAGCTAACAGTAGTTAGCCGAGGAGCTAACAGCCGTTAGCCACCTATCAAAACAAGGGATTTAAGGTATCAGGTAGGCTAATAGTGACTATCATTGCGGCTTGCAGATACGCTTTTGAAAGGGACGCTCAAAATAAATCCGGTCAAGACTTAACCTAAAGTAAATACCATATTATATATAAAGAGCAGCGGACATAGCCATTTTGAGCATCGAAACATCAACTATCAAGAGAGAGACCAAGCGTCCAATATTTTCAAAAGCCTGTAAAGAAGCAGTAAAGGGCGGAGGATAGCACAGACTTTCAAGGAGGCAAAGCCGGAAGTAAAAAAACGCGGTAGCCAAATTTCCATTCACCAATAAGCGACACGACTTTTTTCGGATATGAACCATTATGAACTTGATTTGTATAAAAACACCCGTTACATTTGCAAAACAATTAATACATTGGCTTATGAGAAATCTATTCGTCATGGGATGCCTGATCGCGCTATTCAGCGCATGCTCTTCAGGGGAAGAAGAGCGGGCAACTAATCAAGAAAATCCCGACAAGATTATCCCTATCACATTGAACTGCGGCATTGGTAATGCCCGGGCTACCGACTATGGCTATGAAGCTAAGGATGAAATCGGCCTGTATGTGGTAAACTACAACGGAAGTTCTCCCGGAAACTTACAGAATTCCGGGAATCACGTAGACAATATGCGGTTCACGTACAACGGCGCATGGACGCCGGACAAGGAGATTTACTGGCAGGATGATTATACGAAAGCCGACTTTTATTGTTATTTCCCGTACGGCAAGCCCGCTAATGTTGAAGCCTACCCATTCGCGGTCAAAGAAGACCAGTCGACGGAAAGCGCTTACAAGGCTAGCGAGTTTCTGTACGGAAAGGCGGAAGGGGTATCTCCTACCGAACAGGCCGTGAACATCATGACCTACCACCTGTTCAGCTGCGCCCTGATAAACGTTTATCCCGGCAACGGATTCACGGAAGAGAGCCTGTCCGCCTCCGAGGTGAGCGTAAAGATTAACGGCGTACGCACGGAAGCCTCTATCAACCTGAAAAACGGAACGGTGACCGCCACCGGAACGGCCCGGAGCGTCGTTCCGCTAAAGACAGGGGAAGCGCTCGCGTATAAAGCGTTGCTCGTTCCGCAAACGGTTTCCGCAGACAATTTCGTCACGGTGACTGTAGACGGACGTGAGTTTAACCTGAAAAGAGAAGCAACCTTCAACAGCGGAAAACGATACACCATTTCCGTCACGGTAAGCAAAACGAGCAACGGAATCAACGTAGGCATTGGAGATTGGGAAGAAGACGATACGGACTACGGCGGAGTGGCCGAATAAAAAAAATAAAGACTTATGAAAAAGATATATCATTACCAACACATAATGGCCATCGGACTGATGATGGCGTCCGCCTTCACCGCATGTCGAGATGACGAGACTATGGGAGGCCTTGCGCAAAAAGGACAGAACATAATTTCCTTATCAGGAGAAATCGACCAGATAGCCGTCAGCCGGGTCAACGACAACGGCTTCTGCGACGGAGACGTTATGGGAGTATACATCGTGGACTATCAGGGAAGTACGCCGGGCGAGTTGGCGAACAGCGGCAATCGGGGAGACAACGTGCAGCACACGTTCGACGAAGCCACCTATAAATGGAACTCGGCCTACGACATCTACTGGAAAGACGACCATACGCATATCGACGTGTACGGATATTACCCGTTCGGTTCGCCGGCGGACGTAAACGAGTACGCGTTTGAGGTACAGAAAGATCAGACAACAACGAATAGAGATGGAAAGCTTGGAGGTTACGAAGCCAGTGACTTCCTATGGGGAAAGGCGGCGGATATTGCTCCGACGGAGCAAATTATCCGTCTGCCTCTGCGACACAAGATGAGCAACGCTCGCATTACTTTGGTTGAAGGTGAGGGACTCGCCGAGGGCGCTTGGGAGGAACTGGAAAAAAGCGTTCTAGTGCTGAACACCAAGCGCAACTCGGTGATTGACCTCGCCACCGGTAATGTTACGGCTACGGGAGAAACGTCGCAGACCGGCACCATTCCGTTCCGTAAAGACAATGAGTGGCGCGCCATTGTAGTTCCACAAAGCATAGAAGCGGGAACGCCGCTCTTCAGCATAACGGTGGACGGAGTGCCTTACACGTTCAAGAAGGAAGAAGCGTTCACCTACGTGGCCGGAAAGATGCACAACTTCACGATTAAAGTGGACTGGAAGGAAGCGACGGGACAGTACACCTTCACGTTGGCGGACGAGTCAATCACGGCATGGGAGAACGACTTGGCCTCGCACGACGCTACGGCGAAAGAGTACATCATCATCAACTCTACCGCCGGACATCTGAAAGACTCCATCACGGCGGCGAATAAGGATTATAGAAAGGTAGAGAATCTGAAGATTACGGGAGAAATAGATATCAACGACTTCTACTTTATGCGGGATTCTATGAAAATGCTGCAAGCCTTGAACCTCAAAGAGGTTCTTATAAAAAAAGGTACATATTCCAATGAACGTGGAGACCATGCGGAAGGTGTAGATTTAGCCATTCCCGCCAGTTCATTTGACAATAAGCAATCTTTAATGCGTGTAGTCCTCCCTGACAAACTAAAAAGAATAGAACAATCAGCATTCGCTAATTGTAGGTATTTAACAGGGTCACTAATCATTCCGGAAGGAGTTACCTACATAGGAAGTAACGCCTTTAATGAGTGTCGTTCTTTGACCGGTAGCCTATCTTTGCCAAGCACATTAACCCAAATTGATGGCGGCGATTTCAGTGGCAATTTAGGAGCGTTCCAAAATTGTGGATTTGTGTGCGAATTGATACTACCTCCTAATCTGGAACATATCGGAATGCGTTGTTTTCAAGGGTGCAGCGGCTTATATGGAGAGATTCATTTACCCTCCAAATTGACTTATATTGGAGAAGAAGCCTTTTTTGGTTGTAAAAACCTGACCGGTTCTCTTTCTATTCCACAAGGAGTAACAGAAATCAACAATTCGGCTTTCAGAGAGACAGGATTGAATGGTACTCTTCAATTGCATAATGGTATTAAAGCAATAGGTACAGCAGCTTTTACTTCTACAGCACTTAAAGGTGAATTAGTTTTACCAAAAGATTTAGTAGTGATAAACGATGACGCTTTTGCCTATTGTGATTTTTCAGGTGAATTAACCATACCTCAAGGAGTATATGTTATAGGTAATAATGCCTTTAAAAACAATTGGCGATTAATGGGAGTACTTGAGTTCCCAGAGAATGTACAAAGCATTGGCGCAGGGGCATTTGCCAACTGCCGTAGCATCGAAGGGTTAGTCTTCCCTGAAGGATTGGAAAACATCCGCTATGAAGCTACATGGGGAGATGAAGGCGGAGCTTTCGCCAACTGTTTTGGCATTGGCAGCATCGTCTGCAAAGGAACTATTCCTCCTTACATACAAGTCGGCGCATTCAACGGTGTAGCCAAAGACAACTTCACCCTCGAAGTACCCGAGCCTGCCGTTGAACAGTATCAAGCGGCTCCGGGTTGGAGCGACTTCAAACGTATCGCCGCTCACCGTGAACTGGTTTGCCGTCCCGCTATCGCAAACGCTATCAATACGCAATGCACCCGCAAGCTGACGCTGAACGCCGAAGGAGACTGGGAGGTGGAAAGCCTTCCGTCATGGTGCAGTCTGTCGCAAACCAGCGGTTCCAAGAAAACGGAATTGACGCTGACCATTCAAAGTATGCCGCAAGGAAGCGGAACGCGCACGGAGGACATCGTGTTCAAACTGAAAGACCAAGACTATACCACCAAGTGTACCGTATCGCAGTATGACTACGAATATGGCGAAGACGAAGTGATTACCTTGCAAAAAGCGTCACGGGGAAATACCGGAGGCATCAACCTCGTATTCCTCGGAGACGGATACGACGCGAAGGACATCTCGGAAGGTGAATACCTGAAAGCGATGAAGGAACAAGTGGAGCACTTCTTCGGCATAGAGCCGTATAAGACTTACCGTGACTACTTCAACGTCTACACCTCCATCGCCGTATCACCGGAAAGTGGCATCGGTACGGTCAACACCATCCGTTACGCCAAGTTTGAAACGACGTTCACCGGAGGCGTGGGCTTGCGATGCGACTACGACGCGGTATTCCAATACGCGCTCGACATGAAGACTACGGTAACCAAACAGAACCTGAACCAGAGTCTGATTATCATTACACCAAACACCACCGACTACGGAGGCATCTGCCAGATGTGGGATGACGGCTCGGCTATCGCTTTCTGCCCGATGAGCACGTATGGCTATCCGCTCGATACCCGCGGTGTCATTCAGCATGAAGCGGGAGGGCACGGATTCGGCAAGCTCGGCGATGAGTACATATACCACAACGAGTTTATAGACTTCTGTACTTGTACCTGCTGCGGACATGTGTTCGAGT
This sequence comes from uncultured Bacteroides sp., assembly GCA_949285075.1. Taxonomy (GTDB): domain Bacteria; phylum Bacteroidota; class Bacteroidia; order Bacteroidales; family Bacteroidaceae; genus Bacteroides. The sequence continues at coordinate 21,705 of CASDXF010000050.1, read as the reverse complement.
TCAATTACGCCAAAGCGTTAGGTTGGTACGACAACCTCTCCCTCACCGGAAAAACCAACGAAGTGCCGTGGAGTCACCTGATATTCGACCCGCGTTACAGCGACAAGGTAGATATTTTCGAGGGTGGATATATGCACAATCGGGGCGTATTCCGTTCGGAGCAGAACAGCTGTATGAACAATGACATCCCTTATTACAGCACCATCAGCCGGGAATCCATCGTAAGACGCATCAAGAAATACGCCGGTGAGGAGTTCTCGTTCGAGGAGTTCGTAGCCAACGACAAGAGCGCGGCTCAAGAAGCCAAGACCCGAGCCTTAGAGTCACCGTACGCGGGTAGCCGGATTCATTCATTCCAATACCCGCCGAAGATTCATAAGGGCAGTCCGTTACAGTAACCGAAAATAGAACATTAAACAGTAAGATTATGAAACGATTGATTCATATTTGCGCCGCATGTATCACCGCTATCCTATGCGGGACTGGATGCAGTCAGGAAGAGAACCCGCAAGAGGAAGCGGCGGCGCTTGACAATAACATAATGCGATTTCAGGTCATACATCCATCGCAAAAAGCGGGTGCGAGAGCCACGGAAACCGCCTTTGAAACGAATGACCGCATAGGGCTGTTCATTACCGGGACGGATGAGCCTTTGCAAATCTCGGGAAACTACATAAACAACGCCCTATTGACCTACAACGGGACGGAATGGATTCCGGAAAAGACGATTTATTGGAACGACGGAACATACGACGTATATGCTTATTATCCTTTCGCCTCCCTCTCCTCTGTGGACGAAGCTCCGTTCAGCGTAGCTTTGGATCAAAGCTCGGCAGGTAGCGGAGACGAACTTGGCGGGTACGAGGCGAGCGATTTCCTTTGGGCTACTTCCAAGAAGCAGGTGGCAGGCAACGCGGCGGTCGCATTGCAGTTCAGACACTGCATGAGTAAACTGTCCGTCCGCCTCGTCAAGGGAGAGGACTACGAAGGCGACGAACTGCCGGAAGACGCGGAGGTGTACATACACAATACCGTGCCCGAAGCGACTATCGACTTAAGCGCGGGAATAGTGACAAAAAACACGTATGGCACAGAAGCCACCTTAAAGGCTAAGCCTGAAGGCAACCATAAGTATTCCGCCATCATCGTTCCGCAAAGAATTAGCAACAGAAAGCCGTTGATTGAAGTGGTTATGAAAGGTGTCTCCTACTTGGTAGAAAGTACCTTCCTCTTCAAGCCCGGCATACAACATACCATATCCGTGGTCATAACAAAAAATCCGGAACAAGTAAAGATCGACATTGGGGGTGAGATAGAAGATTGGGAATAACAGCTAAATCATTCACACGTAAAGTTCGACCAATCTTCACCGGAGGCATGGAGCGTTCATTATCCATGCCTCCCTATTATTTCTTCAATCCCTTACTAATTCATACAATAATGCGTATATTTGTACATGCAAAAGATGAAAGGTTCCTCGATAGATAAGAAGGCGATTTATATTTATTCCGTCATGTCTCTGTTGTCGCTTGCGCTTCTCTTCAACGGATGTCAACAGGCGCATGATGAAATAAACGCCCTCCCTTTCCAAAATAACAAGAACGGAGAATGGGGACTTATCGGCATTGACGGAAACATCCTCGTTCCGGCCGGAACCTTCAAACAAGAGCCGTCAACCGTTGTAAACGGAATGTTCAGCCTTCCCGTATCAGAAAATCAACGGCAGATATTCCAAGCTAAAGAGCCTACACAGCCCGTCAGTCCGAGGCTGTTCACGCAAATCGGACATTTCTTTGAGGAAGTCACCATAGCGCAAGAAACGCCAGACTCGCCTATCTTAGTGATAGACAAAAAGGGCAATACGGTAAACGACATCGGAGAGAGCCTGCACTATGACATCGTATTAATGCATAACTTTAGCGAAGGCAGGGCGTTATTCTGCACAAGAAAGGGGAAATACGGATTTATAGACACGAAGGGCAAAATCATCATAGCCCCAATATACGACTACGCCTGCGATTTCCATGAAGGAACGGCGTTAGTTGGAAACGCTGACGAGAAAGGCGACATGAACTTTCAACTGATTGACGCGAACGGAAAGACCGTACTTAATATCCAGTTGCCCTCCAGTTTCTTCGACGAAAGATTCGGGAACGGGCTGTTAATGTACAGCAATATGCAAAGCGGAAGAGTATGCTACATGGATAAGAAGGGGATTACCAAGATTTATTTGCCGGACAGCGTCCGAACCGCTTTCCGCTTCCGGCATCACGCGGCAATCGTCCAGACGGATAAAGGCATGGGACTTATCAACCATGAAGGTGCCTTCCTCATAACGCCTCAATATAAAGACATGACCATATCCGGCGATAACAGAATATGCGTATTGACGGATGAGGGTTGGAAGCTAACGGACTTCAGGGGAGCGATAAAGGGAAACGGGACGTATAAGCATCCCGTCAACTTCTACTCCTCTAACCTTGCCGTATCCCGCATTGACAGCCTATATCAGTGGATTGATAAGGAGGGAGTTCCCGTAGACAACCGGCAATACTTCTTCATCAAAGAGGACACTTTCGCATTGAAAGAGAAGCCGCAGGTTTTTGTCCGACAGCAACAAAGCAAGCGTACGGAAGAGGAGAACGCTCCCAAAGATACAGTGGACGACAGAAAGCGGCAGGACATAATCAAGGAACAAGAGCACGAAAAGCGTGAAGAGGACGAAACGGACGAAACGGACAAAGTAACGACAACCACGCTTAACGGAGATGAATGGAAGAACATCAGCAAGCAAAGCCCGTTTTACGCCGAAGCGGGCAAAATACTTTCAGGAAAGTTGCCGGAAGAGGACGCAGAGAACATAAGGATGATTCTAAACTACGTAGAGCATCTGCGTACCTCTTATACGACAAAGGACATTGATTTCCTGAATCAGCTTTTCAGCGAGGACGCGTTAATTATCGTGGGGAAGGTAATACGCAACGCCCCAAAACGGGACGGACAACTCTTGCCGCAGGAGAAAGTGGAGTATAACATAAAGAACAAGCGCGCCTATCTGGAACGCTTAACGACGCTGTTCAAGATGAACAAGAAAATCGACTTGGAGTTCAGCGACTTTAAAATCATGAAGCATCCCACGCAGAAAGGACTGTACGGAGTGACGCTCCGGCAGAAATATACCTCGGACCTTTACTCTGATGACGGCTACCTGTTCCTGTTGTGGGACTTCAGGGACGAGACGACGCCTTTAATACATATACGTACATGGCAACCCCGTATGATAGAAGAAGGAGTTCCGCTGTCGGAACAAGACATATTCAGTATCAGTAACTTCAACCTGCAATGAGATTCATTCATACCCATACCAACGCTAAAAGGTGCTTGTGCGCGATAGGACTGCTGCTTTGCGTACACGTTCTGTCACACGCGCAACAGTTCTCCGTTCTCCGCTTCCGGGCTTTACCCAACGACATAAGCGCCTATATCCAACCCGAGAAGGACTTGAACGACGAGGCTTGCGCGCTGATAAAGGTCGTCTGCGACCGGGATTTCGTGTTCTCTACTCCCTTAGGAATCGTAAAGAGGAAAAACGACGTGGGGGAGGTCTGGCTATATGTGCCTAAAGGTACCAAACTGATTACGATTAAGCATCCGCAGTGGGGAGTGTTGAGGGACTACGCCTTTCCCAAGCCGCTGGAGTCAAGATTGACCTACGAACTGGAGCTGACCGTACCTCCCCGCAACCTCGATACCAACAAGCCGCTTCCTCCGATAAAGGACAGCGCGATAGCCGTTCCGGTCACACGGGACGATCCGCCCGCTCCGCAAGCGCGAGCCTTACGGTTGAAGCGGCCGAAGGAAAGGGCCTCTTACCTGATAATGGCGGACGCGAGCGTCCATAGGAAGGAGTTCGCCGGAGGTCTCCGCATGGGATGGATGAGGCGGCACGGGGTATACGTCCACTTATCGAGCAATTTCCGTAACGGACCACGCACGATCGGGGAATGCGACGAGGACGGAATGCCGACCGGAAGCGATACTCCCCCGTACTACACGGGAAAGACCGAGAACTCACGGCACGCCTTCCTCGCGGGAGGAGTGCACAGAATCGCCGGAGAGTTCCGTCTGTACGAAGGCGTCGGATACGGCAACCGCACCGTGGCGTGGGAGACGAACGACGGGCGTTACCTACGCAACAAGGACTACTCGGCAAAGGGTATTTCCGCGGAAGCGGGAGGAATATGGATTCACGGCAACTGGGCGGTTTCCGCCGGTGTCTGTACGATAAAGGGAACATATTGGGAGTTTAACATCGGATTCGGCATCCGTCTATAATCTTTTACTTATGAACCAGTACATACGTTTAGCGATAATTTGTCTCGCCCTACCGTTGTGCGGACTGTTGCCATGCGGTTGCGAGGAGGAAAAACAGCCCGGCAATCCCGCCCCGGAGATTACGCTCAACGCGGCGGAAGAGATTACCCGGACAAGCGCCAAGCTGTCGGGGAGGGTCATCGCAGCTTCCAACAGCCATACGGACCTGTTCCGCTTCCTCTACGGAACCTCGCCCGAGATGGAGCAAGTCCGGGAGGCTCGGCTGACGGAGAACGAAGAAGTGTCCACCGTATTGCAAGACCTGACGCCGGGCACGACCTATCACTACTGCATAGAGGCCGGCAACAAGACGTACCGCATACAAAGCCCGGCGCTCACCTTCACTACCGTCCCCAACGAGACTCCTACGGTGGGAGAAATCGTTCTTTTAGGACAAGGGCCCGTCAGCGTCATCCTGCAATGCGCCGTCACCGACGACGGAGGAGAGCGAATCTCCGCGAGGGGATTCGCGTACGCTTCCGAGAACGGGGAAGAGCGGGAGGTGTTCGCCCCGCTTTCCGAAGAGGAGCAGTGGAGCCTGCGCATCGGAGGACTGGAAAGAAACACGAGGTACACGGTCAGGGCCTTCGCCGACAACAAGATAGGACGGGCGTACAGCGAAGCTTACTCCTTCCAGACGGGGGACGCGGTGACGATTGTCAACGCCGGAACGTTGGCGGACATCATCGGGGAGGAGGAGAAGTACGAGTATCAAACCCTGAATATAGCGGGCCCTCTCAACGGAACGGACATCAGACTGATTCGGGACATGGCGGGCAGGAACATAGACGATGAGGAGACGGAGGGACAGTTGGTCAATATAGACTTGACCGACGCTACCATCGTCGAGGGCGGACTGGCCTACTGCGGGGCCCGATACACGGAAAACAACGTCGTCGGATATGATATGTTCGGCAACCTTTCAGGCTTGCGGTCGGTCAAGTTACCGGCGGAGACGAGGGAGATTGAGCAGAACGCCTTCAGGAACTGCGTGTCGCTGACCGAGCTCGCCATACCCGGAAAGGTGGAGAGCCTAACGCCCTCTGACGGGTGCGAACGGCTGAGCGACCTATCCGTATCCACCGAGAACCCTCGCTACATGAGTATGGACGGAGTGGTGTACAATAAGGAGGGCGAGGAACTTATCTGGTTTCCGGAGGGACTGTCCGCCGAGGAAATCCGCTTCTCCCCTACCCTGAAACGCGTCGGAGACTTCGCCTTGCAGCGGTGTAAGGTACGCGACGTCACGCTGCCCGCCTCGCTGACGAGCATCGGAAGGCAAGCGTTCCACGAAGCGGAAGTAGAGACCGTAGTCCTGCCCGACGGAGTGCGGACGGTATCGTACGGTCTGTTTCAAGGGTGCCGGCGGCTGACCTCGGTGACGCTGGGCAGCCAGTGCGAGCTACTCTCCGATTATTGCTTCGACCAATGCCCGCTGCAACACTTGTACGTCAGGGCCTCCCTGCCGCCTATATGTAGCGAGAACACGTTCGCCGGCTGTCAAGACATCTTCTCCGGTTGCGTGCTCCACGTTCCGGAAGAGAGCCGGGACATTTACAGAAACCATCCATACTGGAAGCAGTTCACGCACATACAAGGCGAGCGACAGTAAATCCTCTTCTTATAGAACAGTTTCCTGACTGATGTACAAGAGTCAAGTCACTCTTGTACAATAGGTTCACACTGCACCGCTTCTACTTATCCGCGAACTTGCGCATAAGCAGGAGCGAACTTGTACATACGTAGAAACTGACTTGCACATACGTAGAAACAGACCCGCATATAAGTAGAAGCAGACCTACATATAGGTAGAAGCAGGCTTGCGAATAAGCGGCCGTAAGTCTACCCTTACTTATATATGAGATAGCGGATAAGCGGAAACGTCCCCATCAGACTGAGGGGATGAACGCGTGAATAACAAGCGAAAAGATTGCTTCTAAGGCTCGGTCAACGGGAACCTCCGGTCTTGTCGCCCCGAAGCGTATGAAGGATTTCACCCAACCGACGGTCGGCCTCACGCCGCAGGTCGTCCCAACGACGCTGATAGACCGCACCCGCCCTCAACTCGGGCAAGGGGTATTCCGCGTCCAACGCCTCCTTCAGGCGAGAGACGACCTGAAGGCTGTCCGAACGCCACCGCCGCTCATCGAATGCGGAGCCGGAGGCGGCACGCGACAGCCGAGAACACTCGGCGGCAAGCACACGGCGGCAACTCTCACCGCTCACCTGATTGCCGAACACCGGATAGGCGAGCGGCTGCGCAGCCTCAGCGTCCGTACGGCGGGCGTAAAGTCCGCCCAGAACAACCCCCGCCAACAAGACAACGGCCACGGCCGCGTAAGGCCGCTTTACCCGGGAGGAGGAAAGGGCCTCCACCACCTCGGAGGCTGAGGCGTAACGCCTTTCACGCCTGCGCTGCGTACACTTGCGCGATACGGCCGCCAACCGCTTGCTTTTCAGCCGCACGGCCATCTCCCCTATCATGACTCCCAACGAATAAATGTCGGCCCTAAGGTCTGGAGTCACGCCGGGCTGAAGAACCTCCGGAGCCAGATAGTAGCGGGTACCGGCGGGCAGCTTCAGGAAGCTGTAATCGTCACGGTCGGACAAGCCGAAGTCTATCAGCTTCACGTTATTTCCGTTATGGGTTATCAGGATGTTGCAGGGCTTCAGGTCACGATGGATAATCTGCTTGCTGTGGAGATACCCCAATGCGGAGCAAATCTCGGAAATGAACTTCACGGCCAACGGAAGGGTAAGTTTTCCCTGACGGATGAACTCCTCTAAGGTGACTCCGTCTACGTATTCCATCAGGATGCAGTGTCCCAAAGCGCCGAGGCTCTCCCACCCTAACGTATGACAGATGTTGGGATGGTCCAACTGATAGCCGATGCTGAACTCCTTGCGAAGAGCCTGCTCGTAGAAGGACACGCCGAGGTATTCCGGCTTCAAGACCTTCAGTACGTGCCACTTTCCGTACCTCTGGCAACGGAAAAGACGGTTGAACCCCGAAGCGGAAGAGTAAATCTCGCGCAAGTCAGCGGGAGCCGCGCCCTCGCCCGAAGAGGGGGACTCCACAAATCCGGAAGTCAGAGAGTCGTCGTTCATAGGTTGAGTCCGGAGGTCAGATGCGGTTCAACAACGTAAGGCCGCCGTTACGTCCCGCAATAAAGGGAGAAGTGCGCAGGCCCTCGCGCAATATGTAAGAAAGGTAGAGCGGCTGCCCCATCAGGAAAGCGGAAGTCTCGAACCGGTCTCCCTTGCGCAGTTTCGACTGGCGCACCTCCTCCACCTCGAACACGCCGTCGCCCCGGTACACGAGACGCAGATAGCGGTTGGGAGACCAGCCTATCTCGACCTCCTCGCCCACGGAAAGCTCTTTCGACACAATCTGGTTAGCGGAAAAGAAGGAAGAGTTATAAGCCGTACTCGTTTTGAGATAGTCGCAGAAAACGCTGAAATAGCGGAAGCCAATATAGCGCGACAGTAGGTCAAGCGTCTGCATACGGGGTTTATGGAAGTCATTGACGTATCCCCAAAGGCGCTTCAGCGTAGAGGGCGATATGAGCCCCATCTGACCTCGTTTCAGGTAAAAAGAGAACTCCTCAAAATCGGTTGACGTACGCAAAGCCTTGCCGTATTTCTTTTCTACCACCAACAGTAATTCCGCTATTTCGGGTTTATATATGTTCATAATGCGATACGGTTTGTAGCGAACAAAGATAAAGAAAATCATTTTATTTTGATACATTTGTCCGATTTTTCCAATAATATTCGCTTATTCACCTCTATTACAATAAATAAAATGAAAAAGGTAAGTTTAGTTATGATGACAGCAACAATGGTGCTCGCCGCATGTACAAATGAAAAGGAAACGGGCGGAAAGGACGGACCAATTATCGGAAAGTCAGACATCCGGATTGAAGGAAAACGCATGACACCCGAGGCGCTTTGGGCTATGGGAAGACTGGGAGAGGCGGCCGTATCGCCCGACGGGAAACGGATTGCCTACACCGTTGCCTATTATAGCGTGGAACAGGATGCAAGTAATCGTGAAATATTCGTGATGAACGCCGACGGGAGCGAACAGCGGCAACTGACCTACACGTCCAGTCAGGAGAGCAACGTGGCATGGATTAAGGGAGGACGGAAGTTAGCCTTCCTGAGCAACGAGGACGGCAGCGGTCAGGTGTACGAGATGAATCCCGACGGAACTGAAAAACGAAAATTGACTAACCGAAAAGGAGGGATAGACGGATTCACCTTCTCTCCGGACGAAAAGAAGCTGCTTTTCACGGCACAAGTAAAGACACGGGAGAGTACGGCGGACAAATATCCCGATCTGCCCAAAGCTACCGGAGTGATAGTGAACGACCTGATGTATAAGCACTGGGACGAATGGGTAACCACGGCCCCACACCCCTTCGTGGCCGACTTCAACGGCGAGGGCATCAGCAACGAGAGAGACTTGTTGGAAGGGGAACCTTACGAAAGCCCGATGAAGCCCTTCGGAGGTATGGAGCAGTTGGCTTGGAGTCCAGACTCGGAGACTGTAGCCTACACGTGCCGAAAGAAGACGGGCAAGGACTACGCCGTGTCGACCGACTCGGACATCTACCTCTACGACCTGAAGACCGGAAACGTGAGGAACATCTGCAAGGAGTCGGAGGAAGACATGAACATGGGCTACGACACGAGCCCGAAGTTCTCGCCCGACGGACGCTACGTCGCTTGGCAAAGCATGGCGAGGGACGGGTACGAGAGCGACCTGAATCGGCTCTACGTGTACGACCTGAAAGAGAAAAAGAAGTTCTGCGCCACGCCGGGATTCGAAACGAACGTGGACAACTTTGTCTTCGCCCCCGACGGCTTCTATTTCACGGCCGTATGGAAAGGTACTTCGCAAGTCTACCGTGTCGGCCTGCATGACTGGGAAACAGGCAAGCAACCCGTCAAACTGACCGAAGGACTGCACGACTACGGCTCCATCGCCCTATGCGGAGACGGACTTATAGCCACAAGACACTCCATGAGCATGGCCGACGAGCTGTTCGCCCTTAGCCTGAAAGCGGACGGAACGGCCGCGGAAGCCAAGCAACTGACCGAAGAGAACCGCCACATATACGACCAGATAGAGATGGGACGTGTGGAAGAGCGATGGATTAAGACCACCGACGGCAAAGAGATGCTGACGTGGGTCATCTATCCCCCGCAGTTCGACCCAAGCCGCAAGTACCCCGCCCTGCTCTACTGCGAAGGCGGCCCGCAAAGCCCACTGAGCCAGTTCTGGAGCTTCCGGTGGAACTTCCAGATTATGGCGGCACACGACTACATCATCGTCGCTCCGTGCCGGAGGGGAATGCCGGGCTTCGGCGTGGAATGGAACGAGCAGATTAGCGGCGACTACGGAGGGCAGTGCATGAAAGACTACCTGACCGCCATCGACACAATGGCCTGCGAGCCATTCATCGACAGCGAACGGTTGGGATGCGTGGGAGCCAGTTTCGGAGGATTCTCGGTCTACTGGCTAGCCGGACACCACGACGGAAGATTCAAGGCGTTTATCGCCCACGACGGCATTTTCAATATGGAAATGCAATACCTCGAAACGGAAGAGAAGTGGTTCGCCAACTGGGACATGGGCGGCGCATACTGGGAGAGAGAGAACGCCACGGCACAGCGTACCTTCGCCAACTCTCCTCACCGTTTTGTAGACCGTTGGGATACCCCCATTCTCTGCATACACGGAGAGCGGGACTACCGCATACTCGCCAATCAAGGCATGGCGGCCTTCGACGCAGCCGTGATGCGAGGCATTACGGCCCAACTCCTGATTTATCCGGATGAGAATCATTGGGTACTGAAACCGCAGAACGGCGTACTGTGGCAACGGGTCTTCTTCGAGTGGCTAGACAAGTGGTTGAAACCTGAAAACAAGTAACGCCGCAGACCTCTACTCACCTCGGACTAATGGAGCCAAGCCAAAAAGCAGAGTCCCCCTTTCCCGATCATCACGGAAAGAGGGACTCATCGTTTCTATTCCTTATGCAAAAAAAACGACGAACGTACTTATATAATGCAAATAATAATGCTTGAAATCGGTAAAAGTCTAGAAATGAAACGCAATAAAGCTTCCGCAATAAGGGACATCGCATCATTCTCCACTTGTCAACCTGCCCTACGGCTTGCGAAAGACAGCCCCACGGCTTGCGAGAAACAGGGCTGTAACTCACGAGAAATGAAGCCATTTCTCGAATAGGCAATAATACTCTGATAATAAATATTTTCCGTTCTAACCGTCACTCGGTCCACCACTTGCACTGTCTCCCTCCTCCTTCTTAGAATTATTAGGAAAACTCTATGCTCAACTCCTTGTCTTAAGGTCTTAGTCGATCCGCAGCTCTAACCAAAGCCTCATCATGATTAATGGCGCAAATAGCTAATATATTCAGAACCATAGAAAATAGAGGCAAGCATAAAGTCCAATTAATGCGAAACTCCATTCCGCCGTCTTTTAACGAAATATAAGATAGTATAAAGACTAAATAAAAAACGACCAATAATATACTATTAAAAACTAACATTCGAACTTGTAACATTCTTTTTTTATATAACAAGATCGTGAAAAATGACACAATTGTACTTAATAATAAAAGAAAGAACAAGCCTAAAGTTGAATGATACATTCCATCCAAACTTACTCCTAACACATTAAATGGATATTCATTTATTCTATTTTCTTCGATAAAATATCCCATGGGAAAACACATGGTAGTAATCAATAACCCTACCACAACTAACAAATAAAGACTTTGAATTCTTTGAATCATTTGCGGTTACCTATTAAAATAAAAGCTAAGCAATAAGAAGAAGGATTTTTCCTTCACCTCTATCACCTAGCTAACTTTTATTTATAACTCCAAAACACTTCTATTATTGAAGCTTCTCCTTTTCTTTTGCAGGATTTCTATAATAAATCTTACCCTCAATATACTCCTGAGTGGCTATCAATGTTGGCTTGGGTAACTTCTCATAAAAACGAGAAATCTCAATTTGCTCTCTATTCTCAAAAACCTCTTCCATATTATCACTATAAGAGGCAAATTCATTCAGTTTCTTCGACAATTCATTTTTGATTTCCACACTTATTTGATTCGCCCGCTTACCAATAATGGCTACGGTTTCATATATATTGCCAGTATCAGCACAAAGCTCCATTAAATCACGAGTTACTGTAGTAGTAGGGGCATTTGTTTTCTTATAATCCATAAATTCCAGTTTTTATTTAGTCTTTAATTATTTTTTGCGATTCATTAAAAATCTTCTCAGCTTCTTTCAAGTATTTACTTTCCGGGAATTCGTTCCTAAAAGCATAGTATTCATCAACTGTTTCACGATAACGCTCCATTTTTTTATCTTCTACACTATAAACAGCCATCTCATACATAGCTCGTAAAATCAAAATTGAAAGCTCTTCACGATAATCTGTATAAGGATAATCTTTTAAGGCATTACGAGCCGTAATAACACAAGCTTCGTAATTATTCCCCATATAATTTCCTAAATTATAATACAATTTCGCCGAATATAATTCTTTCAACACCAACTTATCTTGCAGCGCAAAAATCATATCCTGCGCTTCTTGTTTTTTGGAACTTTCCGGGCAATATTCCATAAACATCTGTAACTGCTGAATTGCCTGATAAGTACTTGACTGATCTAGCCGAGGCTCTGGTGTATCAAGAAACAACGCTTTCCCTGCCTGAAAACGGGCCAATTCCGCAAATACCCCCCGAGGATAAGCATTATAGTACGCTATAAACGATTGCGCCGCAGTCTGATAATCACCTTGATTAAAATAGCTCATTCCTAACATATATAAGGACTCTTCCGCCTTATCAGTTCCTTTTAGAATTGTAATCAATTCATTTAATAAAATTGAAGCACGGTTATATTGCCCATTAGCAAAATAATTTTTTGCAGCTTCATATTTATATTCATAGTCAGTGCTTTTTAGTAACTTATTATATTCATTACATGATGTAAAAACAATAGTTACCAATAATGCTAAAACGATATTTTTTTTCATCCGATTTATTAATGACGTGCAAAATTACACATTAACAAGGAACTAACCAATAAATCATATCTTTTTAATATAAAAAGAATCGATTATAAGCAAGAACTGGTTATTTTCAACAGGCAGCGACCCGATTACAGTTTATACAAATCACTAGCCGCCAATAAATCGACTTTCTTCTTTTTCAAAACCTCGATACACTTTTCCATATCACTAGGACGAATCACCACATTAGCGATATTATTATTTGCAAAGGAATACATATATTCAATAAATACTCCTTCGGCAGACAAATACCCCAACACCTTCGCTAAAGCCCCCGGAACATTAGGACAACTAACCCCAACCACATCCGTAATATTTACAGCGAAATAATTATCCTTAAGCACTTTATAGGCTCTATCGGGATCAGAAACTATCCCTCGTAAAATACCAAAATCCGCATTTTCCGCGATACACAAAGCAGAAAGATTAATATTCTCTTTTGCTAAAACCTCTGTAACTTCAGTTAAACGGCCGGATTTATTTTCTAGAAAAATAGAAAGTTGTTTAGCTACCATATCATTTTTAATCTTTAAAGTTCCTATGATCAATTACTCGTTTCGCTTTGCCTACACTACGTTCAATACTTCGAGGCTCTACTAATTTCACATCCACACCAAGCCCTAAGACACTTTGTAATCGAGATGTCAGCTTTTTCTTGAGAACAAGCATTTTATTTATCTCATCTGAATAAAAATCAGGCCGTACCTCCACTTGTAACTCCATCGTATCCGTATTATTTTTACGACCCACAATCAATAAGTAGTGAGGTTCAAATTCCGGCATCTCAAGTATTACCGATTCAATCTGAGTCGGAAAGACATTTACTCCACGAATAATAAGCATATCGTCACTCCGTCCTAAAATTCGATCCATACGTACCAATGTACGACCGCAAGGGCATTTATCATAATGTAAAGCCGTCAAATCACGCGTACGATAGCGAAGTAACGGCATGCCTTCTTTCGTCAAATGAGTAAATACCAATTCTCCAGTTTGACCGGGCTCTACTGGCTGTAAGGTATTAGGATCTATAATTTCCGGGAAATAATGGTCCTCATTTAAATGCGTGCCATGTTGACACTCACATTCATATCCTACTCCCGGACCAGCGATTTCACTTAATCCATAAATATCATACGCCTTAATCCTCAGCTTATCTTCAATTTCATGCCTCATGCTTTCAGTCCACGGTTCTGCCCCAAAAGCCCCTATTCTCAACTTAAACTCTTCACGGGGCAAACCGGAATCTTTAATCGTATCCGCTAAATACAACGCATACGAAGGCGTACAGCATAACACCGTAGCACCGAAATCATGCATCAGCGTAATTTGTTTTTCAGTATTCCCGCTTGACATAGGAATAACCGAAGCCCCGATGTTTTCGGCCCCCGCATGAGCTCCTAATCCTCCTGTAAATAGTCCATATCCATAGGAGACCTGAAAAATATCTGATTTTCCGGCCCCATAAGCCGTAAACGCGCGAGAAATACACTCAGCCCACGACGATAAGTCTTTACGTGTATATCCCACTACAGTGGGTTTCCCCGTTGTTCCCGAAGAAGCATGTATACGTACAATCTGGCTCATTGGTACGGCACATAGACCAAAGGGATAATTATCTCTTAAGTCATACTTCGTTGTAAAAGGAAGCTTCACTATATCGCCAATATCATTTATGTCATCAGGAGTTATTCCCATCTCCTGCATTTTTCTCCGATAAAAAGGCGTATTGTGATATACATAATCTACGATTCTCTTCAAACGTATGCTCTGAATCTTATGCAGACTCTCACGATCCATACATTCAATACTTTCATTCCAAATCATGCCCTCCATGTATTTGTTTATTATTATAATTAAATATGCCGCAAAGTAAAGGATTTATCGGGAAAAAAGATTTGTTATTTCGTTTATTTTCCCGAATATTGCCATGTTTTTTTAAGATTTAACTATGAATTTTGAATTGATATCAACTTATAAACCTACTGGAGATCAGCCGGAGGCAATCGCGCAATTGACCGAAGGAATACGTCAAGGGGTTCCCGCCCAAACTCTCTTGGGCGTCACCGGCTCAGGAAAAACATTTACCATCGCAAATGTTATTGCAAACATCAACAAACCGACATTAATATTGAGCCATAACAAAACGCTAGCCGCCCAATTATACAATGAGTTTAAAGGATTCTTTCCCAATAACGCGGTAGAATATTACGTATCATATTATGATTATTATCAACCGGAAGCATATATACCAAGTACAGACACATATATTGAAAAAGATTTATCCATTAATGACGAGATAGACAAGCTGCGCTTAGCTTCCACTTCAGCCTTGCTTTCAGGAAGGAAGGATGTGATTGTCGTTTCTTCCGTCTCATGCATCTATGGCATGGGAAATCCGTCCGATTTTTATAATAATGTCATCTGCGTCAAACGAGGGCAACGGTTAGACCGTAATGTTTTCCTCCGCCGCCTGATTGACAGCTTATATGTACGCAATGACATAGAAGTAAACCGAGGGACTTTCCGTGTAAAGGGAGATACTGTAGACGTCTTCTTAGCTTATTCCGACAACTTGCTCCGCGTTACTTTCTGGGGAGATGAGATTGACGGCATCGAGGAAGTAGATCCCGTTACAGGAAACACGACCGTCACCTTTGACGAATACAAGATTTACCCCGCCAATCTCTTCATGACAACCAAAGAGAACACCCTCAGGGCCATTCGGGAGATTGAGGACGACTTGGCGAAGCAAGTGGCCTATTTTGAATCTATCGGAAAAAACTTTGAAGCCAAACGATTGCATGAAAGGGTCACATACGATATGGAAATGCTGCGAGAAATAGGCCACTGTTCCGGAATAGAGAATTACTCCAGATACTTTGACGGACGAGAAGCCGGAACACGGCCTTACTGCTTACTGGATTTTTTCCCGGACGATTATCTCATTGTCGTCGATGAGAGTCACGTCAGCATCCCTCAGCTTAGAGCGATGTATGGAGGGGACAAAGCGCGCAAGACCAACCTCGTCGAGTACGGTTTCCGGCTTCCGGCCGCAATGGACAACCGCCCGCTGAAGTTTGAAGAGTTCGAAGAAATGGAAAAGCAGGTCATCTATGTCAGCGCCACTCCCGCGGAATATGAATTGAGGCGTTCGGAGGGAATCGTGGCAGAGCAGGTCATTCGCCCGACCGGTCTGCTCGATCCGGTAATCGAAGTTCGTCCAAGCCTGAACCAGATAGACGACCTGATGGAGGAGATTCAACTCCGCATCGAGAAAGAGGAGAGAGTCCTAGTCACCACGCTGACCAAACGCATGGCGGAAGAATTGGCGGAATATCTGCTCAACAACGACGTGAGGTGCAACTATATCCATAGCGACGTGGAGACGCTGGAACGGGTAAAAATCATGGACGACCTTCGGCAGGGCGTTTACGATGTCCTAATCGGGGTCAACCTGCTGCGCGAGGGACTTGACCTCCCCGAGGTATCTCTTGTCGCCATCTTGGACGCGGACAAAGAGGGCTTTTTGCGCTCGCATCGCTCTTTGACGCAAACCGCCGGCCGGGCGGCGCGGAATGTCAACGGCAAGGTTATCATGTACGCTGATAAAATAACAGACAGTATGCGATTGACCATAGACGAGACCAACAGAAGACGCGAAAAGCAGTTGGCTTATAATGAAGCGCACGGCATTACTCCACAGCAAATCCAGAAAGCGCTCAACAGGTCAACACTGGGGAACACGGCTACGGGAAAAGCGCAACAGAAGGAAAGCAAGGCATACGCCGAGCCTATCGCGCCGAACGTCGCCGCCCGTAAACTGATGAAAGAGGCGGCGAAAAGGCTGGAATTCATCGAAGCGGCCCAATATCGGGATGAACTATTGAAATTGGAGAACCTGATGGCGGAAAAATATGAATCTTCCGAAAAATAAAGCGGAAAATAGCGCATATCCTTCACAAACAGACGCTTCTTGACGCGTAAGCCCCGCTTCCCTGAAAAACGGGCATTACTTGGTAGCTACCTTGACGTTCACTTGGTAGCTACCTTGACATCCACTTGGTAGCTACCTTGACATTCACTTGGTAGCTACCTTGACAACCACTTGGTAGCTACCTTGACAACCACTTGGTAGCTACCTTGACAACCACTTGGTAGCTACCTTGACAACCGCTTGGTAGCTACCAAGCGCTCCCCGTCATTGGGAAATCGGGCCGGGCTCGTTATTCAAGCCATTGCCGTTCAGCGTATCAGATACACGGGAATATACTATGGCAAGGCGGGACAGGCGCTTGGCGGGCTCTAGGCTACCTATAAGAATACGCTTCCATTTTAGATTTATTTATCAATAAAGATAAAAACTAATTGGAAGAAAATGACTTCTTTCGCGCACACATCCCCGAACAAACAAAATATGAGAAAATACATAATAGGTATATGGCTGACGCTTATGCCGTTCTGCGCGATATGGAGTCAATTGCCCAAAGATACGATACAGCGCGGGCCTCTATACGGCGCTTCGCCTTCGGCAGAACGCGACACGGCCATCGACAGCGATTCGACCCTCTCCCGCAAGGAACTACGCCGCCAACGGGTAGCTAAACGAAACTTCCATTATAACATATTAGGAGGACCCAGTTACAGTCCCGACTTCGGCTTCTTGGTGGGCGGAAGCGCGCTCATGACATTCAGCATGAACCCTAAAGACACTACCCTGAAGCGCTCGGTACTGCCCATAGCGATTGCCTTAGTGTTCGAGGGAGGACTCAACCTGTCTACCAAGCCGCAACTGTTCTTCAACAATGACCGCTTCCGCATATTCGGCGTGTTCACCTATAAAAACACGTTAGAGAACTATTATGGCATCGGATATTCGACCAACAAAGACTATCCGCGGGGGGAAGAGACGAGCGAGTACCGCTACAGCGGCGTTCAGGTGAATCCGTGGTTTCTGTTCAGACTGGGAAACAGCGACTTCTTCGCGGGACCGCAAATAGACTTCAACTACGATAAGATAAGCAGCCCGGCCGCCGGGATGGTGAACGACCCCTCGTACATCGCCGACGGAGGGAAGGAGAATGGCTATACAAGCGTCAGCTCGGGGTTAGGATTCTTGATGACGTACGACACGCGCGACATTCCCGCCAACGCCTACAAAGGTACTTACTTAGACCTCAGGGGAGTCATGTACAGCAAGATATTCGGCGGGGACGATAATTTCTACCGGTTGGAGATTGACTACCGGCAATACAAGTCGGTGGGAAAGCGCAAGGTCCTCGCTTGGACGGTGCAGACGAAAAACGTATTCGGAGACGCGCCGCTGATTAAGTACGCCCTTAGCGGTACGCCGTACGACCTCAGAGGATACTATATGGGACAGTACCGGGACAAGTCGTCGCACCTCATGATTGCCGAATACCGGCAGATGTTCAACACGGACAAGAGCAACTGGATAAAAAGGATTGTCAGTCATCTGGGCTATACGGCATGGGCGGGATGCGGGTTCATGGGGCCTAATCCCGTCAAGATAGAGGGCGTACTCCCCAACTTCGGCGTGGGACTGCGCATAGAGGTGCAGCCCAGAATGAACGTCCGCCTTGACTTCGGAAGAAACACGATAAACAAGCAGAACCTCTTCTACTTCAACATGACGGAGGCTTTCTAACCCCGCAAAGGCTTATCGTAAAGCGGCTCCGGCCGCGGCCGACGGCAACGGGAGATAAACGGAAAAGGCCGCCCCGCCCCATAAGGAGCGAGACGGCCTTTTTCCATTTGAGCCGACGGCACATTAATCTTCCATCAGTTTCCTGTATCGGACGCGCTTAGGCTCCTCGTTGCCCAGACGCTTCATCTTGTTCTCCTCGTACTCCGAGTAAGAGCCCTCGAAGTAGAAGACATTCGAGTCACCCTCGAAGGCCAGTATGTGGGTACATATACGGTCGAGGAACCAACGGTCGTGGGAGATAATCACGGCGCATCCCGCGAAGTCTTCCAAGCCCTCTTCCAAAGCGCGCAAGGTGTTCACGTCAATATCGTTGGTAGGCTCGTCAAGCAACAGGACATTGCCTTCCTCCTTGAGGGCCATGGCCAGATGAAGGCGGTTACGCTCTCCTCCGGACAGTACCCCGCACAGCTTCTCTTGGTCAGCACCGGAGAAGTTGAAGCGGGAGAGGTAGGCCCGGGCGTTTACGTCACGGCCTCCCATCCTAATCAGTTCGTTGCCGCCGGAGATGACCTGATAGACACTCTTGTTGGGGTCGATGTCTTTATGCTGCTGGTCGACGTAGGCCACCTTTACGGTCTCGCCCACCTCAAACTCGCCCTTGTCCACCTGCTCCAGTCCCATGATGAGGCGGAAAAGGGTAGTCTTGCCCGCTCCGTTGGGGCCGATGACCCCGACGATTCCGTTGGGAGGGAGCATGAAGTTCAGGTCGTCGAACAGTAACTTGTCGCCGTAAGCCTTAGCCACGTGCTTGGCCTCGATGACCTTATTGCCCAAGCGGGGACCATTGGGTATGAAGATTTCCAGTTTCTCTTCCTTCTCCTTTACGTCCTCGTTCAGCAGCTTGTCGTATGAGTTCAGGCGGGCCTTGCCCTTCGCGTGACGGGCTTTCGGGGCCATGCGCACCCATTCCAACTCTCGCTCTAAGGTCTTGCGCCGCTTGCTTGCGGTCTTTTCCTCCATCTCCATGCGCTTGGTCTTCTGCTCAAGCCAAGAGGAGTAGTTGCCCTTCCACGGGATGCCCTCGCCACGGTCGAGTTCGAGAATCCATCCGGCCACGTGGTCGAGGAAGTAGCGGTCGTGGGTGACGGCTATCACCGTGCCCTCGTACTGCTGCAAGTGTTGCTCAAGCCAGTCGATGGACTCGGCGTCGAGGTGGTTTGTGGGCTCGTCGAGGAGCAGGATGTCCGGCTTCTGAAGCAGCAGGCGACAGAGCGCGACCCGCCTGCGCTCGCCTCCCGAGAGGTTGGCCACCGGCTGGTCTTCGGGCGGACAGCGCAGCGCGTCCATCGCCCGCTCCAGTTTGCTGTCGAGGTTCCACGCGTCGGTAGCGTCGATGATGTCCTGCAACTCGGCCTGACGGGTAAAGAGGGCGTCCATCTTGTCCTGATTCTCGTAATACTCCGGAAGGCCGAACTTCTGGTTAATCTCCTCATACTCGTTCAGCGCGTCCACGATGGGCTGCACGCCCTCCATGACGACCTGCTTCACCGTCTTCGCGTTGTCGAGGTAAGGCTCTTGGGCCAGATAGCCCACGGAGTAGCCGGGCGAGAACACGACCTCCCCCTGATAAGACTTCTCCAGTCCGGCGATAATCTTCAGCAGGGTCGACTTACCCGAGCCGTTGAGTCCGATGATGCCTATCTTGGCTCCGTAGAAGAAGGAGAGATAGATGTCTTTCAACACGTTCTTGTTTGGTTGGAAGGCTTTGCTCACGCCTACCATCGAGAAAATTACTTTCTTATCGTCTGCCATATATAAATAATGTATAGTGTATGAATAGCGCTACCCTATCAGTGCCCGAAGGCTTTCCTCGGCGGCGAGGGGCAGCTTCTCGCGGAGGTAATCGTATATGCGGCGGTATGACTCCTCAGGGGAGCACCGGGCGTCGAGCCTGCCGTAAAGGGTCTCGGGGACGACGTACCGGGCCACTCCCCAACCGTACGGGCGGCCGTGACGGTCGACGTTGTACTCGAAGTCGCTGATGACCACCCGAAGCCCCATCATGAGGCGGGTCAGTATAGGCTCAAGCGAGAGCTTGGTCTCCATCGGCGCGCTGTCCACGAGGTCGGCTTCCCGTCGGCGGCCCCTCCGCGGGGAGAGGCCGAGGTGTCGGCGCAGCTCCTTCACCGTGACCCCGCCCTCGGCGGCTATGGTCTGCATCACCACGTCGTCCAGTGCGGCGGTGTCGTCGTCTTTGGCGTATCGCAGCGACCGGCGATAGTTCATCAGGTGGGGCAACCAGCGCAGGCTGACGTACCCCGCCTTGCGGGCGAAGAACTTGCCGTAGGCGGCGTGACCCTCGCGGATGACCGGCCCCTTCCACTCCCACGGCCCTTCGTCCTCGTCGGAGAACCAATACTCGGGGGCGGTCATCTCCTCGACCGACAGCCCCGGGACGGCGCATCGAAAGAAAGGAAGAAAGCCCCAATCGACGGCCATCCTGTCCATGTCGGCCGCCGAGCGTATGACGCGTGCTCCGTCCATCACTTGTTCTTCAGCGCCAAGCCGTCTTTGAAGGCGTTGCCCACCCGGGAACGAACGCTGAGGTAGCCGTGGTTCACCGGGTCGAAGGCGATGGCCCTCAGCCGCTCGGGGTCAATCTTGCCTCGCTCGTCCAGTACGCTCTCGTCGGCCGACACGTTGACTATCCGTCCCACGAGATGGCACGTGTCGGGGTCGTAAGAGACAAGCTCGCACTCTAAGGCCATAGGCAGTTCCTCGATGAGCGGAGCGTTGACGAAGTCCGACTTCAGGGCGTGGAACCCCGCGCGGCTGAACTTGTCGGGCACGCTATTGGCCGATACGAGGCCCACGTAGTCACACGCCACCAACTGATCCTCGGTGGCCATGCTCACGGTAAAGGCCTTCGCCGCCATGAGGTTGCTCACCGTCTTGTGTCCCGCGCTTAGGCAAAGGTTGACGCGGTCGTCATAGTCGATGCCTCCCCACGCCGCGTTCATCGCGTCGGGAGTGCCTTGCTCGTCATAGGTAGCCACGATGAACACCGGTTGAGGGAATGTCCACGGCTTTGCTCCAAAGTTCTTTCTCATTACTTGTCCTCCATTATGATTAATGTTCCGGCGGCCCCGGCTCGCCGAGGCTCAGCCTTACGATAGTTACGGCAAAAGTAATGAATCGCCCGAAATAACGGGCAGGTCGGACCGTAATTTTGCTCATCGGGGACGAAGAAAATCATATTAGCACCTCACTGCTAACAAATGCATTTAGACAAACATTACCATTAGTAACTTATAAAGGCTCGCATTTATTATTCTATCTGACTTGTCCAAATAGCTATTAATACATCCCTAGCCTTCTATCTATAATAAATGCAAGTTAAAAGTTTAATTGATCTAAGGATTTAAGATACTTGCTTTCATCAAGCCGCCCCGCCTGAGCGTCAGTCAATATCTGCCGACATATATCAGACAGAAGTAGCGCCTTATCCTGTGGCATGGCAATGCGCAACGTCCATAAC
>CASDXF010000049.1 GCA_949285075.1 uncultured Bacteroides sp. | reverse complement strand
TGGAAGACGTTTCTTAGGAATTGACAAAGAAGAAGAATATCTAATTCTTAGTCAGAATCGAAAAAGAGAAATCGAACAAACATCTGTACTTATGCAATTCCGCAAAAAGATTAAAGACATCGCTATCTTGAACAGCATTGGTACAATATCGGTTCGTGAAGACGCTTTGCCGTACACGGACTTGCCTTTCTGAAAACGTATAGAAACCATCCGTTTCTTTCCCGATTCCCATTATTTCGATAAATATCCCAATCTGCCCGCCCCTTGACAGAAAGATGTTCCTTGCGTATCTTTACCCCGTCCGGCGCAATATAGTATATTGAGGCGCACAATATACTATATTGCGCCGGGCGACATAAAAGTCAATAATTCACGAATTTGTAAAACGCATGTACGCTACGGAGAAGTTATTTCTTTTTGTGTCATGAACAAGACTTTTTCATTCCGAATCTCACCAACTGTCTGTGTGATTGCTACTTCTGTCTCGTTCTGACGGGTTTTCCCATTCCGTTGCCTGTTTCGATTTCAGGTAACGAAAATGGTAACGCAATTCCGATTTTAGGTTGGCATTTTTGTGGTTTCAATAGGCTTTCATCCAAATCGCTAAAATCTCATAAATAATTAACTTTCAATTATATTTCTGCGATTTGCTCAGTTTCTCTCTTTTTCGTATCATTTGGATAAAAGAACGTTAAAATAGATTCTTAAAGGTAAAAAGACTGTGGGAAAAGAGTGGCGGCGGGCCGCCTTCCTTCTTATTGTATTATATTTGCCGCAAACGGAATTACTATCATTCAATACGATTTATGGTCATGTTTACAGCTACCCAGTTACTGGAGAAATTCAATGCGCACTTGTCCGGACTTTCTTTCGACAGGTCTCCCAAAGGACTTTATGCCCCCGTGGAGTATGTACTGTCGCTCGGGGGAAAGCGGATAAGGCCCGTGCTCATGTTGATGGCGTATAACCTCTACCGCGAGGACGTGTCCGCCATCTACGATGCGGCTACGGGAATCGAGATATATCACAACTATACTTTGCTGCACGACGACGTGATGGACCGCGCCGATATGCGCCGGGGGAAGCCCACGGTGCACAAGGTGTGGAACGACAACGTAGCTATCCTTTCGGGCGACGCCATGTTGGTGTTGGCCTATCAGTATATGTCCGCCTCCCCTTCGTCTCGTTTGAAGGAAGTGATCGACCTCTTCAGCCGGACCGCGCTTGAGATTTGCGAGGGACAGCAGTTGGACATGGAGTTCGAGTCGCGCGACGACGTTTCGGAAGAGGAGTACGTCGAGATGATTCGCCTGAAGACCGCCGTGCTCCTCGCCGCCAGTCTGCGAATCGGCGCGCTGTTGGGAGGGGCCTCTCCCGAAGATGCCGACAGACTGTACGACTTCGGCGTTCATATCGGAGTCGCCTTCCAGTTGCAGGACGACTTGTTGGACGTGTACGGCGACCCGGCGGTATTCGGGAAGAAGATTGGCGGGGACATCCTCTGCAACAAGAAAACCTTCCTGCTGATTAAGGCGATGGAGCGTGCGGAAGGCGAGCGGCGCGAGGAACTGACGCGGTGGCTGAAGGCGGAGCGCTGCGAGCCGGAAGAGAAGATAGCCGCCGTGACGAGGATTTATGACGAACTGAACGTGCGGGCGCTCTGCGAGCGCGAGATGGAGGAGCGTTACGGGCGGGCGATGGAGAGCCTGCGGGCGGTGACGGTCGCCGGAGAGAAGAAAAGGGAATTGGAGGCTTTGGCCCGTGAACTGATGCGCCGGGAAATCTGACAACCGTACAGGCTATGCTGATAGATACTCATTCTCACCTCTTTCTGGAGGAGTTCGCCGAGGACCTGCCTCAGGTGATAGAGCGAGCGAAGCTTGCGGGGGTCACTTACGTCTTTATGCCCAATATCGACAGCTCCACCATCGGGCCGATGCTGTCCGTCTGTTCCCGATACCCCGGCTACTGCTTCCCCATGATGGGGCTGCATCCCACCTCGGTGAACAGCGAGACCTACGAGGAAGAGTTGGCGATTGTGCGGAAGCGGCTAGACGAGTCGCGTGACTTCATCGCCGTCGGCGAGATAGGCATCGACTTGTATTGGGACAAGACTTATTTGAAGGAGCAGTTAATCGCCTTCGAGCGGCAGATAGAATGGGCCATTGAGCTTGACTTGCCCATCGTCATACACGCCCGCGACGCTTTCGAGCAAATCTTCGCGGTCATGGAGCCTTACCGGAATACGGGACTGAGAGGCGTGTTTCACAGCTTCTCCGGAACGGCGGAGGAGGCGGAGCGTTGCCTGAGCTTTGACAACTTCGTACTGGGGATAAACGGCGTGGTGACGTTCAAGAAGTCGCTTCTTCCTGAAGTCTTGGCCTCGTCCGTTCCGTTGGAGCGTCTGGTGCTTGAGACCGACTCTCCTTATTTGACCCCGGTTCCTAATCGCGGGAAGCGGAACGAGAGTGCGAACGTTAAGGATACGCTTTCAAAGGTAGCCGAGGTATACGGGATGAGTGCGGAGCTCGTTTCCCGCATAACGTCGGATAATGCCTTGAAAGTGTTCGGAGTTTTTTGTTCGAATTCTTAAATAATATTAATTAGGTACGGCTTGTGAGAGATAAGGAAGCGGATAATGTATCCGTAAAAGAAAAAAGACATACATTTGCACCCGGAAACGACGAGAGGAAAGGAAAGATGCTCGAGTGGTTGAAGAGGCACGCCTGGAAAGCGTGTATACGCCAAAAGTGTATCGGGGGTTCGAATCCCCCTCTTTCCGCTAGGGATATTCAGTAAATGCTATAAAATTAGCCAACTAATTCATGCACAAAGTGTTGCGAATTAGTTGGCTTTTTTGTATCTTTAGGTATTCCCCCGAAAATAAAGTTTGACGGCCAAAACGGAGGAAATTCCCCAACCAAGATATGGCTAAGATACAAAATATTTCGGAAATTCACCCAACTTTGGGCTTTGCAGAATTTGATATTCTGGAAAAAATATCGCAAGAGTTTTAATGCGAGTGAGCTTGGCAGGCTTCATTCGGTGTTCCCGTTTGAACGCGTGGCAAAAGCCGCGGGCCTGTCGGAACAGCGTCTGGGGCGCAGGAACATTTTCAGCCCTTCGGCAAAGATCGCCCTCATGGTTCTGAAAGCCTACACCGGGTTCTCTGACAGGCAACTGGTGGAACATCTGAACGGGAACATACACTATCAGATGTTCCGCGGCATCATGATAAACCCGTCCTTTCCCATAACCAACTACAAGATAGCCATCGCCATCCGTAATGAGATGGTATCCCGTCTTGACGTTGAATCCCTCCAGAAAGTGCTGGCCACCCACTGGAACCCCTATCTTGAGAACCTTCACGTGTGCATGACCGATGCCACATGTTATGAGAGCCACACGCATTTCCCCACAGACATGAAACTTCTTTGGGAAAGTCTCAAATGGCTCTACAGGCATATCTGCAAGCATTGCGGGGAGGTTGGCGTCAGGCGTCCGCGTAACAAATACGCGGATGTGGCAAGATCTTACCTGTCCTACTGTAAGAAAAGGAAAAGGAAGGTTTCAAGGACAAGAATGCTCAAGCGCCGCATGATCAGGCTTCTTGAAAAGCTCCTCATACAGAGGGATGGAATCCATAGAGAGTACGGAGCCGCACTCCGGTATACACAGGATTACCGGAAGCGTCTTTCCATCATCAGGAAGGCGCTGGTACAGGAGAAGGAAATGTTCGAGGGCCGGAAGGTCAGTGACCGTATTGTAAGCATTGACCGTCATTATGTACGTCCCATCGTAAGGGGCAAGGAAACCAAATCCGTCGAGTTCGGCACATCCGTATGCAGCAGAGACTCATGAACGTGAGGGTAAGATGCGTGGCCGCCGATTCCATATACGCCAACAATGCCAACAGGAAGTTCTGCACGAAATACGGAATCTCCACGTCCTTCGCGCGCAAGGGAAGGGCGGCAAAGGATGAACCCTTGAGAAAGGTTCTCAGAAGTGAGCTGTCAAGGGAGAGGGCCACCCGGCTTGAAGGCAGCTTCGGCACACGGAAGCAGCATTACTCGCTCGCAAGGATAAAGGCACGGAACAGGAAGACGGAAATCCTATGGATCTTCTTCGGAATACATACGGCAAATGCCGTACTGATGACAGGCAAGATCAGGAACAGGACGGTCAAAGCGGCGTGACATGACATGATTTTACTGGCAGAATCTGAAGAGGTCATCCGGCTTCTTCAGGAGACTCATGTCTTGACGGACAAAATTATGTGAGAAAACAACGAAAAACTACAATAAAGATGGCATAGGAAGTGATTATGTGTATCAGCTTCTATGCCATCGTATTTTTGGAGGACATTTACTGAATATCCCTATTTAAGTTTTAATCACCTCCATTTTTAGTGGGCACTAATGACATCATATAGAATCAAAATTAGATTATCACCTTACAATCTCCTACGGCAGATTCCTTTAAAATCACTTTAAGAAGCCTTGTAACCGAAGCACTTTCAATAAATTATCAGACATATATTCATTATCTTTTTTGGTATAACGAACATCCGTAAAAACTTGAGCTAAAGTTTCTTTTCGATTCTCATCAATAAACTTTTTATTTTCAGGGAGCGACTCCTTATAGGCATACATACGGTCTATATCCTCCGCTGTATAATCACAGTACATCTCCTTATGTACAATCGCATCAAATGGTAAACGATCAACTTGTTCCGGAACAGAATCAGGATAACCTACAGTCACTGTCGTAACAGGAAACACCAATTTCGGAAGATGAAGGGTCTCAATAATCATCTGAGGGTTATAGGTAGTAGTACCTAAATAACAGATGCCTAACCCTATTTCTTCAGCTAAAACACAAAAAGTTTGAGCTACAAGTAGGGTATCCATTGCCGCATTCATAAAAGACATCAAATTATCATACCCTGGAATAGCCTTACGCTGTTCGCACCATTTGGTAAAACGACGAAAATCAGCACAAAAAGTAAGCACAACTGGAGCTTCTTTCACCATCGGTTGATTAAAATGAGCAGGAGAAAGCTTATCCTTTACCTCCGCATCACGAGTAACTATGACACTATAAAGTTGCATCCCTCCCATGGTTGAAGCCCTAAAAGAGGTCTTAAGCAAATCGTTTAACAAATCTGACGAAACATCTTTCGATTGATATTTTCGAATTGTTCTTCTATTTTTTACGGTCTCAAACATATCTTTTTTCGACAAAGATAATCAAAGAATGGATAATTATGACGCATTAATACAAAACAAAGATTTCCTTTTTGGAAAACTTTAACAACTAAAAGAGAAGAAAACCTAATTGTTTACCAAGCAATTAATCGAGTAAAGCGGGAAACAACACCCACATCAACAAATTATTTGATTTTTATTTTGCCAAATAAAGAAACATTCTTAGCTTTGCAACCGTATTTGTTAACAATAAGTGAACTTCTACAAAAACACTTATTAAAAACAAGTCTAAACACATATTGCATCGTGAAAAAGCAAACTTATTCTTATGATGAAGCCTACGAAGAATCCTTACGATACTTCCAAGGTGATGAATTGGCCGCAAGGGTATGGGTCAATAAATATGCAGTCAAGGACTCTTTCGGTAATATTTATGAAAAATCGCCGGAAGACATGCATTGGAGGATTGCCAACGAAGTAGCAAGGATTGAGGCGAATTATTCCAATCCAATAAGTGCAAAAGAGCTATACGACCTCTTTGACCACTTTAGATACATCGTTCCGCAAGGAAGTCCGATGACGGGAATTGGCAACGATTATCAAGTGGCTTCACTATCAAATTGCTTTGTTATTGGAGTTGAGGGATCGGCAGATTCCTACGGAGCAATTATCAAAATTGACGAGGAACAAGTGCAATTAATGAAAAGACGAGGCGGAGTAGGACATGACCTTTCACACATTCGCCCTAAAGGTTCTCCGGTTAAAAATTCAGCCTTGACATCTACCGGTCTCGTTCCTTTCATGGAACGATACTCTAATTCTACTCGAGAAGTAGCCCAAGATGGTCGTCGCGGGGCACTAATGTTGAGCGTATCTATTAAACATCCAGATTCCGAGGCTTTCATTGACGCCAAAATGGAAGAAGGAAAAGTCACAGGAGCCAACGTTTCCGTTAAACTTGATGACAAATTCATGCAGGCAGCCATTAACGGAAAGACATATACACAGCAATATCCGGTAGACGCAAAAAATCCAATTGTAACAAAAGAAATTGACGCTAATACACTATGGAAAAAGATAGTGCATAATGCATGGAAATCCGCAGAACCGGGTGTTTTGTTTTGGGATACCATCATTCGGGAATCGGTACCTGATTGCTATGCAGATTTAGGATATCGTACAGTATCAACCAATCCCTGCGGTGAAATACCGTTATGCCCATATGACTCTTGTCGATTATTAGCCATCAATTTATATTCATACGTAGTTAATCCATTTAAGCCTGATGCATATTTCGACTTTGAGCTATTCCAAAAGCACGTGGCATTAGCCCAACGAATAATGGATGACATTATTGACCTTGAGCTAGAAAAGATTGTACGCATCTTACAAAAGATAGATGAAGATCCTGAGTCTGAAGAGGTAAAAAGAACAGAACGCACCTTGTGGGAAAAAATCCACAAAAAAAGCGGACAAGGACGCCGAACTGGCGTAGGGATTACAGCGGAAGGAGACATGCTAGCCGCACTAGGATTAAGGTATGGCACAGAAGAAGCAACAGAATTTTCCGAGAAAGTACAAAAAGCCATTGCGCTGAACGCATACCGTTCATCTGTAGAAATGGCTAAAGAACGCGGAGCCTTCGAAATTTACGACAGTGAAAGAGAGAAAAACAATCCCTTTATCCAAAGATTAGCCGAAGCAGATCCAGAATTGTACGAAAACATGAAAAAATATGGAAGACGGAATATTGCCTGTCTTACCATTGCGCCTACGGGAACGACAAGTCTAATGACGCAGACAACCTCAGGCATTGAACCGGTATTCCTCCCTGTATATAAAAGAAGGAGAAAGGTAAATCCAAATGACACAAACGCAAGGGTAGATTTCGTCGACGAGACGGGAGACGCTTTTGAAGAATACATTGTCTTCCACCACAAGTTTGTTACATGGATGGAAGCCAACGGATACGACCCGGCCAAGCACTACACACAAGAGGAAATAGACGAACTTGTCGCCAAATCACCCTATTACAAGGCCACATCAAACGACGTTGATTGGTTGATGAAAGTCAGAATGCAGGGTAAAATACAGAAATGGGTGGACCATTCCATTAGTGTTACCATCAACCTTCCGAACGATGTAGACGAGGAACTGGTCAATCGACTATATATAGAAGCATGGAAGTCGGGATGTAAAGGGTGCACCGTTTATCGGGACGGTTCGCGATCGGGCGTATTGATTTCAACAAAATCAGACAAGGATAAAAAGGAAGAACTCCCGCCGTGTAAACCGCCAACAGTAGTAGAGACTCGCCCGAAAGTTCTGGAAGCAGATGTAATACGCTTCCAGAACAACAAAGAAAAGTGGGTGGCTTTCGTTGGACTACTTGACGGAAGGCCATACGAAATCTTTACCGGATTGCAGGACGATGAAGAAGGAATTGTATTGCCCAAGAGTGTAACGAGCGGAAGAATCATCAAGAATATAGACGAGGACGGATACAAGCACTATGACTTCCAATTCGAGAACAAACGAGGATATAAGATGACTATCGAGGGACTATCGGAAAGGTTCAACAAGGAATATTGGAACTACGCCAAGCTCATTTCTGGAGTATTACGCTACCGCATGCCGATAGAACAAGTCATTAAGCTCGTAGGTTCTTTACAGCTTGACAGTGAAAACATTAACACATGGAAGAACGGTGTGGAAAGAGCGTTGAAAAAATATGTGCAAGACGGTACGGAAGCAAAAGGGAAAAAATGTCCTAACTGTGGAAACGAAACGCTTATCTATCAAGAAGGATGCCTCATCTGCACTTCTTGCGGAGCTTCCCGTTGCGGATAGTTCTCCCTAAAACGTATCATGAAAAAGCGAAGGATATCTCGTCGGAGAAATCTTTACCGACAGACTCCTATTCGCTTCTTTGAAATGAAAATGCTGAAAAAGTTGGGGATAAGCCAACAAGCATAAGTTTCAGAATCCCCTGAGCCTCTTTATGACGGCTCCGGGGATTCTTTATTACAGAGCATTAACCCTTGTCTATAAACACAAGTTTATGACTATATCATTCAATATTGAATATTACACCAAATGGGGAGAAAGATTGAACATCGTCGGCATATCACCCCTCCTCACTCCCATGCGAACAAACGACGGCATTCGTTGGACGGCCGAAGTAGAGCTGAATGAATCGCAAAACGATACGGAAATAACTTACCGATACCTTGTAGAAAGGGACGGCAAAACTATCCGGAAAGAGTGGAACGGACTGCCACGCACGCTTTCCATCAGCAATAAAGAAAAAAGAGTTATCGTAAATGATTGTTGGAGAGATATTCCCGAGGAACAGTTCCTCTATACTTCGCCTTTCACCGAAGTGTGGATGGCACGACGCGAAGAAACGCCCCCCCTCCGAAACCTTCGCCCAAAACTAACGCTAAAAGCGGTCGCTCCTCGCGTCACTCCAGAGTGTCGGTTAGCCGTCTGCGGTAACTGCGAAGCGTTGGGAAAATGGAATCCGGAAAAGGCCGTTCTTATGAGCGCCAAACATTTCCCGGAATGGGAAGTCGAGCTCGACACCAAAACGTTGAATCTCCCGTTAGCATTTAAATTCGTGTTGCTTAACGCCAAGAGCGGACAACTTGAAGCGTGGGAGGAAGGCGACAACCGCCATATCGATGAACCGCTACCCGGTGAGGAAGAGACATTAATCGAGGCCGACCTCCAACCCTACTTTAACCTTCCCCGGTGGAAAGCCGCTGGAGTGGCCGTCCCCGTATTCTCGCTCCGCTCCGAGGGAGACTTCGGAATAGGTGACTTCGGCGACCTGAAGGCTCTCGTGGATTGGGCCGCACTAACCCGGCAGAAAATCATCCAGCTGCTGCCCGTCAACGACACGACCATGACTCGCCGGTGGACCGATTCCTACCCTTACAGCGCCATTTCCATATATGCCCTCCATCCCATGTACGCCGACATCAGACAAATGCCCGTTATCGACTCAACGGAACAGGCCGAACGCCTTGAGAATTTACGTCGAAAACTAAACACCCTACACTCCGTAGACTACGAGGCCGTCTGCCAAGCTAAGTGGGAGTACTTCCGCCTTTTCTTCAAACAAGAAGGAAAACAAACGCTATCCTCCGACGGCTTCACGCGATTCTTTGAGCAAAACGAGCGATGGCTCCGCCCTTACGCCGTTTTCTGTTGTCTGCGCGACCGTTACCGAACGGCAGACTTCACTCAATGGCCGTCACCGTACACCTCTTTCGACGAGCATGAAACGGAGCGCATGTGCCACCCTGACTCTCTCGACTATCCTGAAATAGCCATACATTATTTCATACAGTATCATCTGCATCTTCAGCTCTCAGCCGCTACAGCCTATGCCCGAAGCAAAGGAGTCGCGCTGAAAGGCGATATTCCCATCGGGGTAAGCCGCTACAGCGTCGAAACGTGGACCGAGCCCCGCTACTTTCATCTTAACGGACAAGCGGGAGCGCCTCCCGACGACTTCGCCGTCAACGGGCAAAACTGGGGATTCCCCACTTATGACTGGAACGCTATGGAGCAAGACGGATATCAGTGGTGGATAAGACGGCTACGAAAAATGTCCCAGTATTTCGACGCTTACCGCATAGACCATATCCTCGGTTTCTTCCGCATTTGGGAGATACCCTCGCAAACCATTCACGGACTGTTGGGCCAATTCTCCCCCGCCCTTCCCATGAGCCGGGAAGAGATAGAGAGCTACGGGCTGCCTTTCCGCAAGGAATACCTTACGCCACGGATAGATGACACGACGCTCACGTCGCTCTTCGGCATCCAAGCCGACTACGTAAAGCGGACATTCGTCGAGCCGACCGATATCAAGGGGGTCTACCGCATGCGTCCCGGATTAGAAACGCAACGGGAGGTGGAAGCCTTCCTTAACGCTCAAGGAGAAGAAGCGGCGGAAGCCCTGCGAGAAAAGCTATACACGCTCATCGATGACGTGCTCTTCGTAGCCGACAAACGAGACCCCGACAAGTATCACCCCCGCATCTCCGCCGCCCGGACCTTCTCTTACCGCTCTCTACCTACTGACGAGGAACGGAGGGCCTTCGACCGCCTGTACGACCATTACTATTATCATCGCCATAACGAATTCTGGCGGCGGCAGGCCATGAAGAAACTCCCCCGGCTGACGGACGCCACCGGAATGTTGGTTTGCGGCGAAGACCTCGGCATGATTCCCGCCTGCGTTCCTCCAGTTATGAACGAGCTGCGCATACTCAGCCTTGAAGTTCAACGTATGCCCAAGACTTCGGGAAAGGAATTCAGCGACCCGGTCAACTATCCCTACCGCTCCGTATGCACCGTCTCTACGCACGACATGTCTACCCTGCGGGAATGGTGGAAGGAAGACGTGGAACAGACCCGGCGCTTTTATCAATCCATGCTCGGACACGAGGGGCCCGCACCTTCGGAGGCTACTCCGCAAGTCTGCAAGGAGGTTATCCGCGCGAACCTCGAAGGCGGCTCCGTCCTCTGTATCCTGTCATTGCAAGACTGGCTGTCCGTCAGCGGACAATGGCGTAATCCGGACGCGGACACCGAGCGCATTAACGTGCCCTCCAATCCGAAACATTATTGGAGATACCGAATGCACCTCACGTTGGAACAATTGCTGAAAGCCGACAGCCTTAACCAAACGATAGAACGACTGGTGCAAGACTCGGGAAGAGACCCGCGGAAATAACCGCCCGCTACGGACAAACGAATTAAAGACAAGGCAGATATGAACATAACCATCATTGTAGGAGATAAACTCCCTTCCATCAAGTACGGAGGCGTGCAAAGGGTAGCGTGGTGCTTGGGCAAAGAACTGAGCCAAAGGGGACACCGAGTGACTTTTCTGGCAAGCAAAGGGTCTAGCTGCCCGTTCGCCCGCGTCGTCGAGCGAAATCCGGACATGCCGTTAGAGGCGCAGATTCCTTCTGACACAGACATCACGCATTTCCATGTTCCCGTCCCTGAAGGCTTCGAAAAGCCTCATATACGCACGATACACGGCAACGGCATTCCCCGTACGCCAGACCGCAACCTCGTTTTCGTATCACGCAATCACGCCTCGCGGTTCGGTTGCGAGTCTTTCGTATACAACGGGCTTGACTGGGACGAATATGGCCCCGTCGACCTCGGCCTCAACCGCCTGCGCTACCATTTCTTAGGGAAAGCCGCTTGGAGAGTCAAGAACGTAAAAGGAGCCATCGACACGGTACTCCGTCTCCCCGACGGAGAGCTAGACGTACTGGGCGGTTATCGACTAAACTTCAAGATGGGCTTCCGCTTCACATGGAGTCCCCGCATCCACTTCCACGGCATGGTAGACGACGCCAAAAAGCGGACCGT
This sequence comes from uncultured Bacteroides sp., assembly GCA_949285075.1. GTDB lineage: Bacteria > Bacteroidota > Bacteroidia > Bacteroidales > Bacteroidaceae > Bacteroides. The sequence continues at coordinate 14,591 of CASDXF010000049.1, read as the reverse complement.
CATCCTGCGGTCTAAGGGCTTGGTCTTCCCGGTCACGTGGCACGAGCCGTTTGGCCTCGCCATTACCGAGAGCCTCTACATGGGCGCTCCGGTCTTCGGCACGCCCTACGGCTCGCTTCCCGAACTGGTTCCGCCCGAGGTAGGCTTCCTTACGAACAGTGAGCCAGAGATGGCGGAACGGATGAAATCCGCCAACTCCTTCTCGCCCCGCACCTGCCACGAGTACGCCAGAGACATGTTCAACTCGGGAGTCATGGCGGAGGCTTATCTGAAGAAATACGAGACCGTGCTGAACGGGGAAGCACTCAACCGACAAGCGCCCCGTGTAATCGACATTTCCCGTAACCTTACATGGATAAAAGAATAAACGCGATGAAAATCAATGAAAGTTGGATTGCGCTAAACAATCTGCGCTACTACGCCCATCACGGCGTAGCGGCTCAAGAGAATCTTATCGGCAACGAGTACGTCGTTAATCTGCGACTCAAGATAGACATCCGTAAAGCGATGGAGACGGATGATGTCGCTCACACGGTGAACTATGCGGAAGCGCACGAAACCGTCAAGGAAGAGATGTCCATCCCCTCACGGCTACTGGAGCATGTCTGCGGCCGGATAGTCAAGGCACTGTTCGCCCGCTTTCCGCTCGTCGAGGAGATAGAAATCGACCTCGCCAAAAGAAATCCCCCTATGGGAGCGGACATCGATAGCGCCGGCATAACGATGCGATGCGCCAGAGATTAGCCCGGAGAAACAGAACGATTGGCGGCAGAAAATCACAAAAGCCACCCGAAAACGAGGGAAAGGCGAATGCCGCTTGTGGCACGGCCCTACGGCTCGCGAGAAACAGCCCTACGGCTCATGAGAAACAGGGCAACGGCTCGCGACAGATAGGGCTGTCTCTCGAACAGGATATAAAGCACTGATAATAAGACAGCTGAAAAGAATGCCCGTCCTCCTATGGGAATACATCTTATCTTCCCGCAGGAACACACCTCGACTCCTTTCGTTAGAATGAAAGCATGCCGACGTTACATGTAAAAAAAGGTTAAACGGACATTATAATGGGAATGCTATGGCCATCGCCATAGGCGCCCGGTGACTCTTGCCGTGGGAAAACCGCTTCCCCTTCCGAAGGGCCAGACCATATACATATAAGCCTCCCTATAAGAGGCGCAGCGGCTCGCTTATAGGGAGGCGATGGACGGGTTTCCCGCAGAAAGGCGGGAAAAACGAGGGGTCAGTAGCGTTCCTCGTTCGCCAATTTCCAGACGGAGAGGAATGAAGCTTTGGTTATCTCCACCACCTTGTCCCAGTTCAGGCGGTCGGCATGGTCGGAAGGCTGATGGTAGTCTGGATGCCCGTCCGTGTGATACCAGATGATAGGCACGCCGACCCGAGCGAATGAGCCGTTGTCGCTGCCTCCCACGGGGTTGTCCCACGGGCGATAGTCGGGGTCGAGGCGCAATCCGTATCGGTCGATGTCCTCCTTTAGCCACTGTCCGAAAGCGGAATGAGCCTCGGTGTAGAAGTAGACAACATGCCGCGGACGGTCGGGCAGATGGTTGCGGCCTATCATGTCGAAGTTGAGGTATCCCCTCACCTGTCCGATGAAGGGACATTCCTGCACGAAGTAGCGGGAACCGAGCAGTCCCTTCTCCTCCCCGTCCCAAAAGGCGAAGACAACGTTCCGCAGAGGCTTTCGTCCGCTAACGACGAAGGCGCGGGCTATCTGCAATACGGCAGACACCCCCGAGGCGTTATCGTCCGCTCCATTATAAATTCTGTCGCCGTCGAGGACGGGGTCTATGCCCAAGTGGTCGAAGTGCGCACCCACGATAACGTACTCGTCCGTTCGCTCGCCGGGAATCATGCCCAAGACATTCCGCATAGACAAACGCTGGTGCACCTCGCCCTTCAGCCGGGCTATCGAGTCGGGATGAACCTCAAGCTGTCCCCGTTTCTGCCGCTCCCTGCGGTAAGCGTCGAAGGGTTGAAAGTAGTCCTCTCCAAGCGGCTTTACGCCCATCCACCGCAACATGGCGGCCACGTACTCCGAGGCAAGGCGCGAACCGTGAAAACCGGCCTCCCGTCCCTGTAGCTCGTCGGAAGCCAGAAACTTCACGACAGCCTCGGCCGAGGGACGGTCTATACTCCGCAATCCTTTTTCTACAGGGGCCTGCGCCGACATGCCGACGCTTGTCAGCAGTAATCCCATAAGCAAAAATCTTCTCATCTCCATCTTTATCTGTATGTTAAGTTAATGAATCTCGGGCTATCTCTTCGGGACAGGCATTATTCCACAAGCCATCCCTTATTCAAAGGAATCTCGTAACGGCACGTTCCCGTTCCGGGATTGTTTCCGTACGACAAGACGTAGTCGGCGTACTCGGACTGCACTACCGTGGGCAGGTCGTCGAACATGTCGTTCAGCGCCTGCGCATCCAAGTCGTTGTCGTTGCAGCGCAGGCTGAATATCAGCGTACCTCCTATGTCGAGCCGACGCAGGCGATTGTACCCGCAGTTCACATGAGACATGACGAAACGGTCAGACAAGTTTAGCTCCGTCAGTTGGTTGTAGCTACAGTCCAGTTCGGTCAGCGAGGGCAGGCGTTCCAGAAAGCTCATGTCGGTAAAACCGCATCCGGACACGATGAGCGTGCCCACATCCGTATCCTCGGCGAACTCCATGCGGGACAGATTGCTGTCTTCCATGCACTCTATCTTCCGCAGTCGGGGCGCTCCCGTCAACGACAGGGAAGCGATATCGCAGAAGTAGCAATTCAGCTCCTTCAGCGCGGGCTTGTTTCCTATGTCCAGCGTCGACAACTTAGGCAGGTCACTTACGGTCAAAGTCTTTAGCTGCGCGCACTCCTCCATGTTGATTCGCTCCAAATCGGCCATGCGGTAAATTCCGAGCTCCTCCACGTTGGGACAGGACTCGCCCACGTTCAGCTCGGTTGTCGAGGAGAACGAATCGAGATACAGCGTCCTCATCCGGGGCAGATGGCCCACGCGCAACTCACTCACGGGCAGCAGGGAGGTTCCCACGGAACAGTATTCCAGTTCCTCGGCCCAGACGCGCACTCGATACTTCTTGCAGTTTCCGTAAGTGTAGTAGACGGTCTCCTGTCCCGGGTCTTCTATCTTCTGTAGCCGTCCGTCGCCCCAGTCTATCGCCATCCGTCCTCCGGAAGCGTATATGCCAATCTCCCTGTTGTCGGGCAAAGCCTCCACCGTAAACTGTATCGTATTCTCGTCCGTCATCCTCGGCATGGCGAAGTCGTCGCCTATCACGCTTTTGTCATCCAAGCACGAAAGGCAGAGACAAGCCGCGCACACCATCGCGACAGCAACCCGCGTAACGCTTCTCTTCATCCGTCGTTCCATCTTTTTTATCTTATACCATTACCATATCAGTCCAAGAAAGGCATCCGCCCCCTTTTCCTTACCCGCCTCACGTAGGCAACCTCCGCCCCGTGTGACGCCAGAAAACAGACATCATCCCGCCTGACAATGGGAGTCGTCCTTGTTGAGTCAGTAACACATCTTACCTATGGTGCGGACAGAGCATAGAATCAATAACGATGATTCCTACAATCAATAACGATGATTCCCACAATCAATAACGATGATTCCTACATCAGTCCGTATCATATCATGGATTAGTACGGGACAAAGGGCGCGCGTTCCCCCGACAAGGAGCCTCGGGCGCTCCGGCAGTCACCTTTCCCGTCCGCCCGTCACCTCTCCACTTCCTTCCCCGCTTCCTGCCAAGCGTTGAAGCCTCGCTCCAGCTCGTATACCTTATATCCCTTTTCAGTGAGCATCCTCGCGGCCTTCTTGCTCCGCTTTCCGCTGCGGCAATACAAGGCTACTGGCCTGTCTTTTCGCAACAGCGAGTCCGCCATAGTCAAGAAAGAAGAGTCCATCACGTTAATGTTGACCGTACGGGCGATGTGCCCTTCGGAATACTCTGCCACGGTGCGCACGTCAAGCCGCTGGACATTTTCGTCCTGAATGTATTCGGCGAAATCGTCCACGCTCATGGAGGTGAAGTTTTCCTTCTGTTGACAAGATAGAAGAGAAAGAAAAGAGGACAAGACAGCCACGATAAGCAAATTAAGTCTAAACATAATCGGTTCGTCCCTATTTAGCGGAAGGCGTGTACTCGAATCCCTCAAAGTCCGCGCCGCAGTACTTGTCGGATTCCTCTACCTCGCCGTCCTCGTTATACATATAATACTTGAACTTTATCCGTATCGTCTGAGCCGGGTCTCCGGCTAATCCGGCCAGAGGCACGGAGACGTAAGCGTTCCTGTTATAATACTCGGCATCACCATTCGCGTCGTGATAGAGCGTAAGGAGAAAGACCCTTTCCCCGTCCACCGGCTCCTCCTCTTCGTACATCAGCCTGAAGGCGTGCGGCTTGTCGCCTTTCACCTTGACGTTCAGTATCATATTCAGGTAATCTCTGCCCATCCAGATGCTCGTGACCTCTACAGGGTCCTTGCCGAGGGGGACCGCCGTAGCCTCTTCGTCGTTCTTGTCCAAAGGCCCAAGCACGATGAGCGACTGCACAGAGTAAATGTTGGCGGCCGCCGCTCCGTTCTCCCCTTCCGTCTCTTCATAGTTGGACAATACACGGCTTTCGCTGTTGGGAGTGATGGAAGTCTGGGTATAGTCGTTCGCTATCGCCAACTCGTCCCCCTTATCGGGAACAAGCGTACGCAAGCCTCCGTCTTCCCCCGCCACTACCGTCACGAATTCCAGCTTTACGGAAGGATAGTGATACTCGCTGTCTTCGCAAGCGAGCGCGAGCGGAAGCAGTCCTAACAGGCAAACGTGGCGTAATCCTTTCCCCATCATGACCGCGCCGCGATATAGTTGATTAACGGATTGGCGTACATCAAGAGCAGCTTCTCGCGCAAGAACGTCTCATCCTTTCCGGGAACGTCAATCTTGCCCAACTGCCCCTCTATATACTCCATAAAGCGACGCTTCTCCTCCGCCGTATAGTGGCGTTCAAACTCGTTCGTGCCCTTCAGCCAGTCATAAGCCACATAGTTTCCCGAATATATGCGGTAGTTAGAATGAATCCGCCGGTCTATGATAGCTGATATGCGGTTGAACAGTTCCTGCTTGGGTAACGTTCGGTCCATTCCCTCCAACGTGTCATTTATGCAGGCTCCCATCTGGAAGTGCACCCTTCCCTTATAACCAAAGAGTCCGGTCTCCATACTCATCAGGTCTTCCTGCGTCGTTTTCTTGTAATCCTCCATGTCTCTCCTCAACTGAAGCTCTCTCGCTTTCAGGAAATCACAAGGGTCATATTCGTACGATATGGACAGAGGAACGATATTTATTTCCATCAGACGGCTTATCAGATCCCCTTCTCCTCCCATAGCCATCATTTTCAGGACGCTTTCCTGCGTATGGTCATTGGAATCTTTAGCCCTTCCCTCACGTTGAGCAATCCAGATAGACTGCTTCTTCTGGGTAATGGTGTAGTGTATATAGCGCGACATGCGGGCGGAAGACTCCAACTTCTGACGCATGCTTACCCCACGCTGTACGATAAACGACTTGTTGACGCGCACCAGTTTCTTAATCCACGGGTAAATTAACAGGTTATCTCCAATAGCTATTTCAACCGTGTCTATCCCTTCATCGACCAATAACATGGAAAGGAAGCCAGAATCCAAGACGATATCCCGATGATTGGACACATAAGTATAAGCTTTCCCCTTATCGGGCAATGCGGAGCGGTCCAGAGTCAGACCATCCGTACGTTCCGCAATAAGCCGTCGCAGAATGCCATAGCAAAACGTCTTCTGAAAGTCTAATTTTGTTCTACACGAGCGCATTTTCTGCGCCAAAAGTTCAAAGGGCGTATCGGGCATGACGTAACCCACCGCTTGCCGGAAAGCCGGATCGACAATAAGTTCTTCAAAAACTTCAGGAAGTTCAGCATCGTCATAAGGACGAATTTCATCAAACTCAGTTATATCTACAGCCATAGCTTAAAATCGGTTTTCTATAATATCGGTCATCACGTCTTTAATATCAAGTCCCGCCGCCCGTACCTGCTGCGGGATAAAACTAGTAGCCGTCATGCCCGGCGTGGTGTTTACCTCAAGAAGATTAATCTTCTCTCCGGAAGTCACGATATAGTCTATGCGAACAATGCCCGAACAGCCTAGAATGTCGTAAATCGCAGAAGTCAGCGTCTGTACCCGACGAGTCAACTCGTCGGAAATGCGGGCCGGGGTTATCTCATCCACCTGCCCGTTGTACTTGGCGTCGTAGTCGAAGAACTCGTTATGCGTGACCACTTCCGTCGGAGGAAAGACTACCGTCTTTTCCTTCGTCTTATAGCATCCGCACGTCAACTCGGTTCCGTCCATAAAGGATTCCACCATTACCTCGTCCGCTTCACCAAAGGCTTTAGCGATAGCCGGTTGTATCTGCTCCCTCGTCTTCACTTTTGTCACTCCAAAACTGGAACCTCCCAGACTCGGCTTAATGAAGCACGGTAGGCCAATCTTCTCAACGACTTCATCGTCACTGATTGAATGTCCCCGACTCAATAATAAAGAATCGGCTATTCGCACGCCAAAGGTCTTTAAAAACTGAGCACACCTGAACTTATCGTACGTGATAGCCGCCGCTAACACCCCGCAACAAGAATACGGAATGCGCAGCATATCGAAATATCCTTGCAGGCGTCCGTCTTCCCCGGGCGTTCCGTGTATCGTGATATAGGCAAAATCAAACTTAACCTTTTCCGTTCCGCACGTAAAGCTGAAATCGTTCTTATCTACCGGAAGCCTACCGCCATCCGTCATCCACACCTCCCATCGTGGGCCCTTCATTTCCACAATGTATAAATTATATTTTTCCTTGTCGATAAAGGAATAAATTCCCCGTGCGCTGCGCAGAGAAACTTCAAACTCGGAGGTATCTCCTCCCGCTACGATAGCTATGTTGCGTTTCATTCTAAATCTCTATTACTTATATAGCCTCTCCACTTCTCGATAAGACACGTCATGTCTTCCGGAAGCTCGGAAGTAAAAAACATTTCTTTCCCAGTAACCGGATGAACAAATCCCAATGTCATGGCATGCAACGCCTGTCGCGGACAAATGTCGAAGCAATTGTTGACAAATTGTTTGTATTTACTAAAATGAGTACCCTTCAATATTTCATGCCCACCATAACGCTCGTCGTTGAACAGGACATGGCCAATGTGCTTCATGTGAACGCGTATCTGATGGGTACGTCCCGTTTCGAGCACGCATTCCACCAACGTCACGTACCCCAACCGTTCCAATACCCTATAATGAGTAACGGCATGCTTTCCCACATTGGGATCCGACATGACAGCCATTTGCATCCGGTCTTTAGGATTACGCGCAATGTTCCCGACAATTGTACCCTCGTCATCCTCAACGATGCCCCATACCAAAGCCAGATACTTGCGTTTGGTCGTTTTGTTGTAGAACTGAAGTCCCAAGTTCGTCTTGGCATCCGGGTTCTTGGCCACGACCAACAGTCCGGAGGTGTCCTTATCGATACGATGCACCAGACCGACATGCGGGTCATTGGCGTCATATCCCGGAACATCCTTCATGTGCCACGCCAAGGCATTTACCAGCGTTCCCCTGTAATTACCATGTCCGGGATGCACCACCATTCCCGCCGGTTTATTCACGACAATCACATCAGCATCCTCATAGACGATATCGAGCGGAATGTCCTCGGGAATGATGTCATTATCATAACGGGGCCGGTCCATCATTACAGAAACGACATCGAGCGGCTTCACCTTATAGCTGCTCTTCACCGGCCTGCCATTCACTTTAATAAAGCCGCTATCAGCCGCTTGCTGTATCCGATTGCGTGAAGCGTTGACAATCCGCTCAAACAGATACTTGTCAACCCTCATCATTGTCTGCCCACGGTCTACGACTATACGATAATGCTCGTAAAGCGTCGCCTCATCATTGACCGCCTCAACGTCTTCCAATCCCTCTTCCAGTTCGTCTGAAAATATCTCCTCTGCCATCCTTGTAAATCCGTTTACCGTATTTATCGTTTAAAACCAACTGTCCTCCTCCGAAGGTGACGCTTCAGGAGCATCCGTTTTTTCTTCACCAACACCTAAAGTATCCTCTTCCAACGCAATGGAAGCCATTCCGTTGCCCACAATCAGCGTAAGTGCCGCACCCAAAGGAATTTCTTCTCCCGCCGTGAGCATTCGGCCTTTATATTTCACTCCATAAACCCAATCCTTTTCTCCACTAACCTCTTCTTCCTCGTTTAACTTAAAGCCGGAAGCCAAAATTTTAGCTTGCGCCTGCCGTAGCGAGCTATTGTCCGCCACATCGGGAATCGCCCGCAAAGGAACGCTCAGCGTATTGATAGTCAAATAAATAAGACGTCCTTCCTTCACTTTCTGCCCGGCAGCGGGATTCAAATCCAGAATAATGCCGGCCGGTTGTTTCTTCACGTAAGTAGAATCGGAAACAACGCAAGCCAACTTCTTTTCGCTAAACAATCTGGTCGCCTCCTCTACAGTCATTCCTTTCACGTCAGGAACTATCACTGCCTCACCATGCCGAGTATAAACATCAAGCCATCTCATCACTCCAAACAGCAGCAAAACTCCCGTCGCCACCATGCCAATGATATTCAGCCAGAAGAATTTATTTACCTTAAAAGAAAAGAATTCTTTGATTGTCATATACTTTGAGGTTTATTCGCGTCAAAGGTACAATAAATATGTTGATTATTGAACAGTAAATACAATGAAAATAGCATACCATACCAAGAAACCACATTCAAAAAGTTTTCCCACCTTGACGTATCCGTTTTCGTGTGCGCTTTGGGCGATTTTTGGTTCTTTTCGCTTCTGTTCTTCGTCAGATAGCCCGCTATCTTCCTCATCACGGAAGCGAAAACGGCTCAAAAACTCATCCCAAATCATCGCACGACAAGTTCAAAACAGCTTCTAAGCAAGAAAATCTATAGATAATGTAAAAGTTTACCAATAAACACCTACTTTTGTGATATGAAAAAAGCTGATATTATATTTCTATGCGCAACAACGGCGCTCTTTTTACCGTTTGTGATTTCAGAGCCTCTGTATGAGGCCTACAAAAGCTTCAATGCGGCCCACGGAATGGCAGTGAGCTTTCTAAAGTTTGCCGTGCTTTCTACAGCAGGAGAAATGCTAGGCGCACGAATCTCCACCGGATCCTATTACCATCCCGGATTCGGATTACTTTCCAAAATGGCTGTATGGGGCGTTCTTGGCATGGGCATCAACATGGCGATGATTATCTTCTCTTCTGGCGTCCCCGTCTTTCTGGAATATTTAGGCCTTGCAGGAGCTACCACTCTGCTTGACGGTCCATTGTGCCCGCAAAAGATATTGACGGCTTTCTGCGTATCGGTAACGATGAACACCATCTTCGCTCCCGTCTTTATGACTTTACACAAGCTTAGTGACATGCATATCGCTACCTACAATGGTTCGTTACTTTCCTTGACCAAGCCGTGGAAAATGGAGGAGTTGATGTCTCGCTTAAACTGGAAAGCGCAGTGGAGTTTCGTGTTCAAGAAAACCATCCCTCTTTTTTGGTTTCCCGCCCATACCATCACCTTCTTGTTGCCTTCCTCTGCACGGGTGCTTTTTGCCGCCTTGTTGGGCGTAGTGCTCGGGGTACTGTTAGCCATCGCAGCCCGTAAAAAGTAGCGTACTTTATAGAAGAAGCCATAGGTTTACCTAAAAACAGGATTCGCTATGGCTCCTTACGCTTGCTTTGACCTTTATCGAAGGACTACATACGCGTCTCTCCTTCAACGTACTCTTCCAGAAACAGACTCTCGCCATCGAACACGGCGTACGAGAAGTAGTTTATCCAGTCGCCCAGTATCAGTATCCTCGAAGTGGAGCTCAGCATCAAGTCCAACTCGATGTGCCTATGCCCGTAAATGAAGTAGTTGATGTCGGGGTGAGTCTTTAGGTACTCTTTCGTGTAGAGCACCAGATACTCTTGATTCTCGCCCATATATTCCGGCTCCCTGCCGTTCATCCGCTTTTCGCGGCTATGCTTGGCCCACCGCAAGCCGAGCTCCACGCTCCACCGCGGATGGAGGGCGGAGAACAGCGTTTGCAGCGTCTCACTATGGAACATGCGCCGGAGCAGCTTGAATTTCCTGTCCGGGTCGCCGAGGCCGTCGCCGTGGGCCAGATAGAACTCCTTTCCGTGTATCTCCGTGGTCAGCGGCTCCCTATGGATAACCACGCCGCACTCCTTAGTCAGATAATCTCCGCACCAGATGTCGTGGTTCCCGATAAAGAAGTGCACCTCCACGCCCATGTCCGTCAGCTCGGACAGCTTGCCAAGAAAGCGGGTATACCCTTTGGGGACTACCAACTTGAACTCATACCAGAAGTCGAACATGTCGCCCAACAGATAAATGGCCGAGGCCTTATGCTTGACGCTGTCCAAGAAGTTGACGAGACGACGCTCCTGAGTCCGTCCGTGCGGAATAGCCCGCGAGCCCAAGTGCGCGTCGGAAAGGAAATATACGTTCTTCATCGCTTACTTCAATAAATCGTCCAAATCTTTATAGAAAGCGGGGCTTTCTCCAATGACTACCTTAGCAATCTTGCCGTCGGGAGCGATTATTATCTTTGTAGGATATCCGTTAACAGCGTACATGGCGGCCACGTCCGGATTGCCCTCGTTGCGCACGTGAATCCACGGCAGTTCATGCTCGGCTACAGCCTTCTTCCACTTCTCCTCCGTGTCGTTGCAGTCTACGCCTACAAACTCCACTTTGCCCTTATGCTTCTCGTAGGCCTTCTTCATATCCGGGAATCCCTTGACGCACCAACCGCACCAACTTCCCCAGAAGTCAAGCACAACGTACTTTCCCCTGAGCGAGGCGAGGCTGAAGTCCTTCCCCTCCAAGTCCTTAAGAGTGAAGTCGGGAGCTTCCTTACCCGGTTGAATATTCTCCGCCGCCTTCTTAATGGCTTGCTGACGTTCCCAAGCCGCTTTCCTCTCACGGTAAAGAGGACCAAGCAATCCGTTTTTCGCCTTCTCTCCAAGAGCGTCCAACGCTTCGGCAAGCATCTCGGGAGACAGCTGCGAGGCCATATAAACAGACACTTCACTGTCCGGGTGCTGACGGATATAGTCACGCTTAATGTCGTTCGTTTTCTGCATCCACGTCTCGGTCTGCTTATACAGCTGAGCGATAGAGTCGTTCGGCACGCCTTTCTTACTCAACTCCACGCAATGGAGAGAAAGCGAGTCTATTTTACTATAATACACCATACACTGCCTGTTCACTTGCTCTAACTCGTCGTAGAATTCTCCGCCCTTTATCAGGTAGCTCTCCATCGTTCCCTTCACACTGACGGGCTGACCGGGCAGCACCATCAAGGGGATGGAGCGCATCGAAAAGGCTTGGATGCTCCCGTCCTTGTTGGGTTTCGACGAAGGCTTAGCGAACAGATACACCTCGTAGGCCGCACTGTCACAGTCCAAGCGCATCTCGAACTTCCCGTTCCGCATCGGTATCGTGTCCGTCTTCTTCATATCCCGATGGCCGGTCGGAAAATAGGTCGCCAACAAAGTATCGCTTTCTATGCCAGACAGCTCACCGCTTACTGCCGGGCGCTCGCCCAATCCGCAAGCTCCAAACAGCAAGGGAGCCGCAAGTAAAGTCAGAATCTTTTTCATATTCTAAAGGTTTTAGTCAATATACTTTTGTTTATTATTTATTTCTTCCAGAAAGCCATCTCTACAAAAAGCCCAATTCCAGTTTCGCCTCCTCGCTCATCATGTCCTTATCCCACTCGGGCTCGAACACCAGATTAATCGTGGCCGAGCTTACTCCCTCGATAGACTCGATTTTCTGCCGTACGTCTTCCATGATAAAGTCGGCCGCCGGACAGTTGGGAGCGGTCAGCGTCATGTCGATAACCACCTCACCGCCGTCCGCCACGTCAATCTTATAAATCAGTCCGAGGTCATACACATTCACGGGTATCTCCGGGTCGTACACCGTTTTCAGCATCGCCACGATTTTCTCTTCTATCTCAAATTTCTCCATATCGCTATTTCCGTTATATATACGCCGCAAACATACGGAAAAACGCCGGAATATCCGAACAAAATAAACAAGAAACCCTTTGAATAACAAATTTAGACTCTACTTTGTGTTACAAAACCACGTCCCGCTACAAATAAACAAAGAAGCTTTTCGTTTTTTATTATACCTTTTCCAACATAGACTCTTTGTCCTAAATGAGCGTGTCACCCATAATAATAGCACCATTAGTTTAGTAGGTTGTTTTTCAATTTCTATTAGCTTAATTCACTTCATATCTCACTACTGTTCAACAAAGACTTACATTAAAACAATATATAAAACCCACCCAACAAGTATCCTGATAACATAAAACAAGTTCAAATCTTTTCAATAATAATTCTACTCATTTTATCTATAGAATACACTTTTTGCACAATATTTTTTTTAAGAATAACCCATAACAAAAACTACTGTAGCCAGACACGATCTCACTGTTCAGCATTGTTTATTTCATTTTCTAAATATTCTCGCATTTTCTGTTTCATCTTATTAATAGTAGCTGATGGTATTTTTATTGGCTTATTAATGATTAAACAAGCCATTTTTCGCGCCTCGTTACTATCATTTTCCAATACCGCTATCTTATGTAATTGATTTAATGGCATATAACGGTTAGGACACATAAAATAAGCCATATTATAACATTTCTTTGCCCTGTCCCATTTTTTCACACGAAAATAATCATCTGCTTTCAACATTTGTACATCGTAATCATTTAAACAATCTTCACATTCCTCAACCAAAGAAGAACTTTCTTTATAATATCCCCAATAATTTAGTTTCGCAGCATAATTATACAAGAAATAAGCGTTTTGTTTTAAATGTGGATAAAGAGTGCTATAAGTAGCCATGATTTCCTGCATATTTCCCAATTCGTTCTTTTTTACCACCGTATACCATTTATTCTCATAGTACATTTCTTTAAGTGTTATATATAATAAAGATATAGAAGCCATTAGAATTAAAGATTTTGATAACCATCTTATCTTATATTGACTTTTTTTACTAACAAAGAATATAGACATCACACAGAAAAAAGATATAAACCATGTATATGGGTATTGAAAGGGGTAAGAAAAAGAAGAAAAAATAGCTACAGCAAGTAATGACATAGCCAATGTAAACAGTTCGTCTGTCTGCCTTTTCCGATACATGAATATCAGTTGCATCACAAATAAAAAGACTAGGAATAAAGCAAATAAACCAAACTCAACAATTAAAAGCAGAAACTCATTGAACGGATGTTTTACATTGTCTGATAATAAAACATAACCACTTTCTTGGTTTTGTTCAAAATATTTAGCCTGATATAGCATGTATTTCGCCTTAAAACTTTTATATCCGTGTCCGAATAAAGGTTCTTCTTTTACCATTTCCCAAGTACATCTCCATATAATTATACGCCCTCTCACAGAATCTTTTTTTAATACATAAAAAGTAAAAATAGCAACAACTATTCCCAAAATAAAAAAGCATTTGATACACAAAGGTATATTAGGAATATGTTGTTTATATCGCTTAACAGCATATATAATAGTTACAGTAACAGATGCTAAAATCCCAGTTCTAGAAGCAGATAAAATGATAGCCAACATAATAAGAATATAAATAATCCATAATAAGAGAGTACTTGCATTTCGTTTATATAGAAACACATAATAACAAACAAATGGTATGCTTATGGACAACATAGACGCATAACCTGCAGGATTATCAAAATTTCCGACTATCTTAAACAAGTATCCCGAAGGAAGTAAACCTACATATTGGCTTATACCATATAAAGACATTAATAATGAAACTATAATAACAGATATTGATATATAAGCAAATGACTGGAGAAATGTTATCCTAGCCAATAGAAAATATAAAAGAATAAGCAAAAAACAAAATACTATATACGATAAAATAAATTGTCCGAAAGCAATCCTTATAAAGAAATAAAGTAACAATAGCATCAACAAAGGCTTAAATATTCGAATATGGCGTACCGTCTTATCCATACCCCTAATCATCAATAATAAGCTTATTGGCATCATTAAATATAAATAATACCATTTGGATTTCAATTCAGCATCCATGAACTTATCAAAATTGCAAAATGAAATTCCCAATATTATAGTTAGCAATATTATAAAAATATAATGCTTTTGCAATTTTTTATATGCACAGAATATTGTCATAGCCCATCTAAATAACAATTAATGTATCCCCTGCCCGAACAACCGACAGACTGCCCGGACAGGAGATATGCTAATTCTACTATAAGAGCAAGTTAAAAGTTTAATTGATCTAAGGATTTAAGATACTTGCTTTCGTCAAGCCGCCCCGCCTGAGCGTCAGTCAATATCTGCCGACATATATCAGACAGAAGTAGCGCCTTATCCTGTGGCATGGCAATGCGCAACGTCCATAAC
>CASDXF010000048.1 GCA_949285075.1 uncultured Bacteroides sp. | reverse complement strand
CCGCGAGCGGCGGGGCGATGGCTCGCGAGCGGTAGGGCTGTCTCTCCCGAGAAACCGCCCCGCCGCTCACGCCCGATTCCCCTTTCCAACCGCTTCCGAAGCGCATATTTATGCAATTTCGGCCCGAAATATACGGTTTTTATGCACTTTTTATGCAGTCCGTTCGGCTAAAATCAAAATTTCAATGGCTCTCTTTCGAGGGAAAATCTTAAAAATAGAACATTTTGCGACGGTTTAGCGCTCTCGCTTGAAACCTCCATGTGTGGAAGCGCGGTGGTGGCGAACGGCTATGAAGGTCTTGACGCGGAATTTTAAAATCGCTTCTCAAATCTTGTCAGGCGGCGTTCCGGTGGAGATGCGCAAAGGATTAAAAATGATTAACAATCAATGTCCTATTTTGTAAAATTCGCAATTCATGGTTTAAAATTTACTATAATTGCAAAGTGCTTATTAAAAAATAAATGACCTATGAAATTACATTTGGAATGCCTTGAAACGGTGCTTTCGTCAAAACATCATGTGACCCGTTTTGTGACACGGATAGCTTTGAGTGTATGTATTCTATCGTTTACTTCCTGTTCGGATGAGGATTCAGACGAAGATGCGGGTGACGATGTGGGTTCTTTTACCGAGCGAACCGTCTCGGTAGAGGCCGGAAGTATGCCGGTAGCCGGTACTATCGCGGCGCAGTATGCGGATTATGTGTCTGGAGCGAGTTTGGAGAACGTGGCGGATGGGCACGAGCGAACGGCATATTCTACTTCTCATAAAGCTTTTTATCTCCGTTTTGAGGGGAAGGAGTCGGTTTTCATAGACCACTATGCTTTAGTCTCTTCTTTAGATGTGAGCGGCAATGATCCTTATTCGTGGACATTGTCCGCCTCGCGTGACAATAAATCATGGGTAGAACTGGATAGGCGGGAAGCCCAACGATTCAATACGCGCCTGCAAACACGGGAGTATGAGTTGGAACATGCGGAAGCTTATCAGTACTATTTGCTTGAGATAGAATCGAATAATGGCGGGATGCAGACTTCAATCGGCGAGTGGATATTGTCCGAGGGGGCTTTAGACCCAACGGCCTCGTATTCGACCGAAGTGAAAGACGCGGATAGCATGTTGTATCCGGTGGGCAGGATAACGTCTGAGTATAACGATTCTCCCGTTTTGGAGAAAGTCACCAAGCTGTTGGACAACGATGCCGAGACAGATTTTGTAACGGGACACGATAAATTCTACGTGAGTTGGGAATCGTATGAAGAGGTTTACGGCAATCAGTATACTTTGGTGGCTTCGGAAGGAGACGCCGCGTCCGCTCCTCGTTCGTGGAAGTTTTATAGCAGTGCGGACGGCTCTCAATGGGAGTTACAGGATGAGCGGGCGAATCAGGTGTTCGAGCCGGGGGAGGCGAAAACGTTCCATTGCAAGGAGATAACCGACTTCAACCAAAAGGTTCCCATGCACAAGTATTATAAACTGGAAATAGAAGATAACAACGGGGCTTCCTTTACGCGTCTGGCGGAATGGTCGGTAGGCTATAAATGCCGCGGCTTCGGGGACATCGTGTATCTGGCGACCAACTTTACGCATAGCGACGAGACTCCTATGGGTACGGAATACTCGTGGTGGGTCAAGGACCATAGCACGACTCCTGAGATACTGGAGAAGCTGCGGGACCCGAATGTTGAACCGGACGAAACGAAGTATAACTATATCACGGAGCAGGGGACGGAATACACCTTCTACTGGAATGACCGGATAGACGTGAACCTTTATCCTTTTGGCGAGCCGCTTCCTACCGACGTGAACCAACATCAGATAGGGAATTGCAGCGTGTTGTCTACGTTCGCCGCCATAGTCTATATGTATCCTGAATATATAAAGAGCATTGTCCATGAGAATCCGGACGGAACTTATGCGGTCGACATGTTTACGCCGGAGGGCGAGCCGGTACGTGTCGGGCTGAAAGCCACGCTTCTGCATCCGGAGGAGTGGAGAGAAAATCCGTCGTGGAAGTACGGCGTAAGCAGCAAGAACGACGTTACGGCGTGGGCGTGCCTTATCGAGAAGGCCATGATGAAGTATGAGACGGTGTACGACTTTTACGATAACCATAGTTCCGCCAATCTGGGAGGCATGAACGCCTCTACCACTTGCCCGCTATATACCGGAAGCGGCGATGGCGTCAGCATTCCTGCCGGCGCGCTTTCTCCGGAACAGTTGAGCGTGGGCGTGAAGGACGCTTTGGCGAAGGGATGGATTGTGACCGGAGGGTTCAATGCGGAGAATAAGACTCAGGACGGCATAACGACTACGGGACACACGTGGACGGTGGTATATCCCACAAACTCAAGGGCGCTGATAGCCATGCGCAATCCGTGGGGATACTGCGCGGACGCTAACGGCTCCAATAAAGACGGCATATTGAATGTCTTGGACGATGGCGTCGTTCCGCCCACCGTGGGAATAGATTTCTGGCATCCCGGCATGGCTTATGAGTATTATGAGCGTTTGGGCTTGCCGATAGGGAGAACCGAATGCTACGAGGTTCCGACTTACGAATAACGTGCTCGATGCGCGAAAAGGGAGGATAGAGACTATGAAAAAAGCAATTTCTTTTACAGAGAAAGCGTGTCCGTTTGGATGTAATCCGTTTTTAATGTAAGTTTGCGGATAGATAAATTTATACCAATTAGATATGAAAAAGATAGCTTATAAGAAATTGCCTTGTCTGTTAGTCGCCGCGGCGTTCTCCGCATCTGCCGCGGCGCAGTCCTCTTTCGTGAATCCGGTCATCCGGGGCGACGTGCCCGACCCGAGCATTATCCGGATAGACGATACGTACTATGCGGCGGGAACCTCGTCGGAGTGGGCGCCCTTTTATCCGCTGTTCACCTCGAAAGACCTTGTGAACTGGAAGCAGGCGGGGCACGTCTTTGACAAGCAGCCGAAGTGGACGGTCAACTCGTTCTGGGCCCCCGAACTCTTCTACCGCAACGGAAAGGTCTACTGTTACTATACCGCCCGAGAGAAGGCTACCGGAATCTCCTGCATCGGCGTGGCCGTGGCCGATTCGCCCACTGGACCGTTCGTCGACCACGGGCCGCTTATCCGCTATGGAAAAGAGGCCATCGACGCTTTCGTTTACGACGACGGCGGACAGCTCTACATCAGTTGGAAGGCTTACGGACTGGACAACCGGCCCATCGAGATTCTTGGCTCCAAGCTCTCCTCTGACGGATTGCGTCTGGAGGGAAAGCCGTTCACCATGCTTGTGGACGAGGAACGAGTGGGTATGGAAGGGCAATGTCACTTTAAAATAGGCGACTACTACTACCTTGTGTACGCATCGCACGGGTGCTGCGGCATGAACAGCGACTACGATGTCTGCGTGGCGAGGGCCGAGAGTTTCCGGGGACCGTACGTGAAGTATGAGGGGAACCCTATCCTGCATGGCGGGGAGGGCGACTATCAGTCATGCGGCCACGGCACGATGGTTACCTCTCCCGACGGGCGTATGTTCTATATGTGTCACGCTTATCTGGCCGGAGAGGGATTCTTCTCGGGCCGTCAGCCCATCTTGCAGGAGATGGAGATGACCCCCGACCGTTGGCTGCGGTTCAAGACCGGAGCGGTGGCCGTGGCCCGTCAATCCGTGCCGTTTGAGGGAACGGTGCAGCTACCCTCCGCCGGCTTTAGAGACAGTTTCGACGGGGAGAGCCTGAATATGGGATGGACGTGGAACTATCCCTACGCCGACGTGGAGACGAAGGTGAGCGACGGATGGCTGCTGCTGTCGGGTACGCCGAAGAAGGGGTGCGCCAGTGGTGCCGCGCTGTGCGTCCGTCCGCAGTCGTCCACGTACAGTTGCGAGACGACGGTGGCCGTCACCGAGGACGGACTAAGCGGACTGACCCTCTATGGTGATGACAAGAACTACATCGCGTGGGGAGTTTCCGACGGTAAACTGAAGCTGAAGGTGGTGAAGGACGGCGGAGAGACTACACTTTACGAGGGTGACTGCTCCGGCGAGGAGGAACCGTTGAGGCTCACCGTGTCCGACGGCTCATTGCTGCGTTTCTACCGTGGTGACGGTAAAGGCGGGTGGCAGTCTGTCCGCAAGGACCCCTTCGACGGGAAGTCGCTGCTTCAGTGGGACAGGGTACAGCGTCCGGGACTGCTGCGTCAGGGCGACGCGAAGCAACCGGGACGGTTTGCCTATTTCAAGATGCAGTAAAGAGAGTCGGAGAATCGTTAGATTCGCGTTGAACACAGCAGAATAGACTAATTGACCCGGATAATGAAAAAGATAGTTGTATTGTTGGCCGCCGCCTGCGTGTTGTGCGGCACCGCGGCGGCTCAGACGGTGAAGCCCTTCAAGAAGGGAGAGAGGGCCGTGTTTCTTGGAAACAGCATCACCGATGGAGGGCATTACCATTCCTATATATGGCTCTACTACATGACCCGTTTTCCCGACATGCCCATTCGGATTTTCAACGGCGGCATCGGAGGCGATACGGCGTACGACATGAACAAGCGTCTCGAAGGCGACATTTTCAGCATGAAGCCCACCGCGCTGATGGTCACCTTCGGCATGAACGACTCCGGATATCAGGAGTATAACGGCGAAGACGGGCGAGAGTTCGGCGAGCGGAAGTATCAGGAGGCCGTCAAGAACTTCGATGAGATAGAGCGGAAGCTGAAGGAGAGGCCCGACATACGCGCGGTGATGGTGGGCACGTCGCCCTATGACGAGACGACGAAGCTGAAGGATAACGTCCCCTTCCGGACGAAGAACGAGACCATCAAGCGCATTGTGGAATACCAACGGAGGGCGGCGGAGCGCAACGGCTGGGAGTTCGTAGACTGGAACGCTCCGATGACGGCCCTCAACCAAGAGCGTCAGAAGACCGACTCCACCTTTACGCTCTGCGGAACGGACCGCATTCATCCCGACAATGACGGGCACATGGTGATGGCTTACCTCTTTCTGAAGGCGCAGGGATTCGCCGGGAACAAAGTGGCCGACGTGGAGATAGACGCGAGCGAGGGACGGACCTTGAAGGCGGAGAACTGCCGGGTGAGGCGCGTCAAGCTCAAGGAAGATGAACTTAGCTTCGACTATCTGGCTAAGGCCCTGCCTTATCCGTTGGACACGGTGCCCCGCAATTGGGGAGCGCAACGGAGTCAGGCCGAAGCGATGAAGGTCGTTCCCTTTATGGAAGAGATGAACAGCGAAAAGCTGAAGGTGACCGGACTGGAAGACGGAGACTACAGGCTGCTGATAGACGGCGAGGAGATTGGAGTGTGGAGCGCCGCCGAATGGGCCGAAGGCGTCAACTTGGCCGCCGAGACCAAGACTCCACAGTATCAGCAGGCGTTGGCGGTGATGCACCTGAACGAGTACCGCTACGAGATAGAGCGCTCGTTCCGTGAATACGCGTGGTGCCAGTTCGGATTCTTCCAACAGCAGGGATTACTGTTCGCCAACAACCGCGAGGCCATTGAGGTCATGGACGACAACGTGGACAAGAACCTCTGGCTTAAGGTCAAGCGGGACCTCTACTCGAAGATGATGCTTGAGGAGGTGCGCGACGCGAGGGAGAAGGAAATGGAACTGCTCGTCGACAGAATCTACAAGATAAACAAGCCGGTGACCCGAAAGGTCGTCTTGCGCAAGGCGCGGTGAGGGCTCTTCCCGTCCCGGGTACACATATAATATATATAATGGTAAGGAAAAACACTATGAAAACGATTTCGTTGACTGTCGGGCTGCTGCTCTTGGCGTGCGGGCTGCCCGTCGTGGCGCAGAGCGCCTATTACCCCCAAAGCGCGGAGTGGATGCGCAAGGCTGAGGAGGCCACCCCGAGGCTGATTACCCAGACCGCCCGCCCGGTGCGCCTCGTGCGTCCGGTGAAGGACGGGGCCGCCTTTCAGGAGTGGCGCATGGAGGACGCGGGAACGGCCGGGCCGCTCTTCCAAGAGTCGTTCAAGAGCCACCCCACGGTGACGCTCGACTTTGGCGACCACTACACCGGATACCTCACCTTCGGCGTCGAGTCGCTGCGCGAACGCATGGCGGCCGACGCTCCGGTAAGGCTGAGGTTCACGCTGGCCGAGGTGCCCGCCGAGCTGAATACGCCGTTGGAGCCTTATAAGGGTTCGTTGGCCCGCTCGTGGATACAGGACGAGGTGGTCACCCTCACCAGTGTGCCCGCCGAAGTCACCATCCCCCGCCGCCTCTCGGGGCGATACCTCAAGATAGAGCTACTGGGCGTGTCGGGCAGTTTCGATTTCAAGTTCAGCAAGCTTGAGCTACGGGCGCAGACCTCCGCCGCGGGAGAAGTCCCCGAGTTGTCGCAAACCACGGACTCTCTCCTTAGAGAAATCTACCGGGTGGGGGTGAAGACCCTGCGCGAGTGCATGCAGACGGTGTACGAGGACGGGCCTAAGCGCGACCGCCGCCTTTGGATAGGCGACCTCTACCTCGAAGCGTTGGCCAACGCCTGTACCTTCAAGAACCACGGGCTGACCAAGCGGTGCCTCTACCTCTTGGCCGCCTGCGCCGCCGACGACGGCTTCCTGCACGCCACCGTGCTTGAGGAGCCGCGGCCCCATCCGCAGTACGGCACGCATACGCTGGACTATGCGCTGATATACAACGTGGCCCTGCTGGACTACCTGAAGGCGACGGGCGACCGGGCGACGGCCGAGGACCTCTGGCCCGTCGTAGGCCGGCAGATAGAGATAGCCCTGAAGAAGCTCACGCCCCAGTGGATTTACGACATCGACCATGAGCCTCACTACTGGCTCGTGTTCGACTGGAAGCCCGACTTCGACCGCCAAGCCTCCATGCAGGGGCTGATGATTTGGGCCTTGCGCCGCAGCTACGAACTGGCCGAGGCGCTCGGAAAGACCGGCGAGCCGGGCGTAAGCGAGTGGCCGCGCGTGGCCGACAAGATGCGCCGCGCCGCCCGCGAGCGGCTGTGGGACAGGGAGCGGCAGGTCGTCCTTAGCGGCCGCGGCGGGCAGGTGTCCTACCTCTCGCAGGTGTGGATGATACTCTCGGGCACGCTGAGCCAGAAGGAGGGCCGCGCCGCCATGCGCCGGGTGATGTCGATGCCCCAAGCCTGCTACCCCGGATGCCCCTACGCCTACCACTACGTGATAGAGGCCCTGCTGCGCTGCGGCATGGAGCGGGAGGCCCGCCGCCTGCTGACGGACTACTGGGGCGGGATGGTGAGGTGCGGGGCCGACACCTTCTGGGAGGTGTACGACCCGAACGACGACACCTTCTCGCCCTACGGCTTCCACCCCATCAACAGCTACTGCCACGCGTGGAGCTGTACGCCCGTCTATTTCATCGCGAGATATCCGGAGGTCTTCCAAGCCGAGTGAGCCGTTCTAAGGCGGAATATCCAGAGGCGCTCCCGCTCGGACGGGCCGTCCCGGGCGGAGTCTTCGGGCTTCGCCGGGGGACGGGGAGCGACCCGCTCTTTCATAAATAAACGTACGGTTTAACCCGCCTTTCTGTCAAGAATTAGTCAAGTCCGGAAGCGGCCCGGGACACCCCGATTTCCCGTCGGGGACACACGGGACGCTCGTCGGGGTTTAACGAGGGGCTCGTTGGGGTTCAACGAGGGTCTCGTCAGGGTTTAACGGGGAGGTCGTTAGGGTTTAACGACAACGCCTTGAAAGTCAGATGGATATGGCGGGAGTTGATGAAGGGCGGCGGAAGGCCCGAATCGGGAGGCGTGTAAATCGTTTTCTGAAAGCGAGCAAGGCGAGCGATTAACGCCCCGTGATACCCGCGCGGCACTGCCGCGGGCGAGCCGATAGAGGCGCGTGAGTCAGCCCGCCGCGCCGCGCGCGGGTCTGTCGGCCTCCCGTCCGGGGACGCCTGCTGTCCGCCCGCGGGTTCAGTTGAAGAACTTCTCTATTTTCTTAATCATCATGTTCAGGCAGAACACCATCACGTGGTCTCCGGGCCTAATCTGCGTGTCTCCCGTGACGAGCATTCCCTCGCCGTCGCGTATCATTCCCCCGATGGTCGTCCCTTTGGGCAGTCCCAAATCCTTAATCTTGTGCTTGGTGATTTTCGCCCCTTCGGGCACGGTGAACTCGGCCACGTCGGCGTTGGCGAAGGTGAGGCACTTCACGTTGGCCACGTCGGCGTCGAGCATCATCTGGTAGATGTGGCTGGCCGCTATCATCTTCTTGTTGATGACCGTGCCGATGTCCAGACTCTCCGCCATGCTGATGTAGTCAATGTTCTCCACCTCGGCCACGGTCTTCTCCACGCCCATGCGCTTGGCGGCGAGGCAGGCCAGAATGTTCGTCTCCGAGTTTCCGGTGAGGGCCACGAAGGCTTCGGTGTTCTTCACCCCCTCTTCCGTGAGCAAGTCCATGTCGCGTCCGTCCCCGTTGATTATCATGGTGCGGTCGTCCAGCAGCTCGGCCAGTCGGTTGCAGCGGTTCATGTCGTTCTCTATAATCTTGATTTGCATGTAGTCCGGGGCGTACTGCGCGGTGCGCACGGCGATTCGGCTTCCGCCCATAATCATGACGTTGCGCACGTCGGGGTAGTCCTCCTTTCCCGCTATCTTGCGGATGTATGGGATATACTTTCGGGTGGTGGTGAAGTAGACGATGTCGTTCAGCCTCACCGCGTCGTCGCCCCGGGGGATGATGGTCTCCGTTCCCCGCTTGATGGCCACGATGTGGTAGGGCAGTCCCGCGCTTCCCAGTTGGTAGAGGGGGATGTCCAGAATCTCCGCGCTTTTCCTCATCTTGGCCCCTATCAGGATGAGGCTTCCTCCGCAGAACTCCCACCACTGCCTTATCCAGCTCATGCGTATGGAGGAGACGATTTCCTTCGCGGCGAGCATCTCGGGGTAGATGAGCGAGTGTACGCCCAGTTTCTGGAAGAACTCCTTGTGCTTTGGGAGCAGATACTCGTAGTTGTCTATGCGTGCCACCGTCTTCTTGGCTCCCAGATTGGTGGCGAGCATGCATGCCGTCATGTTCCTGCTCTCGTCGGGAGTGACGGCGATGAAGAGGTCCGCGTCCTTCACTCCGGCCTCCTTCAGCCCGGATATGGACGAGGGCGAGGCGGGCACGGTCAGCAGATCGAAGTTGGAGCTGAGCGCCGCCAGTCTTTCTTCACTGTCATCCATCAGGATGATGTTTTGTCTTTCTCGCGACAGTAGTTTGGCCAAGTGGGTCCCTACGTTTCCGGCCCCGGCGATGATTATTTTCATGTGCTGAGTCTGTTTTAGTCGTTTGTTATATTTTTTGTCCAGTCGGCAAGCGTCTTCAGGATGCTTTCCTCGTCTATTCCGCAGAGCCGGTACAGCTCCTCCACCGTACCGTGCTGCACGAACCGGTCGGGGATGCCGAGCCGCCTTACCTCGAGGCGGTAGCCGTTGTCGGCCATGAATTCGAGCACCGCGCTTCCCATTCCCCCCTTCAGTGCGCCGTCCTCTATCGTCACTATGCGCCGGAAGCGCCGTCCTATCTCGTGGAGCAGTTCTTCGTCTATCGGTTTGAGGAAGCGCAGGTCATAGTGGGCAATGCTCCGCCCCGTCTCCTGCTCGGCCCGCGCTATCGTTTTTGCGGCCTTGTTTCCTATGGGGCCTATGGTGATGACCGCCAAGTCTTGCCCCTCTTTCAGCTTCCGTCCCTTGCCCACCGGCACTTCCTCCAACGCGCACCGCCAGTCTACCAGTACGCCCCTGCCCCGCGGATAGCGGATGACGAAAGCCCCCTTGCCCGGCAGTTGCGCCGTGTACATTAGCCTCCGCAGCTCGTGCTCGTCCATCGGCGAGGCCACGGTCAGGTTGGGGATGGGCCTCAGGTAAGCGAGGTCGAACACCCCGTGATGCGTAGGCCCGTCCTCGCCCACCAGTCCCGCCCGGTCGAGGCAGAGCACCACCGGCAGGTTCTGGATGGCCACGTCGTGTATGATGTTGTCATAGGCCCGCTGCGCGAATGAGGAGTAGATGTTGCAGAACGGTTGCAGCCCGTCCTTCGCCATGCCGCCGGAGAAGGTCACCGCGTGTCCCTCGGCTATTCCCACGTCGAATGTCCGGTCCGGCATCTTGTTCATCATCAGGCTCATGGAGCATCCCGAAGGCATGGCGGGCGTGACTCCCACGATGTTGGGGTTGGCCTCCGCCAGTTCGACGAGCGTATGCCCGAACACGTCCTGAAAGAGCGGGGGCATCCCCTCCGTGTTGGGAATGAAGCGTTCCCCCGTCACCGGGTCGAACCGTCCGGGAGCGTGCCACTCGCAGGCGTTCCGCTCGGCGGGGGCGAACCCCTTTCCTTTCACCGTGTGCAGATGGAGTATCTTGGGCCCCCGCATCTCCTTGATGTCCCGCAGCACCCGCACGAGGTTCTTCACGTCGTGCCCGTCTATGGGGCCGAAGTAGCGGATGTTCATCCCCTCGAAGATGTTCTGCTGCTGCGCGGCCATTGACTTCAGGCTGTTGCCGAAGCGTATCAGCGCCTTGCGCCGCTCCTCGTTCAGTATGCCGAGCTTGAACAGCAGGCGCGAGGCCTTGAACCGTAATTGGTTGTAACGGTTGGAGGTGGTCAGGTTGAACAGGTATTGTTTCATTCCTCCCACGCTTCGGTCAATGGCCATGTCGTTGTCGTTCAGTATGATGAGCAGGTCGTTGGGCGTGGTGGAAGCGTTGTTCAGCCCCTCGAAGGCGAGTCCTCCGCTCATGGAGCCGTCACCTATGACCGCCACGACGTGCCGGCCTTTCTCTCCCTTCCGGGCCGCGGCCACGGCCATGCCGAGCGCCGCCGATATGGAGTTGGAGGCGTGTCCGCAGGTAAAGGTGTCGTATTCGCTCTCCTCGGGCGAGGGGAACGGGCGCAGGCCTCCGAACTTGCGGTTGGTGGCGAACGCCTCCCGTCTTCCGGTCAGAATCTTGTGCCCGTACGCCTGATGGCCTACGTCCCACACTACCCGGTCGTACGGTGTATTGTAAATGTAGTGAATCGCTACGGTCAGTTCTATTGTCCCCAGACTGGCGGCGAAGTGTCCGGGGTTGCGCGACAGCTCCCGGATGATGTCTTGCCGCAGTTCATCGCACAGCGTCGGCAGTTGCTCCACCGATAGGCGGCGCAGGTCTTCCGGGCTGTCGATAGAGTCAAGCAAGCTATATGCCGTTTCATTCTTCATGATTCGAGAATATATTTGGACGCGAAAGTACGAAAACTATACCGTATAAGTATTTTTTTCCTCTAAATTCTTTGAGACGCTCCGGTTTTGCTCTTTTTCCGCATCGTTATCTCCTTATCTTAAAAATAGGCCATTCTGAAAAACGGCACATTTTATGCGCTCCAGAATGCGACGGTTCCGGCCGAGGTCCGACTTCTGCGGAAAGAACGCGAAAATCGGACGTTAGCGAAAATTCACGATGCTTGCGAAAGTGGGGCTATTGCGTCTTTGTTCTGGAAAAACGTGTTGAACGCTTTCTTCCTGCCATGCAAATCGCTTTATGCTGTGTGATGTTGTTACTTCGTTTTGCTTCGGAAAAACGCTCCAGTTAGGAGTGAAAAAGTGTAAAATAGCTTCTGAAATCGGGGAAAATACTTTCCGCTCGTGAGGCGCGGGGCGACGGCTCATGAGCGGTAGCGCTACGCCTCGCGCGAAATCTCCCTTCCGCTCGCGAGCCATAGCCCTTTCCCACGGCCGCCGGAAGGCTCCGGAGTGTATAAATATGCGGTTTTTTGCATAAAAATCCGGTTTTTATGCGTTTTTTATGCGGTTCGCTCGCCAAACGGAACACTTTGGACGAAATTTTTTCAAGGTGAAATCTGAAAAATGGAACATTTTCGTCTCCCGTTCCCATGCCCCGATGAGGCTTCTCCGAAGGCGGTCTTTTCTCCTTCTTTCACGGTTTTGTGGGCGAGAAGTCTTTCCGGTCGTGGAAAAAGCGCTACCTTTGCGGGGAAAGCGGGCGATTGCCGCCGTACGCTAAGCGTAACCTGTTATTAAATGAGTATGGACCTGCAAACCGTAGTGGAACTGCCGAAAGCGCTTCCGCCGATGGCTCACGGACGCAAGATGCTCCTCATGGGCTCTTGCTTCGCCGAGAACATGGGTCGCCTGATGGCGGAAAGTAAGTTCGACATCGACGTAAACCCCTTTGGCATCCTGTACAATCCGCTCTCCATAGCCGCCGCCTTGACGGACATCGTAAGCGGAAGGCGATATGTGGAGGGAGACCTCTTTTTCTACCGTGACCTGTGGCACAGCCCCATGCACCACGGCGATTTCTCGGCCCCGCTTCCCGCGGAGGCGCTGGAGCGGATTAACGGCCGTATCGGTCAGGCGCATTCGGTCTTGCCCCGTTTGGATTGGCTGATGATAACCTTCGGTACGGCCTATGTATACGAACGGCGGGAGACGGGGCGTGTGGTGGCCAACTGCCATAAGCTGCCCGACAGCTGCTTCCTCCGTCGCCTGCTCTCTCCAGACGAGGCCGTAGAGGTGTACGCCTCCTTGTTGCCGACGCTTTTTGCGCTCGCCCCCGACCTGAAAGTGCTCTTCACGGTCAGTCCCGTGAGGCACATACGCGACGGGCTGCACGCCAATCAGGTCAGCAAGGCGACGCTGCTGCTCGCCGTCGACCGCCTTCAGCGGCTTTTTCCCGAACGGACGTTCTACTTTCCCTCTTACGAGATACAGCTCGACGAGCTCAGGGACTACCGCTTCTACGCCGACGACATGCTCCATCCCTCTCCTTTGGCCGTGCGTTATTTATGGGAGCGCTTCTCGGACACGTTTTTCTCGGACGAGACCCGCGCCGTCGTCGCCGAAGTGGGGGAGATAACCCGTGGGCTCGCCCATCGGCCCTTCCATCCGGAGTCGGAAGCCTATCAACGCTTTTTAGGACAAATTGTGTTAAAAATGGAGCGACTTAACGGAAAATACCCGTACTTAGATTTCCAAAAAGAGAAAGAATCATGTCGTATACGATTGAAACCATAGCGAAGTGCGTCAACGCCCGAAGGTTAGGCGAACGCGAAGCCACTATTGACTGGCTGCTGACAGACAGCCGTTCCCTGAGTTTCCCCGAGGAGACTCTCTTTTTTGCCCTGACCACCCGAAGGGGCAGCGGGGTGCGCTACATTCCCGACCTGTACGAGCGGGGAGTGCGTAACTTCGTGCTGCGTGAAGAGGACTTTTCCGCCATCGAGGGGGAGAAGTTTGGAGACACGAATTTCCTGCTTGTTCCCAGTCCGCTGAGAGCCTTGCAGAAATTGGCGGAGACGCATAGGGAGAAATTTACCATGCCTGTAGTCGGAATCACCGGAAGCAACGGGAAGACGATTGTCAAGGAGTGGCTCCATCAGTTGCTGAGCCCCGATTTCCGCATCGTGCGCTCGCCCCGGAGCTACAACTCGCAGATAGGCGTTCCGCTGTCCGTGTGGCAGTTGGGCGAGGAGACGGCACTGGGCATCTTCGAGGCCGGCATTTCCGAGATGGGAGAGATGGAGGCCTTGAAGCGCATCATTAAGCCGACGATAGGAATTCTTACCAGTATAGGCGAGGCCCATCAGGAGAACTTCGCCTCGCTTCAGGAGAAGTGTATGGAGAAGCTCTCCCTGTTTCAGGATTGCGAGGTCGTCATCTACGACGGGGACGACGAACTGATAAGCGCTTGCGTGGCGAAGTCGATGCTTACGGCCCGCGAGATTGCGTGGAGCCGTACCGATGTGGAGAGGCCGCTCTACATCAGCCGTATCGTGAAGGGGGAGGAGAGCACGACGATTTCGTACCGATATCTCGACATGGATAATACCTTCCGCATTCCTTTCGTCGATGACGCATCCATAGAGAACGCCCTCAACTGTCTGGCCGCCTGCCTCTACCTGATGACGCCGGCGGAGAAGATTACCGAGCGCATGGAGCGATTGGAGCCCGTGGCCATGAGACTGGAGGTGAAGGAAGGAAAGAACGGCTGCGTATTGATAAACGACAGTTATAACTCCGACCTCGCTTCGCTGGACATCGCCCTTGACTTCCTTGCCAGACGTTCGGAGAAGAACGGGCTGAAACGGACGCTGATTCTGTCTGACATCTTGGAGACGGGGCAGCGGCCTTCGGAGCTTTATTACCGGGTGGCTCAGCTGATGCGGGGCAGGAAGGTGGACAAGCTCATTGGCGTGGGACGGGAGATTTCCTCGTCGACCGCTTATTTTGAAGAAGTGCCGGAACGTTATTTCTTCCCGAATACGGAAGAGTTGCTGAAGTCGGATGTATTTAAGACTTTGCGCTCGGAGGTCATCTTGATTAAGGGAGCGCGGACGTTCGGGTTCGACCTACTGTCGGAGGAATTGGAACAGAAGGTGCACGAGACAATACTGGAGGTGAATCTCGGCGCGATGGTGGACAATCTGAACCGTTATCGCTCCATGCTTCGCCGCCCCGATACGAAGATGGTGTGCATGGTTAAGGCGGCCGCTTACGGGGCGGGCTCGTACGAGATTGCCAAGACGCTTCAGGAGCATCATGTCGACTATCTGGCTGTGGCCGTGGCCGACGAAGGGGCGGAACTGCGCAAGGCGGGCGTCACCGCTTCCATCATCATTATGGATCCGGAGCTGACTGCTTTCAAGACTATGTTCGACCATAAGCTAGAGCCGGAGGTGTATAGCTTCCATTTGTTGGAAGCGTTGATACGGGCGGCCGAAAAAGAAGGGATTACAAACTTTCCCGTGCACATCAAGTTGGATACGGGAATGCACCGATTGGGCTTCTCGCTAGAGGAAATACCGAAGCTGATACGTTGTCTGGGCGCGCAAAGCGCCGTTATTCCCCGCTCGGTGTTCTCTCATTTTGCGGGAAGCGATTCGCCCGAGTTCGACGACTTTACCCGTCGGCAGATAAAGCTGTTCGAGGAGGGGGCGCGGGAGCTTCAGGCCGCTTTCCCTCACAAGATTCTGCGCCATATCTGCAATACGGCGGGCATTGAACGGTTCCCCGAGGCGCAGTTCGACATGGTACGCCTCGGCATAGGCTTGTACGGTATTAATCCCATAGATAACTCCGTCATGCGCAACGTCAGTACCCTGAAAACCACTATTCTTCAGATACGCGACGTGCCTGAGGAGGACACGGTTGGCTACAGCCGTATGGGCCGGTTGACCCGTCCCTCGCGCATAGCCGCCATTCCTATTGGATACGCCGACGGACTAAACCGCCATTTGGGACGGGGAAACGCTTACTGTCTGGTCAACGGTAAGCCGGCTCCTTACGTCGGAAATATCTGTATGGACGTGTGCATGATAGACGTGACCGGAATTGACTGTCGTGAGGGGGACAAGGCCGTTATCTTCGGTGATGACTTACCCGTTACGGTGCTCTCGGATAAGTTGGGAACTATCCCTTACGAGGTGTTGACCGGCATCTCGACAAGGGTAAAGCGAATTTATTTTCAAGATTGACTCTTATTGTGACGCCCTTTTCGCCGCTTATAAGGCGGGGGCGTCGCGATAGAGTAGGATAGAACGCTCTTCAAGACGGTTTACGGGGCTTTTCGTAAGCGTCAACTAAAATATTCAAAAACTCGGCGAAATCTCGTCTTTTCTGTAGTGAAAGCATTATCTTCGCGCCGAACTAAAAAACAGATTATCACCTATGACAAACTTATTATTATTAGGCCTGCCTAACGGCGGCGAGTGGATTATCATTCTCATCGTAATACTTCTTTTGTTCGGCGGAAAGAAGATTCCCGAACTGATGCGTGGCTTAGGCAAGGGCGTGAAAAGCTTCAAGGACGGAGTGAACGACGCGAAAGAGGAAATCAATAAGGCAAAGGAAGAACTGGATAAACCCGCGGACACGAACAAGTGAGAGAAGGCAAGATGGTCGAAATGACCTTTTGGGACCATTTGGAAACCCTGCGTTGGGTATTAGTAAGGGTAATAGGCGTATGGATAGTACTTGCGGTTGGCTATTTTATTGCCATGCCCTATCTGTTCGACAACGTAATTCTGGCTCCGTGTCACAACGATTTTGCCTTTTACGATTTCTTGCGTTTTATTGGGGAGAAACTCCATTTAGATGACGAGTTTTTTACCCAGAGTATGGATGTCAAGATTGTCAATATCAATCTGGGGGCTCCCTTCTTCATACATATGACTACCTCACTCATGCTTTCGGTCGTTACCGCTGTGCCTTATCTCTTTTTTGAGATATGGCGTTTTGTGCGGCCGGCCCTTTATCCTAAAGAGCAGAAGGGGGTGGTAAAAGCGTTGGCGTTGGGTACGGTGATGTTCTTCATCGGTGTATTGATGGGCTACTTCATGGTTTTCCCGTTAGCGCTTCGCTTTTTGTCTGGCTATATGCTGAGTTCATCGATAGAGAATATGCTCTCGCTTAATTCTTATATCGATAACTTTACGATGCTTATACTCTGTATGGGATTAGCCTTCGAACTTCCGCTCGTTACGTGGTTGCTTTCGCTCATGGGGTTGATTACCAGATCTTTTTTACGGGAGTACCGTCGGCATGCCATTGTGGTTATCGTGATATTGGCCGCCGTCATAACCCCGACGAGCGACCCCTTTACGTTGAGTGTAGTGGCGATACCTCTTTACTTGCTCTATGAGATGAGTATACTTATGGTAAGAGACAAGAAAAAAGGCGTAGCGGACGATAGTGAGGAAGATGACGTTCCGGAAGGCGAGGAGCAGGCGGAAGAGGCGACTCTGAGTACTAAGGAGTGATGGTATCTGCCGGATGCGTTTGGGTAGGCAAGGGGAGAAGGACTGTAACAGGCGTTTAGCGCAGCGGTTCTTCTCCCTTTGCCGTTTTTTATAAATTTCCGCCTCGGCTCTGGCGGAGAAGAATGACGGAGAAATATGGATAAAAACGAAGCTAAAGAGGCTTATGAGCTGTTGCGTTCCGTTTGTGAAACGGGCGAGGACGGGCTTGCGGCGGGGTATGGGCGAATGCGTGACCTGTTAGAACGCATCTGCCGGGAACAATCCCGTAACGAGAGTTTGCAAATGACCGATCTTTCGGCGAGGATTAGTTACCTTTCGGCCCGTCTTGGCCTTTCGATTGCCGAACAGAACAGGCTGCATACCTTTCGGCTTACATCGAACGACATACTGAACCAGAGAGCTGCGCCTCTGCGTGAGCGTCTACTGAGGGATGCCAAGACACTGGCTTTCCTTGTCCGGCGGCTTTCTCGTGAAGACATTCCTCCCGAACTTTATCGGATGTTACCTCAAGCTGACGCAACCTACCAGTCGGCTCCTTTCGCTCGTCGTTGGTTTAGGCGGATGCGAGTCTGCTTTCAGAAGGCGGACGAGCGGTATCTGTACGTGATTCCGGCGGATGAGGTGGTTGAGAAGCCACTATTGGTTCGCTATAATATACCGCAACTCAACGAAGAGTTTGCCGAGACGTGCCGTCGACTCTGGAGGCATGCGCAACTCAACCTGCTAGACGTGGCGGTTGAAGAGGACGGTACGCTTTTGCCGTCCTTTATCGTGCTCGAACCGGATTACATGATAGACATCAGCGCCCTTGCGGAATGCTTTAGGGAATATGGTCATCATCCCGGTAATTATTTTCTCTCTCGATTGACTCCCGTTGAAAATGCCCGCCCTATTTTGCTGGGAAACATCGCCAACCTTTTCCTCGATGAGTGGATTCACGCCCGGGACAGTGTAGACTACCTCGACTGCATGCGCAAGGCCTTTCGTCGCTATCCCATTGAGTTGGCCGCTTGTGCCGACTTGCGTGACCCGAGGATGGAACGCCAGTTTTTCGACGACTGTAAGCTACACTTTGAACATATACGGGAGACCGTAAATGAGACGTTTCGCATGGAAGGCTATGAATTGGATAAGATGGACGCTGTGCTTGAGCCTTCTTATATGTGCGAGGCTTTAGGACTGCAAGGACGGCTTGACTATATGCAGAGGGATATGTCTGCCTTTGTTGAGATGAAGTCGGGGAAGGCTGATGAGTATGCTATTCGAGGCAAGATAGAACCGAAGGAAAATAACTGGGTACAGATGTTGCTTTATCTGGCGGTGCTTCAATATAGTATGGGGATGGACCACCGGAAAGTAAAGGCTTATCTGCTATATACTCGTTATCCGCTACTCTATCCCGCTCGGGCCTCGTGGGCTATGGTGAAGAGGGCGATTGACTTGCGCAACCGCATCGTGGCGGACGAGTATACTCTTCAAATGACAAACAGCACGGAATATACAGCCATGAGGTTGGGAGAGATTAACTCGTTGGCGCTTAACGAGAAGAACTTGTCGGGCTATTTCTGGGAGAATTATCTGCGTCCTTCTATTGACCGTTTTCAAGAAAAGCTTCGATCTCTTTCCCCGCTCGAAAGAAGCTATTTTTATGCTTCATACAATTTCATAACTAGAGAACTTTATACAGCCAAGTCTGGCGATGTCGAGCACGAAGGATGCGGGGGAGCGGCTTCCTTATGGCTCTCAACATTGGAGGAGAAACGTGACGCGGGAGAGATTATCTACGGCCTTCGGATAAAGGAGAGCCATGCGACGGATGAACGAAAGCCTCATTTAGTGATGGTCCGTACGGGGAAGGTGGATGAAGATTTTCTTCCGAACTTTCGTACGGGGGATGCTGTCGTGCTTTACGAGTGTAATGGTGGAGGGGATAATGTAACCAACAAAATGGTATTTAAGGGTAGCGTTGAATATATCACGGAACACGAGGTAAGCGTCCGCCTCCGTGCTGCTCAGCGAAACCGCTCGGTATTGCCGGAATCTAGCCTTTATGCCATTGAACATGACGTGATGGATACGACCTTTCGTTTCATGTATCAGGGACTTTACGCTTTTCTGTCGGCTACACAACGGCGGCGTGACTTGCTGTTGACATTGCGCTCCGCCGAGACGGATTTTTCCTATGAGCGTCAGATAGCCGAGGCGACCGATGACTTTTCTCGGGTGGTTTTGAAGGCTAAGGCGGCGAAGGATTATTTTCTTCTGGTTGGCCCCCCGGGAACAGGAAAAACCTCCCGCGCATTAAAGAAAATGGTGGAAGCTTTTTACGCTGAACCGGAGACACGAATACTTTTGCTTTCTTATACGAATCGCGCGGTTGACGAGATTTGCAAGTCGGTAGATTCAATTTGTCCGAGTATAGAGTATATCCGGATAGGAAATGAGCTGACATGCGACGAAGCCTATCGTCCGCATCTGATGGAGAATGTCTTGGCCGACTGCTCTCGTCGCTCGCAGGTGTACGAGCGGCTTCACCGATGCCGTGTCATGGTCGGGACGGTGGCTGCCGTCTCCGGGAAGCCGGAACTTTTTCGGCTGATGCGTTTTGACGTGGCTATTGTTGATGAGGCTACGCAAATATTGGAGCCGCAATTATTAGGCATTCTTTGCGCCCGTTCGGAAGATGGTGGCGATGGAATCGACAAATTTATTCTGATAGGAGACCATAAGCAGTTGCCCGCTGTCGTATTGCAGAGTGCGGAACATTCGGCTGTGACCGATGAGACGTTACGTCACATAGGGCTGACTAACCTGAGAGACTCATTGTTCGAGCGGCTTTATCGTCATGTACGCCGGACATCGTCGGACTATCTGTATGATATGTTATGTTATCAGGGGCGGATGCACCCGGAAGTCGCTCGGTTTGCTAATGGCGCCTTTTATGGAAACCGGTTACTGTCTTTAGGATTACCTCACCAGACAGAAAGTTGGGGGAATACGTCCCGCCTCGTCTTTTGCCCCTCTCTTCCAGATAGAGAGAGCCTTTCGGCCAAAGTAAATCATTCGGAAGCGGCTATTGTGGCCGATTTGACGAGAAAAGTATACGAGCGCCATCCGGAGATGTTCGACGAGAATCGTACGTTAGGGATTATTACGCCTTATCGCAGTCAGATAGCGTTGATTAAAAGCTATATAAGAAAACTTGGCATTCCTGTATTGAACCGGATATTGGTGGATACCGTAGAGCGTTTTCAGGGAAGTGAGCGAGATGTAATAATCTACTCATCTTGCATCAATTATCCTTATCAATTGAAGCAGTTGTCTAATACGATGGAAGAGGATGGAGCTTTAATAGACCGGAAATTGAATGTGGCCATGACTCGGGCAAGGGAGCAAATGTACATTATAGGGGTACCTTCCCTGTTGAGGCTCAGCCCCGTTTATTCACGCTTGTTAACCCTAATAAGTAGAGAATTTGAGGCTTAGGTTCTCTTGTGCGTATTAGAGCCTGCCGTTTAAATTTTGCCCGAGACTTTGAAGGGCCTTTTCGGGTATGTTTTTTCGCTCTCGCGATGCGGAAGATTCACGTTAATCCTTTTCGTTTGTCAGACTTCCCTGCGGCTCGCGAGAGATAGGGCGGTGGCTCGCGAGAGATAGGGCTGTTTCTCAAGCGTAAGGTAAAGCGCAGATAATGAGCTGTTTCGTGCGTGAAATGTTATGGTTAAATGTCCGTTTCCGCGGCTATGAACTTGTTTGAATTTTGCGGGATTTATTTGGGGAGTCTTTTTCGGGTATGTTTCCGGTTTTGCGAGGAGAATAACTGGCTATCTGACGAACGGAACCGGAAAAAGAGACCTGACAAAACCATATAAATAACAGGCTTTTACGTTTCGTTTTTTCTTTGTATGGTTTGTTAACATTTACTTGTGGATAAAACGTCTACTTTTGTCATACGTTTTTTTCATAGAGATTTTGATTTTAAGGTTAGAAGAAAGGTGGAAGTCGTGAGACTTCCCTTTTTTTATTTTATGAGGCCTGTTTTTCTCAGGCTTTATTTGGAGTCGTTTATATTTTTCGTTTGAGTGATTTAGTTAGGTCTCTTTTCCCGGTTCCGTTCGTTAGATAGCCAGTTATTCTTCTTGCGGAATCGAAAAAAGCATACTTCAAAAGGACTCTCAAAATAAACCCGAGCAAAATTTAAACAGGCTCTAAGAGGAGTCTGGCGAAACTGTTTTTAACGTAAGGTTTGCCTCAACTTTTATTCTGTAGATGAATGACGAAATAAAGAATAAGCTGATTTTAGCGGCGTATAAATATCATTGTGCTAGCTTCATAGAGAACGACCCTATACGCTTTCCCCATCGTTATATTCAGAAACGTGATATAGAAACGAGTGGCTTGCTGACAGCTGTCATGAGCTTCGGAAACAGGAAGCAGATTTTGATAAAGGCGGAGGAATTGCATCGATTGATGGAAAATTCTCCCGCCCGGTATGTGCTGTCGAAGCGCTGGGAACAAGACTTTCCGCCAAATGCGACAAAAAGTTTTTATCGCATGTTGTCATACGCCGATTTTCACGGTTACTTCCGTCGTTTGTATGAAGCTTATTCTGTGTATGACAGCTTGGAAGATTGTTTACGAACGTATGCGGGAACCCCGATGGAAAGATTGTGCTCATTTCTCGAAGTCTCCAGTAAAAGTCCTCAGAAGAAGTTGAACATGTTTTTACGTTGGATGATAAGGAAAAATTCTGAGGTTGATTTTGGAATCTGGGAGAGTTTTGACTCTCGAGAACTGATTATCCCTTTGGATACTCATGTTTGTCGAGTCGCTTATTCTCTCGGTTTAACGGATTCTGCGGCCTTCTCTTTATATAACGCGTGTCGTATAACAGACGCTTTGAGAACGGTGTTTCCGGATGACCCTTGTTTAGGGGATTTTGCCTTGTTTGGCTTAGGAGTAGACAGGGAAGTATAGACTCTTATGTTATGTCGCATTCATGTACTGTGATTATCTTTCTGCGTAAAAAACGCGGTGTAGACACGTTTGCCCGCCGCGGCCTTGCGGATGCTTATGCTGAACACTGAATGCGTTTGTTAAAGCTCCACCGTTAATGTAATCTATTTCCACAAATCCATGAGCCAATTCTCGTAGAGTTTGGTAAAGTTTTCCAATATCATGCGCCCTAAATTTGTCATCGTTATAGGGGAATAGGAATTTATATTTCATCTGCAAAAGTAGAGCTTTGACTTTGCATACGATTTATCATTATTGTAAAAAAATAGAGAACTGCCGGATGGGGTATTTACCCTATCACTTCTTTCTCAAATACAAAATACTCGTCATGAAAGGGCTGCTCGCTGATTGGCCTATCTGGATCACGATGGGCTTTATTGAAGAACTCCACAATCTTAAAACCGCATTTGTTTACATAGAAGTGGATGTTTCGTTTTTCAAAATAAGGAGTAATTAAACGCCAAACTTTTGTTTGTGGGTATTTTGATTCTATTCTCCGCCATATTTGCTGTCCAAGTCCTTTGCCATGCTTGTTTGGGTACAAATAAAATAAATCCAACCAATTATGGTGAGTGTTTTCGTCTATCTTAATTACGGCGCCACCGACTTTCTCATTATCTGCGTAAATGGCATAAGCCTCGCATTGCGAATTATATAAAGATGAGTCAATATCCTTGTCGGATATAATGCTTCCGTCTTCTTTTGACAAGCCGAACTCTCGTATGACCGAGATGGAAAATATATCTTTCACATCATTGCGGAACTCGCTATAGTCCGATTCTGTCAGACGTTTGAATGTAATATTTGCCATTTTGTACTATATTTATGCGTTTGCTGCAAATATAGCATAAACAAATCGGAAAGATTTTGTTGTGACGTAACGTTTCATTAAGTAAGGTGCGTTACGCCATTCCGTATTTGATACTTTATGCCTTTTCCCTTTTCCTTTTTGCCTATATAATATATATAATGTGTACCTTCTTTCCGTTCCTTTCCCTCCTTCTTATTGTCTCTCCCTTTTATCTCGCTG
>CASDXF010000047.1 GCA_949285075.1 uncultured Bacteroides sp. | reverse complement strand
CCGGATAGCCCCTCCCTTCCGCCGAAAAAGCGTCTGAGGACTGCATAAATATGCGATTTCGGACCAAAATATACGGTTTTTATGCGTTTTTTCGCATACCGCGGCGGCTAAAAGGAAGGTTTTGACCGGTGTGCCGGAAGGGGGAAATCTTAAAAATAGAACATTTTTCGGATGCGGAAACCGGGCGGTGTACGCATAAAAAGAAAGCGTCCCGGACAAATCCGCAGACGCTTCCACCAATCTACAAGAAACTAAGAAGTTATATGTTTCAGAAGCTGTTTTGAATTTATCGTGCGATGATTTGAATCATCCAAAGCGCACACGAAAACAGATAACGTCAAGCTAAGAAAAACTTTTTGTAGAAATTCAAAACAGCTTCTCAGTTAGGACGAAATAAAACAGGCTTAGGAACGGATTATCCAAAAACTGTTCATACATTTGCAGGCAGAACCAAAAAACAACGGAACAATGCCTAACTTTTTCAAGTCTTTCTTTTCAGGAAAGACAGACACGCCGGAAGAGGAGAAACGAAAAAACGACCGGAAACGATTCGAGATATTCAAGTACGACGGAATGCGCGCGCAGCGGATGGGACGGATAGACTACGCCATGAAGTGCTTCACCGAGGCGTTGGCCATAGAGAAGGACTTCGAAACGATGGGGTACCTTAGCCAAATCTACGCGCAGACGGGGGAATTGGAGAAAGCGAGGGAGCTGCTCGAAAAGATGACCGACATGAAACCCGAGTCGGCCTCTGCCTTCCTGACACTGGCCAACGTGTGCTACATGCAGGAAGACTATCCGGCAATGGAAGCGGCGGCCGACAAGGCCATCGCCATCGAGGAAGGCAATGCCGTGGCGCACTACCTGAGGGGAAAGGCCCGCAAAGGCCTGAACGACGGTCTGATGGCCATAGCCCACCTGACTAAAGCCATCGCACTGAAGGATGACTTCACGGAAGCCCGGCTCGCAAGGGCAGAAGCGCTGCTAAGCATGAGGCAGTACAAGGAAACAATGGAAGATATCGACGCCATTCTGTCGCTAAATCCCGACGAGGAAGCCGCCCTGCTGTTGCGGGGCAAGGTGAGGGAGGCAGAAGGAAAGACGGAAGAGGCGGAAAACGATTACCGACGGATTATCGAAATCAACCCGTTCAACGAACAGGCGTACCTTAGCCTCGGACAACTGCTCAGCGGCCTGAACCGTCCGTCCGAAGCCATCGAGCTGTTCGACGAGGCCATTGAGCTGAACCCCAACTTCGCCGAGGCCTACAAGGAGAGAGGACGGGCCAAGCTACTGAACGGCGACAAGGAAGGCTCCGTAGACGACATGAAGAAAGCCATAGAGCTGAACCCCGACGAGGAGACAAGCCTGAACGGACAGTTCAAGAACATCGAGGTGAAGCAAGAGACCATCCCCGGCGTGTTCTGAGCATGCAGATGCCGGGGAAGCCACCCGAACGGCAAGACATACCGCAAGCCATACTCCTGTTCCCGCACTGCCAAAGGAGCCGAACAAGCACGCAATCGAAAAAGCCTCCTTGCGGTTAAGGAAACGCCGATTTACAAAGCACAGCTCCACAGCGCATAGGAAGTAAATCCGACCGTAAGAGGATTTATTTCCCGACGATTCACATCATTTAACCTACTACTCTACACTTTATTACGAACATTTCGTAGATTTGCGAAGAATTCGTAATAAGAGATATTCGTATGGAAAGACTGACTACACAAGAAGAAGAGGCGATGATTTACGCGTGGGAACTGCAAAGCTGCTCCGTCAAGGACATCGTGGCGAAGTATGACCCTCCACAACCGCCCTACACCACGGTGGCCTCCATCGTGAAGAACCTCGAACGCAAGGGGTACGTCCGCGCCAAGCGCATAGGAAACACCTATCTGTACACTCCGGCCATCCGGGAGAACGAGTACAAGCGGCACTTCATGAGCGGAGTGGTGCGCAACTATTTCGAGAACTCGTACAAGGAGATGGTGTCCTTCTTCGCCCGGGACAAGAAAATCTCGGCCGACGACCTGAAGGAAATCATCGAGCTGATAGAGAAAGGCAAGGAAGACTAACGTAAAAGACGCATCACCATGACTCCGGAACTCGCATACTTCCTGAAGGTGAACGTGGCGCTCGCCATCTTCTACGCCTTCTACCGGCTGTTCTTCTACAAGGACACCTTCTTCCAGTGGCGAAGGGTGACGCTGCTGTGCTTCTTCGCCGTGTCGGCGCTCTATCCGCTGCTGAACATTCAGGAGTGGATTAAGACCAACGAGCCAATGGTGGCCGCAGTGAATCTCTATGCCGCCGTCATTGTGCCGGAAACAACAATGCCCGTCCCGCAAGAAGCAGACTGGCAGGAATGGTTGCCAAAGATGCTCGGGGCAATCTACTGGGCGGGAGTGGCCGCGCTTGCGCTCCGCTTCTTCATCCAGTTGTTCAGCATCGTTCGCTTGCAACTTCGTTGTCCTAAAGACAATATAAAAGGTATACGGATTTATCGCTTAGAGAAAGGAGACAGCCCGTTCTCCTTCTTCCGGTGGATATTCGTCTGCCCCGAAGCGCACACGGAAAGCGAGTTGGAAGAGATTCTGACTCACGAGCGAACGCACGCCCTGCAAGGGCACTCCGTCGACGTTATCCTCGGCGAACTGACGTGCGTCATCTGTTGGTTCAACCCCTTCGCTTGGCTGATGAAGCGGGAGGTGAGGGACAATCTAGAATATATGGCCGACCGCAAGGTGGTGGAGAGGGGGTACGACAGCAAGGCCTATCAATACCATCTGTTGGGACTGGCCCATCGCAAGGCTATAGCAAAACTCTCAAATAATTTCAATGTTTTACCTTTAAAGAAACGGATTCAAATGATGAACAAGAAAAAGACTAAAGGAATCGGAAGGACGAAATACGCGATGTTCCTTCCGTTGGCTGCGCTGCTCATGGTCGTCAGTAATGTGGATACCGTGGCTCGCACGACCGAGAAAATCGTAGTTTCCGAAGTGAAACCAACCTCCAATGACACCACGGTTAAATCTCCCCAATTTCCCGGAGGAGAGCAGGCCATAATGCGGTACTTCGCGCTAAACGCGAAGTACCCGATAAAGGCGCAGGAAGCGGGAGTGCAAGGGCGAGTACGCTGCCAGTTTACCATCAGCAAGAACGGTAACGTCATTGAAATCAAGCTCAAGAAGGTATCGCCCGAATTGGATGCCGAGGTCATACGCATCGTCAAGGGGATGCCTAAATGGATTCCCGCTAAAATGAATGGAAAACCTGTGGAGGCAACCTACGAGATGGGCTTCGTATTCAAGCTGGAAGGTACAGAGTATGACGGCGAACCGGCGGGAGAGAACGACGTCGTTATCGTGGGCTACGGAAAGAAACAGTAGCGCGAATCTCCCGAAACAAGGAAAAAGAGCGGGCGGAGAGCCAGTTTTCGGACGGAAAACGGCTCTCCGTCTCTTTTTTATCCTAAATTTGTGGCACTCAAGCTAAATACTAACGGATATGAAAACATTCGTATGGCTCATCAGCCTCCTCACTTGCACGGTATGCGCTACGCAGGCAAAAACCAAGACAGTGGAGCGCCCCGCCTTTACCGCATGGAGCTCAACAAGCATCGAGATTGACAGAATCGTAAGAGAAGACACCGCCACGACCATGTACGTCAAGGCATACTACCGTCCACACTTCTGGATAAAAATCGCTAAAGGCAGTTTCCTTAGAGACGAGGATGGACAACTATACCCTATACGGAGAGGAGTAGGCATTACGTTGGACAAGGAGTTCTGGATGCCCGAATCGGGAGAAGCGGAGTTTCAGCTCATCTTCCCTCCCCTGCCGAGGACGGTCTCTACCGTCGACTTCTCGGAAGGGGACTTCGAGGGAGCTTACAACATCTGGGGAATACAGTTGGAGGGCAGGAAGTTCGACAAGTCTAAGCTCCCCCAAAAGCCATCGTACCCGGACAGGCGAGACACGCTGCCTCAACCCGAACTGGCCTACGGGAAAGCCGTGCTGACCGGAAGGATACTCGACTACCGGAAGGAGATGAACCTGCGCGTACGGGCCTATACGCACGGTCTGTCGCTGACCGAACAGGGAGAAGAAAGCTCGCTGCCAGTCAACGATGACGGCACGTTTCGCATAGAGATTGAAGCGCCTTGCGTAGCGAGTGTCCGGTTGGCCTTTCCGTTCGGATTCGTCACCTGCCTCGTGGCTCCCGGCGAAGAGACCGACGTGACGGTGAACCCGAGGGAGATGTGCCGGAGGCAGTCGAGGCTACAACCCAAGAACAAGAGCTACGGAGAGGCGGTCTACTACAAGGGCTACTTGGCCGGACTGCAACAAGAGCGGGAGAGCTATCGGGGCGACCTTTCATTAGGAACCGACGACTATTCGCAGTTCAGCAAGGACATCGCGGGCAAAACTCCGGCAGAGTTCAAGAGCTACCTGCTGACCAAGCTTGCCGACAGTCGGAAGGACATCGAACGGGCCAAGCTAAGCGGCGCTTGCGAGGAGCTGCTGAACATCACATTGGACATCAACGCGGCACTAAGCCTATTTGATACGGAGATGTATCTCAAAGACGCTTACGTCATCGCCCACAAGCTCAGCGAGGATGAAGCGATGACGTATTACAGAGACACCCGTATCGACATTCCCGAGGATTATTACGACACGCTGAAGGAACTCGCCTCTATCAACACCCTCAAGGCCATATACGCCGAAAACTACATCAACCTGATTTATTCCGACGAAATAAAGCAAAAGCTCACCGAAATGACGGGCAGCAGGGAAGGTCCGCTGTTCGACAACTCCGAGGCTATCTGGATTTACCAGTCCGTCAAGGAGTTCAATCCCCTGACCGCCGAACAGGAAGCGAGACTCCGGTCGCTCTCCTCCCCCGCCTACCTCGACCTGCTCGCGGAAGCCAACCGGCGGCTGCTGCGCGTCATTGAGGAGAACAAGCGTAAGGAGGGCTTCACCGTCAACGAGGTGGGCGACGTGACGAACGAGCGGCTCTTCCCGTCCATCCTCTCCAAGTTCAGCGGCCACACGCTGCTCGTGGACTTCTGGGCCACGTGGTGCGGCCCCTGCCGGACGGCCCACAAGCTGATGCGCCCGCTGAAAGAGGAGCTGAAGAAGGAGGACATCGTCTACGTGTACGTCACGGGCGAAAGCTCGCCCCAAAGCACGTGGGAGAACATGATAACCGACATCCCCGGCGAGCACTTCAGGCTGACGGAGGCGCAATGGCGCTATCTCTCGGAGAGCCTCAAGCTAAGGGGCGTACCCACCTACTTCGTGGTGGACCGGAAGGGGAACGTCACCTACCGAAGCGTCGGATTCCCCGGCACGGGAACCCTGAAAGAGCAACTGTTGAAAGCGATTAAATAGATTATTAACCAATTAAAACACAACGCTTATGAAAATAAAAAGACATAAACTCCGCTGACGGATTCCTCGGCGAACGCCGACGCCTCATACCCAAGTCCGCCCCTCTCTCACGAGGCAGCGGGCTTCCGTCTTTATATTCCTCACCAACACGATTCGCGCCTCGTTCGACATCGAATGGGAGAGATACGTCTCACGCGCGAGAGGCTGCCCTACGGTTCGTGAGAAATAGCCCTACGGCTCACGAGAAACAGCCCTACGGCTCGCGAGAAACAGGGCTATTTCTCGAATGGGAAATAAGGCGTTGATAATAAGTTATTTAACAAACAAGGTGTTATGACCACACATTCGTTCCTGTCCAACAGAATGACAGGGTTTTTCTAATGGAGCGATTGGGGAGGGAAGCCGAGCGGTTCATCTACAAGAACCGTCCAACCGATGTACATGAATCGGGCCATCGGTATACAACAATCAGGAGGACGCTATAATACATTTTAGCTATCCCTACCGACGGAAACAGGCACAAAAACGACACGGGCCACCCTTATCCTTCTTCGGATAAAGGCGACCCGTGTTCCCCATTACACTATAGAAACTATGCCTCTGTCTTTTCTAGTTTTGAATCTCCAACCGTTTTAGGGGCTTTCTTGGTTTCTTTCTTTACCGTCGTCTTCTTGGCGGTCTTGGCTATCTCCTTTTCCGCCTTAGCCTGCCACTTAGCGACCTCTTTCTGCAATTCGGCGATTTCCTCATTCTGATTCCTGATTGTCGTCAACAATGAGTTGAGCTCTTCATTGTCTATATCCATCGGATAGAGAGAATCCACCCGCTTGATAAAGTCTCCCAAAATATTCATATAGTTGGTAAAGGCGTCATAAGGTGAATCGTAAATGCCCCGATTCAGCCAGATTCCCGTATTCTTCGTCGTCATGAAACGGAAATTGCCACTGGCTTGCAGATAGTCCCAGTCTTGCTTAACGCGACGGTCGTTGCAAAGATGTACCCGTTCGGCA
This sequence comes from uncultured Bacteroides sp., assembly GCA_949285075.1. Lineage (GTDB taxonomy): Bacteria > Bacteroidota > Bacteroidia > Bacteroidales > Bacteroidaceae > Bacteroides. The sequence continues at coordinate 17,440 of CASDXF010000047.1, read as the reverse complement.
ACGCTATACAGCTTGTTAAAGGCCTCGCGCTGCAATACGTTACCTAACCAGCAGCTCGTATCCCTCTCCTCGTCCGTCCACGACAGCGGATCGGGCACATCCAGCTGAGAAACGGATTTCAACTTCGTCACAATCTCAGTCGGCGTAGAGAAGGTGATTCCCTTAGCCTTCGCGTATCCCGGCAAGGCTTTCATAAACTCAAGAATGTTGGAAGATAAGGGTTGAGCTATTCCCAACGCACTTAGTTCCATAAAGATATTGATAACCTGCTCTTCCGGCGGAAACGCGTCAATCCAATCAATGTATTTATCGGCAAATAAAGGATACTCGCTCCAGTCTGAATTAGAGAAACGCAGGCTAATGTCATCCGACAGCTTAAAATCCCTCAATAGCAGCTTCAAGCTCGGCGCCTGATTGCAATGGTATACGTAATGCGGGCTCTTCCATCCCAACACATGTTTCGCCCCTTCGGTCAGCATTCCCTTAAAGCCCATAGAGGCTATCACTCCTCCTATCTCGTCTGAATAAATCAGACTGGAATTGCGGAATACCTTAGGCTCCTTGCCAAACATCTGCTTCATCTTGTCGCACTGACGGAGTACCTCTTCACGGAAACACTCTTCGTTAACCAACGACGACAGCCCATGCGAATAAGGCTCGCACAGGAACTCGCAGCATCCCGTCTCGTTCAGCTGATGCAACAGGTCGATTACCGCCGGAGCGTGAATCTCCAACTGCTCCAACGCGACGCCGGAGATTGACAAAGCGACCTTAAAAGCTCCTTCCGACTTCTTCACCATTTCAATCAGTGTACTCAGAGTCGGGATATACGACCGTTCCGCCACTTCGTTCATTCCGGCCTCGTTCGCATAATCGTCATAATAATAATGGTCTGTACCAATATCAAAGAAACGATAGCGTTTCAAGTGTATAATTTGGTGTATCTCGAAATAAAGACAGATTGTTCTCATAGCTTATATCATTTATTTTATTGTTTACTATATTGTTTTATAACCTCCTCGTAAATGGCCCTCACCTTATATCCTACGTTTTCCCATTTTATCTGGTCTACCTCTTTCTTACCTTCCTCTTTCAGATAATTATACATGGCCGGATAGGTACAGATTGAATAAATGGCATCCGCCATCGCGTTTATGTCCCAATAATCAATCTTAATGCAATTGTTCAGAATCTCCGCGCAGCCGGACTGCTTGGAAATAATGGTAGGAACGCTACATTGCATCGCTTCCAACGGAGAGATGCCAAAAGGCTCGGACACGGAAGGCATGATATAGACATCGCTCGCCTTCAAAAGCTCATAAACCTGCTTTCCCTTCATGAATCCCGGGAAATGGAAACGGTCGGCGATACCGCGCTCGGCGGCCAGACGAATCATCTGGTCCATCATGTCACCACTGCCCGCCATCACGAAACGAACGTTATGAGTACGCCGCAACACCATAGCGGCCGCCTCAACAAAATATTCCGGTCCCTTCTGCATGGTTATGCGTCCTAAGAAGGTGACAATCTTCTCGTTCGGCTTCTTCTGCGGAACAATGTCCATTATCTCTTGCGACAAAGGAGAGACGGCGTTATGCACCGTAGAGACTTTCTTTGGGTCTTGATAATACTTATGGATGACGGTCTGTCGGGTCAACTCACTGACGCACATGATGTGGTCGGCGTAGTCCATTCCGTTTTTTTCTATCGCGTACACGGTAGGATTCACGTTTCCCCGGCTGCGGTCGAAGTCCGTAGCGTGAACATGAATAACCAACGGCTTTCCCGACACCAACTTGGCGTGAATGCCCGCCGGATAAGTCAGCCAGTCGTGAGAATGGATAATGTCAAACTCCTGTTGACGGGCGACGACACCCGCCACAATAGAATAGTTGTTAATCTCTTCCTGCAGATTATCCGGATAGCGGCCTGAAAACTCGATGCATCCCAAGTCGTTCGTATAAAGATAGCTGAAGTCAGCGTAAATATGGTCGCGCAAATCGTAGTACAACTGCGGGTCCATATAATTTCCCACACGACTTTTCACATAGTCCCAACTCACGTCGCGCCATACCACAGGCGTGCTGTTCATTCCGATAATCTTAAGAAAGCTTTGGTCCTCGTCCCCCCATGGCTTAGGAATACAGAACGTTATCTCCATATCCTTTTGTAGAGACATACCTTTTGTCAAACCATAACTGGCAGTCCCTAAACCGCCTAAGATATGCGGGGGGAACTCCCATCCAAACATTAATACTTTCATTTCTTGTTCCTCCTCCTATTAATAATACTTAGACAATAACTTCAGAATACGGAGCACTTCAGCCACATTCATCGCAAACGAAACGGCTCCCCGTCCCTTGAACGGCGGATTACCGTCAAACAGTTCCGGTAAAGAACCAACGCAATGAATAGTCAGCTCATCTTCCATGCCTATAAGTTGACGCTCTACAAAAGACAAGCCGCTCATCTTATAAATGCGAAGGTAGGCTTCCATGTAAAAGCCCATCAGCCACGGCCAAGCCGTACCCTGATGGTAGGCGTAATCACGCTGTGTCTGAGAACCTACATAGTTCGGGTTATACCCCCCGCTCTTCGGGCTTAGCGAGCGTAAGCCTTTTGGGGTCAGCAGTTCTTTCGTCGCGATGTCGAGGACTTGTTTCTTTTGCGCCCTGTCAAGAGGCGAATAATCAAAGGCAAGCGTAAACACCATATTGGGGCGCACGCTCCAGTCCATCATATTTCCGTCTACATAGTCGAACAAATAGCCGTATTCGTTGCGGAAAACCTCCACGAACGAACGGCCGGTCACTTCCGCCTGCGCGCTAAGCGCATCGGCCAGTTCCGCGCCGCCATTCTCACGGAGCAAGTCGGCTATAAAGCACAAGGCGTTATACCATAGCGCATTAAATTCAACGATATAACCCGTGCGCGGTATTACCGGATTCCCGTTTACCGTAGAGTTCATCCATGTAATCGCCTTATTCCTTCCGTTGGCATACAACAGGCCGTTTTCATGCAAGAAAAGGTTATCGTGTTTCTGCTGCCTGATGAACTCTATGATTTCAATCAGCAAATCGCCATATTTCTGATAGCACCGCTCGTGCGAGACCTCTTTGGCATACTGCTGCAAGGCCCACACCGCCCAAAGCAATACGTCCGGATGCTCCATCTCGTAAATCCGGTATCCGATGGGGTCTCCATTGATGAAATTGCGAATCGCTTTCCCAGCTGTTTCCATCACGTTTTCAAACTCTTCCGGCTCGTCAACCGCAAGCGTCAATCCGGGAAGCGAGACAAACATGTCGCGGGCCCGGCAGTCGAACCACGGATAACCGGCCAACAGATAATGGTCCTTGCCCAACTGACAGTGGAACTGATGAGCCGAGTTCTTCAAGCAATGGTAGAAGCTGTCGCGCGGAGTGCGTTCGGCCACCTCCGCCTCAAACGTTTGCTTCAGCCTACGGGTCGACACTTCCGATATACCCGCCGAGAAGACTACGCTTTCTCCTTTCTTGATATCGACTTCAAAGTATCCGGGGACATAAAGGTCTTCATTAAAATCATACCCGCGCTCCTGCTCCTTCGGATACTCAATCCCCCTATACCAATCTGGCTGAAACACGAACTCGCACTTCTTGTTCAGCTGCATGAACAATTCCGGATAGCCGGGATACATGCACGTCTTAATCCCATTCTCTACCAACTGATAGTCGCGGCTAGCCTGCGAGTTCTCATGCGTATACTCCCTCACGCTACGAAAGGCGAGAAAGGGGCGGAAACGCAATGTCGTGGCGGAATGCGCGTCAAGCAACGTATAACGAATCAAGATTCTGTTCTCATGGTGAACAAAAATCTTCTCCTTACGAAGAATCACTCCGCCGACGCGATAGGTTGTCGCCGGAATGTGCTCACAATCAAATTCACGGATATATTTATGTCCGTTCGGGCTGAAATGATTGCCCCGATACTTGTGCAACCCCAGATTGAATTCCGCTCCATGCTGAATCACCGTCTCGTCAAGAGAGGACAGCAATACATGGTTCTCATCATCGAGATTAGGGACCGGAATCACTAACAATCCATGATATTTGCGCGTGTTACAGTCAACAATTGTCGTACAATGATAAGCTCCCGCCTTGTTTGTCCGAAGAATCTCCCGCTGAAGGGACTCTTCCAAGTTTGTCATGAGAGTTTTATCAAATCGTAAATAACTCATAGCTGTACTTTATTAAAGGTTAATTATTTGGTGTTTGCATTAAATGCTACTACAAAGATTGTTTATCTAAGTATAACGCCCAAATGTACAAATTATAAGGAAAAAACAAAAACAAAAGAGCTTTTTATTTTCAATGTCCGCTTAAATTTGGCATTTTAATAGTTCCGCGAGCTCCCGTTTCGGCCTCGGGAGCTTGCGGAACGGAAGAAAGGCGAAGATGAGAAGACGCTCAAAAAATGGTCTATTTTTAAGATTCGGCCTCGAAATCCATCCGCCAAAAACGTTCTTTTAGCGACGGACAAACACAAAAAACCGCGTTTTCACGCGTCTTTTCGCCTTAAATTCGCATATTTTCGAGAGGAAAAACGCATAAAAACACACTTCGGAGGAAACAGAAAAAGGGAAACCGGGCATGAAGCGCAGCCCTGTTTCTCGCGAGCGGTCGCCCTTCCGTTCGCGAAAAACAGCCCTTTCCCGTAAATCAAGCGGGGATTTTACGCTTTTCAGTCTCTAATTGCTCTCATTTCCCGAACGGAACAGAAATGTCTATATGATACCGCATAGGCAAATCCAACGGCAATACGCACTACATTTCACGCTAAATCAAAACAAGTGTCACGATACTCCCGAATTCGCCGACATCCTGAATTTCACTAATGCCGCAGAAACGCGTTCTTTTCGTCCGAGGCGAGCCGTGGTCGGAATTATCGCCTTTTTTAAGGCTCTGAATGTTCCGTTTTTCAGAATGTTCTGTTTTTAAGATTCAACGGGACGCTTCTTATCTACACGCCCTCAACTGCTCATAAAGGTCGGCGGCCGGAACGCCCAACGAAATGGCCTTCTCGAAGTCCGCCTTAGCCAACCTTTTTTTCTCTTGAGCCAGATAGATTCCCCCACGCAGCAGATAAGCGTCGACGAGTGAAGGGTCTAGCCGGATGGCCTCTTCCAAATCCATCAGCGCCAATTCATCACGCTTCATCTCACGCTCAACGTCAGCGCGGGCCACGTACAGCACCGCGTCCTTCGGCTGTTCCGCTATCATTCCGTCCAATATCTCAAGCGATGCCTGAAACTTGCCTTCCTTCTGCTCTAAAGTGGCCAGTCCCAATCGGGCGTTATAGCTTTGCGGCTCAATCTCCAACAGGCGCTTATAGTCAATCCGGGCGTTCACGTAGTCCTTGCGGGACATATAGATGTAGGCCCGCATCAACAAGGCCTCTCCATTGCTCTTATCCTCATCGAGCACCAGACAGTAATCCGGATAGGCTTTGTTCATCTTGCCCGTTTCCATATAGATGGCGGCCCGGTTCAACAGAATGGGGACCGACAACGGAACAAAGTTCAGGGCAAACGTATAAGACTCTATCGCCTCGTCATACTTACCCAAACGCCGCTGCACCAGACCCAGATTGGAAAACAGCATCGCGTTCTTCTCGTTTGTCGGCTCCAGTTTCAAGGCTTGCAATAACAACCGCTCCGCCAAAGCGAAACTATCTTTCTCGATACACTCCACCGCCCTTTCGGATAGTTGCTGATACGTCTGGGCGCATACGGCGAAAGGCGAGAGAAGGAAAAAAAGAACAAGCGGAAAGACGCGCCTTCTCATCCCGCATCTCCCGCTTCCCGCATTACTCCTATTCATTATATTATCCATACTTAAAGACGTGACTAATCCAAAGGATACGCATCAAAGGCGAACAGTTCCGTCGAAAGGTAACGCTCGCCCGTATCGGGCAGCAAGACGACCACGTTTCCGCCTTCGTACTCGGGGCGTGAAGCCAACTCACGGGCCGCACGGACAGCCGCCCCGGAAGAGACGCCCGCCAACACCCCGTCAAGCGAAGCCAACTCGCGGCTCGTCCGGATAGCGTCCTCGTCGGAAACACTGATGACCTCATCGACCAAAGAGGCGTCGTACAGCTTCGGGATAAAATTGGCCCCAATGCCCTGAATCCAGTGAGGCCCGGCCTTTCCGCCTTCCAAGACGGGAGACGAAGCGGGTTCCACGGCCACGACGCGGACGGCGGGGTCATGCCTCTTCAGCGAGCGGGCCACTCCGCAAATCGTCCCGCCCGTACCTACGCCGGCGACAAAGGCCGCCACCTCTCCGCCGGTATCTCTCCAAATCTCCTCCCCGGTAGTCCGCTCGTGAACCGCCGCGTTAGCGGGATTCTCGAACTGCTGAAGGATTACCGCTCCGGGAATGCTGTCACGCAACTCCTCCGCCTTGCTGACGGAAGCCGCCATGCCCCCGCTTCCGGCGGTCAGCACGATTTGCGCCCCGAGCGCCTTCAGCAAGTTGCGCCGCTCCACGCTCATGGTTTCGGGCATTGTCAGAATCAAGCGATAGCCCTTTATTACGGCCACCATCGCCAAGCCTATTCCGGTGTTTCCGCTCGTCGGCTCTATGATGGTCGCCCCCGGCCTCAGGACTCCCCGGCGCTCGGCGTCCTCAATCATCGAAAGGGCCACCCTGCTCTTTACGCATCCACCCGGATTAAAGGCTTCCACCTTAGCGATGAGGTTCCGCTTCAGGCCATATTTCCCGCTATACCCGGAAAGCTCCATCAAAGGGGTATTCCCTATCAGTTCCGTCAAGTTCTTCGCAATCCTTGCCATAATCCTTCTCTTTTTATTTGGTCATGGGGCAAAGATAATGAAAGTTGAACGCCGTCAAGCCGAATTTACTAGAGTTTTATCCTCCGTTTAACGCCAATTGGGGCTATTTGAGCGTTTTTTCACTGAAAAGCGGCCGGGAAAGACTCAAAAGTGGCCCTTCCAAATCGCTCATACGCTAAATTTAGACAGACTATCGCCAAAACAGCTCCTGTTTTATAAAAAGATACGGAAAAGAATCGTACCTTTGTCTCCGTTCATTTTTTAAGTTATTTGGCATGAAAAGGAGAGTCCTGCAATTTCTCAAGACTTATTTTCTATTCGTACTCTTATTCGTCATACAGAAACCCATATTCATGGCTTACTACCATGACCTCTATACAGGGGCCACGCTAGGCGATTACCTCAGCGTAATGTACCACGGCCTGCCCTTAGACTTGTCCGTCGCCGGTTACCTGACCGCCGTTCCGGGATTCCTGATTATCGCCTCGGCTTGGACGGATTCGAAGGCGCTCCGAGTCATCCGCCGTATTTACTTCGGACTCATCGCGCTTATCATGTCCTGCGTCTTCGTCGTCGACCTCTGCCTATACGACTTCTGGGGTTTCCGACTCGACATGACTCCCGTCTTCTACTTCCTAACCTCGCCACGGGACACGATAGCGAGCGTCAGCGGTTGGTACGTCGCATTGGGACTGATAGCGATAGCCGTCTACGCGGCCATACTTTACGCCATCTTCAACTCCGCCCTCATCCGAGAAAGGAAACCGATGAAGATTCCTTATCATCGGCAATACGTGTCTCTGGTTCTCTTGGTGCTGACGGCCGCCCTGTTCATTCCCATCCGGGGAGGCTTCTCCGTATCGACCATGAACCTGAGCAAGGTCTATTTCAGCCAAGACCAACGGATGAACCACGCCGCCGTCAATCCGGCGTTCAGCTTCATGTACTCGGCCACTCACCAAAGCCATTTCGACGAGCAGTACCGCTTCATGGAGCCGGAAGTGGCCGACTCTCTGTTCGACGAGATGGTCGAGAAGCCCGCCCCGACGGACAGCATCCCGCAGATACTGAACACCCGACGGCCCAACATCATCTTCATCGTGCTCGAAAGTTTCTCCACGCACCTGATGGAGACCTTCGGCGGAGAAAAGAACGTCACTCCCTATCTGGACAAGTACGCGAAGGAAGGCATACTGTTCACGCACTTCTACGCCAACAGTTTCCGTACCGACCGGGGACTGGTGTCCATCTTTAGCGGATATCCCGGTCAGCCCAGCACCAGTATCATGAAATACCCGGAGAAAACGGAGAACCTGCCTTCCATTCCCCGCGCGCTGAAGAACGCCGGATATACGCCGGAGTATTATTACGGCGGGGATGCGGACTTCACCAATATGCGCTCGTACCTAATTTCGTCCGGCATAGAGAAGATTATCTCCGAGACGGACTTCCCGCTGTCCGAGCGGCAGGCCAAATGGGGAGCGCCCGACCACGTCTTGTTCCAACGCTTCCTACAAGACTTGAAGGAGGAGCAGAAGGAACCGTTCCTGAAAATCGTGCAGACCTCAAGCAGCCACGAGCCGTTCGAGGTCCCCTTCCACCGGTTGGAACACAAGGTGCTCAACTCGTTCGCCTATGCGGACAGCTGCGTGGGAGACTTCGTGGAGCGATACCGGGAGATGCCCTTGTGGAAAAATACGCTCATCGTCATGGTTCCCGACCATCTGGGAGCCTACCCCAAGCCGGTGGAAAACCCGTTGGACAAGCACACCGTGCCGCTCATCCTGATAGGAGGGGCCGTGAAGGAACCGCTTGTCGTGGACACTTACGCGTCGCAGATAGACATCGCAGCTACCCTGCTCGCCCAGTTGGGACTGCCGCACGACGAGTTCATCTTCAGCAAGAACATATTCAATCCTAACGCTCCACACTTCGGGTACTTTACCGAGCCTACACTGTTCGGCATGGTGACGCCGGAGAACCAACTGGTGTTCAATCTGGACTCGAATACCGTACAGATAGACGAGGGAACGGAGAAGGGAGCCAACTTGGAAAAGGGGAAGGCCTTCTTGCAGAAACTATACGACGATTTAGAGAAACGATAGCATATCAAACGAAAAAATATCCATCATGCCTGAGATTATTCAAGCCTTGTCAGAGATAGACACGAACGTCCTCCTATGCCTCAACGGGCTGCACTCGCCTTTCTGGGACTCGTTCATGAGCGCGTTCACGGGGAAGATAATATGGGGAGGAATGTACGCCACGATATTGTACGTGCTGTTCAGAAACTTCCACTGGAAGGTGGCCCTCTGCTACGTCGTGGGCATCGCGCTGACCATCACCTTCGCCGACCAGATGTGCAACAGCCTGATTCGCCCCATCGTGGGACGGCTGCGCCCCTCGCATCCGGAAAGCCCGATAGCGGAACTGGTACACATCGTCAACGGGAAGCGGGGAGGCGGATTCGGCTTCCCGTCTTGCCACGCCGCCAACTCGTTCGGTCTGGCGCTGTTCCTGATTGGGTTGTTCCGCCAACGTTGGCTCAGCGTATTCATCACGCTATGGGCCTTCACCAACGCCTACACCCGGCTTTACCTCGGCCTGCACTATCCGGGCGACCTGATTGTCGGGGCGCTCATCGGCGGAACGGGCGGATGGGTGTTCTACCGCCTCTCTCACTGGGTGGCCCGGAAGGTGAGCCCTTCCGGAGCGGAAAGCGGCAAGCCCCGCCAGACCGGGGTCATCATCGTCGCGGGACTGCTGACCGTGGCGGGGATTGTCGTATATTCGGTCACTTGAGAAAGGGCTAAGGTATATCGAAAGACACCAAGTAATACTCTTCTTCCTCCGACACCGCAATGCCGTATAGCTTGTCGGGTTCCTTTTCCGAGTAGCAAAGCCTGAGCACGTTACAGTCCGTCTCGTACCTCGCCCGCTCGTTCCCGTCCCAATCGAATACAGAAATGTTATTGTACCGGCTAAGGTCTTTATCGCCAATCAGCACAGTATAAATCTTATCGTTGGAGGAACATACGGTGGAGAAACCGAAAACGGTTTCATCCGTAGCCTGAACAGTCTTTTCATCCAACTTTGGCCGATAGAAGTGTCTCGTCGCTCTCGGCCTTATGCTGTTCGGAGTCAGGTCGAAAGTTTCCAGAACGCCGCCATACAAAATGCACGACACCATCTTCGTCTTATCGGGTGAGACCGATACAAAAGGAGACCAAAACGCTCCTTTCTCCCTCTCTTCTACTGGAAAATCGTTGTACTTCGCTATCAGCTCGTTCTCTCCGGAAAGGAGTTGGAAACGCTTCTGTACTCCCAATTCACGAACCTCATCCACTTGCCCGTCCACCAACACCCGTCCGTCTTGAAGCGGCCATGAACGGCGAACGACTCCATTCAACAGATTGAAGTCTCTCTGACCGACAAACGTAAGCTTGGCACTGTCTCCCACCTGAAAGCGCAGGAGCTTCCTTCCCACCTCATCATGAATAGAAAACAATCCGCTATCGGCATCGCAAGAAAGGACGCACCCCGTAATTACCTCGCCCGGACCTTGTCCCTTCGATACCGCTCCTCTAACGTATTCACCAGTACGTTTATTATAAACTTGCACCATCTTTTTGTCCACATCCGCCAATACATAAATGTAATTCTCATCCACACACATATCCAACGGATAAATCATGAGCATTCCTTCCTTAGATATCCACCGAGTTTCCAACTGTTCCGTAACGGGAAAGACGGGAGGGGCATAGCTTATCCCCGCATCCTTGCACGAGGACAAAAGAAACGCAGCTCCGATGATTGTCGATAATATGTACCGCATTCGCATCTTCTTCTTATTCCAAATTAGTATTCTATTCACGACTTTTTAAGTCAGCCGCTTACATTTATTATAACCTTACGGCAAAAGTAAGAAAAATAGTCCTACGACACATACATTTCCATTCAATTTTCTTTTTCATCCCACCGACCGCTCCGCCCTACCCGCTCCGGCACGGAAAAGCGCTCCTGAACGCCGTCCGGACTTACCGTTCTCCCCACACAAGGAGACTCCGGACGAATCTTAAAAACGGAACATCTGAAAAACGGGACATCCTGACGCCTCAAAAACACGATAATTCCGACCGAGGTACGAGCCGGACGAAAAGAACGCGGCGTAGAGGCGTTAGCGAAATTCAGGATGTCAACGAACGGGGAAGTATCGTATCGTTTATGCGGGTATGGAGTAAAAATAGTTTCTTATTACTCATAAATCTGACTATACCACATCATATAGACACTCCCATTCTGTTCAACAAACGAGAGCTATTAGGAACGGAAAGGCGTAAAAAGGCCGTCCGATTCGGGGGAAAGGGCTTCCGCTCACGAGCAAAGAGGCTACGGCTCATGAGAAATAGGGCCACGGCTCGCGAGCCATAGCCCCGTCTCTCACGCCCGATTTCCCTTTCCGGCCGCTTCCGGAGCGCATAATCAGTCGGAATTTCGCCCGAAACCCGTGCTTTTCGCCCGCTTTTCACGCATTCAGGCCGCCTAAAACGAAAAAATCGGCGAGTCTATTTTGGAGAAGAATCTTAAAAATAGAACATTTTTCCACGGAGCAAAGCTGCCGGTCGTCCGGTCTCTACGGGTCGGAGCTTGACGGTTCTCCGCCCTTCATCCGTGCAGGGAAAGGCATAAAAAAACAGCGTCTTCAAATCAAGCGCTGTTCATATTTAGTCAAAAAAAGCACGCCACATAATCTTGACAGACTAAAGCGGCCTCCCCTCGACGGCTACCTTTATCACCCCGTCCAGTCTGTTCTCAAATACACGGTAGGCCTCCTCTATCTCGCTTAGCGGAAAGCGGTGGGTGATGAGTGGCGTGGTGTCTATCTTCCCCTCCGCTATCAGCCGGAGAATCTCGGCGCAGTCGCAACCATCCACGCCCCCGGTCTTGAACGTCAGGTTCTTGCCGTACATATCGGGCAGGGGAAGGACTTGGGGCGTGTCGTACAGCGCCACCACGGTAACGGTCGCGTTGGGGCGGGCGCACTTCCACGCCATGCGGAAGGTGTCCTCGGTTCCGGCCACCTCCAAGACCACGTCGGCCCCGCCGTGCTCACTGTGGGCGAGGACGAACGCCTCGCACTCGTCCGGACTCGTGACCCACACGTCCGGATAACGCTTGCGGACGAAGCGGGCCCTTTCGGGCGACTTCTCGCAGACGATGATGCGCTTCGGACGCTTCAGCCTGACGCAGAGCAGGGCACAGAGTCCCGTAGGCCCCGCACCGATGATGAGCACCGTATCGTCCTCGGTGATGTCGGAGATGCGAGCGGCCCAGAATCCCGTGGCGAGGATGTCGCCCACGAACAAGGCCTGCTCGTCGCTCACCGTAGGGGGAATGAGGTTCAGCCCCTGATTGGCGTGAGGCACGCGGACGTACTCCGCCTGCCCGCCGTCGATGCGGCACCCCAACGCCCACCCGCCGTCGGGGTCAACGCAGTTGTTCACGTAGCCCCGGCGACAGAAGAAGCACTCGCCGCAGAAGGTCTCCACGTTCACCGTGACACGGTCGCCGGGCTTGACCGAGGTGACGGCGGCCCCTACCTCCTCGACGACTCCCACCATCTCGTGGCCGACGGTCACGCCGGGCACGGCACGGGGCACGCTGCCGTGCTTGATGTGCAGATCACTGGTGCAGACGCTGCTCAGCGTCACCCGCACAATTGCGTCGCACGGGTCCTGCAACGCGGGCTTCGGCTTGTCCAGAAGCCCGAACTTTTCGTGCGCAATGTAAGTGTATGCAAGCATAATATCTATTATAGCGGTTCTGAAGTTTTCGTTATTCTCTCGTTGATGGTGCGGACGGCCTCCCCGCTGTCCGCGCAGCTAAGCAAGTAGACCTTCCCCTTATGCGACAGCTCGACGATGCCTTGCCGGTTGTTGAACAGCGTGCGGTACCGCTTGTCTCCGTCGATGACACCGATGTAGCCCCATATCCCGTTGCTCCCGAAACGCCGGATGCCGAAGGGCATCTCCCCTTTCTCCGCATAGTCAATGTCCGCGTAGCGGAAGGTCTTCGAGCGGGCGACGCACCTCAATGTCACGGCCTCTCCCGAAAGGGTGACGGAAAGGGGAGCGTTCACGCAGGTAATGAGGTAGACAATCCAAATCAACGCCACCGCTCCCACGCCGAACGCGGTCTCAGGCGAGCCGGGAGCCTTGACGCAGTAGACCGCCACGACTGCGGTAATGAGCAACAGGAAAACGGACACCAACGCCGTAGCGACCTTAACGTAAAGGCTCGGCACGCATTTATATACCCGTCCCATATTCATTCCTCCTTTCCGCTACCATTTATTATATATCACTACCGGACGGGAACGGCGCACGCTCATCGACGGGAACCAGAGGTCGTCCGCCGTCAGTCCGCACCGCTCCACCGCCTCAAGGCAGTATTCCAGTTTGCCGAAGTCCGCGTCCACGTTATTCGTGCCGAAGGTAAACTTTCTCGATTCCCCGTTCCTTCGCCTTGCGGATAATGTCGAGGCTCGGAATCTTATAGCGGGCGTTGATTTCGAGGGCGATACGGTGCTCCGCCAACACGTCCAGCACCCGGTCGACGTGCTCGTCCGTCCAATACTTGTCGTAGTCGGCCTGCATATCCTCGGGCAGGTAGGTCGGATTGGCGTAGATGTCGGCCGGCTCGTTCGTCAGTATCTTCACCGTCTGGTCTACCAGATGCTCCATGTACTGTTCTTTCGTCACGCCGTCATAATGCACCTCCTCGGGACGGTAGATGCGTGCGAGCCTGCCCTTGTGGTCGACGATGGTCATCGCGTCGGTGAAGAGGTAGTCGAACGTGCCCAACGCCTCCCGCGAGAAGGTGGCCGTCCACTTGCGTCCCTCTCCCTGCACGCCCCGCAGGAAAGGCATATCCCTCACCTCATCGTAGTAGGCGTACACCTCCCCGTCGTCGGCGAGCATACGTCCCACTCCGCCCTCTCCGGCATTGGGGGCCACACCGTAGTTGATGCCGTAGTTCATCGACATGGCGTGCGCCATCTCCTTCGTCAGTCCGCCTTTCAGGTGCACGTGGTAGTCTATCACGGGGAAGTTCCGCTGCTGAAAGCGGATGACCTTATCGGTCTGCTCGTCAACGGGAGGCATCGTGTCCCGCTCGTTGCGTGCGTCGTCCCCGAGCGGCACGACCCTCAGGTCCCGGAACGACACCTCGCCCCGCACTCCCTTCAAGGCCAACGCCCCGCGGCCTATCCGGCGTTTCGCGTACTCCTCCATGCGGTAGGGACGTTCCGGCTCCGTATAGCAAACGACCGTCGTGTCGTTCACGGCGACCGTGACGTTGCGTCCCCTCACCGCCACCTCGAAGTCGAACCATTCGCCGTCCTTCGCCAGTGAGCGGTACAGATTGCGTACGGCCGTCAGACTGCCCGTCTTGCGCGTGCCGTCAATCGGCCCGTTGTGAAACGCCACCTCATAGCCCGACTCGCCGTCGGTGTGGAACAGCAGGGCCGCCTCCGCAACGGAATCGGCGAGGGCCTGCCCCGTAAGCGTGAAGTTCCGATAATCACCCTCGGCGAACCACGTCTCGCCCGCCCCGACGGTAATCTCCGTACCCTCGTGAACCTCCTTGTCCTGAGTCTCAAAACGGTCTAAAGCCACGGGCGCGCCGCTCCGTCCGCATCCCGCAATGGCGAAGACACACACGGCCAACGCCAGATTCATAGAATATCTTTTCATCGTACTGTGATTTGCTAAACGGCGGCAAGTTATAAAAATAAGCTGAACTCACAATGCCGGGAAGAGCGTTTATTCGGAAGAAAATCAGGCGAAGGCGCTTTTCAAGCGGCGACAAGGCCAGTCGAAGTCCACCAATACGCTTGATAAGGGTTAATCAAGGAGTCTGATTAAGCGTAATCAAGCGCCCTGATTAGAGGTAATCATGAAGCCTTATTAGAGGTAATCAGAGTGGCTGATTAAGTGTAAGCAAGGAGTCTGATGAAGGAATAATCAGTCCGTCCGAGAGCCTGTCCTCCGGAGAGATTCAGGAAAGAGCTTAAACCGTTTCAAGTCGATTCTTATACAACCGCTCTATCAAGTCGCAGGCGGTGGACAGCTCCATGCTCCCGGTATTAATCATGAGGTCGTAGTTGTGGGGGTCACCCCATTTCCTTTCCGTATAATACTCGTAGTGAGCCACCCGAGCCTGATTGACCCGCTTAATCTCAGCGGCCGCCGTCTCCTCCGGCAATCCGTACTCTTTGAGACAACGGGCATAGGCCTCATCCGCTCCCGAATAGCAAAAAACCTTTATCACGCCGGGATAGTCCTTCAGGATAAAGTCGGCGCAGCGCCCGATAATGACGCAAGGGCCTTTAGCGGCTATACGGCGTATCACCCGGCTCTGAGCCACAAAAAGCGCGTCTCTGGACGAGAGGCTGAGATTAAGCGAGGACTCGTAATTTTGGAAGATGATGTTTTTCAGCCAGACGGGAGACATGGACTGCTCGTTCTCCGAGATATATTTTCGGGTCAGTCCGCTCTCCTCGGCCGCCAACCCGATAAGTTCCTTATCGTAGAAGGACACGCCTAAGCGCTTGGCCAACAGCTCGCCCAACAGATGCCCTCCGCTGCCGTACTCCCGCGCTATCGTAACCACCGGATAGCGTTCCTCCTTCACGGCCGAAACGCTCGCCGGCCGCGCCGTACGGCCCTCGCCTATCCACCTGTCGAGCACCCGGTAATAGGGCTTAAGAAAACGTACGATAGGCCCTACCACCAAAGCGGCCACTACCGTGCCCTCGCGCACGCCATAAAGACCGGACATGAAAACCAGCGACAACACGCAGGACACAAGGACAAGCGTTACGTCAAGCCCCAACTTGACGTAGCCGAACTCCTTGCGCAGCCTTTTCGAAATGACCCTTACCATATACTCGCCGGCCACCATCGCGATGTCGGCCTTCACCTCAAGGCCGATGCCAACGGCAAGTATGAAACAGCCCGCGGCGAGGCTGACAAGCTGATAAAGATAACCCGCGGGGTGCAGCCACGACAGCGCGCTCATGGAAACGTCGATGAACGTGCCGAAGCAAAGCGTAATCGGTATCTGAAGCAGAAACATGCGCAGGTCATCCTTCAACTCCCTCGGCCGCATGAACAGCAGATCAATCAGCATGAACAGCAAATTGAGGGCGATGGTCCACTGTCCCATCGTATAGGAGGTGAACATGCTCAACACGTAGGTCACACTGGTGATGGGGGAAGTGCCAAGCAGGGCTTTGGTGATGAACGCTATTCCGAAAGCGTTGATAAAGACAGACACGACGAACAGGCAATAGCGCCTGAAGACAAACTTATCCATAATCCTTTCTTTAATTCGGCCGCGAAGTTCGCGCATTTCCGCCTCATACATCCTCAAAAAAACGACCATGATTGGTCAAATACGAAACTATTCCGTACCTTTGGCCGGCAACGAAAGGGCTACCGCATGGAAATAGAGCTGCACGAATGGATTAAGGAACACAAGGAAAGCCGCCTCTACGAAGGCGGATTGTCGTGCCCCGTACTGACGGGCGAACGGCACGGAAACGACACGATAGTGTGTAGGGAGGCCTTCTTCTTCACGCTCGTCACGGACGGACGGGGGGAGGTGACGGTCAAGGAAGAGACCGCGCCCCTGCGAATCGGCGACCTGCTGATACTGTCGCCAAGCGTCGAAGGGCGGTTTGGAGGGTTCTCTCCCGACTTCCGCATGTCCTGCGTCTACTTCGAGCCAACCTTCTTCGACTGTCTGTCAACCGGGCTGCACGTGTACAGCCAAATCGCGGGGTTCGTCAGCGGACGGTCCGTCCCGCTCTTCCCGCTGGAAGGCGAAGACTACGACTATCTGAAAAGGGTCGCGCTACTGTTCGAAGCCCATCTGCGCACCTACCGCCTGCACAGGGAAGGGATAGTAAGAAACCTGTGCAACTTTTATCTGCTGCAAATAGCCGACATTCTGCACCGCAACAACCCGAACGCCTCGGCACGCATCAAACGGGCCAACGAAATATACCGTGACTTCAGGAGACTGCTGTCGGCCAACTATCGGGAGGCGCACGGCATCGCTTTCTACGCCGACCGGCTATTCATCACCCCCACTTACCTGTCGCGCGTCGTCAAACGAATCACGGGGCAGACCGTCCTTCAGCACGTGGCCGGACTGCTCTGCGCAGACGCGAGAAAGCTATTGGCCTGTACGGACATGGAGGTAAAGGAGATAGCGGACCGACTGGGATTCCCGGACCTGTCGTCGTTCGGGAAGTTCTTCAAAAAGGAAACAGGCCTCTCTCCCTCACTGTTCCGAAAGAGGCAAGGCAGATAAACGAGGCTTCCCGCCCGCGTTTTCTCCCTCGCTACCGCCCGGTTTCCGCATCCGGAAAATGTTCTATTTTTAAGATTTCCCCCTTCCGGCACACCGGTCAAAACCTTCCTTTTAGCCGTCGCAGTATGCGAAAAAACGCATAAAAACCGTATATTTTGGTCCGAAATCGCATATTTATGCAGTCCTCAGACGCTTTTTCGGCGGAAGGGAGGGGCTATCCGG
>CASDXF010000046.1 GCA_949285075.1 uncultured Bacteroides sp. | reverse complement strand
CCTATGGATTTCGCGGCCCGCGTGGGACGGGAAAATAACGTGCAACCTCGGCTTCGGGCTCGGGGGACGGATGCTCTTCGTGGACGCGGTAGACCGGCTAGGCTACGTGAGGGTGGACGAGGCGATGCGGATAGACGGCGACCTCAGCGCGCTGACGCTGTGATGCCTCGTCCGCCCCTACGCCCGCTGCATGGAGCGGCTGCTTGAGGACATCCCCCTGCTGATGGAGGAGCACCTGCGGTGAGGTGGTAAACGTTCGTTACACCTGAGGAAAGCCGCCGGAAAAGCCCGGTCTAAACGGCGTTAAAGTACGGCTTAGACGACGGCTTTCCGATAAGCGTTAATTATCAGAGAGTTGCAAATTTAGTTTGTACCAAGAAATATTGTGACAATAACAAAAACGAAAAGACATGAAGAAAATAGAAATCAAGGCGGGGCACGAGGCGGGCGTAACGCTTTTCGGGTATGACCCCGACGCGGCGTTCCCCTTCAGCCGCTTGCCGCAGATGCGGGTCTACAACGACGGCGACGAGACCTACGTAAACCTCACCGAAAGGGACGTTGACAGGCTTATAGCCGCCCTCCGGGAAGTAAAGGAAACCTTCAGCGAGACAAGGCCATGAGCGAGACTACCGCCGACCTGACCCGCTACCTACCTCCCGACACCCGCTCGTGGATTCCCGCCTGCGCCGAGCGCGTGGGGTGGGACGAGCTGAAGGCCTACTACGACCGGGTCTTCCTCCTGCTAGCGGGAATGAGGCCGATGGACGAGTTCGACATCGTGAAGAGCGTCGCCCCGGAACGCTACGGACTCTTCCTCAGCTGCGTCGTGACGGCCATCGCCGAGGCGACGCGGTATACCGGGAACAACTACCACATCGAGAACAAGGCCACGCTCGTCATCTGCCGGTGAGCGGGGCGAAAGGAAACGTAAGAAAGGAACAAGAACATGATTAAAGCGACTGACATTTACTCGGCAACGCACGACGGGCTCGACATCATTCTCTATTACTACCCGCAAGCCGAGGGCTGCGTGGACAACAAAAAGAAGTTCAAACGCCGCCCTGACGAGACCGACGCGTCGGCCTGCGTCAAGCGCTTTCAGGACTGCTATAAGGTGACCGACTTCGGCGACTCGGCCACGGCCATGAGTCCCATCGACATCTGCATGGCCGAGGAGAACCTGCGCTTCAACGAGGCGGTGGCCCTGCTCGCCTCCCGCTACGGGGTCACCGACGAGCTGAAGCGTTCCGTCAACAAGCCCGACATCCGCAAGCGGCCCGCCGAACCCGACGAGAAGGAGGGAGCCCGCTTCTTCGAGCTTGAGGAGAGGCTCACCGACGAGCAGCTCAAGATACTCGGCCCCCGCGTCCGTCAGGAGCACGCCGACGCGCTCCACTGGCACGTGGCTCGCTCCGTCTCCTACGTCAAGAACCGCGAGGTGACGACCAAGTACACCACTCCCTCGTATCCCATCTTCATGCGGGAGTGCCTCGTCCCCAACCCCGCTCCCGGCAAGCCCGACCGCTTCTACAAGATATACGAGCCGCTCAACCCCGACAAGCAGTGGCGGTTCAGCTATACGCCCGACGGAGCGAAGCCCCAGCGGTACATCAACGGCATGGAGGAGCTCCGACGGGCCTACCGCAAGTTCAACGCCGACGAAGAAGCCGAGTTCCGCCGGACGGCTAAGGACGGCGACGCGTACAAGGAGAAGAAACTTCCGGAGGCGTTCATCTGCTCCGGCGAGCGCGACTCGCTTTGCCTGCGGGCTCTGGGCTACCATCCCCTATGGTTCAACAGCGAGACCTACCGCGTGACGAGCGAGGAAATCAAGGAGATATACAAGTACGTCGAGCGGCTCTACAACATTCCCGACATTGACTCCACCGGCGTGCGCAAGGGCCGGGAGCTCGCCCTGCGCTTCATGGACATATACACCGTATGGCTTCCCGGTTGGCTGAAGGAATATAAAGACCGGAGGGGAAAGCCGCGCAAGGACTTCCGCGACTTCGTGGAGCTGCGCCCCGACTACCGCGACTTCCAGAACCTGCTCCAACTGGCCATGCCCGCCCGCTTTTGGGACGGGCAGTGGAGCGAGCGCGGCAAGAAGACCACCTACACCATCAATACCGCCCACCTCCACAACTTCCTTACCCTGAACGGATTCTACACCCTTCACGACGACAACAGCGACACGGTGCGCTATGTCCGCGTGCAGGACAGCATCGTCCGGCAGATTAAGGCTAAAGACATCAAGGAATTTCTCCGCCGGTTCAGCGTCGACCGTTTCCTTCCCGTCGAAATCCGCAACCTCATACTGGACTCAAACCGCACCAGTGAGGCGTCGCTCTCGCTGCTTGACGAGATACGGCTGGACTTCACGAGCTACACTCCCCAAAGCCAATACTTCTTCTTCCCCGATTGCTGTTGGGAAGTGAGCAAGGACGGCATCCGCCGTCACGAAGGCCCGCTGCCCGACGGCCGCAGCGTGTGGGACACCTGCGTGCTGAACCACAAGGTAAAGGAGCTGCCGCCCATGTTCACCGTCACCCGCCACGCCGACGCCGAGGGCTCGGAGCGTTTCGACATCGCCGTCGGGCAGCACGCGAGCTGCTTTTTCAAGTACCTCATCAACACGAGTCGCATATTCTGGCGGAAGGAACTGGAGTATGCTTGGCGGGACAAGGGAGTGGAGGAGGCCGAGCGGTACCGCGAGGAGCACAAGTTCGACATCGCCGGCCCGCTGCTCACCCCCGAGGAGGTGGCCGAGCAGAAAGCCAACCTCGTCAACAAGATATACGCCATAGGCTACAACCTGCACCGCTACAAGTCGCCAAGCCGGGCGTGGGCCCTCTTCGCTATGGACAACAAGATAGGCGAGGAAGACCAGTGCAACGGGCGCAGCGGAAAGTCGTTCCTCTTCAAGGCGTTCAGGTTCTTCATGCGTACAGTCAGCCTTTCCGGGCGCAATCCCAAGCTGATGGACAACCCTCACGTCTACGACCAAGTAGACCAACACACCGACTTCATCTTGGTGGATGACTGCGACCGCTACCTCACCCCTTCCCTCTTCTATGACAACATCACCAGTGGCATGACGGTCAACCCGAAGAACAACCGCTCGTTCTTCATCGAGTTCGAGGACTCGCCGAAATTCGGATTCACGACCAACTACGTGCCCCGCGACTTTGACGCCAGTACCAACGCCCGTCTTCTGTACATGGTCTTTTCCGACTACTATCACGAGAAAACCACGGAGAACGACTATCTGGAGACCCGCACCATACGCGACGACTTCGGCCGCAACCTGATGACGAGCACCGACTATACGGAGGAGGACTGGAACCAAGACATCAACTTCTTCGCCCAGTGCCTGAGCTTCTACCTTTCCGTGGCCGACCGCGGCGTGAAGATACAGCCGCCTATGGAAAACATCATCAAGAGAAAGTACAAGACGGACATGGGAACCAGTTTTGAAGACTGGGCCTACGGCTATTTCGCCGAGGAGGGAGACAACCTGAACAAGCCTATAATAAGGAAAGAGGCTTACGACGCCTTCCTTGATTACGCTAAGGTATCCAAGTCTTTCTGGACTATGCAACGCTTCACCAAAGCCCTGCGAGGCTTTGTCGAGCTCTGTCCCTACGTGGAGGAGTTGAACCCCGCCGAGATGCTGAACAAGCAGGGCCGGTTCATGCGTAAGGATTCCGACGGCAAGACGCAGGACATGATTTACCTTCGGACCAAAGCCGTGCGCTCGACGAACAATGAGAGCGAGACTACAAGATTCCAGTTCTGATACATTCGATTTTATTTCGACGGTAAAGGCTATGGGCGCAAACTGTCCATAGCCTTTACCGCTTTTATGGCGGATGGAAGGCGCGTCTTCCCGGGGTTTCCGCACCTTTCCCCCTCTTTCCTTACTATTTTTTTGCAACTCTGTAACCTGTGTTTGCAAAAAACGGAAAAAGTCTAATAAATAAACAGATAGAACGGTTACGATTTTGGTTACAAACTTAGGTTACAAAAAAATAGGTTTTGTAACCATAACGCCGCCGTTCCGCTTTGACCGCCATCGTTACAAAAACGCAATCCCATATATTGCCCGGTTGAAAAAGATGTGCCAATTACTAATGTTTGATACATAGCCTATTACCGTTTAAAAGTCACAAGTTGCAAAGTCGCACAAATTTCTTGGCGAATCAGTCCATGCCACCCGTTGGGCGTAAAGGACATGAGGCGTGGCAGGCCGTTTTTTTTCCGTATTGTAAATAAACTCGTTTGTTTTCCTGATATGGGAAAGAATCACGCCTATTCCTTGCTCTTGTCCGGTTTATTCCCTATATTTGTAAGTAATTCAATCATTTACACGTATGGTAACAACACGGATTTCACTGCCGCCGCACTTGCGGGAATATGTACGGGGCAGATTCGCTAACTTCAGTGACGGGGCGGTTCGCTTTCCAGACAG
This sequence comes from uncultured Bacteroides sp., assembly GCA_949285075.1. Classification (GTDB taxonomy): domain Bacteria; phylum Bacteroidota; class Bacteroidia; order Bacteroidales; family Bacteroidaceae; genus Bacteroides. The sequence continues at coordinate 19,856 of CASDXF010000046.1, read as the reverse complement.
TCTCGACATCTACCACATACTGTTCGACCTGCTCGAGAAGCGGCCGTCCAACTGTCCCGTCGACAGCGGAAACCTTGAGATTATCCTTCCGGAACGCAGTGTGGGCAAGCGTCCCGAGAGCTATAACTATCTCGGCGTGCGCTCCCAACGCATCATCGCCCGTAAGATTGAGACGATGATGTGGGCGGAGGTGCATGACCTTCTCGACGTGATGAAACACGAGGAAGGGGTTGACTATAAGGACTCCGTCCACCTCTTCATCTGCCGGTACGGAATCGAGAGCCTTAGCGAGGACGCGTTCCTCAAGAACTACTACCGTTGGCGCGGAAAAGTGCGGCGGAAAGCTAAAAAACGTGAATATCGGCGAAAATAGGCCGACAGCAAGCGTACCGTTTTGTCCCTTATCGGCGGAAGAATTGTCCGAATATGTATAACTGACTATTTATTAGACGTTTAATGACTATATGAAAGAGCTTTCAATCCACATTCAAGTATATCCGCTATCGTCCACGCGGCGAGACGCTTACCGTTTCGAGGCCGACGAGTTCGACTTCAGTCCCTCCGTGGAGGAGAGCGACGCCGGATGCCTGTTCAACTGCGACAAGGACGTTACCGTCACGACTCCGGCGGCGGATGTCATGGCCGACTTTTCCATTCCCCTGCCCGCCATCGTCGAGTTCTCAGATACGGAAGGCCGCAAGTACCGCGTAGGCTGCCCCCAGATTCCGGCTCTCGTCTCCGTCGCGCCCAACCTGAACAGCTCCACGCTGCGGATTCGCTGCGGCATGGTCAGGCCACCTCTTCTGTAAGTCCTTCTGCGTGTCTCATGCGCCGCCTATCTTCGCCGTATAATATATATGTAGCGCATGAACAAGACTTATCTTCGCCAACTTCTCCTTTCCCGGAGAGGCCGCCTGCTGATAACCGCCGAGGGACTAGCCTCCATGATGACGGAGGCCTTTCCCCCGGTTCCGGAGACGGAGGCCGTCCCCTTATCCTTTTTCTACGCCGACCCGCCGACCTATCGGGAGAGCTGCTCCAAAGCCCTCGATAGCGTCCGGCGGCGGCTCAAGGCCTCTTCCCTCTTGGAGGACGTGACGCTGACGGACGAGTTCGACTCTCCGGAGCTTCCGGAGAACAGTATCGCCTATCACCGCGTCTGGGGAATCATAACGGCTTCCTCCAAGTGGTACTTCTCGACCAAGCGTTTCGAGAGCGACCTGAAGGCCGCCGAAGCCAACCCGTCCATCGTTTGCCACTTTATCCACGCCAACTCTCCGGGAGGCGAGGCGTGGTACCTCGACCGGCTGAGCGAGACCATGCGCTCCCTTCAGAAACCGGTGATTACGCTGTACGAGCACTCGAACTGCTCCGCCTGCTATTACATCACCTGCCACAGCGACTATATGGCCGCCACTACCGGGAACGACTTCGTCGGGTGCATAGGCACGATGGCCGACGCGTACGACTTCGACGGGTATTACGAGAAACTGGGGATTAAGCACATACAGGTCAGGTCGTCGCTGTCTGACTTGAAGAACAAGAAGTACGATGACCTGAAGTCGGGGAAGCCCTCACAATATGTCGAGGACGTGCTTGACCCGCTCGCCCGGCAGTTTATCGACGAGGTTCGGGCGTGCAGGCCGGCGATGGCCTCCCTTCCCGACGACGACCCCGCGCTCCGGGGGGAGACCTACTACACGCCGGAGGCGATGGGCAGGGGCCTCTGCGACGGCCGCATGACCCTTGAGGAGGCCGTGGAGAAGGCCGTCGGGATGGGCGGCGAGTACGCCCGTGTGGAAAGGGAGAAGAAGCGCGCGCTTAATTATCTATAACATATTAACTTAATCGATTTATCACTATGAACTTTAAAGAGAGACTTCAGGCCGTCTTGCAGAAGCTGAATCTTCTTGACAAGGCGAAAAAAGAGAAACTGACTCACGAGGAGTGGCAGACCATTGTCAACTCTTACAAGGAGGAGTATCAGGTGACGCTTCAGGAAGACCTTGAGGCTTACCAGTCGAACAGGGAGGAAAACGGCGACGCCCCGCTGATGACTCAGGAGGAGATGAATACCGTTCAGGCGATTCTCAACAGAACCCTGAACCCGGAGTCCGACGGGAACGACGGCCCGGCCGGGGGAGAGAGGGCCACCGGCGACAGCATCATCCGGTTGGCGCGGTCGGTCGACAGCCTTGTCGGGCAGTTGGCGGGCCGGGCTCAGGAAGACCGCCCCTTGCAGATGGTAACGGGAGGCGCGGTCTCCTATACGGGCGAGGCTGACCGCTCCCGGTTTCTGTTCGGCATAGAGTCGCCCATGTTCTCGATGGACAAGCGTTGGAACCGCATCGCCGCCAATCCGTCGGCGGCCGCGGCGTTGGGGACTTGCGACGAGGAGACCGACGGGGCCGAGTTCCGCCGTCAGGTGGTGGCCTTCAGCCGCTCGCTCCAGAGACGCTACGCCTATCTTCACGAAAACGGGATGATAAACGCGAAACGGTTGGCGGAGGGAGAGTTCGCCACCGACTACGAGGGGGTAAGCACGGCGGGAGTGGGCAACCAGTACGTGACGCTCCGTCAGGACGCGCTCATCGCCCGGGTGCTGATGAAGCGCGACCTTACCCAGTGGTTCCCCGTGCGCTACGGCATACAAGACCGCGACCTTGTGTTCAACGCCTTCTTCAGCGAGGTGTCTCAGGCTTATCAGGCGGGGGAGATATGGAAGGGCGACATGAAGATAGAGAACGAGATGGGCCACGTGGACGACGTGATGATTAAGATGAAGTTCGGCCCGATGAAGGAACTGGAGCGTATGTACATAGGCTACCTGAACAAGGAGGGCAGCGACCCCATCAAGTGGAACATGATAGAGTTCTGCGTGCTCAACTCTATGGAGACGGCGCAGGTGGAGCAGAACAAGCGAAGGGTGAGGGGCGTGTACGCCAAGCCCGAGGAGGGGAAGCCCGGCAGCTACCTGAACGGCTCGACGGGCATCCTCTACACGCTTATACGCTACATCCACGAGAACAAGATTCTGCCCCACGACAACGAGGCCTACCGCTCGTACACCTCCGCCGATATGCTCGACGCGGTGCAGGACTTCGTGGCCGACGTTACCGCCTCGTGCACCGAGGACATGGACATCGACCGCCACGTGATATACCTGAACAGGCTGCATCAGCCGTGGTGGATTAAGAACGTGAGGGAGGCCTACGGCAAGGACATCGACTTTACCGGGCCGGAGTCTTACCTCAACGTCGTGCCTGACACGAAGGTTCCCATCCGGTGGATGCCCTATCTGGGCCAGTTGCCCCTGATGTTCATGGACGTTCCCGGAAACCTCCAGTTCCTCGAGTACCTTCCGGGGGAGATGCTCTCCGTCAAGGTGAAGGAGGACATGGAACTGGTGAAGGCGTGGAGCACGTGGAAGGAAGGATGCGCCGCGGCGTTCACGGGACGGAAGTTCGACACGCCCGAGAAACTGAAGGCCAACGCCTACGAGTGGCAGCAGATATTCGTCAACAAGCCCTGCGTGGCCGTCGAAGCCGACGCGACGACGCTCGACGCCTCGAAAGGCTTCTGGTTCCAGACGGCGGCGGGCTCGTCGGCCGCGGTGGGCATCACGGACATCACCGGGGCGAAGGCGGGAGTGGCCTACATCATCGAGGCCGGAGGGGAGAGCAACCTCTCCACGGTGGCCAAGAGCGGGAAGTTCGCCAACCTGACCGACGCTTGGACACCGACGAAGGCGGGCGACTACCTGATGGTCATTCTGGACAGCGAGGGCAACTTCCGCGAGATGGAGCGGAGCGTGGGAGGCACCCGGAAAGTGAACGACAAGCTACAGCCCAACGTTCCCGGCGTAAGATAACCACTAATCATTAATAATTAAACATCAATCATTATGAAACGACTGATATTTCTCGCTTTGGCGGCCCTGTGCTGCCTGACGCTCGACGGATGGCTCGGCGCGTGCGGAGCCGCCGGAACTTTGGCGATGGCCATGATGGTCATCGGCGACGTGGACGACGTGAGCGACCGCCTGACCCACGGCTCGAACATCGCCTACAAGATTTACCTTATAGACATCGCTCAGGTGGACGACACGAAACCCTTCCCCAAGCCCAACGCCAACCGGGAGGTGACCACCATCCCCATGAAGGCGGGAGAGTACATGAAGTATTTCGTGGCGCACGACATCCCCACCTTCGGCTCTACCGGGGAGAAGGGCGACATCACCACCTCGGGCACCAACACCTTCACGGCCATCATGGGAGGTATGCGCGACAAGCTGCTCGACTTCGTGGAGCAGCACGCCGGGGGCAAGTTCATCATCCTCTTCAAGGAGGTGGGCGAGGAGCAGTGGTACGTCATCGGCTCGTACGACCGCCCCATGATACTCTCCAGTTTCGAGGCCAAGAACGACAAGGACGGACGCTACGTCACCTACACCTTCACCCGCACCAGTATCGACCAATACTGCAAGTACACGGGCGACATCACGCGGGCTCCGGCCGCCAAGCACGCCGCCGACTCCGCCACGCTGACCGTCAACGCCTCGGCGAGCCGGTACGAGATTCCCGACGGCAGCGAGGCCACCTACGCCATCAACGCCGTCTCCGGACTGACGGCCAACGACAAGGGACGCTACATCATACTTGAGGGAACGGGGACGGACAAGGCGGCCACCGTAGCCGACGGCACCGCCTTCGTGCTTGAGGACGGGGCCACGTGGACGGCGAAGGCCGGAAGCCGGATAACGCTTCGAGTGCTCGACGCGCAGACCCTCGTCGAGGTGCCCGGAAGCCGGGTGCAGACGGCGTAAGATTCTTAAACTTTAGAGGAAAATGAGCAACCAGATTCAAGGCAATTTCGGACTGATAGCCCTGATGGACGGGACGACCATCAACGGCTTCCTGCGGGTGGAGAACTGCCCGCTCGTCCAGCGGTACAACACGGGAACCGACCAGTTCGTCCCCGACTTCGAGACGATGGCGGAGAATAGCCGTCCCGTCGCGGTGCCCGTCCTGCGGGACTCGGCCACGGGAGCGGTGCTCACGCCGCAGACCGTCAAGTGGATGTACAACGGCGTTGAGCTGACCTTCGGCGACGACGGCCTCTCGACCACCGACGGCATGGAGGGCGTGTTCAAAAGGATAGACGCGTACCCGGCCTCCGTCGGCGGGCAGTCGTACAGCCTCCCGGCGCTGCGGGTGATGAAGAACCTCGTGCCCCTCTCGGGTTACGACAACGACCGCCTGTCGCTCTCGGGCACCATCGAGGTGGGGGGCCAGAGCGTCCCGTTCAACGAGCTGGGCACGGACGTGACCATTCAGGAGTCGACGGGCAACCAGTACGACGCGCTGATAACGAACGACAAGGGCTCGGCCCTGACCGCCGACGGCGAGAGCCTGACGGAGACCGTACACGTGTACAAGGACGGCGTGGAGGTGACCGACACCTCGGGATTCACCTTCCAGTGGGTGAAGGAGACCGGCGAGGGCGAGGTGAATCTGGGGACGGCCAAGACGCAGGCCATCTCCACCGACGACGTGGACAACGTGCTGAAGCTGCGCTGCGACGTGTACCGCGACGGCTCGAAGGTGACCTCCGGCTTCGACGAGGTGACGGACTTCAGCGACCCGTACTACGTGAACGTCAAGATTACCGGCATCACGGGCAACGCCGTCCGCTCGGGGCAGACGGCCACCATCACCCCCGTGGCGGTAAGGCGGAGCAGCGGCGAGGAGGTTCCCTCGCTCGTGTCCGAGTGGACGTTCACCCTGAACGACAACGAGGGGGCCGACTTCATCCTCTCGGGCAAGGAGTCCGCCACCTTCACCGCCGCCTCGTGCCAAGTGACCTACGCCGACATGACGCGGGCCAAGATGGGGCTCACGGGGTACGTCAGCGGAAGCTTTTAGTAAATTGAAAATTGAGAGTTGAGAATTAAAAAATAGGGACTTGCGCCGAAGGACTATTTCTCAATTTTCAACTCTCAATTTAATAAGTTCTATTTCTCAATTTTTAATTTTCAACTCTCAATTTAAAAAATGTACACTTACAAGGAAAGAAAACGCCACCTCACCGAGCTCCGCGACCCGGAGGCCGCCGACATTGACCTGCGGCTGCTCGTCCGCCGCTCGCCGAGGGTGAGGCCCGCCTACCTGCGGCATCCCCGGCGATACGCCGACGAGATACTCTACGAGCTGCTCGCCGTGGCCACCCGTGAGGAGATAAGGCGAAACAGAAGGGAGGAGCGGGTCGCCGCTTCCGGCGACGCTCCGTCCGGCGCTTCCGGCGAGGTTCCGTCCGAGGTTTCCGGCGACGCTCCGTCCGATGCTTCCGGCGACGCTTCGTCCGAGGTTTCCGGCGACGCTCCGTCCGGCGAGGCTTCCGGCGACGCTTCGTCCGGCGCTTCCGGCGAGGTTCCGTCCGAGGTTTCCGGCGACGCTCCGTCCGGCGAGGCTTCCGGCGACGCTCTGTCCGAGGTTTCCGGCGACGCTCCGTCCGGCGAGGCTTCCGGCGACGCTTCGTCCGGCGCTTCCGACGAGGTTCCGTCCGAGGCTTCCGGCGACGCTCCGGAGTCGGAGAAAAAAAAAGCTCCGGCGACGGGGAAGGCCGCCCCAAGCAAAAGCAGGAGGAATACCCCCGCATAGACTGGGACAACCTCTTCGACCCTGACGTGCAACTGGCCACGCTGCTCTACAACGACCGCGTGGCCACGTGGCGGCAGATGAAGCGACTGGACGAGAGCCTTGAGCGCGAGCCCACCGAGCGGGACGTGCTGCGCATGGCCGAGCTTAGGGAACGCAACCTCATGGCCTTCGCCGAGCTGCGCGAGCTGAACGACCGGGGGCGGTTCCTCTGCCGCCATCCCCTCGCCCGCCACCGCTCCGAGAGGGCCCGTCTGGAACGCCTGCGCCGCGAAGACCCCGCCGGGTTCCTGCGGCGGTACAAGAACTGCGCCGACAGCGTCCGCCGATACGAGGGATACCTCCGCCGACCCGACCGGGCCGACCGCCGGGACTCCGACCGGCAACTGCTGCGCAAGCACCGCGAGAGGGAGACGTTGTTTAAATCTATTATCTCATCAACTGACTAAATTATGAACAAGCAAATAGAAGTATACAATTTGGGCGATTTGCCGACCGCACCGTTAGACTCGTTCTTGGAGCTCCAAGAGGACTTTAAGACTACTGATACGGAAAAGTTGGCCAAACTCCAGATGCTAATCATTACTCGAGGCTTTAAGTACTCGTTTAAAGCATGGAAAGACAGTGAAGGCAAACTATGGATTATAGATGCTCACCAACGAAGGAAAGCGTTGCTCGCACTGAGAAAGTCCGGATTCGTAATTCCGGAAATTCCTTATGAACCGATATTCGCCGCGGACAAGAAAGAGGCAGTCGAAGAAATAGCTGCGTACAATTCCGAGTTTGCCGCCAAGAATCCCGACACGTTGCTGTTCAAGAAATACAACATAGATACGGATACGCTGCGGCGTTTCAATTTGGGCTACGAGGTAAAGAGCGTGGATTTTAAGGCCGCCGCTCCCTTGTTCGTAAAGGAAAGTGACTCGATAGACGAGGGGGATGACGGGTTAACCGCGCTGCCCGAAGGCGGGTCGGATGAGATATTCGTGAGGACGGGAGATGTTTGGCTTCTTGGAAACCATCGGTTAATGTGCGGAGACTGCCGTTCTAAAAGCGACGTGTCCTTACTCATGAACGGGGAACGTGCGGATTTATGCGTTACAGACCCACCGTACAACGTGAATTATGAGGGAGGCACGCCGGAAGAGCTCACGATACAGAACGACTCTATGGAGAACGACCTATTCGCCGTTTTCTTAAAGCAAGCGTTCACGATGATGCGGGACGCGCTGAAACCGGGAGCCTCCTATTACGTCTTCCACGCAGATAGCGAGGGGGAGAACTTCCGCGCCTCGTTACGTAAGGCGGGACTCAAGATAGCCCAATGCTGTATATGGGTAAAGAACGCTATGGTAATGGGAAGGCAGGATTACCAATGGCAGCACGAGCCATGCCTTTACGGTTGGAAAACCGGAGCCGCCCATCTGTGGAACTCTGACAGGAAGCAGACGACGGTTTGGAATTTTGACAAGCCTCTGAGAAGTGCGATTCACCCCACAATGAAGCCCGTCGCTCTGATGGCGTATCCAATCTGCAATTCCTCATTGCCCGGACAAATCGTAATAGACTTTTTCTCCGGCAGCGGCTCGACCATGATGGCCTGCCAACAGACTGATAGGGTCTGTTACGCGATGGAGATAGACCCTAAGTATGTGGCGGCTACCGTTCTTAGATTTCACGCGATGTTCCCTAATCAGCCCGTAAGACTTATACGTGACGGAAATACAATGGATGAAAAGGAGACGTTGGTTATATGGAAAAGAGCTTGACACCGGTTACCGGAGATGAACGCGCGTCCTTTATCGGCGAACAGTACGTATCCCAAGTACGCACTTTCGGCGCGCTTGGCTATACGCCTTCAAGAATATGCGACGTTCTCGGACTGCGTGGCAAGGAGAAGACCGCCCTTACGCTTAGGATGTCAATTCCGGGTGACGCGTATCATGACGCTTACCGGAACGGAAAGGCTCTAGGAGAGTATAACGTGGACGCGGAACTCGCAAAGAAAGCGGAGAAGGGGGACGTGGAGGCGATAGAAACCTTAGAGACGAGAAAAAAGGAGCGTGCGGTAAAGGATTTGCGAAACCAACTGTTCGGCGTATGACCCTGCTCGAAACCATCGACAAGCTCCACCCCGACCTCGTCGCGGCCTTCCTCACCACGGGCCGGGCCGACGGCATCCCCGCCGACGCGCGCCTCTTCCTCAAGCAGCTGCAATGGGCCGCCGAAATCTACGAACACGAGCGCAACATCGGCCGGGCCGCCCGCCAACTGCGCCTCCGGGTGGCCGCCGAGCAGCGCGTCGCCCTCGACGAACGGACGTGCAAGGCCCGCGTCTACGCCGCCATCGACTACTTCAGCGTCGACTGCAACGTCTCCATCAAGGCGTGGGAGTCCTGCTACGCCGACAAGTACGAAGACCTCGCCAAGCTCTGCGCCGCCGACGGCGACTACAAGACCCAGATGAAGTGCTACGCCGCCGCCCTCGAGTGCCGCCGCCGGGCCGCCGAGATAGCCGAGGCCGACCGCGAGATGGGGGTCACCTTCCTCATCTCGCCCGACCTCACCCCCGAAGACCTCGGCTACTCCAGAGCCTCCCTCAAGGAGATAGCCGCCAAGCACAACCGCGGATTCTACCTGAACCTCATAGACAGCCTCCCCATAGAGCGGGCCGAGCGCAAGCGGCTGCTCCGCGACGCCGACATCGAGGAAGCCGAGTACGAGGAAATGAACGATAACGAAGACACGAAAGCCCCATGACGACGAGAGACGAGAATGAAGAGCTGTTCAACCGCTACTACATGAACCGGATGCAGATACTGGTCAACGTCATCGACCCCAACTGCCTCTTCGCCGAGATAGGCCGGGCCGGAGGCAAGACCGAGGGGGTGACCGGCCCCCGGATGATACGCGTGGCCAACGATATGCCGGGCGAGCTGTCGTTCCTCGTCCACAAGACCTACGTCGCCCTGCTGACCAACGTGTGGCCCAACCTTCAGGCCTACTTCTCCCGTCAGGTGATGGCGGACGGAATCCTCCGCCCCATGCTCCAGTACGGCGTGGACTACGTGGTGGGCGAGGCGAGGCTGCCTTCGCACTTCCGCCGGCCCCGCTACCCCATAGCTTACCCCAAACACAGCGTCGTGTTCCGCAACGGGCACCACATTCAGCTCGTCAGCAGCGACCAGCCCGAGAGCGTGGCGGGACGCAGCGCGGTGCACGCCATCATCGAGGAGATGAAGCACAACCGGGGCGAGAAGCTGAAGAGCCGCCTCTTCCCCTCGCTGCGAGGAGCCGGGGCCGACATACGCCGCTCGCCCTACTATCAGGGCATAACGGGAGTGAGCGACACCGCCCGGGTCGACTTGGGCGAGGACGACTGGTTCGAGGACTACGAGCGGCGGGCCGACCCGAGGCTGACGGCCGAGATAGCCACCGTGTCGCTCCACCTCAACTCGGCCCTCTTCCGGAAAAGAGAGCTTGAGCGGAGGCGGAGGCTGACGAAAGACCCCGTGGAGTTGGAGCGCGTCCGTCTGGAACTGGAGAGGCAACGCCGGGCCATCGCCCTGTGGACTCCCCGTCTGGCCGATATGCGCCGCAACGCCACACTCTACGTCAGGGCGAGCTCCTTCGTCAACAAGGACATACTCGGCCCCAAGTTCTTCAAGACCCAGCTGGAGACGCTCGACATGGACGAGTTCCTCACCTCCATCTGCGCCGTGCGCCACAAGGAGGTCGTCAACAAGTTCTTCGCCAACTACAGCAAGGAACGCCACCAGTTCGCCGACTCCTACATCTACGAGTCCATCCTGCGCTGCGACCTGAAGGAGCGGTTCCTCCTCACCGCCCGCTACCTGAAGCACTACGACAAGAGGAGCGAGCTGCTCGTCGGCTACGACCCGGGCCACTTCTCCAGTCTCGTCGTGGGGCAGGAGGAGGAGTGCGGGCGGCGCATCCGAATCATCAAGGAGTTCTGGTGCTGCTATCCCGACGAGCAGCCCGAACTGGCCCGGCAGATGCACGAGTTCTTCGGACAGGACGTGGCTTGCAAGCGGATAGTGCTCTACCCCGACCGGGCCGGAAACAAGCGGCGCGAGGAACTGGAGCAGATAACCACCGACAGCCGGGCGTTGAAGCGCGAACTGGAGAGCTACGGGTTCGAGGTCGAGCTGATGAACGAGGGGCAGTCCACCGTCTACCACTGGCAGCAGTTCAGGCTGCTCCTGCTGATGTTCGGCGGACGCAGCAACGTCCTGCCCGAGGTGCTCATCGACGAGAACGAGTGCAAGAACCTGTGCAGCGCGATAATGCTCTCGCCCCTCAAGAGAACCGACGGGCGGGTGGAGCTTGACAAGACATCGGAAAGGAAGGTTCCGCTAAGGCAGCAGGCGGGACTCACCACGCAGTTGCCTAGCGCGCTTATATACCTTCTTTACGGCAGATACGGCGACAAGGTAAGGGGAGAACTCTCCTCCATGCCCGACAATCTGCCGGATAATCTTTCCGTCTGACCCCAATAATGGCTCCCTTTGACATCGAAAAAAAGGTTAAACCGCTGACGGGTAACGCTTTCTTCCTTGCGGAAAAGAAAATGCCCCCGAGCGCCGCGGCCGGGAGGCCACGCCCCGCTGAACCGGCCGGTTGACGCGCGCCTTTCGAGCGGCGTCGGAAATATGAGGGTCCGCCCCCGCGTCCTTTGCGCCGAAAGGGAAAAGGCGGAACTTCGGGGCATGGATACGACGACAGTGATGAAAGGCATCGACGCGATGCGGTGGGCGCGGGAAATCTCCAAGCTACCCGACGGGTGCTTCACCATCGCCTTCTTCCCTTGCTCCACGCGGAGGAGGACGGCCCGGGCGAGGCTCACGGTGAAGGAGGGGTGCAAGTGGCGCACGCAGCTGCCTCACGAGCGGTTCAGCGTGGACGGGGACAACCTCTTCCTCTTCACCGACGGGAACGGGGAGCCGAGGATGTGCTACACCATACTGATTCGCTACATGGGATTCCCGCAGGACGGGTACCGGCTGCACAAGATAGACTGGCTCAGCGTCTGAGCGGCGGGCGAGGTAAGAAATAGAATGTATATATATAAATGAGACGATATGGACATGGGTACTTTGAAAATGGCGGGCGACTACGGCTGCTACGTCGACGAGAACAGCGTGATATCCTTCCAGATAGGCGAGCGGCCGTCGGCCTCGGCCCCGGCCATCGACCCGACGCTCACCGAGGCGGCGGGCCTCGCCGCGGGCGAGGAGCGGTGGCTCGGCGTGCGGGGGTTCCAAGTGTACTGCCGGGGGGCGAACAACCTGAAGTGCGAGGAGATAGCCCGCGACATCAAGAGGAACCGCCTGCTGCCCCGGCTCATCAGCAAGCAGGTGGCCATGCTCTACGGCCACGGCCCGGCGGTGTATGTGGGCCGGGTGGAGGGCGGAAGGCCGAGGCGCGAGTGGGTGGACTGCCCCCGGATAAGCGACTGGCTGCACGGATGGCGCGAGAGGGGCGTGGAGACGGACTGCGAGAACTTCGCTAAGGCCGTCATCAAGAACTTCTACTACTTCAGGGACTTCTTCGTGAAGTGGCGGTTCGCGGCGGGCAAGGGCAGGCCGGGCACGCTGCCGGTGGCGGGACTGGAGGCGATGGAGAACAAGGACTGCCGTCTGGCCACCACGAGGCGCGACGCGGCCGTGTCACTGGTGCGCTACCGCGACTTCCGCCACGTCGCCGTGGGGCGGTGGGCCACGGGGACGGGGGCCTTCAGCTTCTACCCCAAGTACGACCCCTCGGAGGCCGCCTCCTACCGGTGGGCCGCCATCAGCCACCACCGGGAGAAGACGGTGGGCGACTTCTACGGGCTGAACGAGACGCACGAGGGGACGAGGGCCTACATCAGGGGCTCGAACGGCACGGCGGACTACATCAACTCGTTCCTCCGTAACTCGCTCGCCGCGAAGGTGCACATCGTGATTCCCAACGCGTGGATAGAGTCGAAGCGGACGCAGATAGCCAAGCTGTGCGACGAGAACAAGAAGCGGCGCAAGGAGGGACTGGAGCCGCTCGTCTACAACGGACTGGAGATAGGGACGGAGTACCGCGAGTCGACGCTCGTGCGCTACCTCCAGTCGGAGCTGCGCAAGATATCGGCCTACCTCACCGGCGGCGGCAATCAGGGCAAGGCCTACGCCACCGTCAGCTTCAAGAACGCGCAGGGCGAGGAGGAGCGGTGGAAGATTGAGACGGTCGACCTGAAGTACCGGGAGTACATCGACGCGCTCATCAGCTACGACAAGCGGGCCGACGAGGTGCTGCTCTCCAGCGTGGGCCTCGACGCGAGCATCTCCTCCGTCAGCAAGGACGGGGTCATCTCCAAGTCGGGCTCCGACGCCTACTACAACTACCTCATCTACCTGCTCTCGCTCACGGCCGAGGACGAGATATGCTGCGAGCCCTTCAACGAGGCCGTGGCCCTGAACTTCCCCGACCTGTACGCCGAGGGATACCGCGTGGGATTCTACCGCGAGGTTCCGGCGAGGCAGGAAGACGTTTCACCCCAAGACAGACTGAACAGACAGCAATCATGATACTGAGCGAACTATTTACCGACATGGCGGACTTCCGCCGCCGCGCTCCCTACGTGGAGAGCAACGTGACCTTCGAGGAGCTGAACGCCTCGGCGCTCTCGGCCCGCAAGCGCGTACTGGCCACGCTGGGCCGAGAGGTGTGGAACGAGACGCTGAGCGCCCCGGAAGGGGCCGAGACGAAGGAGGCCCTGCGGGTGGCCGTGGCCAACCTGACACTGGCCAAGCAGACGGTGTTCGACGTGATACGCCGCCGCAAGGACGACGTGGACATCTACAAGCACGAGCAGGAGGCCATGCGCAGGGCCTACGCGGACAACTACTTCTGCGCGATGGACACGCTGACCCGCCTGCTCGACGAGGAAGGCTCCGCGGCGTGGCTGAACACCCGCTACCGCAAGGCCCTCGACGGGCTGCGCGTGCGCTCGGCGGCCGACTTCGACGAGCTTTACCCCATCGACGAGTCGTACCTCTTCTTCTACCGCACCGTGCCCCTTCAGCGCGAGGCCCTCGACGAGGGCATGGAGGGCTACTTCACGCGGGCCGAGGGGAGGGAAGACCTCGGGCGAACGCTGCTGCGCTGCCTCGCCAAGCGCGTCGTGGCCATCGCCCTGAGGCGGTTCGACATCATCGAGTTCCCGCCCACCATACGCAGCCTGTTCGACGACTCCACCGCCTCGCGCTCAGCCGCCGACGAGCAGCGGAGGATGCTCCAACTGGCCGACCTCTTGGAGAGCGAGGTGAAGGCCGCCCTCGCCGACGCCGACCTCGCCCTCGCCGCAGCCGACGAGACGGCGGTGGACACCGAGACCTCGTTCAACCGCCCCGACGACAAGATTTACCTCATGGCGTAGGGAATTGAGAATTGAAAATTGAGAATTGAAAAATAAAGGATATACGGACATCCCGTCTAAGCCGGACTTAGATAAACCTTACAAATTAACCATTATTCATTAACCAATTAAACATTAAACGACATGGCATTTTACAAAGCGATGCAAGCGAAACAGAACGGCAAGTGGTACCCGCAGGCCGTTCAGGTAGACAAACCCTTTACTACGGACGAGCTGGCCGACCGTCTGGCCAAGATTTCCACCGTGAGCCGGGCCGACGTGTACGCCGTCCTCAAGGAACTGCCCGGCGTGATGGCCGACATGATGGCTCAGGGACGCTCCGTGCGCATGGAGGGCCTCGGCACCTTCCGCTACACCATCAACGCCGAGAAGCGGGGAGTGGACACCGCCGACGAGGTCAGCGACGCGCAAATCGCGGCCGTCCGCGTGCGCTACGTCCCCGAGACGCGCCACCCCAACAAGACCGGAGCCGCCACCCGAGACCTCGTGGACGCTGACCTCCGGTGGGTGCGCTACGACGGAACGCCCGTCGAGGACGACGACGAGGACACCTCCGGTGGCGAGGACGACGGCGAAAGCCCCGAACCCATCGTGTAACGCCCTCTACTTTTCTTTTGTCCCTGACACAAAAGAAAAGATAGCAAAAGAAAAGGTCGGGGCTGAACCTCAAGGGCGGCTCGGTGCCTTAGCCCGGGAGACGCTCGGAGTAGGCTCTGAGGTTCAGCCGGAGACCTTTCTTTTTGGTACCTTTTCTTTCGGTCACGAAAGAAAAAGTACAATAGATTCACGGACAAAAGAAAAGTAGATACATTAATCACTAACCATTAATCATTACTAACGTGGAAGAAAGAATCCGATTCACCGTCAAGGGCGAGGAGTACAGCGTCCCCAACCGCTGGGAGCTGCTCGAACCCTACGACTACCTCAAGCTCATCGAGGACGCCGGGCTGATGGCCTCCGGACGGCTCAGCCCCGGCATGCTGAAGGCGCGCTACGTCTGCCGACACATGGGGTGGAGGCTCGACCGCTTCCGCCGCCGGGAGTCCATTGAGGGCCTCGCTTGGATAGCCGAGCGGGTCACCTTCCCCTTCGTCATACTGTATCCCGACAACGACGCGGCCCTCGACGGCCTCGACCCCCACACCCGCCGCCTCTGCAAGCGGATAGACCCCCACCGGCTGCGGGGCGTGAGCGTGGCCCGCTACCTGCGCCGGCTGGACTACCGCTACGCGCTCGACGACTGCTTCTGCGCGCAGCTCGTCCCCTTCGTCAGGGCGGGCGGAACGGGCTACCGGGGCTACGAGGTCGACACCTCGTTCGGCCGGCTCACCTGCTCGCTCACCGCCCTCCAGTTCATCGAGGCCCGCTCCGCCCTCGACGGGGGCGCCCCCCTGCTGCCCCTGCTCGCCGCCATCCTCTACCACCCCCGGCCCTACGACTCGGAGGGGGCCAAGCGGCTCGCCCCGGCCTTCGCCCTCCTGCCGCCGGCCGAGCTTCAGGCCGTGGCCTTCTGCTTCCGCTCGTTCGTCAACTACCTCTTCGGCCGCACCGGGTACTGGCTGCTCACGGCGGCCCGCCGCGACGCTCCCCCCTCGCCCGTCTCCGCCGGAGCACTCGACTCGCTCTACTCGCTCTCCGCCGACGGCTACGGCAGCCTGCGCGACGTGGAGCGGATGAACCTGCTCCAGTACCTCTCCATCCTGCGCAAGAAGCTCGTCGACGCGGTGCGCTCCATGCGCTCCGCCCGGATGAAGCCCGCCGACATCGAGAGGGAGACCGGCCTTCCGCTCGACGTAATCAGGACGATAGACTGACACCCCCATTAACCATTAACCATCAACCATTAATCATCATCCGCATGGTCTTACTCGAATCGCTGCTATACTTCTCCCGCTTCCCCCTCCGCGAGGGCGTGCTGTCCATGTTCTCCAACGGCAGCTCCTCCGCCTTCCCCGCCTACGCCTCCCTGATGGAGGACATCCGCCGGCTGCCCCCTCCGCTCATCCCCGAGATAGAGGGCTTCGTCTTCGGCCAGTCCATAGAGCGCGTCCGCCGCCGCGTCGACTCGCTGACCGGCACCTACCTCTTCGTCGACTTCGGCGAGTACGCCTCAAGCCTCGACTCCCGCGGCTCCATCGTCGACACCCAGCGGATGGCCGCCACCGTAGCCGTCAAGCTGACCGACTCGGCCGACCTCGTCGAGACGGCCATCGCCACCGACCTCACCCTCGGCCTGCTCGCCCGCCTGCGCCGCCTGCTCATCGACGACTCCCGCCGGGGCCTCCCGCCGTGGATGAGCCGGATAAGCGACCGCCACGACATCGTCCCCTTCGTCTCCCCCGAACTCAAGTCCGTCGGGTGGACGCTGATGTTCACCGTCACCGCCGCCGACCTCTTCGGGGCGAAGGAATAAGCGTTTTTTAATCACTTTTTTAGTGAAGATAAATAGAGCTAAAGCGTTGATAATAAGTTTAATATAACTACGTCGTCTAAGAATGTTGTGTTACCTTTGACGTATAATAATAAAGGGTAAATCATTATGAACGAACAAGTTACAAGCATTCTAAATCAGTCAACGACAAAGACCTCGAAGATACAGCAGCTGTTAACGTTGGGGCTTACACGCCGCCAAGTAGCCGATTTGGTCACTAACGGGAATTATGGATTCGTGCAGAATGTCTATAAAAGGATGCTTTTGAACGGCACGCTCGGAAATCAGCCCACGAATGATGAAGGAATCGACTACACGTTCAGCCGGAGATTCGGGGTTGAAATCGAGGCTTACAATTGCGATAAGGAATGCCTCGCGAGAGAATTGAGAGAAGTTGGCATCAGCGTAGCGGTTGAAAGGTACAATCATACGACGAGTGACCACTGGAAGTTGGTGACGGACTCCAGTTTACGGGGAAACAATACTTTCGAGCTCGTCAGCCCGGTGCTTCAAGGAGAGAATGGCCTGCGGGAATTACAAAAAGTATGTTGGGTGCTTGAATATTGCGACGCGAAGGTGAACGATTCATGCGGCCTTCACATACACATGGACGCGGCGGATTTCACCATTGAAACATGGAGAAACTTGGCGATTACCTATAAGAACCTTGAAGGCGTGATTGACTCATTCATGCCCGAGAGCAGAAGGAACAACCGGTACTGCAAGAGCCTTTCTAGCATCCAAAAGGAACGCATAGAGCGGGCGGAAACGATAAGCGAGTTGCGCGGCGCATTTGGTTACGACAGATACGTAAAGTTGAACCTTGAGGCTTACGCCAGACATAGAACGGTGGAGTTCAGGCAGCATTCCGGTACCGTCAATTTTACCAAGATGGAGAACTGGATACGATTTATATCGAATATGATTACCTTTGCCCGGCGCGGAAGCGCAAGCCGAATAAGACTGAACGATATTCCCTTTATAAGCAACGACCAAAAAGTATACTTTAAATTGAGAACTAAAAAACTGGCAAGATAATGAAGACTATCTACGTTTTGCAGGATGGCGGCAGAATCGCCGCCACCTGCGCCGCTGACTTTGTTACGAAACTGCGTGAAAGCAGCCTGTTCGACAACGACTGTACGGACAAGGATTATATGTACCATTTCGCCGACCGTTTTTACGACCAGACTGGCTACATTGTCCGTACAGACACTCCGGAACATTTCCTCAAGGACTTGCTCGCAAGCGGATTCGTGTCTTATAGCGACTGATTCTTCTTTAACCAAACGCTCTTTCCTCCTCGCTAATGCGCTTCCGGATTGAGCCACGCAAGGCGGAACCAAAAAGTTCCGCTTTTTTATTGCGCTTCCAAAAACTCTACTTATATTTGCGATGCCAAACTTAAGTATGCAGTTGCGTACCCGCAGAGCACCGGTTAGATGCTCAATACGAAATTGGGCTTTTTTATGTCCATCGGTAACGTCTCGCCGCCATCTGCGGCCGTTATTCATATACGAAATTGTAGAAGTTCACTTATAGAACGATACTCGGCTGTCTTTTCCCCTTGTATTTTTGCTCTTCGGATGCAAGCATACTTGAGTTTGGCGACTTCGGGAAACAGACAGCCGTTCGTGTATTCGTAAACTTGTCTGTAATAGCCAAACTCAAGTATGCTTTTATGAAAAAAGAACTGACTCAGGGCGCGAAGGTCGCCCCCATTCCGTGCGTATCCGCCGCAGACAAACTATGTGAACTTCTTAATAAGGCACTCCCCGCAGAGTGCCGAGTGAAGGACTCCGTTGACCGTTGGTATTTCCGCACCATCGGATGGACGGCAGCCGGCCTGCTGTTCCCTCCGCTGTTGGCGGTGGCCGCCTATTGCCTCATGCGGGCCAAAAGAGAAGAGAGAAAAGGAGACGAACTGTAACTTGCGGAGACTTCATTCGTAGGATAATAAAAACTTAAATTCAAGCGTATGAGAAAAAGAGGAGAAAAGAAGTTTACAGACATCAGCGTCCATATCGCCGCATTGTCGGCCACGTTCCGCCCGGCGGACATCCAGAACGCCACCCACTGGTTCACTACCGACGAGGTGTACGAGGCCATACGGAGCGTCGACCCCGGGGCGAACATCAGTAAGGAACAAGTGTACCAAGCCATGCTCGATGCCGGATACCGGTATAGCGTCAAGCCCGGAGCGCACGGCGTTGACTTCCGTTGGATGCTTCAGGCCAAGTGACCATCTTGCGGCTCCTGCGTTACGAGCGGAAAGCCGCCCCCGCCGCTTGCCCCGTCCGGCGCGATTCGCTATCTTCGCGAAGGAACGTAAAAACGACACCGGAATGATAACGGAACAGCTCATCAAGAAGAAGTTCATCAGCGACACGCTGCGCCGCGACATCGGCGAAATCTACGGCGAGCAGGTTGACACGCTGCGCCGCGCCTTCACCAACCCGAGGGCGAGGGACATGGCCTCGTTCCTCTCCCGCCGGCCCTTCACCGCCGCGGGCGACGGGCTTAGCCCCGTCTACCGGATGAGCGTCCGCGCCTATCTGCGCCTTCTCGACATCCGGTACAGCAACGAGCCGTCGGGCCCGCTGCGGCGGACAGCCCTCTACAACCGGGTGGTGTGGGGCAAGCTCTACCGGGAGACGCTGCCCACCCTGCGCTACGGCCTGACCGAAGACCTGAAGAGGGAAATCGGCGGCAAGCTGAGAGGGGAAAGCCGATAGCTCAACCTTTAATTCAACAAGACATGGACAAGTTTCTCATATTCCTTCAGTTTTTCTCGTAAATCATGCACCAGCGCATAGAGCCGCGACTTGGCCGTTCCCTCGGGGATGCCCAGCGCCGCGGCCAGGTACTTGTCCAGGCGCATCACGGCTTTTCGGCGGTAATGTCCGCCGTAATGCCCCGGGTGACCGCGATCAGATCGGCAGGCGCGGTCTCGATCTGGGTACCGATGCGTCCGCCCGAGACCAGCATGGTGGGCTGGTCCAGGCAGCTCTTGTCAAACACCGTCTTGTACTGCTTTTTCATGCCCACCGGGCTGCAGCCGCCCCGGATGTAGCCGGTGACCTTGTTGATGTCCGCCACATGGATCATGGCAACGCTCTTGACGCCGGCGGCACGGGCTGCCTTCTTCAAATCCAGCTCCTCCAGCACCGGCACCACAAATACATAATAGTTGTGGTCGGCCCCCTGGGTGACCAACGTCTTGAACACCCGTGCCGGGTCCTGTCCCGTCAGCCTGGCTACCGTGGCGCCGTCCACGGCGGTGCCTTCCTCGTGGGGATATTCGTGCGATGTATACGCCACCTTGGCACGCTCCAGC
>CASDXF010000045.1 GCA_949285075.1 uncultured Bacteroides sp. | reverse complement strand
GCCTTTACTATATCCAACGCACGGAATCCGTCAGCGCAGCCCTTCGCTTCCATCAAATGATAAAGCATGCACACTGTATACTTGTCCCGTCTTGAAGCGGGAAAGGTATATTGAAAATAATTGAAGTCAAAGCCGTTAGGTATCAATACACATTCTTCGCCGGCATTACGTACAATCTTCTCCAACCAACGGGCGATAACAATTTTACGTAAGGGATAATGATAGGTATCCAACACATCCTGCGAAGTAGCTCCCCCCCAACTCTCAAAACCTTGAATCAGATAAAACTTCTTCTCATCAGCTATTTCCCTATGCTGATGCAGATAAGTAGAAGTTTGTATCGCCGTGGCGACATACGATTCGCCTTCCGGCAACCGACAGGCAAGCGACCACGTCCATCGTTCTTTCACTCGCCTATCCAAATCAAACCAACTCCGGCAAGAATATTTCTTCAAGACTCCCCGGCAAGAATATTTCTTCAAGACTCCCCAATAAAGAAAGCGAAGTAACGCCTTGCAACGACGCAGAAAAGCCACGGCACGGCTCTGACCGAACTTAAAACCGTATGCGGGATAGACAATAGTCACATCATAACCGTCCGCCACCAATCGGTTAGCGTACTCATAAACGACTTTGTATCCACCTGCCGGCTTGTTACTACCTGAAGGTAAAAGAAAAATAACTCGATTATTCATAAACAATCAAGAATATTTAAAATCCACAATCCAATATTGCTGTTTCCTTTAAAACACTTCTCTTAAAAAGTCATTACCCTCCATTTAACGCATAGCTTAGAAATTTCTTAGAGTGAAGAACCTGAGAATCTAATAAAGATGCGAGCTTAGAATAATCAATATTGCTGTTCGGTAAATGAACTATATCTTTTATCAATCTGTCTACAATACCTAAACGTTGAAGAAGAGATTCCACTCTCCCCGAACGCTTCCCCATCCCAATAGCATAAAACTGCTTTTCGAATATGAGAGAAAAGGCCGTTCCATGAAAAGAAGAGGTTACTACAAGCTCCGCATTCCTTATCAAGGAAATAAAATCAATAGCATCGGCAGTCTGTACATATCGCTTTCCTATTTTCATAGGTCTGACCGCACCATTCACCTCCACTACATCATAACGCCATTCTTTTTCTAATCTTTCCACTAATGCGTCTGCCTCCTTCGAGGCTATCAAGTTATAGTACAATATATATTTTGCCCTTTTCACCGGACGGCAATACTGACTCCACTCCTCTTTCGACAGTAAGAAAACCGGGTCGAGAACTACAGATATTTCTTTATCAGTCAAACAGCGAATCGCTTCGTAAAGTCCCGTCTCACGCACGGACAGCGCATCAAAGTTGCACAACCATTTCCGTATTTGTTCCTTGTCAGCGTCCGTCAAGTCAATAATTCCCATGCTTGGAGCGTAAGCCACCTTCTTGACCGTTTCGGGAACATACTCGCCCCAATAAGCCGGGTCAAAGCCTGAATAACCGGGAATAGTAGACTTCCACCAAATCTGATCGCTCCCGTAAACGACACAGTCGTAGGTAAGTCCCCTCAAGGCTTCCGCCCGCTGATAACGCACCTCTTCATCCTGATTAAAATGACGCTTTACCAGTTCACGCATTTTATCTATACGCTTTTTCGCCCTCGTATAACGTAACACTAAAGACACCAGAAACTTAATCTTTCCTTTAAAAGGCCTGTTTTTCCACGAATGTGGAAACAGCCGGTAGCCGTCGGCATGTCCTTCCGGCCAATAGTCCACAATTTCTACTTGATGTCCTAACGTCTCCAAATGCCGTTTCAAGGCGAAAGCCTGCAAGAACGCTCCGTAATTGACGGCACGGTGAAAAGTCAGTATTCCTATTCTCATTATCTATTTCTTAACATATTTCCTTACAACGTTCAACAAGTCATCCCCTAACAAATCACGCACTGATTCCTTCAAAGCGGACTTTACTTGCACAGATCTATTAACCTCCACATTATTAATCAACCTCAGCGCATCACTCTCGTCTTCATTATTGGTGAATACCTCAAATATCATCGGCTTATCAGTCAGCTCCGGAGTTACAAAACGATCGCATACTGCGTTAAACTCTTCCTTATTCGAGGCACTCATATACTCATAGCCTAAGTCCTCTGCATAATGTCTTACCAAAGCGTGGGATTTGTTACCGTAATGACCGCCCGCCGCAATATACTTGTCCGCATCCTCACCAAAAGTGGAACCGGGATGCGTATAATTCCTGAACTCAGTTCCCTTACCGTTGTTTACCAATAAAATCCTGACATTATTACCCACATGCCTATTGCCCAAGACATTCATGTCATAGAAGAAGGCCAAGTCACCGAACACGCCAAAATATAATTTTGAAGGGTCACACAAGGACGCTCCTATCAGGGAAGAGACACCTCCATCAATCCCGAATCCTCCTACATTGCAATATGAAAGGACCGAATCGGGTATCTCAAAATAATTCCATGCACGAAGCGAGTTTAATATGCCTAAATGCAGCACACTCCCTTCCGGTAACCGGGAAGCCAATCGGGAAGCCATCCATATATTGGAAAACGGTAGCTCCGGAATGGCATTATACACAGATCTATACTTATCACGGCACGCATTCAAATAGTCCTCCTTACTCTCCGGGATTTCTTTTGACACGTAGCGTTTAAAGAAATCCAACTCTGACATCTCGAATACGCAAGTCAGCTTGTGGAAATAATCCCTTATCTCCCCGTCCTCGCTGACACGCCACACATTCTTCGCAGAACGGATCTTGGAGGTTGTCAAATAATCCCCCGAAATTTCTCCGATATGAATGAGCAGATTCACATTCATATTCCCGTCGACTATCCGCTGAGAAGCCACCAATGGATATAATACACGATACTTTCCCCTATAACCGCTTGTATGGTCACAAAACACGACCGCATCGTGGCTTGCGCAGAATAAGTCTACAGCCTGCGTCAATTCTTCACTAAAAGGTTGGTGACTACCCGCAAAAATCGCAATCCTGCCATCCGGCAGTTTCGGAAAATCATCATTGCGGGATATACGTTTTATTATTCGTGTAGCCGGTAGCTCTTTCACGGAAAAGTCCGTAAGCTCCCGACCGATCATCAAGTTGATATGAACCGGCCCTCCTCCATGACGCTTGAGTTCCAACAGGGCTTGATTGCACCTTACCGTACAAGTCCACTCGTCCTCCCCGGTTATGGCAAGGGGAAGCTGTACGCTGCACCTAACAATATCCTTAGGCTGTTCCGTACGATCAACAAATTGAGGGTATAAATGTCCGCTCCTGTCAATGTTTTGGGAAGATGTCAGTGCCACTATCGGTAATTTACGATAATACGCCTCGGTCAGACCGGACATGTAGTTACGGGAGGCCGTAGCCCCCGTGCAGCTCAACACCACCGGCTCGCCGCTCTCCGCCGCCAAGCCGCAGGCCATATAAGCCGCACTTCGCTCGTCAGCCGAAGAATACATCTCAAAAAACGGATCATTCTGCATGCTTCCCACAATCGCAATGTTCGTCGTACCCGGCGACGCCACCACCTTGCGAATTCCGTGAGCCTTAAGCAAGGCGAGCACTATTTGGGCGTTCCGTTCCTTCGTATAATACTTTTCCATATACAATTTTCTAATAAGATTACCAGTCACTTCTATAATGATTCCCTTGATTGCAGGGAAGAATCTCTCCCGAGATACATTTTGCCGCATCGGATAATAGGAAAGCGGCAGCTTCCGCAACCTCTTCCGGTAGAAAGACCCTCTTCCCGCAAGAAGTCTCCCGATATAAGTTACCGTCTTTGTCAAACCCGGTCATATCCGAGGCGGTGACTCCGGGCGCAATGGCGTTCACGCGGATTCCGCAAGTCACATACTTCCTCGCTAACCCGACAGTGAGGCTATTTATAGCTGCCTTTGTCAAACCATAAGGTATAACATCGCAATAAAAGCCTCGTTCCGAGGTAATAAAAAGTATATTAGCGTTTTTTATCCCGTTAAGCTTCCAGTACTTAATGAAGGATTGGGATAAAAAATAGGGGCCCTTCAGATTTGTGCCAAACTGCTTGTCAAAGCCTTCAACCGTAACCTCGGCAAAGGACGACTCGTGTAATGAAACTCCGGCATTGTTGACTAGAGTATCAACGCTACCGCCCAATAATTCATCCGCCTTTTCCAGAAAGGAAGGGATTTCCTCTATATTACGCATATCAAATTGCAGAAAAGGAGAGCCGTTCAATTTTCCCGAGGCTACCTTTAGTGTATCCAAGTCCCGGCCCGTGATTAACACCTGAGCACCCTCCTCTACAAATTTTTTCGCCATGTAGAAACCCAGTCCGCGGCCACCACCGGTCACGACAATCTTTTTCCCCTTTAATTTTTCAGATGGGGAGATCTCGGAAATAGACGCGGTAATATTCACAACCGGCACGCCTTTTATCAACCAAGTCAATAACCTTTTTAATGCTTTCTTCATACGCAAATCAGTACAATTATACTCCGTACTATATCTAACTATCTTTATATAATTTTCCTCAGTATCCTCCCGGTAACAGACATGAATAAAGTCTGCTCACTACGAGTCAGCCCTAATCCGTAAATCACTGCACCAGTAAACAAGACCGTAAGCAGCGTAACAAGTGCGAAATTCCAAAAGGCGTTCCCTACGGGAAGCTGAAACCAGTAAGTGAAAACACCCGCAATAGCCGCAACCATGAATGCCTTAGCTATCACTTCTATACAATAACGCCTACCCGGAAAATTAAACGCTTTGGAAGAGAGATAAATACGACATCCTATAATGACTATTTCCACTATAATGGGAACGGTATAAACGCTCTCTGGTGCAAATCCGCACTTTAAAGCGATATAGGAGAGCAACACAATACAGGCATTCAATGTTGATAACGCTATTTCATAAACACGGATATTGCCCTCAGCCAATAAACCGGTTATCAAGGGCAGAACAAGACAGTCCATCAGGTTGAATACCAACAGCAGCCTGATGAACATCGCCGTATGATCGGGCACCTCGACGAGCCAAAGACCGAGCGCGTAGTCAATCCCCTTCATCAGCGGAAGGCTGAGCAGCAGCATCAGGTAAAACGAGAAGCGGGAGCTCTTGAATATCAGGCGGTGCATCTCCGGCAAGTCGCCCGAAGAGAAGGATTTCGTAATCTGGGGATTGACCGCCTGCATGAAATTGTTCACAAAAAGCGTGACTGCGCTTGTCACCTGCGAGGTTATTCCTCGTGCCGCATTTACAATTGGGCCACAAAACATATTTAAAAGGATATTCACACCGTGCTCCCTCAATACCGAAGTTCCCGCTCCCAAAAACGCCCATCCGGAGAACACGAACATCCGGGAAAGCAGCCCCTTGTCGAAGCCCCAGACGAAACGGCACTCGGCGAAGTGACGCTTGCAGTACACGGCGTACACGGAACGGATGATCAGGGACACAAGGACCATGCTCAGGGAGTAAAGCCAGAGCTTGTCCACCGGAGAGACGATAAGCAGATAGGCGACCACCAACTTCAAAGCCACCTCCACTATGCTGATGTAGGCGAAGGCCTTCATCTGCTCGTGGGCGATGATCAACGCGTTATAAGGAATACTTAACAAGTTTATAAAGAAGCTCAGGGTGGAAAACCACAGCACGTAGAAGGTCACGTCAAGGCGATCGGCGGGTATCACCATCTTGTTCCCAACGAACCACACGCCGAACGTGCCTATCAGCAGGCAGATGAAAAGCCCCATCGCCACCTGTATCAGCAGCGAGGAGGAGAATATGCGCCGCAGGCGGGAGACGGTAACGTCAGGCTGCCCCATCTCGTAGGTGATGAAGCGGCCTATGGCCACGGACAGCGCACCCGACAGGATATTGAACATGGCCACGAAACCGCCCACTACGTTATAGATGCCATAGTCCTCCTCGCCTAAGGCGGCCAGAACGACACGAACCGTGTAAAGGCTTACCGCCATCACCAGTATCTGCCGGAAGTAAAGGAAAAGCGTGTTCTTGGCGATACGCTTGTTGTTGTCAGAAGATGTCATGAAAATAGTAACCTTCTATTTTAGAAGAAGGAATCAAAGAAATATAAGCACTCAATTTAGGGCATACCCAGACAAACCTCATTATAAATTAGGCCTAATGTATGTATGCTAAACAAGAAATAAGACTATTGATAATCAATAGCCTAAAGCCTTATTCAACTAATGTAAACTCAATACTTTAATTATGAAATAAAGAATCTTAACTAGCTTCTATCAAATCGGATAGCCTATCCACTAATTTACGAACCGGTTCCACCAAAGGAAGGACATCTTCGCTCGTGAAATCGAAAAAGTCATTGTAATCTCCAGTTATGCGATTTTGCAAAAGACGAGAATAGAGACGGCCTTCAGCTTTTGTCAACAACCCTTTCGATACATAATTCATTCCTAATTGAGCTATTACACCGCTATGAGGGTCGCCTTAAAACCCGCATTAAGCAATAGCGCGGAAGCCATATAGAAACAAGCATAGTACATACGCTGCACAGCGAGATTCCAATGCGCCGTAGCTATCATGTCGTCAACTTCCTTTAAAGTATTATACGCCTTCTCCTTACGATAGGCAACGACAGCCTTTATGTCTCCCGCATTCAAGTTCATACTAATTGTATTCCGTCATTCTTTACATTATGAAAAAACGGAGAGAAGTGATACTTCGCCCAATCCTTTAATGTATAGAGGACCGGACTTATACACGTATGCAATGACCAACCGAGTTCAACCAACGGATAGGATACATTATCAAAATCGGCGGTTTCAATCTTAGCCTTATCTAAAAGTATCAGAATATCCCAATCAGAATCGGAACGAGCGTCCCCCCGAGCTTGCGAACCATAGAGGAAAGCCTGAGAGCCCTCCGGAAGTACCCGATGAAGGGTACTCCTTATCGCTTGCAATATGTCCGACGGTGACTGCTTCATAATAACATTTATTCTGTTTACAAAGAAACGATTTTTATCTGGGATTTCCTACATCTTTTGAGGATTTTATCAGCAGGAAGGAGAATTAAGCATCTCACCTATATAGTATTCTTATTCATCTTACAGACAATCTCCTTATTTCTTCCCATACCCGTAGCCGTAACCATAGCCGTACTTCTTGCCGTAACCATAACGTCCGTAGCTTCCGTACTTGCCATAGCCATAGTAGTATCCATTGCGACGCTTGTTCATGTTGATGCCGTTAATCAACGTACACAGGCCAGAGAGCTTGCCGCTTTGCTGCAAGTCGTTGATAAAGGCGTAATCGCTCTTATGGGTATAATCGGCGCGGCAGACGTAAACGCTGATGTCCGCTACACGGGCGATGAGCTGAGTGTCGGTGACAATGCCAATGGGGGCGGTGTCAAGTATCACATAGTCGAAACGTTCCTTAAGCAAGGCTATCGCTTGGTCGAGCGAAGGACGAGCCACCAACTCCGTAGGATTGGGAGGAACCGCACCGCCGGGAAGCACGAACAAGTTGGACGACACATCGGTAGACTGGCAAAGCGAGAACAAATCGGTATGCTCAGGGTCGGCCAGATAGCGGGTTATACCGTCTTCCTTATGAGAGAGTCGGAATACCTTATTCAATCCGGGCTTGCGGATGTCGAGTCCTACCACCACAACCTTTTTCCCCATGAACGCGAAACTCGCGGCGATGTTTCCGGCCGTAAAACTCTTACCCTCGCCGGGAGTGGTAGAGGTGAACAGGATGACTTTCTGCCCGGGCCTCATCATATACTGAAGGTTGGTGCGCACGCTACGGAACACCTCTTCCATCAGGTCGTTGCGGTTCTCATGGAGCACGATGGGATTGCCGTCCTTCTGTTCTGTTTGGGGAATGTCGCCAACCACAGGAACCGTGGTGATTTTCTCCACATCGGCACGGCTTTCAATCTTGAAGCGGAGCAAGTTGATGAGGTAAAGGATGCCCACCGGCAAAGCCACACCGATAACGAAAGCCGCCAAAAGTATCAGCATCTTCCGAGGGGCTATGGGATTAATGCCCGCCTGAGGCTCCTCGATAATGCGTCCGTTGTTCGCGGTCGCGGCAAGAGTGATGGCGTTCTCCTCACGCTTTTGCAGGAGCAACAGGTAAAGATTGGCCTTAATCTCCTGTTGGCGAGTGATGCTGAGCAGCTCACGCTCTTGCTGAGGCGCATCGCTGATGCGGTTCTCGTATTTTCTCGCTTCCCGGTCCAAGTTGGCTTGAGTGATATGTAGTCCGCGCTCTACGCTATTGACTGAGGTAATCACGTTATTGCGCATGGCCTCAATGGAGACATCTAGATTGACAACCGCAGGATTCGTCTCGCTAGAGATACGCAACAGGCGTTTGCGCTCGATAAGCATCTGATTGTATTGCTCTATAAGACCACTCAGCCCTTGATCGGCGAGCCCAATATTAGAGGGAAGTACCTCGTTGCGATTGGCCGGATCGTTAATATAGCTTTTGAGGGATTCGATGAGCCGTATCTGAGTAGTGTTTTCCGCCTGCTTCTCTTGGTATGAGCTGCTGCCTTCAAGGGCGAGCTTGGCGTCGGTAGACAAGTCGGTTAGTCCCGCACGCTGCTTGTAAGACGCTAGCTCACCTTCCGTAGTACCCAGTTCGCTATTGATAATCGCGATACGTTCGTCAATGAACTCCGCGGTTTTACTGGCCACCTCGTTCTTGTCGTCGTTCGCGTCGTCATTATAAAGTCCGACAAGCGTATTCAGAAAATCGGTTCCTCTCTGAATATTACCGTCCTTATAGTTGAGGGAAACAATGGTTGTAGTCTTAGAAGTGGGCGTTCCGCTCAGGTTCTCCCGACAAGCGCGCGCGGCGGCACTGGGGGAAATAATCGTAGCCTCTATGGTACGAGTTTCATCGATATGCGCCAATAACGTGTCACTGTTGGCCGTCAGGCTAATGGCTCCGACGGGGGTAATGAAAAGAGCGGGCAAAGCGTTGAACTCTTGGCTCGCTTTCTGCTCTTCCTCGTCCACAACGAACGTTCCCTCGACGCTTACCTTACCGTCTGGAGTCAATGTCAGCTCCATCTCAACGGGGTCGGTCAGACGGTCAGCCTCTTCGGGAGTCATATAGACCTGCACCGGGGAAGTCCCATAGTGGTCTATCGGATAACTGAAAAACTGCGATTCGGAATACCTAATGTTGAGCTTCAAGGCGTTGACCACCTTCTTGACTAACGTGCGCGAAGTGATAATCTCGACCTCGTTGTCGAAATTGTTCGCCATGCTCAGCATACCGATGTCTTGTATGGCCATCATCGCGTTTGCGGCGTTGCCTGCGCTCTTATTGTTATCCTCCTGCTTGATGAGCACCGTAGTGTTCACGTTATATACAGGAGACTGATAGCGTAACCATACATAGGTAAGGGCGAGCACCGCGATAAGGCATAGCAAAATGACGCGCCAATGAATGAGATACTCAAAAATCAGGGCCTTAATGTCGACATTTTCTTCATTCTGTGGTGTGGAAGACACCGGATTAGTCTGTTCTGACATAATAATCTAAGCTCTTAGATATAATTAATGTAATTAATGATAACAATAAAACAAGGGGCTTATCCATGTAAAAGAACCGGATAATTCTTGTACATGAATCAGACAAATGATATACAAGAATCCGACAAATGTTGTACAAGAACATTACCCCTACTGTACGGATAGCGTAAACAGCTTATCTGTCAACGGAATATGGTTACTAACAAGCTAGCTACGGAGATAAGTATAGAGGTACTGGTAAACCAGTAAGTCGTACTGTTTCCTATATCGGAGTTTTTCGCCTTCACTTCATTAGGAGTGACGTAAAGAATATCGTTCTGCTGAAGGTAGTAATAAGGAGACTGAATGAGCGACGCGTCGTTCAGGTTGAGCGTGATAATCTTACGATGTCCCTCCGCATCTTCACGAATCAGCTTCACATTGTCACGAAGCCCCCAAATAGTAAGGTCGCCCGCCATGGCAAGCGCCTCCAATATGTTTACTTTCTCATTGTTGACCGTGAAAGTACCGGGTTTAGCTACCTCACCGAGTACCGAAATCTTATAGTTCGTCATACGCACCGTAACGATAGGCTTCTCCTTCAGATAAGGCTGAAGTTTCTCGCATAGCTCCTGCTCCGCCTGATTCTTTGTCAGCCCTCCTACTTTGACCGTACCAAGAACAGGAAAGTTTATATTCCCTTTATTGTCAACCAAATACTGCTGCAAGGATGGCTGAGTAGTTGTAGTCACCGTTGATATCGTCGCATTATAGGGCGTCTGCACCGTTAGGTTGAACGGAGCGGAAGCGAGCGGGTCGCTCGTATTGACCGTTATCGTAAGCAAGTCCTTAGGTTGGATGCGAGCGTCGTAAAGCGGCAACTTTACCTCTGGTATGGAATCAGAGTTCTGCAAGTAAGGCACTTTCTTATATGACTGGCAACCCGCAATCAATATAGGAATGAATAAGGCGATAAATATTTTCTTCATAATACGTAAAATAAAAAAACAGTAAATATCGTTGTGAGTCAACCTCTGAAAATACGCTCTAAAAGGCTACGTTTCTTATGCGGCCGCACATTTCTGTCATCGTCCCTCATAAGAGCCTCATAACTGAGCCGATGACGAATCATGCGATAAATGGTTCCCCAATCGGGCAGACCGCCCAGATTACGGTCGTCTATGAACATCTCGACCTTCAGCTTACGGCTGTAATGGGTATTCTTCTCCCGCTCTTCTTCAGGATAGTCCCGATTGACCGCATAAAACTCCAGACCTCGCTTACGGCAATAAGCTACCGCCTCTTCCAACGTTTTGCCCTCTCGAACCGTCCAAAGGATGAGCCTGTGCCCTTCTTCGCTCAGTTTCTTTAAAGTATCGATAGCAAAAGGCTTCTCCGTTCCTATTGACGGATAACGATCCTCTACTATCGTCCCATCAAAATCTACCGCAATGACCATTAATTCTATGTAATATATTAATGTGTTAATGTGAAACAATAACAGTCAGACATGCCATGTATCTCCCCGAACAGGAAATCATCGCACGACAAATTGGAAATCGTCTTTAAATATGTAAAGTGATTAATTGACCTTCTCGCAATACCATTTAGGAATATGCAACATAACGCCCACCGTGGCCAACGTAACAACCACGTAATAGCTTTTCTTGTATTGCGTAAGCTTGCCTTGAAGTCCGGCGAAAGGTCCGCGGATTACCCGTACGGTTTGCCCGGGACGAGCCTCTGCCGTAGCGGTGTCGACATATAGAGTCCCCTTGTAATTCGGATCGCACACCGCACGGAACTCCAGCATCTCCCTGTCCGGTATCTCATAACACCGGCGAGTGCTCCTGTCACGGATAATGACAAAGGGTATAGCGCAATCATCCGTCTTACAGAGAAACTCCCTCTCCGTAAACGCCTTTTCCACGAAAAGCAGATTGTGGACGGCCGGCGTCAACTTCCGCCGTTTCTTACCGTCGAGAGTCTCGCTTTCTGTATAGCGCATCGGAATAAAATAGCTTATCCCTTTCTCTTCGAAATATTTCCCCAAATGTTCCTCCTTACAGTAGAAGGTCTGTATGGCATACCATACTTTTTTATTCTCAGTTTGCTGGTTATTACTAGCCCGCTCGTTCATTAGTTACACCATCCCCGCGTGTTATGAATTTATTTATTATTTTCTACCCACTCCCTTAAAAGACAAAAGCGCCCTGACACTCATAAACGGAATTGTTTATGAATCAGTAGCGCATCTCTTAAGGATTTAGCCTTTTTATCTTATCTCCATATAAGAACTGACGTTCATAGAGAAACGGATACAGTACTAAAACGCCGCAAATGTACCACTTTTTTTAAAAAAGAAAAATCTTTTACCGCTTTATTTTTATTAATCAATCGCCGCCATCTTCTTTGCCTCTGAATGGAAATCGGGCGGAACGTCAACGGACATCAGTGAAAAATTGCGCATCGCAACCGGTCTCCGGACGTTTTCTATTCACGCCTTCCCAATGCCTTTGGGGACAATCCTGAAACTCGATGACGTATCGGACAGTTTGTCTGACACGAAACGGCTTATTATCAACATTTTATTATCCGTTCGAGAAACAGCCCTGCCTGTCGCGAGCCGCTGCCCTGTTTCTCGCGAGCCGTAGGGCTATCCCTCACGAGCCGTAGGGCGAGCTGACAGACGGGAGAGAATTAATGAAGCGAAAAGCGTATCCGAAAAGGCTCTTCAAAAGGGAAACGGGTAAATCTAAACGCCCTTACATGCTAGAGATAAAACGGTTTGGATTCATGATATTTGTAACGGCAAATAAAAAGAGCCGTATCGTCACTCAAAAGTCGAGTTTGATACGGCTCTTTTATTGTTCAGATGCAGTCAGCGACTATCGCTCCGCCACGCTTTCAATACGCACCGTTCCCTTCTTCAGCCCTTTGGCCGTGGCCTCAAGTGTAATTTGGCCGGGAGTCTCGGTGGAAGAGACTATGGCCGTCATCATTCCGCTGAAGACTTTCATCTTTGGACGTTGGAAAGGCTCTAAGGAGGTAGAGTTTCCATTAGCGCCCGCGCGATAGGTTCCGGCTCCCTTCACCTTAAAGCTTATCTCATCGGAAGCTGTGGGACAAAGGTTTCCGTCCTTATCTACCACCCTTACCGTAACGAAAGAGAGGTCTTTTCCATCGGCCTTTATCACGTCCCGGTCGGCCACCAACTCGATGTGATGGGGCTTTCCCGCCGTATGTATCTCTTTCTCGGCCACCGCCTTGCCGTTAGCGTCGTAGGCTACGACCTTTACCGTCCCCGGCTCGTACTTCGTATCCATCCACATTAAGCGGTAACGGGACTGACGCTTCAGGCTCATGATGGAGGCAGAATCCGCACTGTTGTTTATCGTTACCGAAAGGTCTTTAGTGCGTTTTCCCTGACTCTTACCGTTAATGAACAATTCCGCCGAGGGGTAGTTCGTATAAACGAAAACCGGAGTGACCTCGCCTTCGCGTCCTTCCCAGTTCCAGTGCGGAAGGATGTGCAGAGTCTCTGCGTTCTTGTTCCAATGACTGCGGTAGAGATAGTAACGGTCTTTAGGCAGCCCCGCCAAGTCGATGATGCCGAACAGCGAGGAGTGGCTCGGCCAATCGGAGTAATAAGGAGTAGGCTCGCCCAGATAGTCAAAACCGGTCCATACAAACTCTCCGATACAATAAGGCAGGTCTTCGTGCTGAATGAAGTCGTCTTCGGGAAGATTCGACCAAGCGCACGACTCCACATCGTAGGAAGAGGACTGATGGTCGTCGTATTTCTTCATCCACTCACGGGTAACGGGAAACTTATACACGCCTCGGGCACTGACGGTAGAGGCTGTCTCACTGCCTAAAATAATGCGTTGGGGAAGTTTCTTATAGCTCTCCTGATACTTGTGAGGCCGGTAATTGAATCCCGCAACGTCCATCACCGCCGCCATATTATTATTCACCACGGCATCCGGAGCGTCCATACCTTGCGTAACCGGACGGGTAGGGTCTTCACGATGGCAAATGTCTTGCAGGCAAAGCGACATCTTTCCGCCCGTACCTACTTCCCACTGCTCGGGCACCTCGTTTCCGATGCACCACATCACTACGCTCGGGTTATTGCGATAGTGCCGCACAAGATTCACCAAATCCTTCTCATACCAATCGTCAAACAAGAGGTTATACCCGTTCCTTACCTTCACGGCTTTCCAACTGTCGAAAGACTCCGCCATGACCATAATCCCCATCTCATCGCAAGCCTTTATCAACTCAGGGGCCGGCATATTATGGGAGGTACGAATCGCATTACACCCCATGTCTTTCAGAATTCGGATTTGACGGCGGATAGCCGCCTCATTAACGGCCGCCCCCAAAGGGCCCAAGTCGTGATGATTGCATACGCCCTTGAATACGGTTCTCTTTCCGTTAAGGAAAAAGCCCTTATCGGGAATAATCTCAATCGTACGAATTCCGAACGGAGTGGTGTACTCGTCTTTCAGCGTACTGCCCTCGTAAACCTTAGACTGCGCCTGATAGAGATTGGGGGTCTCCGGGCTCCATAAAGCGGGACGCTCTACGACAAAGTCCTGAACAAAAGTATCGCCATCAAATTCAGTTCCCCGCTTCTCACCGGTAGCCACAACGTTCCCCTTCCCGTCCAACAATCGGGTCACGATGCGGTAATCTGCGAATTTCTTTCCTTCCGGAACGACAAAAGAGGTCTTCAGGTTGACTTTCGCATAGTTCTCATTGACTACGGGAGTGGTAAGCTGCGTTCCCCACATCGGGATGTGAGCGTCATCCGTCACAATCAAATGCACATTTCTGTAAAGTCCGGCACCGGGATACCAACGGGAAGATTCCGTTTCATTCTCCAAACGGACAGCCAACACGTTCGACGCGTCTTCCTTTAAATAAGGAGTTACGTCTATATAAAATGTATTATAGCCGTAAGGCCAATAGCCCGCTTCCTGTCCATTCAAATAGACCTTCG
Organism: uncultured Bacteroides sp.; assembly: GCA_949285075.1. Classification (GTDB taxonomy): domain Bacteria; phylum Bacteroidota; class Bacteroidia; order Bacteroidales; family Bacteroidaceae; genus Bacteroides. Next base: position 10,342 of record CASDXF010000045.1, on the reverse strand, counting down.
CATGGCTCATCGCCCCGTCAAACACCAACATCGCCTTTTTCCCCTTCGCAAAGGCGGGAGCGTCGAACTGCAAGCGATACCATCCGACACCCACAAAAGGAAGACCTCCGGTCCGCCCGGCGTGTTCCATCGCTTCCGTCTGCCCGTCTTGGGCAATCGCCGTCATCTGCTTATCGTTGTCTATACCGAACGGCCCATAAATAGCCCAATCGTGAGGAACCGTCACCGACTGCCACTTAGCGTCATCGTAATCCGTACGGATAAAATCCGCATTGTCCTCCCGGGTAAACCTCCATCCTTTCTCGAACGTGTACGATACACGCTCCTGCGCACTTAGCGCAGAAAAGAACAAAAGAAAAAATATTCCTAATGATAAAAAACTTCTTTGTTTCATAATAATCCATGATTTACTATTTTACTACAATTTCGTCCGTAAATACCCATCCGCCATGCTCCTTGCTCGCACGTGCCTGATAGCGTATATAACGTCCCTTCGCCTCCCCCTTCCATGAAACGGACTCGAATCGAATAGCTCTCTCCATATCCAACGTGATGGATTGGTTCTCTAGCTCGGTAAAGTGAACTCCATCGTCAGATATAGAGATGACAATGGATACAGGTAAATAAACTTCAGCTCCCACCACCTGCATAAAGTCGGCGGATATGGAGTGTATAGGATTCACGTTTTCCAAATCGATTGTCACGTCAAGACGATCTTTCGATATGAATCCCTGCCAAGCTCCATCACTATATGTCCAGTCTCCATGTACGCCGTCCGTCAGGGAAACGTCACCCTTCGCCGGATAAGCCTCGTGATACGGCGCATTATAAATCACACGTTTTCCCAATGCCAGATGCTTGGAAGTATCTCTCGCCTCGGGCCGACTTCCAATCTCGTTCTTCAATTCAAACGGATGATAGCCTTTAGAGCGCAAATCATCGACGGCCTTTAAAGCACGGGCGTGAAAATCCGTCCACGACTTACGCTCCGGAGCCGACCAACCGACCTCAGCCAATGCCAGTACACGAGGATACATCATATATTCTACCTGCTCCGGAGTCGGAATGTATTCAGTCCACAAGTTAGCTTGTACGCCAACTATCAACTCGGCCTGCTTCTCGGTCAAGGTATCAGGAACCGGATTGTAAGCATATACCTTACGCAATGGAAGATATCCTCCAATCGCTTCAGGCTGACTGTATGGCGCATCCTGATACGCATCCACATAGCAGTACTTTCCCGGAGCCATTATAACTTGCTTTCCAGACTTAACGGCTGAGATTCCCTCATCTTCATTTCGCCATGCCATAATCGTAGCATCAGCGGTCAGCCCTCCCTGAAGAATTTCATCCCACCCGAGCATCTTACGTCCATGAGCGTTCAAATACTCTCCCACTCTACGAATCAGATAGCCTTGCAGCTCGTCTACATTGGAAAGACCTTCGTCTTTCATCCTTTTCTGACATTTGGGACATGTCTTCCAAGCCATCTTTCCCGCCTCGTCGCCTCCTATATGAATGTATTCGGAAGGGAAAAGTTCCATCACCTCAGAAAGCACGTCCTCCAGAAAAGCGAACGTTTCCTCATTGCCTACGCAGAAGTCCGCATTCTTATAAGGCTCTCCGGAGCATGAAAGCTGCGGATAGGCCACGAATACTTCTTCCGAATGGGCCGGCATCTCAATCTCCGGGATAATGGTAACATACCGTTCACGGGCATAATCCACAAGTTCACGAATATCCTCTTGCGTATAATATCCTCCAGACGCTTCAGGATTATCCTCACGGAGGTATTTTCGGTCTCCATTCCACCATTTTTTCCAATTCGCCTCAGTACGCCATGCTCCTATCTCGGTAAGAAGAGGATATTTCTTAATCTCAATGCGCCATCCTGCCGCATCGGTTAAGTGCAGATGCAACCGATTAATCTTATAAAAGGAAAGAGCGTCTATCTGTTTCTTGATAAACTCTTTCGGGAAGAAATGTCGAGAGACATCAAGCATGAATCCTCGATAAGCAAAGCGAGGCGCATCCTCAATTTCAACCGTAGGTATGACATAGCCATCGCCAGAAGGCTCAGCCAATTGCCAAAGAGTCTGCATCCCGTAGAAAAGCCCCGCCCCGGAAGATGCCCGTATCAAAATACGCTGTGGAGTAACAGATAATGTATAACTTTCCGGAGAATTAGATAGGATGTTGTCTTCGACTATCAGCAAGGTGATTGCATTCCCACCTCCTTTTCCTTCATGCAGACGAATGGGCAATGCCCGCAAATAATTCTCCCAAAGCCGAGCCTCTTCTCCTTTTAAGGGCATATGAATAGCGGTCTTCTCGGACAAAATGAATACTCCCTCTCCATGCTCTATCTTTACCGGAACAGGTATAACATTCTGCGCATAAAGAGAATTGACGCTCAAGCCGACTCCCCACAAGTATAAGAAAAAACGGAAAATAACCTTCACTTTCTTTATACTCATATCCATGAAATGAATAAAGGGGAAGAATATGCGGAAAAATCCACAGATTACCTCCCCTCTTTATATTTACTCAACCGTTATTTCGTCTACAAATAGGAAACCGACTTTTCCTTTTCCTCCGTGCCATTCCGGAATCTTCCGCTCAGAAGGAGCGACCACCTTTACATAGCGTGCCGTTATAGGAGTAAATGTCAGCTTATGTTCGTAGATACCATTTCTATCGGACTCTTTCATTACCGGATAAGTCTCCGAAGCTACCTTCGTGAAGTTCTTTCCATCCTCGGACACTTCAACAGTCAGTCCTCTCGCATCGAATATCCAATCTCCTTTCTCGACACAAGTAGAAATAGAGACGCTCGAAATCTCCGTTGGTTGTAGCAAATCTATGGTCGCATCCATGTCATTATTATAGAACGCAATCCAACGGCCCGTCTTATAATTACCGTTCCCCTTCAAACCATCGACTAAAGTAGAAATTCCATTAAACTTATACTGCTCGTTAACGGGTTGATTGGCAACAATCGGCTTCATGCTAGACTTGCTGAAACTGATTTCTTCCTTTAATACCCTACTCTCACCAGACGGACGAATCGCAACAGCAGATAAGCTTGCATTTTCTTTCACTTTCAATACATCCTTATATACAGAAGAAGCGGTAGTCGGCTTACTTCCATCCAATGTATAATAAATAGGCGCATTATCAATAGTAGTCAAAGTTACATTTAACGTCCCATCGGTAAAGTCTGGAGTAAACTTACCATCTACATCAAACACATGCTTAGCATAATTGTACTTTTCCGCATCATACCAATGAACAAGACGAGGCAGTCGGCTCAAGAAATCGTCATAGTCCTTTTTGTCTGGTTCCGTCCATTGTATTTCACTCAACGCCGCCCAACGCGGTAATACCATATATTGTACATGAGAAAAAGTTGAGATGTATTCAGTCCACAAATTAGCTTGTACACCTATAATATGCTTTCGCTCGTCCGGAGCAAGCGAAGCCGGAATAGGCTCATAATTATATACCTTTTCAATAGGAACATATCCACCAATACCTAAAGGTTCATTCTCCGTATCATCCGTCTGGTAATAATCAAGATAAAGGTATGTATTCGGAGTCATAATTACATCATGCTTTTGCTTTGCAGCCGCAATGCCGCCACTCTCGCCTCTCCATGACATTACTGTCGCATTGGGGGCTAATCCTCCTTCCAATATTTCATCCCATCCAATAATCTGACGCCCATGTTCGTTCAGGAACTTCTCCGCATGATTAATAATAAAACTCTGTAAACGTTCTTCCTTCGTATGACCGTCTCCAGACTTTAAGCCCAATGCGCTAATACGAGCCTGACACTTCGGACATTTCTCCCATTGTGTTTTTGGACATTCATCCCCACCTACATGAATGTATTTTGAAGGAAAAATCTCCATAATTTCAGTCAGTACATCATCAATAAACTGTAAAGTCTTATCATTTCCGGCACAAAGCACATTGTCCGATACTCCCCACTGTCTCCAAACCTCATACGGGCCACCAGTACACCCAAGTTCCGGATAAGCCGCAAGAGCCGCCTGCATATGCCCGGGCATATCTATTTCCGGTATCACCGTTATATACCGTTCAGCCGCATAAGCGACAATTTCCTTAGCCTGCTCTTGCGTATAAAAACCTCCATAAGGCTTGCCATCATAGTTTCCCGAATTACGGCCGATTACCGTTTCCGAACGCTTAGACCCTATTTCTGTTAATCCCGGATACTTTTTAATCTCAATGCGCCAACCTTGATCATCTGAAATATGCCAGTGTAACCGATTCATGTTATGCAAAGCCATCATGTCTATATAAGTCTTCACCGAGTCTATGGTGAAAAAGTGACGGCTAACATCAAAGTGAGCGCCACGATATCCAAAGCGAGGATAGTCATTAATCTCCACTGGAGGTAACGCAACTTCCGCCCCAACCGCAACGGGTAACGATTTGCGCAAAGACTGAATGCCATAGAAAACTCCCGCTTCAGTAGGAGCGGTTATAATTATTCCCTCACTTGTGACCGACAAGCGATAGGACTCAGGATTCTCAGAATCGAGCCCTAATGATAGCACGATGGCATTCTTTCCTTCCGTTCCGCTCTCAACGCTAAACTGCTTTCCCGTAGCCGTATTTAAATAGCTAGCTAGAAACTCCGCATTACGACGCATTTTTTCATTTCCTTCCGGATAAAGGATTTTAACTCCGTCCTTCAAGATAAAGGGATTCCCTTCTTCCGTTACAATTTCATGAGGCAACGGAATAATCTGATAATTGGCTTCTTGTTTTTCAGACTGACAAGACGTTATCAGTCCTACAACAGCCAAACAACCGGTCAATTTTAAGAAATGTTTCATAAAACAAAAAATTAGGGGTTAGTTAATAAATTAAATATTTAATCATATGTCTCTCTAATATGCCTTATTGATAACGGAACCTCTCCTTCTGTTTTTATTAAAGGAGAGGTTATAGTTATTTTTTTGCGCTCTCCCGGCAGAAGGTCGAAGAAGTTATCGCTAAAACGAGCCCCTTGAAAGGGAACTTCCACGAACACATCTTTCGCTAACTTATCAGAAGATAACGTTAATTCGCATTTTCCCTCTGATAACTTCACTTTGGAAGAGATTTTGACTTGCGGTAACAACAAATCCTTTGTCTTGCTAAAAAAATGAATGGACTCAGCCAACAAACGTCCACTCCTGTCTTTAAGAACCAATCGTAAGAAACAACGTTTTAATTCGTCGGGAGTTAACATCTCTGTGAAATTTGTCCGATAAACGCATTGAGATGAATTAGCTTGAATTTGTAAAGGATGAATCCGTATTGCATTCCCTTTCTTTTTCCCATTAAAATCAATAACTTGCATCTCCATACTTACGTGTTCTAAAGTATCCAACCTATCAGAAATCAGGTAAACGTGCAGACTATCCTCCCGCTGTATTGGATTAATAAGTAAAGGAGAAAAGGCACGTTTCGCTTCATAATGCAAAGCCTTCCAATTTCCGTAATAGTCTATACTGGACCATGATACAACCGGCCAACTGTCATTCAGTTGCCAATACAGAGTTCCCATGCAATAAGGACGGTTGCGACGATGAGCCTCTAAGCCATGACGTATGCCCTTTCCTTGTAGAACAAGTCCCACATAAACAAAATCTTCAAAACTATCCGGCACTATATAGTCACGTTCCATATATGTACGAATCAACGAATTGCCAATAGTGCTTTTCTGATGGGCATTCATCACTTCCGAGTCAATCCGATAATCTTCGGGACCCGCAAACATCGCTATCGTCTTCATTTCAGGAAATGACTGAAATCCAAATTCACTCATGAACCGGGGAATATCCTCATCAGTCGATTCAAATGGCTTCTGTCCATACCAGACTCCCCAATTATGGCTATCTCCCGTTCCCCATGATTCTGGCCTACCCCAATTCGCAAAATAAGGAGAACCATGCACATAAAAACGCCCTGAGTCCAATTCCTTAACCTTATCCGGAAGCAGGCGCATGAACAATTTATCGTATCCGTCATACATACTTTGATAAACCTCCGAAGTATACTTTTTCTGGAGTCCCCAATACTTCAAAGCTTCCAGTATCTCATTATTTCCACACCACATCGCCAAAGAAGCATGATTGCGCAATCGACGGATATTGTAATCCGCTTCCTCATTTACCCGACGCATAAAATCCGGATCGGAAGGATAGGGCGTACAAGCGAACATAAAATCCTGCCATATCAGGATTCCGTTCTCATCGGCTAAGTCATAAAAACGTTCGTCCTCATAAATACCCCCTCCCCATACTCGTATCATATTCATATTTGCCTCACGAATATCACGAAACAGATTCTGATAACGCTCTGTCGTTACGGAAGGAAGCATCGGGTCTTGCGGTATATAATTGGCTCCTTTCGCAAACATCGGAACACCATTCACGACAAAATAAAAAGATTCTCCATATTGATCCTTTTCATTCACCACTCTAATTGTACGCAGACCTATCCGCCGGGACTGCGTTGCAATAACCTTACCGTCACAAATAAGCTGCGTCGAAAAGTCATACAACGTAGGGCTTCCCCAACCATTTGGCATCCAACGCTTCGGAGAAAGTATTTTTAAAGGCAAACTTACCCGGTTTGTTCCGGGAGATAAGAGCACTTCCTTCCCTACTTCAGTAACTTGATTCCCCTCTAAGCGTACCGAAACCTTTAATTCCGCCCTCACCGAGTCCTGAGAAATTCCTTCAATAAGTAAATCATTCAACAAATGCGCCACGTCATCTTTTAAGGACAACTGCTTTACATGATAATCGGAAATAGAAGCCACATCATAAAAACGTAACTTTATAGGCCTCCATACGCCACTGGTCACCATGCGTATTCCCCAATCCCAACCATAACTATAAGGGGCCTTACGGGTAAACACACTTAAATGTTTCTCATGATGGTCATTATCTGCCGGATAATTAAATCCGTTGGAAGCGTACTGAGGTAAAGTCTGACGAATTGGAGAATGAAAATAGATATGCAGTTTATTCTCTCCTTCCCGCAACATAGGTTTCACGAAAACGGTATAACCTACAAACATATTATCTGACTTCAGCAGCAAAGCCCCGTTCAGATAAACATCCGCATAAGTATCCAATCCTTCAAAAATAAGTTGCGCTCCGTCACGCTTTAATTGCTCCGCAGAAACCGAAAACGAAGTTTTATACTCCCAATCCTCATTCTCTACCCACTGGATTTTCTCTTCATTGGTTCCATAAAAAGGATCTGGCAATAAATTGTGACGGATTAAATCCTGATGAACCGTTCCGGGAACAGTAGCCGGCAACCACTTATCCGCACCCGCTCGTGAAAATTCCCAATCGTCATCCAAAGAAATAATCTCTGATGTGTCCGTACTCTGAGCACTAATCACCACATTATAATATAATAATACCCAGATAAACAGCCCTATTCTTTTTATTAATCTTATACTCATAATGATATTGACAGAAATGATATTATTCTCTTATCAAATCCGTAAGTTTAACCGCCTGAAAAGTAATATGAGCTACGCTACTCTCATACAAAATGCCGACAGTTTCCTTATCCACCATAGTTAAACAACTATATCCCCACCCTTCCGCTTCATCTAGCAGCAGCTGATGTTCTGGAAGCCATGTAAAGCCTCCGTCTAAACTTGCTTTTATAGTTATGTGATTACGCCCTTTTGTCGTGTTCGGATTGGAAAACAAAAGAAGGTCTTTATTCAAAATATTTTCTTCCGCTTTAACATGGATAAGGCTAGCCATACAAATCGGTTCTTGTAACGCCTCACGAGAAGAAGGATGTTCCTCCCATGTCTTACCCAAGTCTTTGGTTGTAGCCACCGCTCTGCTTCCCCCCCGGTTATCACGCATATTCAGCATAAGCACTCCCGGTTCTACCTCAACCACCTGAGCTTCTGTCGTATTGGTACGAGCGTAATTATGGATATTCCACGTCTCTCCTCCATCCTTACTATACATTACTCCCGCATTAGGAACACGAGTTGAATCTATATATTGAATAGGAAACACTAACGTGCCGTCACCCATTGTAATCCCTCTTCCGGGTCCTTGAAGTAAAAAATACCATGAAGGATTTTTTACCTGTTCCGTTATATTAATCGGTTCAGACCATGTTTTTCCATCATCCAAACTCTTAGTCATTACCAACTGTGCCGTACTATTTTTATCCATCCCCGGATAAGAACTCCACCACGCACGTTGATTCCCCATTCCGTGAGCCCAAGCCGCCACAATCCATACTGTATTTGTCTTTGTATCCACCAAAATAGAGGGATCTCCCACTCCATTCTGCGCCGCCGGAAGTCCCCCATATTCGCCAAAAGTAAGTGGAATGCGCATGCGTTCCCATGTCTGACCTCCATCAGTACTACGACTTAACCCTATGTCTATACGTTCCTGTAAATCTGTACTAGTATTATAACGTATATCATATACCCCCAACAGCGTGCCTTTATTTGTTGTCACTAATCCCGGAATACGAAAAGCTGTTGAGCCATCATCTCCCGCATGACGAACCCCAACTCCCATCCGATGAACAATGCCTCTCGGAGAGAAGACGTTACAAGGGGTATCACGACCATCCAACTTAACACTTAAAAGCTTAGAATAGACCTTAGTCTGCAGTGGAGTATCCGGTTTCATTTGCAAACTAATCCAAAAATAATTGATACCGGGAAACAACTTATAATTCGCTTTTAATACAACCTTTCCTGAAGGTTGAATTATCTCCGCACATTTAATCGAATAGGAAGAAAGAGCCGACAATGTTTTTCCGGGTTGATGAGAAGATAAATATTCTACTGGCGCAAACTTTCTCTTATTGACATCTTGTAAAGCCTCAGTGCCACCATAATACAATTTTATCGAACGAATATTAGACGTTTCACTTAAATCTAAGACCACCTCGCTCAACTCCTTGTTTTCATTAGCATCTAAGGAAAGATAAAACAAGACATTATCTTTCCGCTCAATCAATACTGGTATCTGTGTCTCATACACACGAACCGTATCCATAGCCTTTACGCACAATGTATATCCCAACAATACAAAAAGGGATACATATCGGGTCGTTTTCATAATTGGGGGTAATTAGTTAGTTCAACGGGATAAAGATAAAACTTTTTGTTTGAATCAGTAGCATAATATTCACTTTTATTTTAGAGCCTGTCGTACATTTGTACGTTTGTTAAAAGTTTGATAATTCAGTCCTTTGAATAGACATGGACAAAGACCGTAGAGCCTGTGGTTATGAAAACCGTTTTAAACGTTCAGTCCCCATGCCTTCACATCTGAAATCTGGATAGTTCGTTGGGACTTATGATCTCGTGTTAGCGACGATAGATTACAGGATGTATTCAACCAAATTAAAGACGTTATGACTTACATTGGAATTGACATCAGCGAGGACAGCTTCGTGGCTGCTTTTCCGACAGTATCGGGTTATCAGACCCAAACCGTAAAAGGTATCAGGAAGTTCATCGGCTCGCTTTCCGTAGCAGAACATCATTGCGTGATGGAAGCCACCGGCAATTACAGCTTTCTGCTTCTTTATCTGCTTAACAGGCAAGGAAAATAGCGTCCAACATGGTAAACCTCAAACAAATCAAGCGCTTTTCGCGCATGATGCAGACCGTCACCAAGACCGCCCCCAAAGAGGCCTGCATGATTGCCATGTACGGAGAGAAAATGAATCCTCCCGTTTACAAGATGCCCTCTGAAACCGCCATGCTCCTGAAGCATAAGAAAACGATTATCAGGCAGTTGAAGAAACAACTTACGGCGATCAGGAACCTGAAAAGCTCTCTCGTAGTACTTCCGTTCCAAGATAAGAACGGGATGAAAGCGTTGGATAAGACTGTTTCTTTTTTGGCAAGCCAAATTAAGTCTTTGGAGTTTGAACTTGCAGACTTGGCTTCATCCGAGTTTGACAGGCAGATTAAACTGCTCACGTCCATCAAAGGGATTGGCGTCACTTTAGCGACAGCCTTGATTGTCGCTACCGGAAGATTCTCCTATTTCAACAATGCAAAGCAGGTTTCTCGTTTTATCGGGATATGCCCGACCTACCAACAGTCTGAAACATCCGTGCGCATCAAAGGTGGGATTAACCGCAACGGGGATGCAAGTCTGCGTTCACTGCTACGTGAGTTCGGGATAAGCTTAAAACAAAACCAATTGTTTTGTATGTTCAATGGTATACCCCTGCAACGCTTCAGGCTTATTGTCATAAAAGCAATACGCCGCCAACGCCGCCACCAAATTCATTAAGA
>CASDXF010000044.1 GCA_949285075.1 uncultured Bacteroides sp. | reverse complement strand
GTATGCGAAAAAACGCATAAAAACCGTATATTTTGGTCCGAAATCGCATATTTATGCAGTCCTCAGACGCTTTTTCGGCGGAAGGGAGGGGCTATCCGGCGTGAGCCGAAGGGCTACGGCTTGCGAGAAACAGGGCTATCTGACACGAGCCGCAGGGCGACGGCTCACGGGCGAAAGAGCGTCCGGGCGTTTTCGAGAGGGAATTTCCCCGTTTCCGCTCCTAATTCGCCGGATTTTCCGAGCGGGAGAAAAGTAGCAATATTACGAGCGGATAGTGGGATGAGTAGCAAAAAGACACGAAACCGGACGGGAAACACGCCGAGAGACGGAGAAGCGCATCATTCTCTGACTTCCTGAATTTCGCTAACGCCGTAAAAGCGCGTTCTTTTCGTCCGAGGCGTACCCCGGCCGGAATTATCACGTTTTTCGGGCATCAGGATGTTCCGTTTTTCAGAATGTTCCGTTTTTCAGATTTCACCCCTACTCCCCACACTTTTTCCCGCCGGACCGAAAAGGATTACACGAAAAAAGCCTATCTTCGCCAAACGAACAAACATTGAGACAAATGAAAGCGGAATGGTTATTAGGATGCAGCTTGGGCGGCTCACTGCTGATGGCGGGATGCGCCCAGAGCGACAAGAAGGCGGACGCCGAGACAGGGAAGCGTCCGAACGTGATTTTCATCGTGGCCGACGACTTGGGGTACGGCGACATCGGCTGCTACGGGGCGAGGACGGTATCGACCCCGAACGTGGACAGTTTGGCGGCCCGCGGCCTGCGCTTTACGGACGCGCACTCGGTAGCCGCCACCAGTACCCCGTCGCGCTACTCGCTCTTCACGGGAATGTACAGTTGGCGGCGCGATGACACCGGAATCGCCGCGGGCGATGCGGGGATGGTCATCCGTCCCGAGCAAGAGACGATGGCCGACCTGTTCAAGGCGGCGGGATACGCCACCGGAGCCATCGGGAAATGGCACCTCGGACTGGGTGACAAGACGGGGACGCAAGACTGGAACGGCACTATCGCTCCCGGCCCAAAGGACATCGGGTTCGACTACTCTTACCTGATGGCCGCCACCGGAGACCGCGTGCCCTGCGTATGGATTGAGAACCAACGGGTGGCCAACTACGACCCGAGCGCTCCCATCAGCGTCAGCTACAAGGAGCCTTTCGCCGGAGAGCCGCTCGGCAAGGACCATCCGGAGCTGCTCACCAAGCTGAAGCCATCGCCCAACCACGGGCACGACCAAGCCATAGTCAACGGCATATCGCGCATAGGATACATGAAAGGCGGAGGAAAGGCGCTATGGAAAGACGAGGACATCGCCGACACCATCGCCGCGAAAGCCGCGAGGTTCATCGAGAGCCACAGGGACACGGCCTTCTTCCTCTACGTCGGCACGAACGACATCCACGTGCCCCGCTATCCGCACGCCCGCTTCGCCGGGAAGAGCGGCATGGGCTACCGGGGAGACGCCATCTTGCAGTTCGACTGGACGGTGGGCGAAATCGTGAAGGCGCTAAAGCGGCAAGGCATCGCCGACAACACATTAATCATATTGACCAGCGACAACGGGCCGGTGGTGGACGACGGCTATCAGGACCAAGCGGTGGAACTGTTGGGCGAGCACCGTCCGTGGGGCGACCTGCGCGGCGGAAAGTACAGCATCTTCGAGGCCGGAACGCGCGTGCCCTTCATCGTCTGCTGGCCCGGAAGGGTGGCTCCGGGCGTGTCGGACGCTTTAGTGTCGCACATCGACCTGTTCGCCTCGATGGGTAAACTGGTGGGCCAGCAGCCGAGCGACGGCATGGCGACCGACAGCCGTGACCAACTGCCCGCGCTGTTGGGAGAGGACCGGAAGGGGCGCGACTACGTGATAGAGGCGGCCCAGACGCTCTCCGTGTCGGACGGGGAGTGGAAATACATCGCCCCCTCCAACCATAGGCCATACAACGCCCTGACCCGCACGGAACTAGGTAACTCACCCGAGGAGCAGCTATACCACCTGAACGGCGACATCGGCGAGCGGCGCAACGTGGCCGCCGAACGTCCCGACATCGTGAAGTCCATGCGGGCGACACTGGAACGGGAGAAGGAGAAGACACCCGGCAAGTAGCCGAGGAAGGAGGGGCGTTCGCTTGCGCCGCTCGGAAACATTACATACCTTCGCGCTACATACATTAATATTATACCATACATGAGAAAAAAAGGATTACTATTGGCCGCTCTTCTGGCGGGAAGCGCGCTGACGCAGGCGCAGGAGACGCTGAAGCGGTACGAGCTGAGGGACGCGGGAGAGGCGCGCGTCCCCATCATGAACGACAGCGTCAACCCGAAAGGGGAGAAGTACGGCGTGGGCATGATGCTGCAAACTTCGGTGAGGCTCGACCTGCCCGGGGCGACGTTCCAGACGCTAGACACCAACACGGCGGGATTCCTAGCCCTGCCGCAAGCGGAGAAGGATTATAAGTTCTACCTGATACGCACGAGGCTGAGGGCCGAACGCTTCATGAAAGGCAAGCTGAGGGTAACCTCGCCCGCGCGGTGGGAAGCCTTCGTCGACGGCGCGTCGAGGATGAAGAAGGAGACGGCCGAAGACAGCGTGACGCGGGCGTCGACACGGGACATCGCCCTGACGATGGAGCCGGAACGGGACTATACCGTGACGTTCAAGCTACTCGCCTCGGCCGACGACAAGGCCGCGCCCAAGCTGAAATGCGAGCTGATAAAGGACGACAAGTTCAAGGACATCGCCTGCTCCGCGGGGCCGGACCTCAAGAAGCGGTTCGCGCTGAGCAACACGGTATACGGCAATAAGGTCATCGACGTGGCGGTATCGCCCAGCGGAAAGTATCTGCTGACACGCTACTGGAACAACTACGCCGCCAAGCGCTCCTACATCTACTGCAAGCTGACCGAGCTGAAGAGCGGGAAGGTGATTCTGGAGAACGCGAAAGACGGAATGAAGTGGATGCCCAAGACCGACAAGCTGTACTACACGGTGACGGCGAGCGAGGGACAGGACGTCATCACCCTCGACCCCGCCACGCTGAAGGAAGAAACCCTGCTGCGCGGCGTGCCCGAAGGATTCACGTGGTCGCCCAACGAGGACTACCTCATCTACTACCCGAGAGAGGAGGGCGTGAAGGAGACGGGGCCGCTCATCCGCATAGTGACCCCGGACGACCGCATACCCGGCTCGCGCGGACGGAGTTTCCTCGCCAAGTACGACATCGCCACGGGAATGACCCAACGGCTCACCTTCGGCAACCACAGCACGTATCTGCAAGACATCTCGCCGGACGGAAAGCGGCTGCTGTACAGCACCTCGAAAGACAACGTGACGCAAAGGCCGTTCTCCGTGTCGTCGCTCTTTCAGGTCGACTTGGAGACGCTCAAGGTAGACACGCTCTTCTTCGAGGAACGCTTTCTGGGAGGGGCCGACTACTCGCCGGACGGGACGCGCCTGCTGCTCACGGCAAGCCCGGAAGCCTTCGGAGGGATAGGCAAGAACTGCGGCCCGCACCCCATAGCCAACGACTACGACACGCAAGCCTTCATCATGGACCTGACCTCGCGGCGGATTGACCCTATAACGAAGGACTTCGACCCCACGGTCAGCTTCCTGCAATGGAACGCGGGCGACGGGCGGGTGTACTTCAGCGCCGACGACGGCGACTGCAAGAACATCTACCGCTACGACACCGAGAAGAGGGAATTCGAGAAGCTCGACCTCGAAGTGGACGTAGTGGGACGCTTCTCGCTGTCGGAATATCACCCGGACATGGCGGCCTACCTCGGAGAGTCCGACCACAACGCGGGGGCGGCCTACACCTACGACCTGAGGAAGAAGACCTCGCGCCCGCTGGCCGACCCGATGCGCCCCATACTGGACGAGATAACGCTGGGAGAGACGGAGCCGTGGAACTTCACCGCGTCGGACGGGACGGTCATCACCGGAAAGATGTGCCTGCCTCCCGACTTCGACCCGAACAAGAAGTACCCCATGATTGTCTACTACTACGGCGGAACGACGCCCACCACGCGGGGCATCAGCAACCCCTACTGCGCGCAGCTCTTCGCCTCGCGCGACTACGTGGTCTACGTCATCCAGCCGAGCGGAACCATCGGCTTCGGGCAGGAGTTCTCGGCGCGACACGTCAACGCGTGGGGAAAGCGCACGGCCGACGACATCATCGAGGGAACCAAGCGGTTCTGCGAGGAGCACCCCTTCGTCGACCCCAAGCGCGTGGGATGCATCGGCGCGTCGTACGGAGGATTCATGACGCAGTACCTCCAGACGCGGACCGACATCTTCGCCGCCGCCGTGTCGCACGCCGGAATCAGCAACGTGACGAGCTACTGGGGCGAGGGATACTGGGGATACTCGTACAACTCGGTGGCGGCGGCCGACAGCTATCCGTGGACCGACCCCGAGCTGTTCACCAAGCAAGGCTCGCTGTTCAACGCCGACAAGATAAACACGCCGCTGCTGCTACTGCACGGCACGGTGGACACGAACGTCCCCATAGGGGAGAGCATACAGCTGTTCAACGCGCTGAAGATTCTGGGCAAGCCGGTGGAACTGATTACCGTAGAGGGAGAGAACCACTTCGTGTCGGACTACGACAAGCGCGTCAAGTGGCACAACTCCATCATGGCGTGGTTCGCCCGGTGGCTGCAAGGACGCCCCGAGTGGTGGAACGAGCTGTACCCGGAACGCCATCTGTAGGCCACGGAGCGGCAGCGTGAAAGATACCTCTCGCCGTGAGGCGACAATCTGTTTCATAAATTTTCCTCGCCGTGAGGCGACATTGCTCATTTTAATTATTTAAAGTTGATAAAGACAGGGTGGCTACCGGACTTCGGTCCGGGCCACCCTGTTATCGTATCCCCCACCCGCGCCGGGAAGCGGGAAATATGGAGAGGTGTCACAGCCTAGTGGGTCACGTCTCCCTAGCCTAGTAGGTCACGTCTCCCTAGCCTAGTAGGTCGCGTCTCCCTAGCCTAGTAGGTAACGCCTCCCTAGCCTAGTAGGGAGAGCCTCCATATTTTTTGCGGAGGTTCACATGCCTAAACGGGAGAATTTCACATGCCTAGATGGGAGAGCTTCACATGCCTAGATGTGAGAGTCGCACATGCCTAGATGGGAGAGCCTCACATGCCTAGATGGGAGAGCTTCCCAAGCCTAGATGGGAGAGCCTCCATATTTTTTTGAGGCCAGAAGCGCTGTTTTTATCAGCCTTCATCCGGCCCCCGTTTTATGAGGGGATATCACAGCCTCGTGTGAGACGGACTCATAGCCTCGTGTGAGGCGGACTCATAGCCTCGTGTGAGGAAGGCTCATAGCCTCGTGTGAGACGGACTCACAGCCTCGTGTGAGGAGGGCTCATATTTTCGGGGAGCGGTTCAGCCCAAGCGGGTGACCTTGCCGATGAAGAGAATCGCTCCCGACTTCACCTCCTCGATAAAGAGAATGAAGGGGCGGTCGCAGTGGAAGGGATAGGGAGGCTCACGTCGCTCTATGTCGGAGAGGAGCACGACCTCGGTCAGGGTGCCCGCAGCGGCCTCGGCCCCTCGCTCGTTCACCTCCAAGAAAGTGGACTGGCATATCTGGCTGACGTAGAGGGAGCCGTCGTCCGACACGCCCGAAAGGTCGGCCTCGGAAGGGCTGAACGCGCGGCTCATGCCCAAGTGTCGCAGGCAGGCGTTCAGCGTCTGGCTGTCCTCCAAGCGGAAAGCGGGCAGCCACAGGTCTACCTCCTTCCGGACGGTGTCGCCCCGCTCCCACTCGCTCCAGTTCTCGCAGGTCAGGGCGTTCACGCACTCCGCCCAACTCTTCTTTTCAGACGGCAGCAGGATGGTCATGCGGAAGTCCAAGTCGGTGTAGGGCAGGCGGATAATGTCAAAGTATTCGTTCCGCGTCAGGTTGAACCACTCGGTCTGACGCATCATGTCGACCCTGCCCGTCGAGCCGTCTATCGAGTGGAACTCCTCTTCGCGGGTGTCCTGCTTAGAGAAGACTTCCAACCATCGTCCCTTGAAGTAGAGGGTGTTCAGCAGCAGAAGGCGGTCGTCCTCGCTCAGCCGCTCCACCGCTTGGGGGATGCGGCCGCTTGTATGCTCCGAGCACCAACGGTTTATCGTCTCCACGGCCTCGGGGGAGGTGAAGTCCATCGAGCGAGTCTCGGCCCGATAGTAATTTTGGCACGCCTCGCGGAAGGGGTGAAGGAGGCTGAACCGCTCGGCTGTCCATAGGGAGTTGGCCGCGGCGAGCGTCATCTCTTGTCCTGAGCAGGGAAGGCTGTCCATCAGCAGGCTGAAGTAAGCGTTCACCCGTTCCAGTGGCACGTCCGTCATGCAGATAGCGTCGAGAATCTCCCGCCTCGTCTCTCCCCCGGCCCCATTAGCCAACATTCCGGCGGAGACGGCTGCGCTGAACGGGGAGACGAAGAAGTTGCCCGCCGCGGTGTCCGCCGGAGCGAGCGAGTGAAAGAGGCGGAAGGCGAAGCGTCGGCTACGCTCGGCCAGTTGAGAGACATCCGAGGATGAGAGGCACGTCGCCTGACCGTCCGTCGCCTTCTCCTTCTTAGTAGGGTGGCACGCCGTCAGGCCCGCGATGAGTAAAAGTACAAGTAGGTATCGCATAGCGTAAAGTGTTGGTTGTCATTTAAGTTCAAAAGTTATGGGGAGGGCGAAGCGGACGTTCACGGGGCGACCGTTCACCCGGCCGGATGTCCACCGGGGCATCGACCGGGCGAGGCGTACGGCCTCCTTGTCCAGATGGGGAGTCGCGCTGCGCAGGACGCCGCATTCAGTCAGCCGTCCCTGAGCGTCTACGGTGAGGTCGAGGATGACCGTCCCCTCGTCGCCGTGTTCAAGGGAGATGAGGGAATAGTCCATGTGGTCCCTGATGAAGCGGAAGAGCGCCTCCCGTCCGCCGGGGAAGACCGGCATCTCGTCGGGGTGGAAGCACACGTCGCCTATCCCCTTGCGGCTATACGAGGCGGTTTCCAACAGCGAGTCGCCGCGTCCGGTCATCAGCGTGAAGGTGGCCTTCCCTTCCCGGCGCACGGGACGGTCGCCCTGCCTCACCTCTCCGTTGACCATCCGGAAACCGACCGACATGTAGCGGTTGTCCACGATGATGTCGAACCGATACTCGCCGTCACGCTCTCGGGTCTCTCCCGGCTCACGGTTGTAGAAAGGCACCCGTACCACGTGGCTTTGACGGGCGGGCAGGTCGCGGCTCGTCTCGCCCAAGTCCCTCCCCGCCTCCGGAGGCCAGTTATTGGTTATGTTCTTCCATCGGTCGGAGACCCTGTAATACTTGTTGCACTGCTCATCGTAGGAGATGCTCCAGTCGAGCGGGTTCGTCACCCTTATCGACACGTAACTCTGGTACTCGTCCGTCTCGTAGGCCACGACCTCGGCGGACACGTCCACGTCGTTCGAGAACTTCACGGGAACGGTGTACCTCACCCTGACGGGTCGGCCCTCGTGCATTCCGGGTATCCATCGGGGCATCTCCCGAATGACGCGCAGGGCCTCATCGTCCAGTCGCTTGTCTAGCGGGCGGACTATCTTGACATCGCTCACCCGTCCGTCCGTATCGACGATGAAGCTCACGATGACCCGCCCCTCGACGAATATGTCCTCAGGCGGACGGCGGTTGATGAGCGCCCGGAGCGCATCCTCTCCTCCGGGGAACCGGGGCATGACCTCCACCGCGTCATACACGGGTTCCTCCACGTACGGGTGGCTGTCGGGAGCGTCGGCCGTCACCTCCCCGGGAATGGCGGTGGGGGCCGCGCCCTTCCATTCGCTCTCCTTGTCCGAGAGGCGGAACTCAGCCATCATCAGTACGTCCCGCCCGTCTAAGGTGATTTCGTGGAAGTAGCGGTAGCGTCCCGGCTTGTTGCGGTTCACCTCCGGATGGAGCGAGGCGGTAAAGGTAGCGTCTCCATTATTCTTGAGTGCGTAGCCCAAGTCGTTGAATATCCCGCCGGAGGGCAGTCGTCGCCACGCGCCCCGCTCGTCCTGAAAGGTAAGGAAGTACCGTTCGCCGTAGGTCACGCCCATGCCACTGCGGTTGAAGAAGCGGAAGCGTACGGTAGACACTCCGGTAGCGTAGACGGGATATTCGGGGCAGAGGTAGAGGCCGAGCGTGTCGTCGCTTCCCACACGGTCGTCCAACTGCGGCTCCGTGGGGCCGGTCAGCCGAATGACGGGCACGTCGGCCACCAGTCGGCGGAACTCCTCCCGCATCTCCGGAGAGTTCAGCATCAACGCGACCTCCAACCGTCCGTCCGCCATGACACTGCTCATGTACACGTTCCGCCCGATGGGGGTTTCCTTCAGCTCCTCCAACCGCTTCCATATCCGCTTTTGCAGCTCATCCAGTTCCTTCTCCGTGTACGGACGGTGAAGGGTGTCCCTGATGGCCTCGCCCGGGACTGCCGCGAGGGAGTCTCCGAGGCCCGTCGCCATCGTCGCGGGAAGCGTGTCGGGCGACGCGGTCTCCGCCGCCTTCTTCCGCGAGGCGTTGCCCGCGCAGCCACAGGCCACGGCCGCTGACAGGCATAAGCACAGTAACGTCACGTTCTTCATACTCATTCTATTTAAAGGTGAAACATTTCGTCGTGACGGTCGCGGGGACGCCCCTCCCCGTCACCTCACATACTTCCTGTCTTTCGACAGCGAGAAGGGGGCGGCGTACTTGGAGGTGTTGCGTTCCTTGTTCGGCACGTCGTCCATCTTGAACTTCAGCGTTCCGCCCTCGACGATGTCGGCGTAGCAGATATAGTTCTTGTCCAACTCCCGGCCGTTCAGCGTACCCGACTGGATGTAGCAGTTGCCCTCACCGTTGTTCTCGGCCTCGATGACGAACTTCTTTCCGTCCTCCATCGTAATGGTGGCCTTACGGAACAGCGGGCTTCCGATGACATACTCATCCGTCCCCGGACAGACGGCGTAAATGCCGAGCGAGCTGAGCACGTACCACGACGACATTCCACCCTGATCCTCGTCGCCGGGGAAGCCCTTCTCCGTAGAATTGTAGAGCCGCTCCATGATTCGGCGTACCCAATACTGCGTCTTCCACGGTTGCCCGGCGTAAGAATACAGGTAAGGCATGTGCTGTATGGGTTGGTTGCCGTGGGCGTACTGTCCCATGCCGGCGACCTCCATCTCCTTCATCTCGTGAATCACTCCCCCGTAGGTGCCCGGCTTAATGACACCGGGCAGCAGGAATACAGAGTCCATCTTCGCCGTGAACCGCTCGTCGCTGCCGTAGAGGTCGATAAGCCCCTGCACGTCGTGGAACACCGACCATGTGTAGTGCCAAGCGTTCCCCTCGCAGAAAGGCCCTCCCCACTCTAAGGGGTCGAACGGCTCCTGCCATTTCCCGTCAGCGCCCCGTCCGCGCATGAGGCCGATAGAGGGGTCGAAGACGTTCTTGTAATTGTACATCTGTCGGGCGAATACCGCTTGGTAGTGCTCGTTGCCCACCATACGGGCCAACTGGTAGCCGCAGAAGTCGTCGTAGGCGTACTCCATAGTCTGCGAGCTGCTGCCCATCGACTCGGGATAGGGCACGTAGCCCAACTGGAAATACTCCTTCCAAAAGCCGCGGCCGTTGGCTCCCCCGTAAGGGCCTTTATTCATCGCTTCGTGGGCGTAGGCTTTCAACGCCCGCTCGGGGTCGAACGTCCGGATGCCCTTAGCCCACGCGTCGGCCAGAAGGGAGATGGCGTGATTGCCCAACATACCGCCCGTCTCGCCGGGGAACGACCATGAGGGAAGCCATCCGCCCTGCTCCTGCGCGTCGAGCAAGGCGTTCATGTAGCGTCCCTGCATCGTGGGATGAAGGATATTAGTCAGCGGGAACTGGGAGCGGAAGGTGTCCCAGAAGCCATTGTCCGTGTACATATACCCGTCGTACACCTTGCCGTTGTAGGGGCTGTAATAGTAAGGCTCGCCGTTCTCCTTACGCTCGTAGAACTTGCGCGAGAAGAGGTTGGCCCTAAAGAGGCAGCAATAGAAGGTGCGTATCTGCTCGTCCGTCCCGCCTTCCACGAGAACACGGTTCAGCAGCTTGTTCCACGTCTCGGCCCCGCGCTTCTTCGTGGCCTCAAGGTTCTTGTCCTCGCCCAACTCACGGCTCAGCGTCACCAACGCCTGTTCGGGGCTGATGTACGAGGAAGCGGCTTTGGCCTGCACCTTAGTCCCTTTCCTGAACTTGACGTACGCGCCGTATCCCTTGCCCGTTCCTTCGGTCCTGCCCGCGAAGACTTCATCCTTCTGGTTCTCCCACACGCCGTAATCCTCGAAGGGCTTGTCGAACTGTACCACGAAATAATTGCGGAACAACTTGGCGTCATTCACAAAGCGCTGGTTATTCACCCATCCGGTGATTCGCCGCCTTTCAGGGTCAATCTTGATTTCGCTCTGATCGGTGTAGCCGTCAATCACCAAGTAAGCGTCCCCCGTCGAGGGATAGGAGAAGCGG
The DNA here is from genome assembly GCA_949285075.1 of uncultured Bacteroides sp. Classification (GTDB taxonomy): domain Bacteria; phylum Bacteroidota; class Bacteroidia; order Bacteroidales; family Bacteroidaceae; genus Bacteroides. The sequence goes on along the minus strand of CASDXF010000044.1, from coordinate 14,257 downwards.
AAATGCACACCACGGGTGGTGGGAGCCATCTCCGTGACCACGCCATTGTCGAACCGCACCTTATAATAATGGGGCATGGCCACCTCGTTGTCGTGACTGAACTTCGAGGCTCGCTTGTCCTGATTGACCACCAGTTCTCCGACCACCGGCATAAAGGTGTACACCGCGTAGTCGCTCACCCACGGGCTGCACTGGTGCGTCTGCCCGAAGCCCCGTATCTTGTCGAGGGCGTATTGATACTTGAAACCGTCGCCGTTCTTTCCGGTCTGCGGCGACCAAAGGTGCATACCGTAAGGCATTCCCGTAGCCGGAAACGTGTTGCCATAGCTCAGGCCGAAGTGCGAGTCGGTTCCCTGACGGGTGTTCACTAACTGAACCAAGTCTTTCAGTTGGGCATACGTCCCTACGGAGAGGAACAACGCCGCCATCCACATAATGAGTCTCTTCATGCTTGTCTGTGAGTATCGTATGTAACATTCGTAATGACGGTTACGAAGATACGACAATTGCAGGCAAGGGCCAAACGACGGGCGGGAAAATCAACGCGTTACCCGTTTTCCGTTCCGTCCGCCTTGTACTGTCCCCTCTCGTTGAATCTCAATAGGTCATTAGAGAATTTTCTGTTCAAAATGTAAAAGCGTTCAGATTTGCCCGAGCCCCCTTTTGAAGAGTCTTTTCGGGCATGTTTTTCGCATCCGCAATGAGAAGGATTCACCTTAAGCATTCTCCACTTGTCAGCTCGCCCTACGGCTCGCAAAAGACAGCCCTACGGCTCACGAGAAACAGCCCTACGGCTCGCAAGAAATGGGGCTATTTCTCGCGAAGAAATTAAGTTACTGAAAATAAGACATTTCGCATATAAAATTATGACCATGCGTTTGTTCTTGGAAATCGTCCAGTACGTCGTGGACCGCTTCAAGCAGCTGACGGGCGAATAGCCTTGCCCCGCGGAAAGGTTAATGGGGGACGGCTTCCCTCATTAATCCTCCGCCAAATCCACCTCGATGGCCGCCGGATAGACGCGCCTCGGGTCGAAGAACAGCGCACAGCTGTTCACCATGTTCCGCAAGTTCGGTTTCACCTTCCCCTCGAACACCTTCTTCCCGTTCACCGTCAGCGTCACCTTCCGGCTCAGGTCTACCAACTCGTCGCAGAGGTAAACCGTCAGCTTCCCCTTGCGGGCCGGCTCGTATCGCTTGACAAACCGCAGCTCAATCCCCCAGTTGGGGTCTTTCTTGGTCGTCTCGTAGACCACCTCGTCTACCCGCAGAGAGATGTCATTGCCCGAGACGCGCATCTCGTAATAGGAACGGGAGTTCTCGTCATCGTTCGGACGCTCCCTCACCGCAAGGTTATAGAACCCCTTTCGGTAACGGCCGTCCATCTCGAAGTTCTCCCAACTGACGTATTTCGGATAGGGATTACGCACGTACCGCCTCAGCCACGGGGTCGTAGGGCGGTAGTCTATTCCGTGCCCCATGTTGGGAATCAGCTCGATGCGGTGCGCATAGCATCCGGGATGCGCAACGCCCAGACTATCCATCGCCATGCCCGTATACCCGGTAAGCAGATTACGGTAGAAGCCGAAATCTTTCGCTCCCGTTCGCAGCGAGAAAGCGATATTGGCGCAGTTCTCCGGCGGAGCGTTGCGCAGCGGCTCGCCTCCCGCCATAGGTCCGGCCCCCGCCCAATAATCGGCGTAGAACGAGGCCAGACGCTGACTGCCATAACCGCCCTCGGATATGCCAAATACGTAAATTCTATCGGGGTCTATCGCTTCATCGAGCATCGAGAGGCGCAGTAGCTTCTCCCAAGCGAACTGCTTGGCCTTCTGCCACCAACGGTAATACGCTCCTTCATTCGGAATCTGGGGAATAAAATAGACTGAAGGGGAGTCATCGAACATGCGGCAAATCTTCAGCCCCGCGGCCCATTCCGCCCGCTTCGGCCCGGAGCCGTGAAGGTAGAGGAACATCGGAAGCCCATCTTCCACCGCCTCTCCGTTCCCTTTCCTGCCCCAATAGTAGGGCATCACCGCGTGAGGCTCCAAGCTGTCCGGCAGGCTCCACCGTCCGACGGCCGCTTCCGAGAGGCTGTCCAACGGGGGCAACTTCTCCTCGGCGAATCCCTCGTTGGCTGCTTTCCACAGTCGCCACACCTCGTCCCTGTACGCCGCCACCTCCGAACGCTTCAGGGACTTTCCGCCCTCGAAGTCCGCCTCCTCACCGGCGAGTCGCCTCGTGAAGAAGGCGGAGATGTCCTTTCGCATTCCATCCTTTATCGGCCTTTTGCCCGCCGGTTCGTTCCCTGCAGACACGCCGCTTCCTGCCGAAGCGCCCGCCGCGAAGAGCAGGCACATCAGCAAACCGTATATCCTTACCGTTTTCATCGCTTATCCCTTTCGTCAGCCTTCCAGACTCTGTACTTCCACATCCTTCACCTTGCGTAGCAGGTCGGAGGCGAAGATAAAGTTGTTCAGCCGCTTGTTGGTCGAGGTGAACACGTCGTCCTTCGTGCCTTCCCACTCCTTGCGGCCTTCGTAAATGAAAATCACCTTCTCGCCGATACCCATCACGGAGTTCATGTCGTGGGTATTAATCACGGTCGTCATGTTGTACTCCTGCGTGATGCCGTGAATCAGGTCATCTATGACCAACGAGGTTTTGGGGTCCAGTCCCGAGTTCGGCTCGTCGCAGAACAGATACTGCGGGTTCAGGGCGATGGCGCGGGCGATGGCCACACGCTTCTGCATACCCCCGCTTATCTCGCCGGGAAACTTGTCCTTCGCCTCGGTCAGGTTCACGCGGTCCAGACAGAACATGGCGCGCTTCGTACGTTCGCGGAGCGTGTCGTTGCTGAACATGTTCAGCGGAAACATCACGTTGTCCAGTACGGACATGGAGTCGAACAGGGCCGCGCTTTGGAATATCATCCCCATCTCGCGGCGCAACGCCTTCTTCTCCTTCTTGCCCATCATGACGAGGTTGCGGCCGTCGTAGAGCACCTCCCCCTTTTCCGGAGTCAGCAGGCCCACGAGACACTTCATCAACACGGTCTTTCCCGAACCGCTCTGGCCGATAATCAGGTTGGTCTTTCCGTTCTCGAAGGTGGCGTTGATGTCCTCCAACACCGTCTTGTCCTCGAACGACTTATATATGCCTTTTATCTCTATCATCCCATCAAAAGTTGAGTTAACACTAAATCGGCGAACAGAATCAGCACGCTGCTGCAAACCACCGCATCCGTAGAGGCCTTGCCCACCGCTATGGAGCCGCCCTCCACCGTATAGCCGAAGAATGCGGCGACACTGGCGATGATGAACGCGTAGAAGAGGGACTTGATGATGCCGGCCCAGATGTACCACTCGACGAACATATACTGCAAGCCGTACTCCAAGTCGACCGCGTTCATGACTCCGCCGAACCAACAAATACAGAAGGCTCCGATAATGCCGGCGAAGATGCTGAACGTCACCAGAACGGGAATGACCGTCACCATAGCGGCGATTTTCGGAAGAATCAGGTAGTTGGCCGAATTGACGCCCATTATCTCAAGCGCATCAATCTGTTGGGTGACACGCATCGTACCCAACTCCGAGGCGATGTTCGACCCGACCTTTCCCGCCAGTATCAGACACATGATGGAGGAGGAGAACTCCAGCAGCATGATTTCGCGTGTCACGTATCCCACCGTCCAACGGGGCATCCACGGGCTTTCGATGTTCAGCTTAATCTGGATGGTAATGACCGCGCCAATGAAGAATGAAATCAGCAGCACAATCCCGATGGAGTTTACACCCAGTTGCTCCATCTCCTTCAGGTATTGCCGGAAGAACATCCACATGCGCTCCGGACGGGAAAACGTCCGCCCCATAAGCATGAAGTATCGTCCGACTGTTCTCAACGCTTTTATCATAACTCGCACTATTTGTCCGCAAATGTACACCATTTCAAGCTAATTTACTACATTTGCCGCAAAATAAGTTGAATATGGAAGAAAGCAAGATGGTACTCCGTACGGAAGACCTCGTGAAGAAGTACGGGAAACGGACAGTCGTCAGCCACGTGTCCATCGACGTGAAACAGGGTGAAATCGTCGGACTGCTCGGCCCCAACGGGGCGGGGAAGACTACTTCGTTCTACATGACCGTGGGACTGATTACCCCGAACGAGGGGAGAATCTTTCTCAACGACTTGGAGATTACCAAGTTTCCGGTCTACAAGCGGGCCCAAATCGGCATCGGCTATCTGGCGCAGGAGGCTTCCGTATTCCGCCAGATGAGCGTGGAGGACAACATCGCCTCCGTACTGGAGATGACCGACAAGCCGAAAAGCTACCAGAAAGAGAAACTGGAGAGCCTGCTCACCGAATTCCGCCTGCAGAAGGTGCGCAAGAACAAGGGCAACCAACTCTCGGGCGGGGAGCGGCGACGCACGGAAATCGCCCGCTGTCTGGCCATAGACCCCAAGTTCATCATGCTCGACGAGCCCTTCGCCGGAGTAGACCCCATCGCCGTAGAGGACATTCAGCAAATCGTGTGGAGGCTGAAGGACAAGAACATCGGCATCCTGATAACCGACCACAACGTGCAGGAGACGCTGAGCATCACGGACCGCGCCTACCTGCTGTTCGAAGGCAAGATTCTGTTTCAAGGCACGCCAGAGGAGCTGGCCGAGAACAAAATCGTGCGCGAGAAGTACCTGAGCAACAGCTTCGTGCTGCGACGCAAGGATTTCCAGTTGAAGAGCGAATAAATCCCTAAAACATAGCCATATACACGTCAGGGGGAGTCCGTAAGGATTCCCCCTGACGCTTTCACGCCCGCGATTCAAGTGAACCGACCGGGTGGCTTTAGTAACAGCCCGCCCTGATTCCCCAAACAAGAGGCCCACTTGGTAGCTACCAAGCGAATGTCAAGGTAGCTACCAAGTGAACGTCAAGGTAGCTACCAAGTGAACGTCAAGGTAGCTACCAAGTGAACGTCAAGGTAGCTACCAAGTGGATGTCAAGGTAGCTACCAAGTAATGCCCGTTATTCAGGGAAGCGGGGCCGACACGTCAGTCAGCGTTCTATCGTTACCCAAGCGGGCTCGTTCAGCGTGACTTGTAGCTTCGCCCCGTCGCTCTTGGGAATCCACCGCATGCGCTCGCAGTCTCCCCGGGCCAACTCTATCCATCCCTCGTGTCCGGTAAGGTACATCGTGCCGATGTCGAATGCGTCCGCGTTCACCCGCCAACCGCGAACCTCGTCCACGTCCATATACAAGTCACGGACGCTGCCGCTGTTGAGCTTTAACTCTCCCGCCTTGCGCACGTCGAGCACGTCGACGCGGCAGGAATCCATAGTCACATGAACATAGTCGGCATCTATCGTCAAAGAGTCCGTGGCGAATCCGCGGACAGCCATCGGCAGATTCCATAGGCCGTTTACAATACACTTCGTCTCTTTCGTCAGGCTCAGTTTCCAGTCTCCCACCATCAGAACGGCCCCGCCATGCTTATCCTTCAGTTCCTTTATTTTCTTCTCCGGCAAATCGAACCTGATTTTCAACGTGTCTCCCTCAACCTCCGTCGACAAGTAAGCGTCTACTCCGGCGGGATAAGACAAGAGGTTCTTGTCCGAAGCCTGTACCTCCAAGCTGAAACTATCATCAAACATCGTATACGAAAGGTTACCATACTTCTCTGTTGAGCCTTTATCAAAAGCCCAACGCTCGAACATTACTACCCTGCACGCCGGCAGTTCCTTCTCTACACGCTCTCCCGTGTTGAGCGCAATCATTCGCTTGGGGTCATCTTCTCCCATAATGAAGACGATGAGCGCGAGTCCCGAAATCAAAAGGATTCCGGCGAAAAACAATCCGATTAATATATACGTCGTACGTTTCATAGCTTTCTGTTTTTACTTTTCTTCATTGCTTTTTTTACAAAACTCCTTATACATTCCCACTATCTCGTCCATCGGGATGCCGAGCGTCCTGACCTGCCGGAAAAACGCTTCAAGCTCCTCGCGCATAAACACGTCCCTGCGCAGGGAGAGTATGAGGTCTCTCGCCCCGCCCGCTACGAAATAGCCGATGCCCCGCTTATTGTAGATGACGTTCCGTGACTGAAGATAGTCGTAGGAACGCATCACCGTATTGGCGTTCACCTCCACTATGGAGGCGTAGTCCCTGACGGAGGGGATGCGGCTCTCCTCCGCATACTGTCCCGACAGTATCTCGTCGCAGATTCTGTCCGCAATCTGCAAGTAAATGGATTTACTCTCCTTAAAGTTCATAACTACATCCGTTGAATGATTTCTGATTCCCTAAAGCGAAAATACGCCAATGTCCAATTGACCAAAGCGAAAACAGCGAAGAAGGCCGAGAGTATCGGGCACAACGTCCGCTCCGCAAACATGGAACGAAAAATGAAAGGATAATTGCCCCCCATCTTACCCAATGAGTTGACCAACGTGGCAGACAGCAGAAAATAAACGAATACAATAAGCATTACGGCGGCGAAGGTCTTTAGAAAAGAGTTCTTTGGCCATACCGCACTGCCCAGTACGAACAGCGACTGGACGAAGAAATACATGGTTATCAGATACCATCGTGCATATTCAGGCTCTTTCATGAGACCCATATCCCACAATTTGATAGGTTCAATCAATTCGCTCAAGTCCGGACGGACCAACGAGAAAACCGCTACCCGGGTAAAGTCCGCCAACTCGAAAACGAGGAAAAAGGCGACGAGATAGCCCACCGTAGAAATAAGCCAACGTGAAAAGAACTTCTCGAAGGAGGTGGCCGGAAGCATCAGGACGGAAAACCTTCCCTCCTTATCCCGCATCTTCTCCATCGTAAGAGAGGCGGCTATAGCCCCGAATCCGAACAAGGACCAAAACGCGACTACATACACAAAGCTCCACGCCGGGTCCTCCTCATATATCGCCTGATAGCTATCCAAGTCCAGATAGACATACTCCGCATAGCCGTTCCACAGCAAGAGCAGCGCAATCACTCCATACATCAGCAATACGCGCAGCAGCAAGGCTCTCCAGTTCTCTACAATCTCCTTTCGGCAAAGCATTCCGAAACGTGACGGGCAAAAGAAAGTATTCTTCATCTTCTATCAGTTTTGAGGGTGAAACAAACGGGAAATCTTCTCCGGCTCCGCGAGAACCGCGTTAAAGAGAAGCTCCAGATTAATCTCGGAATCGACGGCGTCGTCATTGACAAGCATCAGGCTGTTGCCTTGTATGGAGGGTATGGCATACAGCGCCTCCTCCACCCGCCTGCGGTCGTCGCTCTCGACGAAGAGCAGCTTTTCCGTAATCCTCGCGGTCGACTCGTTCAGCAGCACGCGGCTATCGTCCATTATCAGCACATGGTCCAGCACCCGGTCAATGTCCCGCACCTGATGCGTGGAAATCACGATTGACTTCTCCTCCGACATTCCGGAGGCGATGAACTTCCGGAACTGGCTCTTCCCGGGAATGTCCAGCCCGTTAGTCGGCTCGTCCATCAGCAGCAAGGAGACGTTCGTGGCCAAAGCGAAGCTCATGAAGACCTTTTTCTTCTGCCCCATGGAGAGCGCGCCCAGATTTACGTCCTCATCCATGCCGAAACAGCTAAGGTACGACCTCATGTCCTCGAAGCTGAACTTAGGATAGAACACGCCGTTCAGCTTCACATAGTCGGACAGCGACACCGCGGGCAGCCCGAACTCCTCCGGCACCAGAAACATATCGCGGAGCGTGGCCGGCAATCGCCGCCTCACGTCCGTCCCGCAAAACATTACCCGCCCGCTCTTCGGCGTTAAAAGCCCGGACATCAAGCAGAGCAAGGTAGACTTACCCGCTCCATTCTTTCCCAACAATCCGTACACGCTCCCCTTCTCCAGAGACAGGGAGAAATCGGAAAGTACACATTTCTTCGACTTCCGATAGGCAAACGAAAGGTTCTCTACTGTTACCATAACTCCTTAATTAAATCATTGCTTTAGTGTAATAGCCTAATAGTACACCGCGAATATAGTGCTTTCTTCCGCATCCGCAAATAACAAACGGAGAAAAACTTCTCCACAAGACCCTATTTTTTCCAAAAGGGACTATTCCACGCAAATATGCGCTTTTTCCGCACGGCTTATTACCCGTCTGAGAAACAGCCCCATTTCTCATGAGCCGTTGCCCTGTTTCTCACGAGCCATAGGGCTGTCCCTCACGAGCCGCAGGGCGGGCTGACAAACGGAAAAGGTTTAGCCAGAGCTTCTCTCGCCGCGGAAGCAAAAAACACGCTCGAAAAAGGCTCTTCAGAAGGGGCCGGACAAATCCGACCACCCTTACCGTTTTGGGCATAAAATGCCTTAATACGTGAGTTCGGGACAAAACGACGTGGGGAAAAGGAAAACCGCATTTCCGAAAACCATGAAAACGAAAAGGCGGCTTCTCCCCTTCCTGCTCAGGGAAAAGCCGCCTACTCCATCCGCCCAAAGGAGGGGCAGACTTATTTATAAAAAGAGGAGGAGCTAAGAATCACTCTCCGCTCCCCCGTCACGACAAACAACTAAAATTATTCACTATTTGAGTCCGCCCAATGCTTGCTTAGCGATAGCATCGGTTGGGTCTATAGCCAAGATTTTCTCCCAGTATTCTATGGATTTATCCTTATTGGCCTGCGCCTCCGCCTGAAGAGCCGGATTCTCAATAGCCAACAGATAATAATATCCAAGATATTTATAACACTCAATCAAAGCCGACTTATAACGGGCTTCATTCTTACTTTCCAATAACTTAGCTACTTCCTCATAGAAAGGCTTAGCTAACCCCTGTGTCGTCTCAGGGTCAAGCGCAGCATTCGTACGCGCTCTCCAGAAATTACCTAAATGGTTATCCGGAGCCAACTCCGCAATCGTAGTGAACACAGAATCCGCAGCCATCAAAGCTCCTTTACGCTCTTCCGGAGTAATCGTCAAGGAGTCTTTCTGCGTTCCGGCTCCGTAGTACAGTTTACCTAACTGGAACTGCAAGTCCAGACCTTGCGTCTCGACAGTATCAAAGTACTTTTTATATGCAGCGACCGCCTTCTTATAATCTTCCTTATCTTCATAAGCGGAAGAAATCTCCTTGTATAAGTCTGTCTGCGTAGAATCCATCTCTATAGCTTTTTCAAACTGTTTCACCGCATCATCATATTGCTTTAAGGCTGACAGCAAGAAACCATAATACTTATAGTCCAAATAGGAGTAATCTGCCTTATTGCATTCCTTGAAAAACTTATCCGCCGCTTGCAAAGCCAAATCAAATTGTTTCAAGTCTGTATAATTATACATCGCCAGACGATTAAACGCCGCATTGTTCGCATTCTTCTGCAATCCTTTGTTCACAATCTCAAGCGACTTATCAAATTCATGATTCAAGAAAAGCGCAAACGCATATTTAGACAAGTCCTCTTCGGTGGCTTCCGCACCTGCAGCGAAGGTTGCATAAGCGCCTATCGCATTCTTAAAGTCATTCTTATAATAATATATTTCCGCAAGCTTTCTTTCAACCTCAACATTATCAGGTTCCAGAGCCTTCAATTCCTGCAATTTCTGAATAGCCAAATCAGAATTTGAAGCCTTATAAATATCCGCATACTTCAAATACGCTTCGGTACAATGCGGATCGAAATAAATAGCCTCTTCATATTTCTGCGAAGCCTTTCCCGCATCCTGTTCTTTTATCGCGATATCCCCTTCCAATAAGGAAGCTGCGGCAGACTTTCCATCTACCTTTCGCGCACGAGAAGCATAATCTTTAGCCTCCGAGAGATTATCCGCATCCAAATAAGCTCTACCTATCGCTATCAATAGGTCTATATTCTTTTTATTCTTTCCTTTTATTAATTCTTTTGCCTCCTCCTCAGCTTGTTCTGGATTCGACTGAATAGTTTCTTTTAATTTTGCAACCTGCGATTTCCAATCGGTATCGGAAGATTGCGCACAGAGCGACCCAACCGCTATAAACGCTCCTGCTAAAAACACTTGTATTCTTTTTGTCATAGTTTCTAATTTTAGTTATCACTCATCTTTTACATGTACTATACGTACCGGTTGTGTAGCCGGCACAAGTCCCGCCCTTAAAATAATCCGCTGTCCTTTATCTGAGCTAAGAAAAATAGAGAATCCCTGCGGAAGTCCACCGCGTGGGTCGTTTAACAACACATAAATAGGACGGGCTAATGGATAATTTCCATAAAATAAATAAGCTTGATAGGGCTTATAGCTATTGTCAACAGTCGCTATATCTCCCGCACTGACCGACATAACCCTGACTTCCTCTCTAAAAGATAGATTCGTAGTATCGTTACGATTCCCCAACCAATTAACCCCAATCACTCCGATTGCCTCTGGATTCTTTGAGACATAGTCTATCACTTGTTCATTGGTCTTTACAGCACTTACATTTTTCGTCGTTAAGGCTTTACCGTTACAAATGGAATCCATAGCAAACCGTACCGTACTTGAATTCTTATTATCAAAAACCACTTGAATATCGCCCAAGCGAGAATTTGGATAAATTTCTTTCCACGCCTTCACTTCCCCCGTTAAAATACGGCGGAAATCGCGAACGCTCAACAAAGAATCAGGGTTAGAACGATTAGTAATCAAAGCCAAGCCATCGGTAGCTAACTTTATTTCCGTAGGAAAAAACTTACGGCTATGAAAGGATTCCATTTCTTCCTCAGTAAGCGTCCGGGTGGCAATAGCCAACCGGACACTATCTTTCAGAAGTAAATTAATAGCTTCCACTTCCGTGGTATAACGAGGATGAATTTCCGCTAAAGGATAGAGATTCTCAAAAACGTTAATCTCTTCTTCAATAATAGGGGAGAAACTTTCGTCAGCCGCAATAGGAATCGTACCAGAAGTATAAGTATCAGTCGGGCCCTTTTTCGATTTGGAATGACAAGAATCAAGCGTAAAAAGTAGAACGCTCCCTATTAATGACATCAGCACAAAATTCTTCTTCATTTTCGTCTCATTAAGAGTTCAATCTAAACAAAACAGGTACCGTGAATTTTACACGGACAGGCTTACCATTTTGGCGACCGGGAATCCATTTAGGCATGGTCTTTACGACACGAACCGCCTCCTTATCCAAATAAGGGTCAACCCCACGAGCCACGGTCACGTCAGTAATAGAACCATCCGTCTCCACCACAAATTGTATAATCACACGACCTTGCACTCCCTGCTCTTGAGCTATGGTAGGATATTTAATATTCTTACCCAAATAAGCCATTAACTCTTGCTGTCCGCCGGGGAAACTCGGCATCTGCTCTGCAAAATCAAATACCTGTTCCTCCTCAGGTTCACCTTGCACCACGATCTGCTTCAAGTCCGCAATATCCGCACCGTTCTCTTCATCGTTACCTTTCACGTCAGCGATAGAAATTGCGACATCAGTAGCGTTCAATTCTTCCTGACTTTTGATTTCATTTTCTTCACTGACCTTATCATCTTCGACGATTTTCGGAGCGGTAAACTTAATCGTACTCTTCAATGCAGGAGGTGGAGGAGCGACAGCTACCACTTTTTGCACCTCTTTTTGTTTTACCTCTGGAGCCTCTAACTTAGACAAAGTAGTCACTTCAGTCATAATTTCACGCTCTTCTTGCTTCGGAGTAACCAACTTAATCAAAGTAGGAAGAATAAAAGCAATCGCAGCGATAGCCACTATAACCAACATTGCTATATTATGCCTTCTCGCAGAGTACTTACGCATCCTAAAGGCGCCATAAGCCTGATTTTTGCCTTCAAAAATCATCTGACACCATTCGGGAGAAGTCAAATCTATTTTTGCCATTTTACTTTTCTTTTAAGATATTAATGTCCTTCCAGAGTCTTAGTGAGTTCTCCTTTCTTTTCAAAGTTCTCCATTAAGAACTCATCTCCTTCAGCCATATCCGTAATCACGTATTTACCAATGTTACAGATTTGCATCTCATCCAACGCAGCAATCAGATTTTCATAAGAAGCATCATCGGTAGCCTTAATAATGACTGTCGGTGTATTTTTCTCATTTTTAATTTCAGAAAGTTGCTTCTTATACTCCTCTTCTGTCACCTCAAGGTTCTGTTTCCTTTGCTTCAACGCCCTTACCTTATTTACAGCATCAGCGTTCTTTTGCATCAGAACAGCCCGCAACCCACTCGCATCATAAGACGTCTGCTTCAACGAAGTATAGTCTTCGTAATTGGGTTCGCCCTCATAATAATAAAGTTTATTGTCACCTGCCAACAGCAAAGTAATGGCTTGAGAAGCTTTCACTAAACTTTTCTGTTCTTCTGTAATATCCTTTTCATTACTCGGCATGCTTATCTCCATCGTCTGAGGTTTACTCAGCGTGGTACAGAGCATAAAGAAGGTAATCAGAAGCATGTTCATATCAACCATCGGCGTGAAATCCACACGGACAGTCATTTTCTTCTGCTTGCTTTTCCCAGTCTTTCCTCCACTGTTTTCTTGTATTTCAGCCATAAGAATCCTCCTAATTTAATCTTCAACAGCCTTGAGTGAAGTAATCAGATTATATCTATTTTCTCTCAAGTCTTGCAGTGAATTCATTACATTCTTTATAACCGAGTACGGAGTAGAAGCGTCAGCCTTGATAGCTATTCTCAAATCAGAATTAGCCGCCCGAGCATTACGCACCCATGCTTTAAACTGATTATCGACACTATCACAAGGTATTCCTTCATTTTTCAAAATCTTATCGCGCTGTTCATCCGGAAGATCCAAGAACTGCTTCATACTTCCAATAGGTACTCCAAAAGTGGGAGATAACATGAATCTTCTCTCTTGCTCGGGAGTAAATGTAATGCCATACTCTTCACCTACACCTTTCAAAACAGCCACCATATCTTGCTGTTTGTCAAGGCTCATAAATACTTTCCCAGACGGATCAATCAAAATCTGAAGAACATTCGTCTCCGGAATCTTAATTTCCGATACTGAGGACGGCGTAGTAACTTGCACTGGTTCTTTCTTTACGAACGTAGAAGTTAGCATAAAGAAAGTCAACAACAGCACAGTCACGTCACTCATAGCCGTCATATCTATGAATGTACTCTGTTTCTTAATTTTCGCTCTACCCATAATAAATTAAATTTAAAGGGAATGGATTTAATTAATGAGTAGCGGCAAAAGTCTGTACTATAGAGAATCCCACTTCGTCGAGACCGTAAGTTAATTTGTCAATCTTATTAGTATAGTAATTATAAGCGATAACGGCTAATGCACCCGTCAAGATACCAAATGCAGTGTTAATCAAAGCCTCTGAAATACCTTGAGACAACGCAACAGAATCGGCACCACCACCTGCAGACAATGCAGCGAATGAACGAATCATACCAATAACCGTACCTAACAGTCCCATCAACGTACCTAAGGTAGTAATTGTAGCAATGATAGGAAGATTTTGCTGCATCATCGGCATTTCCAACGCAGTAGCCTCTTCCAGTTCTTTCTGAATAGCCAACAATTTCTGCTCTTTTGAAAGCACCGTATTATTTTCCATTTCCTCATACTTACGAAGAGTAGAAGTAACCACATTAGCTACAGAACCACGTTGATTATCACAAATCATTTGTGCCTTCTTCATATCGCCCTCAGCTAAAGCCGCTTTAATATTAGCAACAAATTTAGCCAAAGAACCTTTTCCATACGCTGAGCGGAGAGCAATATAGCGTTCAACGCTCAATGCGATAACAGTCAACAATAAGGTTTGAATAACAGGTACGACAACGCCACCCTTATAAACAGTTCCTAACATGTTCACAGGATGATTATTAGGGTCATTGTTCATAAAATTCGCCGGGTTACCCAACAAAAATTGATAGATACATACTGCTATAATAAAACAGCAAATGATAACAATTCCGGCATTCTTAATACCGATAACTTTTGTTTTTTGTACAGTTTCCATAATGTTTTTTGTTAAGAAATAAATTTTAGTTATTTAGATAATTAAATTCATTACAAATATATAGACTATGATTAAGGAGTCAATGTTTCAGCTGCAAATATAATAATAAAGTAAATTCATTTATTTCTATTCACATCATTTAAGCTCTCAGAAGCAAACTTCACTAATGATAACAACACCGTTTAACGGGAAAGGTATAAGAAGGGCACGATAAAATCCCGTTTTACGGCGCAGGGCGCGTCCGTGCGTCGGGGGGGAGGCGGGTGGAGGCGGGGACGTGCGCGTGGGTGGGGAGGCGGGGGTG
>CASDXF010000043.1 GCA_949285075.1 uncultured Bacteroides sp. | reverse complement strand
CGTAAGTGCTTGATTCTTAAAGTGGACCAGCCAGGGCTTGAACCTGGGACCTCCAGATTATGAGTCTGTTGCTCTAACCAACTGAGCTACAAGTCCGGTATATCTTTTTCAGATTCGGGGGCAAAGGTAGCTCTTTTTGATGAACCGTGCAATTTTTTTGCGTAAAATATGTGCGATATAGGTGAAATCAATGTGATAGAAGGTGCTTTTCTCTCTTCCGGACCTCTTTTTTTGAAGAAATTCGGAGCGAGAAATGTTCTTATTTCCAACCTATTGGCATATTTGTATAGTTTGTCAGTTGTGGGCGATCGGAGAAACTGTTGGCATAGTCCGTGAGGGAAGTAAACTCGAAACGGATGGTTACTTTGCTCATAAGGTGTACCCTTTTACTGTCAATGGTTGTGCGGATTAACGTTTGTCAGTCCGATATATTCCCATTGCTTGATAGAGCTAATGGGGTATTTCTTGGCTTCCGCACCTTGACCATAACATGCGATTATGGTCAGTTTCCCGCTAAACCGGACTTCGAAGGTTGCCGCTTGGATAGTCCTTCATATTTAAAAACGCTTCCGGAGAGGAGCCTTTTTTCTCATCAGTAAGGTCACCGCATCCGGTTCCTGTACAGATTAGGCTTGTTTTTCAGAACTTGTACTTACGCTTCGGATTCTTGGGAAACCATCCTTTCTTTACCCGTTTCTCCTGCTCGAAAATTTCCTTGATGGTCCAGAACGAGGAAAAGGCGAACACGCCCAATAGGGATGATATGAGTATGTTGTCAACGCTTAGGGAAGCGACGATTCCGGCAATGCCAAGTATGAGGAATATCCACCAGCATCTCACTCCCCAATAGTATTCAGCCTTTATGACTATGGGATGGAAAAGGCCGATAATCAGGAAAGTGCAGATGCCGATGAATAGTCCCGCCAGATGATGTTGGCTCAATACCTCCATGTTAGTCTTTCGTGCAGATTGGAATTTCCTTCTTCACGCTTTGTTCCAACGAGATAAGCGTCTCCGTCGCCACGACGCCCGGAATCTCCTGCATCTTGTTGTTGAGCAAGTCCATCAAGTGCTCGTTGTCTTTGGCGTAGAGTTTGGTCAGCATGGTATACGGTCCGGTCGTGAAGTGGCATTCCACTATTTCCGGAATCTTTTGCAGTTCGGCCACTACGGACTTATACATGGAACCCTTCTCCAGCTTGATGCCGACGTATGTGCAGGTTCTGTATCCCAATGACTTGGGGTTTACGTGATATCCCGACCCGATGATGACCCCGAGGTCTATCAGTCTCTGGACACGCTGATGAATGGCCGCGCGAGATACTCCGCATTCGGCGGCTACGTCCTTGAAAGGGATGCGGGCGTTCTGTGAGATAATCTCAAGTATTTGTCTGTCTAGGTTGTCTATCTTTTCCATGTCAAAATAAAGTAATGTGTTTCTATTCCTTGTCAAAAAGTAAGCAAATATATAGAATTATTTTGATTCTTCTCTTTTTTTGAGAAAGAAATGGTGAAAAAGTAAAAAAGAGGCGCATAGGCAATGAAATGCGCCTCTTTTTTCGTCTGATTCAGGCTTTATGATTATTTCTTCTTTTCCGGCTCGATGCTTAGCAGCTCAACCTCGAAGATTAGCGTGGAGAACGGCTTGATTTTGCCCGCTTCCCTTGCGCCGTAGCCCAGTTCCTGCGGTATGTACAGCTCCCATTTAGAGCCTACCGGCATCATAGTCAACGCTTCCGTCCATCCTTTGACTACTTGGTTTACGCGGAAGGTAGAGGGAGCGTTACGCTTGTATGAGTTGTCGAACTCGGTGCTGTCTATCAGCATACCTTTGTAGTTCACTTTCACTCTGCTGGAGTCTGCGGGTACTTCTCCCTTTCCTTCGGTGATGACCTTATATTGCAGTCCGCTCGGAGTAGTCTTTACGCCGTCCTTCTTCTTGTTTTCTTCCAAGAACTTCTTGTTTTCCGCTAT
This sequence comes from uncultured Bacteroides sp., assembly GCA_949285075.1. GTDB lineage: Bacteria > Bacteroidota > Bacteroidia > Bacteroidales > Bacteroidaceae > Bacteroides. Next base: position 24,021 of record CASDXF010000043.1, on the reverse strand, counting down.
GTAGTCGGCGTATACCTTTTCTAGCGCTTTTTCCCTGACTACCTCTACCGTCGCGTTAGCGTACATCTGCGCTTGGTCGAGGGCCATCGCTCCGCCTTTCTCTAAGGCTCCGGCGATGAATCCGGCTACGAAGTTTTCCTTGCTGAGTGTCTGTGTTGAGTCTCCGGCGAATACGTTGCGGGTGATTCCCGGAATCATCTGGTTGCTGATTTGCTGTCCGATAGATAGTCCTGTCAGGTAGGCGATGTCTTTCTTGCTTGTGCGGCTCGCTCCTTCGGCCACTCCCTTGATGAAGTCCGCCATGTACGTGCTGTCCAGTTCCATACGGCCGAAGAGGTATTCTCTCAGTCCTTGCGTATTGGCCATACCCATGCTGTAGGAGAGGGAGTCGATTTGCGTGTTCAGGTTTGCTTTCGGAGCTTGCGTACAAGAGGAAGCAAGTCCCGCGGCAACCGCGATTGCCATAAAGATACTAACTTTTTTCATTTTGCTTTAATGTTTTATTTATAATACTTTGATTAATTCCACTTCGAAGATGAGCGTGCTGTGCGGGGGAATCATTTCGCCCGCGCCTTGCGCCCCGTATGCTAGCTCGGAGGGGATGTAGAGCTTCCATTTGGAGCCTTCGGGCATCAGCTGAAGGGCCTCCACCCATCCCGGGATGACTTGGCCGACCCCGAACACCGCGGGCTGTCCCCGCTTGATGGAGCTGTCGAACAGCGTGCCGTCAATCAGCGTGCCCTCGTAGTGGCACTTCACTTGGTCGGTGGCTTTAGCCTTTTTCCCCGTTCCCTCCTTGATGACCTCGTATTGCAATCCGCTCGGTAAGGTGATTACCCCGGGGCGTTTCTTGTTCTCTTCCAGAAACACTTTGCCTTGTTCTATATTGGTGGCGTTGATGCGGGCTTCCATTTCCTCGAAATACTTGTTTACTATTTCGCGGGCCTCCTTGTGGCTGATGGCCGTGGGGTTTCCGTTTAACACGTCCTTTATCGCCCGGGCGAAGTCATCGACCTCGATGCCTTTGGCGCCCATGCTTAATAAGTTTTGACCTATTCCAAGTCCGATAGCGTAACTGAATTTATTCATAGTGTTTATTGTTCTTTTGGGCCGAAACGCTCCATTATCATGGCTTTAGTTTCCAACCGGGTGCGTTTCCGCAGGGCGCAAAAGTACACGTTTTATTTGAATCAATTGACATTTAGTATCTAAAAAAAGCTAACAAGAGGGCGTATGGACGGAAAGAACGGGTGATTTTTGTCAGTTGGGAGGCGCTTTGGGCGAATCGGTGAGCAGGGGGTGCGGGCGGTCTCACCGAAGAGAAAAAAAACATTCCGGACGGTTTGTCCGGAATGTGATGTGCGGGAAGCGCCTTGTTCCGAAGAGGGCGCTTCGCTACTTTCGGGGCTTATCGTCCCCATGTACGCTGCTCGCTATAGCCGTCCTCTGCCTGCAAGGTTATCAACTGGTTGTTGGTCCACTTGGTGACGGTGAGGAAGGATGTCTCGGTGTAGTCGCCGGCGTTCATCACAAGCGTCAGTACGCCGTCGGCATAGCTCCACGTGCCGCTCTCGTCGATGGTCTCGGCCGGATAGCCGTCCTCGGCGGGCGTATAGGCGTAGTAGGAGTAGGTGTAGTCGTTGTTCAGCGTCAGGCGGATTGTCGCTCCGGTAACCGCTCCCGACTCGGTCTCGCCGTCTTCGGTGATGGTGATGTGCGTCATGTTCCATACGCCGGTGTACGGTCCGCCGGTCTCTTCGTCTTCGTCATCATCGCCGCAGGCCGAGAAGGTCAGGGCGCACGAGCAGATGGCCGCGAGCAGCAGCCACAGGTTCCAGTTCAATAGCTTTTTCATTGTTGTATCCTCCTGCTTTCCGGTTTCCGAAAGCGTTTCCCCATTTAACATCGGAAGCGTGAAACCGCTCGCCGCCGCATGGTCTGAAGGCGTTCAGGGGCCCGACGGGGAGGCGAGACGCTTCGCTATGAATCAGTTAGCGGCACTTATTCCGCCTCGCAGAAATAGACTATTTTTAAGATATAGGAACGAATATAGGGCAATTTTATATAATATTAATCGGAGAAGAAGTGCGAAGCGCCTTATTATCAATAGCTTACTTCCCGTCTGAGAAACAGCCCCATTTCTCGCGAGCCGTCGCCCTGTTTCTCGGGAGCCGTAGGGCTGTCCCTCACGAGCCATAGGGCGGGCTGACAAACGGGAAGGCTGAGCGTGGGCCTTCTCCTCGCGGAAGCGAAACGAAGCCGTCCGGCGAGAGAGGCGTTCAGCATGAAATATCCCCGCGAGGAGGGTCGGCCTTACGCCGATTTTGGCTACATTTGCCACTGGTCGCCGCAGGGCGGCTTGTCTATTATATATAATGTAGAAGGAGGATAGAGTATGAAGAACTTAGTCGTATTGTCCGGCGCGGGGATGAGCGCCGAGAGTGGTATCAGCACGTTCCGTGACGCGGGAGGGCTGTGGGACCGCTATCCCGTGGAGCAGGTGGCCACGCCCGAGGGGTGGATGAGAGACCCGTCACTGGTGACCCGTTTCTATAACGAGCGGCGCAGGCAGCTGCTCGAAGTGAAGCCGAACCGGGGCCACGAACTGGTGGCGGAGCTGGAGAAGGACTTTAACGTGACGGTGGTGACGCAGAACGTAGACAACCTGCACGAGCGGGCGGGCAGCACGAGGGTCATCCACTTGCACGGGGAGCTGACGAAGGTCTGCTCAAGCCGCGACCCGGGTAACCCGCACTTCGTGCGCGAGCTGCGGCCCGAGGAGTACGAGGTACGGATGGGCGACCGGGCCGAAGACGGCAGTCAGCTGCGACCCTTCATCGTGTGGTTCGGCGAGCCGGTGCCTAAGATAGAGGAAGCCATCGCTTATGTGGAGCGGGCGGACATACTGGTTATCATCGGCACCTCGCTCAACGTCTACCCCGCCGCCGGACTGCTGCACTACGCGCCTCCGCGGGCCGAGGTCTACCTGATAGACCCCAAGCCGGTAGACACCCACAGCGCGAGGCCCGTCACCGTTATCCAAAAGGGCGCGTCCGAGGGAATGAAGGAGCTTCTCGGCCTACTGAAGCCCGCCTAACCCGCGGACGGATGCGGCCCGAGCCTCCTTTCCGTTCGCCTTCCCCCCGCGCGGCGAGGGGGATGACGGTCGGCTTGAAAGGAGAAGCCTCCGGAATTCATGCAGGAAGACTCCGTGACCCATCCAAGAATCAATAACGATGATTGTAGGAATCATCGTTATTGATTGTGGCAATCATCGTTATTGATTCCTATATGGATTCCGGAGGTATCTGGGATGGGTTCCGGAGGCATGTGGCGTAAGGCCCGGAGGCTTGCAGCTTGAGTCCGCGGCCCGATAGAGTAGAGTAACTATAAAACGTAAGGTTATGGCATATTATAAGAAACAGAAGATTAAAGGGAAATGGTATCCGAGGTCGGTGACGGTGGGTCGTCCGGCCGACATCGACGAGGTGGCCCAACGGTTGTCAAGCCGCTCCACCGTGAGCCGCGGCGACACTTACGCGGTGCTCGCGGAGCTTGGAGGCGTATTGTCGGAGCTGATGAACGAGGGGCGGTCGGTGCGTCTCGAAGGGGTGGGCACCTTCTACCTCACGTGCAATTCGAGCGGGCAGGGCGTGGACACGCCCGAGGAGGTGGGGCCCGACCAAATCAGGGCGGCTAAGGTAAGGTTCATCCCCGAGTACAGCAGGGGCCAACGGGGGCAGGTCACCAAGCGCACGCTCGTCAGCCCCCACCTGTTCTGGACCGACGTGGAGGAGAAGCTGAAGTAGCCCCTCGCCGCCCCGCGTCAGAACGACAGCTTCATCGTGCAGCGCACGCCCCGCGTTTGGATGTCGGGACGGTCGCGGTAGTTCAGCCTCCAAACGTAATCGAGGCGCATGAACTTGAAGATATTCTCCACGCCCACGCTGACCTCCATGTAGGGGGCGCATCCCAGCGTGCCCGAGCCTTCGGGGAAGAGGTATAGGCCCTCTCCGCCGTTGGCCGGGTTGTTCTTGTCGGTCAGGTGGCCCCACAGCCCGCGGAAGCAGAGCACCTCCCTCCATTGCAGCTTCTTGACGAGGGGGATGCGGTTCAGCAGGAGTCCGTTCATGTAGTAGGTCAAGTCCCACGAGGCGTACTCGTCGTTGATGAACTCCATGGCGTTCATGTTGGTGTACGTCTCGGGCTGTATGGTGTAGGTCAGGTTGGCGTTGGGCAGAATCAGCAGGGGATAGGGCACCTCGGTCCACACCTTTCCGGCCTTGAGGATGAGGTCGGCGTATCCGAAGGCCGAGAACCAGAAGCGCTTCTGCATACCGATGTCCGTGCGCATATAGTCATACGACGAGCCGAGGAACCCTTTCTTGGCCATGACGTGGCTGAGGTTGAACACGAGCGCGTCGAAGGTGATGGGCACGCGGTTGGTGCGCGTCTGGTAGAACTTCTCGTTCCTGCCGTAGCGCAGGCGCAGCTCAAGCTCGGTCATGTCGTAGTGGTCGACGGGCCGCGTCGCGCCGTCCCTGCCGATGCGGTTGAACTCGGCCCACCGCGTGGAGTATTCCCTCTTGTTGCGCAGTATGGCCTCGTAGGACAGGCCGTTGTAGTGCTCGCGTATATAGGCCAGTTCCGCCCTCCTCAGGTAGGTGGCCCTCGTGTCCTTCTTCCGCTTGATGGCCAACATCACGTTGTCCTTACTGGTGTACATATACTGTTGGCCGAGCTTGTTGATGTCGTACATATACTCGAACCTCAGCGAGTGCATGGGGAACTCCTTCCGGTAGTCCTTCCGGTCGTTGAACGAGTATTCCACCAACGCGTCGTACTTTATCTTCTCGTCCCTCGTGCCGTACGCGGCGTATCCCTCAAGGAAGAACCGCTTGTTGAACACCGGGGTAGTTCCCCCTCCCAAGCGTAGCCTCGCCCCTTCCATCGCGTTACCGTTGATGGTACTGTTCATGGGGCCAAGCTCAAACTTGTTTTTCCGCGGGTCCTTGTTCGTGGGGATGTAGCCCGACACGAGCGTGGTGACTATCTTTTCCGTGACGCGGAACACGGGCACCGAGCGGAACTTCCGCATCAACTCAGCTACCGACTTGGGGTTCCGCTTCTTGCCCTCGTCGGGACGGTTGTCGGCCCAAAACTCGTCCGACCGCCGGTACGCGTCCTCTTCCGTAATGACCGGGGCGCTTTGGGCGAAGACCTTCTCCTCCTCGCTGTCCGGCCGCTCGAACGAATGCTCGCTATATACGTTGACCCGCTGCGCGTACATCCCCTTCGTCTTCTCGGTCAGCTTGAAGTTCACCTTCACGTCGTCTTTGGTGATGAGCCGGAGGCTGTCCGCCGTCCGCTCGAAGGTCTGCTCTATCGTCAGCCGGGATACGAAGTTCAGGTTGATGTCCTTCGCCACGTTCAGCACGGCCTTCTTCACGAAGTAGGTCGAGTCGAGCGTGACGAACAGATGTCCGGTAAAGCCGAACGACTCCGAGTTGAAGGGCGTGAACGCCAAGTCGGCGCACCGCTGTCCGCCCACGTCGAGCGTGTCCATCAAGTAATACTTGTAGAATCCCGGCCCGATGTTGGACAGCGGGCTGACGAACCGTTGCAGGAAGAGCGGTATGTTGTTCTGGAAGATGTCCACCTCCTTGAACACCTCGCCCAAGAACTGCTGCACGCCGTCGCGCGAGAACACCTCGTCCACCCCCGACGACTTGCTTCCCCTCACGACGCGCTTCTCCGACTTCGGGTCCCTGCGGTAGTACACCCTCTCTATCCGCTCCTTCTCCGATACGGGCAGGATGGTGGTCCCCGCGTCCAGCGTGTCGATGAACTCGTTCACGAAGTCGAACTTCCCCGGCTTCTCCTTCTTCTTGGGCTGATAGTCGTTCAGGGCGAAGACCATCTTCTCGTATCGGTCGTAACTGAAGTAATCCCGTTCGTGCGGGTCATTGCTCTCTCTCCGCTCGATGACCTTCTTGACGAACTCTACGGCGGGGTTGTCTCGCCTGCGATACCTTTCTCTTTTCGGCTCGACCACCACCTCGTCCAGTTGGGTGTCGCTTTGCCTCAGGCGGATGTCCAGTTGGTTTGTCGTCCCCGCGGCGAGCTTCAGCCGCTGCGTCTCGTATCCTACGCAGGAGACTTCCAGTACGGGATTCGTCACTACGGTAGAGAAGGCGAACTCCCCCTTATCGTCCGTAGTCGCCCCCGATGCCGTCCCTTCGAGTCGCAGCGATACGAAGGCCAACCGTTCTCCGGTGATGGAGTCGGTCACCGTCCCCTTAATAACGGTATTCTGCCCGTACGCTATTCCCGTCACGAGCAGGAGGGTTAGCCAAAAAACAATCTTTCTTCTTATCACAGTTTCCTATTCTTTCGCTTCTTTGCCGGGAGCTTGTACCCCCGTCTCGTTAAGTCAATGCGCATCCGCTAAGGAGCCTCTCGCAGTCCGAGGAACTTCTCCTGCCACCGTCTGTAATAGTCGGGCCTGTCAATCAGCAGTTCCCCGTCCGTTCCGATAAACAGTTGCGTGGTACTCCCCTCGGCGCATAGCGTGCCGTCGCTCTCGCGATAAACCTCGTAGCCGTAGTCCAGTCTCGCTCCCGGGTTGAACACGTATCGGGTATGCACCACCGCCACGTCGTTGATGGCGAGCGGAGCCAGATACCGCACGTGTATGTCGTATATAGGCGCGTAAATGCCCTCACGCTGCATATCGGCGTAGCCTATGCCGGGATAGCGCCTTCCGAACGACTCACGCCCATCCTCGAAATAGCGGATGTATGACCCATGCCATACCCTGCGCATGGAGTCTATCTCGCTGAACCTCACTTGCACCCGGCAGATGTCCTTCAGCTCCTTCATGGCCGGATAAGGTTGAACACCGCTCCGTCCACGTCCGGATTCACCGTATAGCCCGAGAGGTTGTACTGGGTGTAGTTGCCTCCCCTTCCGTCCATGCGCAGGCTCTTGAATTCATGCGTCCCTGTGTCGATGGTCAGCGTGAACGAGGTGAACATCAGCCTGCGTTTGGCCTTCGCTCCTCCCGCCACCGTGGGAGTGACGGTTATCGTGTACACGTTCCCCTCTTTCACCGTCTTCACTTCCGCTCCGGCCTCGTCGCTCTTGCCCAGTATGATGTTCGTGAACACGTTCCGCAACGCCTCGAACTGGCTTTGCGTCTGCCCTTTGGCCACGCTCGCCTTGCCTTTCTCGACCATCGTGAAGCGGTCGCCGTCCATCAGCAGCATATCTTTCTCCTCTTCAAACCGGATGCACATCTTGTCCGGTCCCTTGAAATAAAGCGTTCCCTTCGCACTGATGTCCCCGTCTATCGCCGTGCGGTGTGTGACGCGTGTCACCGAGGCGGTTAGCGTACGTACATTCTTATGCTTCTCCGCCACCTTTTGCAACGCAGCCTCCTGCGCCGTCGCCGCGACGAACGGCAAGGCGAGAACAAGTGCGATAACTAATCCTTTTACGTTCATGCTTGTCAAGTGTAAAGTCCTCCGTTGATTGATATTACGTTGCCGGTGATGTATCCCGAGGCCGGTGAAGCCAAGAAGCCCACCAGTTCGGCCACCTCCTCCGGCGTACCGAAGCGGTTGGCGGGAATCTGTTTCTTCAGGGCCGCCTCGTCAAGCCCCTCTACCATGTCGGTCTTGATGAATCCGGGCGCAACGGCGTTGACCGTCACGTTCTTCCGGGCCACCTCTTGGGCCAACGCTTTCGTGGCCGCGATGAGTCCCCCTTTGGCCGCCGAGTAGTTGGTCTGTCCCGGCATTCCCTTTATGCCGCTCACGCTCGCCATGTTGATGACGCGTCCGAACTTGTGCGTCAGCATGGGTTGCAGCAACGGTTGCGTCACGTTGTAGAATCCGTTGAGGCTGATGTCGAGCACACGCCTCCAGTCTTTCTCCTCCATGAATACCATGATGTCGTCACGGCGTATTCCGGCGTTGTTCACTACGACCTCGATGTATTCCTCCGGATGCGCCTGAGTCCACGCTTCGATGGCCTCCCGGGTCTGCTCCGCGTCGCTTACGTCGAAGCGCAAGAGCTCGCCCTCTTGTCCGGCCTCCCTCACGAGCCTGAGCGTCTGCTCGGCCTCCTCCGTATTGCTTACGAAGTTGATGAGGATACGGTATCCCATTTGTGCTAATTTCACGCAGACGGCCCGGCCAATGCCGCGGCTGCCTCCGGTTACTAATGCGTACTTCATCGTCATATCTCTTGTTTCTATTTATTCAGTTTTTTACTATATCCCATATCCGTTCCTTCCCCACTATCTCCGCGCAGGTATGGAGCGCCGTCATGGTCACGCCATGCACGCCGTGGAGCATGACGCTCTGCCCCGTGAGGAACAGATTGGCCACCGGCGTACGTGTGGAGAGCAGTGCCGTAGCCGCGGCGTTGCAGTCCTTCCGCAGCCCGTAGGCGGCCCCCTCGGGCGTGTACGTGTAGTCCCGGTAAGTGAGCGGGGTACTGGTGTACCGCTCCTCTATGCTGTCTCGCAGTCCGGGAACGAAGCGTTCGGCTAAGGAGACGCATTCGTCGGCCACGCTCGCCTTCATCGCCTTATAGTCCTCTCCCCTCCGGCCGGTGCGGGTATGCGTCCACGCCTCCCACTTCTTCTTGGTCATCGGGGTGAGCAGGTCAATCTGCCGGGTATATTCCCCTCCGTCTTCCGGAGTCCGGCAACTTATCAGCAGTCCGTCTACGCTGTCGTTGAGATAGAAAGTCCATACGTCAGGACGCTTGTAGACGTACCGGTTCCAGTTGAAGTACCGTATCGTGTCCGGCTTGACGCGGAGCGATACGGTAAACATACCGAACGTATTCTCCATGCGCATGATGCGGTTGCGGTAGCTGTTTTTCATTTTCTCGCTTCGCTTCAGCAAGGCACAGGTGACCGCCGGATGCGTGTCGCTGATGAAAAGGTCTCCCTCGTAACTCTCCCCGTTGGAGCATACGGCCCTTACCAGTCTGCCGTTCTCCTCTATCAGCTCCTCCACTTCGGCCTTGCAGACGATTTCTCCGCCGTTTGAGCGGATACCGTCCGTCAACGCCCTTACCATCAACGAGCCGTTTCCCTTCAGCCTCCAGCTGCTTTCTATGAATCCGACGTTTCCGTGGAGGAAAGAGAATAACGGCAGTGACTCCCGCCTAAGCTCCATCTTCAGCGAAGTGCCGCTGAGCGCGTTAATCAGCTCCGAGCTACGGAAGGTCTCTTCCAGATAGCGGTAGGCGTTCGCCTCAAGCAACTTGCCGGTTAACGTATCCTCCTCGTGCCGGGGATTCAAGGCGGCCAGTTGCTGCTCGCCGGAACGCCTCAGCAAGTCCGCGTACGAGCGCAAGGCCTCCCGTTCCGCCGGAAACTCCGCCGCCAACGTATCGGCGAAAGCGTCGAATCCCTGAGCGAACGGATACTCCCGTTCCCCTATCGTCACCCGGTCGAAATGCTCGTCAAGCCGTTGCCACGGCAGGTTCAGCAGCCCCAAGTAATTGAAAGCGGCGTGAAGCGACTGCCCCTCGTCCAGTCCGCCCACGTAATGGAATCCCGTGTCGTACGCCATTCCGTGCCTGCGATAGCTTTGCAGGCATCCGCCGGCTTGCGCTTCCTTCTCAAGCACGAGCACGCTGCGTCCCATCCGTGACAGGACGCTTGCGCATTCCAGTCCGCCCAATCCGCTTCCTATGATAACCACGTCATACTTCATCTGTCCTTTTTCTTGTTAAACAGCCTGAATATGGCGGGTTGCAGCACGTAGGATATGACCACTGCGGAGACTAATCCCACCAACGTGGAGAAGCCTACGGACTTGATGGCGGGATGCTGAGCGAACAGCATGGAACCTATGGTGACGATTAAGATGAGTGCGCTGAAGAATATCGCCGTTTTGTGGTATTTCAGCAGCGATGCGTCCTTGCCGTTGCCGATAAGCCCGCTCATCACGAAAATGCTGTAATCCACTCCTATGCCGAATATGAATGTCGAGATGATGATGTTGATGAGGTTGAAGCTCATGTCGAATATAACCATCATGCCCAATACAATCAGCCAACTCAGCAGTATCGGCATAAAGCCAAGCAGCGTGTACCTGACGTTGAACTTGAAGCTGAAGAGCAGAACGACAAACACGAACAGCATCGACACCCATTGCAACACGTTAAAGTCCTCGTTCAGCTGAATCAGCGTATCCGTGGTGTAGTAGTAAGTATCGAGCACGAGCAGCTCCGGCAAAACGGTCACCGCGTCACAGATGCGGTAATAGTCGCTCGTCTTGTCGCGTACGGAATCGTTGGCGCACCGTACGGAAGTAAAGCACAGGTAATCTCCATTATAGGACTGCTCCATCAGGGTTGACTGATACCCTTCGGGAATGACACCCGCCTCGTAAAGCGCATTCGGCTCATAGTCGGCGAGGGCGTAGTCGAAGAAGGTATCGAAGGCTTCAGGGTGCAGTCCGGTTTCCGGAGCGGTCTTATGGATAAGCTCCTTAGTGAGTTGCAGCCGTTCTTCCGTCCAGAAGGCTTTCCACGCGTCGATACGCTCCTGCTGCACTTTCAGGGGAACGAATATCAGGTCTGTATGCGTGTAGCTCTTGACGAGGCCGACGTTTTGCAGCGAGTCGAGCTTGTCCGACAGAAGCGCGAAGTTCTCGATGGCTTCCTCCATCGTCTTTCCCGAACTGGCGAAATATTTCTGCTTGTCTCCGGTATGCGTCTTCGCCCGGAGCAGGTTTTCCGAATAGGTGGTGATTTCAGCTTTATAGCCGAGGTTGTGCATATCGGCGTCGAACCGGGTTCCGCCAACAAAGTAGAATCCGACGGCCACAACCGTAGCGGCGAGGATAAGGAAAATCAACGGCTTCTTACGCTCGAAGGGGTATGCGTTGATGCGGTCTACCATAGCGAAAGCCCTTTGGTTGACCTTGCTGTTGCCCCAACTGAGCAGTTGGGGCAGATAGATGAGGCTGAAGAACGTCGTGCCCGCTATGGCGAAGGCGGCGAACAGGCCGAAGTCCTGAAGCAGCTCCGTGCGTATGAAGATAAGTCCCATGAAGGAACCGATGGTCGTCAGGCATCCCAAGCAGACCGGCTTCACTTGGTCGCGCAGCACCTGCTCCGGGTCGTCGACATACTTGGAGTGCGTAATGACGTGCAGCGCGTAACTGAGCGCCACGCCCAGAATGACGGCCCCGATGCCGAGCGCCAGTAAGGAGAACTGCCCTTTGATGAAATACATCATGGCGAGCCCGAACAGTGTACCGAAGGCTACGGGCAGCACCAAAAAGGGAATCGTACTGAAGTTGCGGAAGCAGACCAGTATGAAGGCCAAAACCAGAATCAGCGAGCAGCAGATGGTTTTCGTCAGGTCAGACTTGATTTGATGCGCGTTATAGAATCCGCTGGCCGGAGTTCCGTGATAGCTGATTTTCACGTCGGGTGCGGAAGCGGAGAATTTCTTTATCTGCTCGTTCAGCATATTGAAGAGCGCAGAGCCTTGTCCGGTATTCGTGGCCGAATAATGGGGGCTGATGAACGCCACGCACACGGTGGAGTCCCGGACGAAGAAGTGACCGTCGATGGTCTTGTATCCGCCCGTGGCGTTTTCCGTCAGGGGCTTCAGCTTTTCCATCAACAGGGTGCGCATACCTACCGGGTCCATCTGTATCAACTCGGGGAACATCGTCCCTACCGGACTAAGCAGGTCGTTGCGGTTCCGTTCCATCTGCCGGCTCATGTGCCGGTACGTCAGCATCGTGTCGAGGCGGGCGTAGATGGAGGTGTCTATATAGGCGGGCAGGTGCTCGCTCAGGTAGTCTATGATGTCCGTCGTCAAGTCGTCGGGCAGTCTGTAAAAGATGTCTCCGATAGCCCGTTGGGTAGAGTCCTTCGCCGCGTCCTGAGCGGTCAGCGAGTCGATGAACGCGTCGCAGGTCTCGGCGATGCGTTCCGTGGAGATGCCGTTCTTCCCCTCGAACAGCAGGAAGGTTTTGTCCTTGATGCGCAGACTGGCGAAGGCCAGTTTGGTGGTTCCGTCCTCGTTCTTCGACGACGGCATCAGCTTGTTCAGGTCCTCTTCAAGGTGAATCTTCGAGGCGAAGTAGCCGAGAACGGCGAACAGACCAATCATCGAAATCCAGAAGGCGGCCCGATGATTGCGAAAGAAGCGGTAGATGCGGATACAAAGCGTTGTCATACGGTCATTTTTCCTTTATAGTCCATGTATATGCGTTCACTGTCGGCTATCCGAGCCGTTACGTCGTACCCTTCTCCTGAGGGCGACAGACTGACGGTTACGTCCAATGCGGGACAGACGCTCGGAGAGGCTACCGCCGTCAGCCGGCACTGCTTGATGGAGCTGATGAGCAGCCTTTTCCCCGCCACCTTCGCGGCGCACTGCCTGATTAGCTCGATGTTGCATACGCCGGGACAGACCGGATTTCCGGGGAAGTGCCCCCGATAAACGTCGCAGTCGGGCAGGAGAGCGATGTGAAAAACGGTTTCCGTATCACCGGAAGTCACTCCGGTCACTTTGTAATAGTCATTTTCAAGCCGCATAAGAATGCCTTGTAGTCAAATTTTAGTTATTCCCTATCGCTGTCGCGCAGGGATGAATATTTTCAGTTGCGTGCTCGCTACGGTTTCTCCCGAGACGCAGGTCTCGCCCTGAACGATGCGCACTCCCTCTATCTCGGCTCCCATCGTGACGGAGGTATGCAGCTCCTCGCCGACACGCGGACGGCGATACACGCGGAGCCGCTTAATCTCGCCGATGTAGCCGACGGGAGCCTCCTTCGCTCCCGCCGTTATCGCCACATATCCGGCGAAGGCCGAGGCCGATTGGGCGATGTGCTCTATCAGCCCGGTCTCGGAGAACAATCCGTCGTCGTCGATGAAGTAGTTGTCAGCCTTGACGGTGAGCACGGTTTTCGCCGTTTCCCCGTCTATCTCCGTCAGCCGGTCGACCATTCGTATGGGGTCGCGCTGCGGAATCAGTCTGCTGATGTCCTCGTCAATCGTCATGCCGGCAGATGAGATTCGATGTAGTTGTACAGGTCGTTGAAAGTCTGAATCTGCTTCAAGTCCGCTACGGGGATTTTCACTTTGTAGGTGTGTTGGATAATGGCCACCAAGTCCACCAGACTCAAGCTGTCCAGCGAGAGCGTTTCCTTCACGTTCGCTTCCGGCTCAAACGCGCTTGACTCTACTTCAAATTCTTCCGCCAATAAACTATTTACCTGCTCAATGATTTCTTCACGTGTCATAATCGTTTGCTGTTTATGTTCTTGATTCTATAAATTCTTTACGATAATTGTCGAGTTTGTTCCGCCGAACCCGAACGAGTTGGAAAGGAATATGTCAAAGTGCGCCTGCCTCGTCTCCGGCACGATGTTGATGCGCGCCGAGTCCTCGTCCGGATGCTCAAAGTTGATGCTCCCGGCGATGAAGTCGTTTTTCATCATCAGTATCGAGTAAATCAGCTCGCTCGCTCCGGCCATCCACATCTCGTGTCCCGTCTGGCTTTTGGTCGAGGTGACCGGCACTTGGCAGTCGCCGAATATCCGGGCTATGGCCTGCGCCTCACGGGTGTCTCCGATGCGCGTCGACGTGGCGTGGGCGTTGATGTACCCTATCTGGTTCGGGCTGACGCCGCCGTTTTTCAGACACAGCTCCAGCGAGCGGGCCGGGCCTTCCACATTAGGCGTGGATATGTGGTCGCCGTTGCTTGAGAATCCCCAACTTACGATTTCGGCCAAGATAGGCGCTCCCCGCTTCACCGCGTGCTCGTAGCTCTCCACAATCAGTGTGGCCGCTCCGCCTCCGGGAACCAGTCCGTCGCGGTCGCGGTCGAACGGGCGGCTCGCCTTAGCGGGCTCATCCTCACGGGTGGAGAACGACTGTATGCCGTCGAAGGCGGCTACGCTGTACATATTGGCTTCCTGCGCCCCTCCGCAGATCACGCAGTCCTGCAGTCCGTTGCGGATGAGCAGATAGGCCAGTCCTACGGCGTGCGAGCCCGAGGCGCAGGCCGCCGACGCGGTCAGGCTGATGCCGCGCAGCTTGAACAGGCAGGCGAGGTTCATCGTGACCGTAGAGTTCATCGACTGGAAAATCGCCCCGCTTCCGCAGGCTGACGTATCCTTAAATTCGCGGAAGCTGTCGAGCGCCCGCATGGTCGACTCGGCTACGGAGTCGTTGCCGTATATGATTCCCACTTCGTGGCTGTCGAGGTAATCCTGTCCTATCCCCGCGTTTTCGAGGGCGGAGCGCGTAGCCATATAAGCGTACTGCGCCTCTTCGGGCATAAACTGTCTCAGGTTGCGCGGAATGAACGGTTTAAGTTCGGGACGCTCCACACTGGCGCATAAGGCGGAGCGGAATCCGGCGTCCTTGCGTTCTTGACTGAAGACGATGCCGCTCTTCCCCTGATACAGCGAGTCGCGGACCTCTTCAAGCGTTTTCCCGAGGCATGACCATATCCCCATGCCCGTTATTACAACTCTCTTTTCCATTTTATTCTGCGTTTATAGTTGTTTCTTGTAACATCTTCTCCTCTTCACGAAAGAGGGGTTTAAGGGTTTCCACTGCGACAGCTCCTTGACGTTGTTCTCCAGTTGCGGACCGGTCTCCGCCCATTTGAACTGGCACTTGTTGTATATGGGTATCAGGTCTTCAAAGAACAGCGCGTTCACTCCCAACCCCTGATAATCGGGATGCACGGCTATCAGCAGCAGCTCCGCCTTCTCCTCGCGCTTCCACTTGAGCGCCCGCGCCAGATGGAACCATCCGAATGGGAGGAGCCTGCCCTTCGTCTTCTGCAAGGCCCGCGAGAGGCTGCCCATCGTGATGGCCACTCCCACTACCTCGCCCTTCTCGTTCTCGATGACGGGCAGCAACCGATTGTCGATTAGCGGGAAATAGCGTCCGATGTACGTGTCCACCTGCTTGTCCGACAGCTCCGTATATCCGAACAGCGGAGCGTAGGCCATGTTGATGAGGTCGAACACCTTTTTGCCGTATCCCCGCTTCGACACGTCCGCGGAGGTCAGCTTCTTGACCTTCAGCCCGAACAGCTCCTTCGACAGCTTCGCCGCGTGAGCGTACTTTTCGGGCACTTCTTTGGGAATCTCAATGTTCACCTGTACCCAGTCGACCTCCTTCTTGAACCCCAACGCGTCCATGTGCTTGGGATAGTAGGGATAGTTGTATATCGTTATCAGCGAGCTTGTCTTGTCAAAATCCTCTACGAGCATTCCTTCCTTGTCGAAGTCGAAGATACCCATCGGGCCTTGAATGTATTCCATCCCCCGTTCTTTTCCCCACTGCTCCACGGCGCTTATCAGCGCGTCCGACACGTCAAGGTCGTCGATGAACTCGATAAACCCGAAGCGGACGTTCTTCGTCCGCCACTTCTCGTTGGCCCGGTAGTTGATGATGCCGGCTATCCGGCCCACCGTATTCCCTTTCTCGTCGTAGGCGATAAAGGCCTGTATGTCAGAAAACTCCAGTCCCGGATTCTTTTTCGGGTCGAAAGTCTCTCGGATATCCATCTCTAAGTCCGGCACATAGTACGGGCAGCCGTCATACAGCTGATTGGTGAACTTCACAAAGTTGTCCATGTCGCGCACCGTCTCGACTTTTTTTACATTAACCTTATTCATAGTGGGCAAAATTAGGAAATGGGAATTGTACTTTGAAACGAACAAGACTTATAGACTAATAATAGAGCGGTTTCGACATAACGCCGATTTGTCTCCACATTTCGGGTAATCGGCGTCCTTTTGAGCCTGTCGGTAGTTCGGAAAGGATTTCCACGAATGTTTCGCCTTTATGGTCCGGATAGTCGTAGTTTCACGTCAATGGTATATGATGAATAAGGATGTGGCATTACATAAATAATGGTGTTGGAAAGGGCGTGTCGTTTGTCGCTTTCGCTTTAGTTCCTATTTTTCGAAAGGTGAACATACGATTATAATATTGGGTATGGGAAATGATTTGTTATCAGCGCCTTATATTTTGTCTGAGAAACAGCCCTGTTTCTCGTGAGCCGCTGCCCTGTTTCTCGCGAGCCGTAGGGCTGTCTCTCGCGAGCCGCAGGGCGACCTGTCAAATCTTAAACTCTGGACGCCTTTCGGTTGAGGGTGGCTTATGCGGAAAAATGGGCGTTAGGTTAGAATAAATTGCTTTTGCGACAGTCGGAGATGCTTCTGTCAAAAAATGAAATTTTTATGTCAATATTAAAAGCGGTTCTACTTCGGTATGGTTTAATTTTGCGATACTGATAACTGTTAAATATAAAGGAGAGGGCCAATTCTTTATTGAGACTTAAATTAAAAGACATGAGAAAAGTAGAACGTTTAAATTTATTGTGGCATCTTTACTCTTTGGGAGTAAAAATGCGGCTGAGGGCTTTATTGCTGTTGATTGTGTCGTTGGGGAACGCTCAAGTGGGCATTGCGCAAGATATGCGGGAAGTGACAGGAACGGTGTATGATGAATTGAATAGCCCGCTCCCGGGGGCTACAATTACTATTGATAAATCTACCCGGGGGGTTACTACGGATATTGACGGAACATTCTCTATTAAAGTAAATGATAAGGATGTCTTGATATTCAACTATTTGGGCTATCAGGAACAGCGTATCCCTGTAGGAAATCAAAAGAATATAGTTGTAAAGCTTTTACCTAAAGCGAACGAATTGGATGAAGTTACAGTCGTTGGCTTTGCTAAACAGAAGAAAGAAAGTGTGATAGCTTCGGTCACGACGATAAACCCGTCGGAACTTAAAGTGCCTTCCAGTAATCTGACGCAAGGATTGTCGGGGCGTTTGGCGGGAGTCATTGCCTATCAGTCTTCGGGTGAGCCGGGAAACGATAACGCGAACTTCTTTATTCGTGGTGTGACAACTTTCGGATACTCCGCTTCTCCCTTAATACTGATAGACAATATAGAATCGAGCACTGACGAGTTGGCGCGCCTGCCGGTAGACGATGTGGCTTCTTTCTCCATCATGAAGGACGCGACGGCGACCGCTATTTATGGGGCCCGTGGAGCCAATGGCGTGGTGTTGGTCACGACTAAGGAAGGCCGGGAAGGACCGGCGAAGGTAAGCATCCGCCTTGAAAACTCTATTTCCACTCCTGTAAGGAATATTAAAATGGCTGACCCTATCACCTATATGAAAATGTATAATGAAGCGGTCGTGACCCGTAATCCGTTATCGCCCCGTCCTTTCAGCGACGAGAAGATAGCCAATACGGGAAAAGGCTTGAACCCGTATGTCTATCCGGCGGTAGACTGGTATGACGAACTGTTTAAGGATATGGTTATGAATCAGCGCGCGAACATCAACCTTAGCGGTGGAGGCACGATGGCCCGCTATTATGTATCGGCGAACTTCAGTCAGGATAACGGCGCGCTGAAAGTAGACAGAAAGAACAACTACAATACGAATATCGACTTGAAAAGGATTCAGCTTCGTACAAATATAAATCTGAATCTGACCAAAACCACGACGTTCGACATTCGTGTGAACGCTAATTTTGAGGATTATACCGGCCCGATTGACGGTGGAGACATGATGTACCGGAAGGTGCGTTCGGCTTCGCCCGTGATGTTTCCCAAAGCTTTCGCCCCCGACGATTCCAATGTGCTGACCCAACACGTGCTTTTTGGAAATGCCGGAGAAGGCAACTACTTGAATCCTTATGCCGACATGATTAGGGGATACAGGGACTCGCACGCGACATCGGTAACGGCTCAGATGGAATTATCCCAGAAACTGGATTTCATCACCGAAGGACTCAGCTTCCGCTTTTTAGCGAATACCACACGAGACTCCGGCTTCTCGTTAGTGCGTGAAATCTCTCCTTTCTATTACGACATCGCTTATTACGATAGGGACACTGACCGGTACACGCTGAACCAGTTGAACCCGGAAACGGGAAGAGAGGACTTGAATTATTCGGCGGGAACGCCTACCGTAAGCTCAACCTATTATTTTGAAGGCTCAATCAACTATTCCCGCAAGTTTGGAAAGCATGAAGTGGGAGGATTGTTGGTCGGTACAATGCGCGAGTACATTACGGGTAACGCTCCCGACATTCAACAGTCTCTGCCTTCGCGCAATATTGGCTTATCGGGACGTGCGACTTACGCGTATGATTCCCGTTACTTGTTTGAGTTCAACTTCGGTTACAATGGTTCTGAACGCTTTGCGGCCAAAGAAAGGTTTGGCTTCTTCCCTTCGGCGGGAGTCGGTTACTTAATAAGCAATGAATCATTCTGGCCCAAGAATAAGTTCGTCAATAAGTTAAAGTTAAAAGCGACTTATGGATTGGTGGGTAACGATAAGATTGGTGACTTGCGAGACCGTTTTTATTACATATCAGAGGTTAACCTGAACGCGGGAGAGTCAGGAATCCGATTCGGGGAAGACTGGCAGCAAGGCATACAGACCGTCGCCATTACCCGATATGGGAATCCGAATATCACTTGGGAGGTTGCCCGGAAGTTGGATCTTGGCATCGAGACCACCTTATTTGATTTCTTGGAGATTCAAGCGGACTACTTCCAAGAAAAGCGTGAGAAGATTTACCAGTCGCGTCCAACCATTCCCGCTGAACTTGGTTACGCCGCCGGATTGTCCGCCAATGTAGGGCGCGCCTCTTCACGGGGATTTGAGATACAGATGGACGCTAACCATTCCTTTAACAAGGATTGGTGGCTGAGCCTTCGCGGTAACTTTACCTTTGCCCGTAGCAATTATGACTATGCGGAAGAGGCCCGGTTGAATTATTGGTGGCAGACGGTGACCGGTTATCCCATCGGGCAGCAAAGGGGCTTGATAGCCGACCGCCTATTTATAGACGAAGCCGACATCGCCAATTCTCCCAAACAGACGTTTGGCGATTATATGCCCGGCGACATTAAATACCGGGATATAAACGGGGACGACATTATCGATAACAATGACATTGTTCCTATTGGCTACCCGACGGTTCCGGAGGTGAATTATGGATTTGGAGCGTCTGTCGGATACAAGAATTTCGATTTCTCATTCTTCTTTCAGGGCTCCGGGCGCAGTTCCTTCTGGGTCGACGCAATGCGCAACACGCCATTCGTTAATGCGAACTCGTTTGACAGCGGTGTATTTGGCGGACGTATCGCACCCAATGGCCTAATGCAGTGTTGGGTGGATGATTATTGGTCGGAATCAAATAGGGACAGTTACGCCGCGATGCCTCGATTGACGACAGAGACCGTGAATAATAATATTCAGGCGAGTACATGGTGGATTAGAGACGGCTCCTATATACGGTTGAAATCGGTAGAAATGGGATATACATTCCCTGATAAGATACTGAAGAAGTTGCGTATGAGTAACTTGCGTATTTACTTGAGCGGACTGAACTTGTTGACGTTCAGCAAGTTCAAGGAATGGGACATCGAAATGGGAGGAAACGGGTTTAATTATCCTATCCAAGCGGTGTATAATGTTGGTTTGAATATAGGTTTTTAAAAGAAGAATATGAAAAAGATAGTATATATAGGCGTGTTTATAGCGGGTATTTCTTTCAGTTCCTGCAATTATTTGGATGTCATTCCGGATAATATAACTACTATTGATATGGCGTTTAACAATCGCGTGAATGCGAGGAAATATTTGGCTACTTGTTATAATTTTCTGCCGTTTACCTACGATATGGGAAATAACGCCTCCATCTCATGCGCTGACGATTACTGCCCTTATCTGATGAAGTATGACCGGTGGGACTTTACGAACTCTTGGAATTGGGCGAGAGGATTGCAAAGTTCGAGTGAACCGCTCTTTAATTATTGGAGCGGCGGGGCCAATAAATTCAGGGGCGTACACGAGTGTAACGTGTTCCTTGCGAACATCGACAGAGTCCCGGATTTATCCTATACGGAAAGAAACAGATGGAAGGCGGAGGTATACACGCTAAAGGCGTTCTATCTGTATTGGCTGTTTTTGCATTATGGACCGATTCCTCTGTTGGATGAGAATATTGACATAAACTCTGACTTGGGAGAGATGACTCAATACCGTGAAAAGGTGGATGACGTTGTCGATTACATTGTCGGGCTATTGGATAAAGCCATAAACATGGATCAGGGACTTCCCTTGTACATCTCGTCCGCAACTACGGAAATGGGACGCATTACTCTTCCGGCGGCCTACTGCATCAAAGCAAAAGTCTTAACTACAGCCGCAAGCCCTTTGTTCAATGGGAATACGGATTACGCGGACTTTTTAGACCCCAGAGACCATCAGCCGTTTTTCAACCAAACGTATAGTCAGGAGAAGTGGAGAATAGCGGCGGAAGCGTGCAAGCAGGCTATCGACGTGTCGTTGGAAGGCAATCACGATTTGTTTGAATTTGACGAACGGGTGGCTTTTCAGCTCACTCCTGAGACGGAACTGGAAATGACTCTGCGCGAGATTGTCACTTCACGTTATAATTGCGAGCAGATATTCGCTCCGGGCATGACGGATACATGGATACAAGGCGCGGCGCAGCCTCGCTTGACCACTTACGATATGGGAAACAGGGAATGGCATCATTTGTGCCAGTACAGTCCTACACTGAATATCATAGAAGAGTATTATACGGAAAACGGAGTACCGATAGAGGAGGACAAGGACTTTGTGGGGGTAGATTTGTATGAACTGACAACGACTCCTCCCGACCGTCCTGCCTTTTTTACGCCCGACTACACGACCGTCAAGTTGCACATGAATAGGGAGCCCCGTTTTTACGCGAATATCGGCTTTGACGGCGGCAAGTGGTTTAATATGGAAGTTCTTAGTCCGGAGGAAGCCTATGGGGTGAACTCGAAAAAAGGAGGCATCGCGGGAGATGAGACGTATAGGACATCCGCTACGGGATATTTCATAAAGAAGGTGTGCAGCTACAAGAACATGAATACGGCGGAAGCGGATGTGCTTTACGCCTTCCCGAATACGATTATTCGCCTTGCCGACATCTATTTACTGTATAGTGAGGCGTTGAATGAGAGTCTTGACCAACCGAACGAAGAGGTGTATAAGTACATTCAATTGGTGCGCCATCGGGCGGGATTGGATAAGGGCTGTACCTTGCGGGACACATGGGCAAAGCACTCGCTCAATCCGAATAAACCGAATACGAAAGAAGGAATGCGTGAAATCATTCATCGTGAACGGTTGATAGAATTGCAGTTTGAAGGAAAACGTCTGCATGATTTGCGGCGTTGGAAGAAATGCGAGCAATACTTCAACACCCAAATGAGAGGATTAAGTATAATGGAAGAAACTCCGGAGCTGTTTTATGTGCCTCGCGTGATTTATACCCGCAGTTTCTACGTGCGTGACTATTTGTGGCCTTTGAAGCAGGAAGACTTGAATAAGAATACGAAGTTAGTTCAGAATCCATTATGGTAATATTAAATTGTAAGAATATGAAAACAAGAATAATGACATGGCTGAGTGTCATGACATGCGCATTGCTGTTGTCGTGCAAGGAGGATGAAGTACGGGCTCCTTATGGATATGACGACAAGACTCCGCCGCAAGACATATCGGCAATCGTGGTAAGAAGCACCGCGGGTGGAGCCGTTATAAAATATCAGGTTCCTGATGACCCGGACTTGGCTTACGTGAAAGCGCTGTTCGATGCGAAGGAAGGAGAGATACGCGAGGTTCGTTCCTCGAAATATGTTGATTCGTTGGAGATTGAAGGCATAGGCGACACGAATGAGCACGAAGTGACGGTTTATGCCGTAGACCGTTCCGAGAATGTGTCGAAAGGAGTGACGATTACTTTTGTTCCGGAGACTCCGCCGGTTGTGAATATACGGCAATCGTTGAACGCGACGGTAGACTGGGGAGGCTTCAGCTTGGACTTTAAGAACGAAGGAAAGGATGCCATATCCATTATGGTGTATTACGAGAATTCGGAGACGGAAGGACAGAGCCTGTATGATGTCTACTATACGGAGCAGGCGGAAGGGCCGCTTGCGGTCAGAGGCTTGTCGCCTCTTCCTTCCAAGTTTACGGTTAAGGTGAAGGACCGTTGGGAAAACGAGTCCGAGCCCTACGAGTTTGAACTGACCCCATTAGAAGAGGAACTGTTGGACGCTTCCCAGTTCCGTGAGATGTTTATCCCCGGTGATGTCCGTTGGACGTTCTTTGGCGGTAATTGGGAATGTTTCTTCAATGACAATTACGGTTCGATGGACTTTGCGCATACAAACTATCCGCAGGCTTTCCCTCATCCCACGACCATCGACATGGGGGCTACCGTGATGCTGAGCCGCATGAAGATATGGCAGCGCTTGGTAGAGGACGATTTCTATAAGCATGGCTGTCCTCGCCATTTCTCGATATACGGTTGTCCGGAGGAGTTGGACCCCTTTGACGAGAACAATTACGAGTTGTTGATGGATGGTCATTTAGAGAAACCTTCAGGAGGAGAATTTACGGACCCCAACACGGCCGAAGACATCTTGGCGGCTCAAGAAGGACATGAGTTCCTGTTTGAGAACGAGCTGATGAGGCCGGTGCGTTACGTCCGCTTTGTCTCTTTGGCGTCATGGTCGGGGATGGAGTGTACCCGTATCGCGGAAATGAAGTTTTGGGGACAGTATGTAAAATAATAACTTAACAGTAAAAGCGTTTGTGAAATGAGAAAGATTGAATGTATAGCCGCCTTTATTCTGGGAGTTGTTTCGCTGTGTTCATGCACCGACTTGGTCGGGACGTTCGAGGATTTTCAGGGGAACGGTGAAATCTCTTACGCGGGGAAAATAGATTCGTTAAAGGTGCGTGAAGGATTGCATAAGATTCAGTTTGAAGGGTATCTCTATTATGCGGAAACCGCCAAGGAGGTGATTATAAAGTGGAATGACCAACAATACGTGCGTAGCTTGGAAGGATACGCTAAGACGGATACGCTAAGGATATTGTTGGAGGACTTGGAGGAAGATTTGTATGTATTTGACATTTATACGGTAGACAAGGATAATAATCGCTCTATCGTCACGACGATACAGGCTAATGTGTACGGGGATAAGTTCATCTCGGCTCAAAATCCGGTGGCTTATACTTATACGCTAAACGGAAGTGGAGGCGTGACGTTAGTGTGGAGTGAAATTGCTAAGTTAGAACAGGTCTTATTGGAGTATGTGAGCCAAGATGGAGAAGAGAAGAGCGTCGTTGTGCCTGCCTTTACCATGCAAACGGAGTTGCCGGACATTAGGTTGGACAATGGCGTAAAGATAACGACTTGGGTAAAGCCGAATGAGAATGCTTTGGAATACATCGCGCTTCCCACCGAATACGAGGACTTTAAATGAGCGGATTTTGATATAGTCAAGGTGTAGAGAAAAGCCTGCCGTTGTTGGTGCAAACCCCGATGGCGGGCTTTTTTCATGGATATCCGACTTACATTTCAAATATATATAGCTTTTGAAAGTATTTCCGAAAATGTTCTATTTTTAAGATTTTCCTTCTTGAAAGGCCCGCTGAAATTTTCCTTTTAGACGGCTAAAAGGCATAAAAAACGTGTAAAGTCCGCACTTTTCGAGGGACCGAATCGCCTGATTGCGCCGTTCGGAAGCCGTCGGAAAGGGAAAACGGGCGTGTGGCGTAGCCCTACGGCTCGTGAGAAATGGGGCAGCGGCTCATGAGCCGTAGGGCTGTCTCTCGCGAGCCGCAGGGCGACCTGTCAAATGAGGTACGGAATGTCAATGCGGCCTCGAAGGAGACCTGAGCAAAATGTAAACTCTTTTTTTGTCTGATTCAGCATTTGATTTTATCCGTCCTTCCTTAGAGCCTGTTTACATTTTGCATTTAAGTAATTTAGTCAGGTCTCTTTTGAGTCCCTTTCCGCTCTCTTTTCCCGATTACGTTCGTCAGATAGCCCGCTATCCTCCTCACGGAATCGGAAAAACATCCTCGAAAAGGACGCTCAAAATAAACCCGAGCAAAA
>CASDXF010000042.1 GCA_949285075.1 uncultured Bacteroides sp. | reverse complement strand
TTTTCAACCGTAAAGGTACAAAAACCTGCAGATATCTCAAAGTAAATCGCATATTAATCTGTTGATTATTAATTAGTAACGCATCTTTTAAGGGACGACGAATTAGTTGGCTGATTTTGTATTATTTAATGAATGTCCCCCCAAAAGGCCATCTCAAAGTTTATTTGAGACAGCCTCATACTTTTTCCGCATACGGCCTTTGAGCGGATAAACTATAAAAGAGAGGCTCACTCCGGCTTCATCACTACACCAAGCTTTTTCTTTCCATCCATCTTTACAGTCAGGGGCCGCTCAAAGCGTACATGACGAAGATACTTTGTCTCCACTACCGCAGGAAGAGAATTTAAATAATCCTGATTATAGACTCCATCGTTCATGAAGGCGTTAATCGTGAAATATCCCACTCCGAAAGAAGTTAGATTCTGGAAAAAGTGAGTACCCTGACTCGGGTCGACACGGTAGTTCGTCAGTCCGGCCTCTACAATGACACGGGCGGCGGATATGTGGGGCCACTTGACGGGAATGCCGAGCCACGGGTCGCTACTTCCCCATCGGCCGGGGCCTACCAACACGTAATTCTTTCCTTCGTCAAGGAAGCTTCGGTTTATCTTCTCTATCTCCCACGCGATATACTGATTATTCGAGGCGCTATATCCTTCCGTCTTCACATAGACGACATCGTAAATGTCATTCATGATTCCGTGTCCCAACGAATTGTTGGAACGCAGTATCACGTCCTCGTCCGGAATCAGCCCGAGGTCTTCGTCCAACATTTCCTTACTATCTACTATGGGACGTATCTGCAACAAATAGAAGGTTCCGGTTCTGTCTTTCTCTCGACTCAGGTTAGCGGCGAACTCTATCTCTACGGGCCGCCGCATCTCCTGCTCGCCATACTTCAGCACCAACTGCAATATCCGGGCAAGCGGGAAGACATCGTGCTGCAAGATGTTGGCGAAAGTGATTACTTTCCGTCCTCCCGGGTAAAGGCCGTCACGGATAATCTGGTCGTAAGGGTCGTATGTAGAGGCGATGTACCTTAACGAGCCGTCACTCTCCGCATCCTTGACATGCAGCTTCAGCAAGTTGAACCCGTCATCAATGGAAAAATCATGCCCGGCATTCTTCAGGTCGAGAGCGTAAAAACGGGTCTGCGTCTCCTTCAAGGCGATTTCCATCTCGCTCGTCTGCAATACCTGATGCGGATGATAGGGCGAGAAGCGGAGCGTCATTCCCCCGTCCACGATATACTTTCCCAACCCGAGCGCAAGATTGACCGTCCCCTCCTCCGCCTTCTCATCACCGAGCGGATAATAATTGAGCGAGCGGGCCACTCCGGACATAGAGGGATAAAAGTGGTCACCATACTGATTGCCCACCACCTGCTGAAGGATAACGGCCATCTTCTCCTGATCGATAACGTTAGACGTGGCCTGCATATACGCCTTACTGTCACGGAAAAAGACTGAGGCGTACACACCCTTAATCGCGTCGGACAGCATACGGAGCATCTCGTAGCGGTCGTCCAGATAGGGAATCATATACGTATTATATATACCCGCAAAAGGTTGATAGTGGGAATCCTCCAACAACGACGAGGAGCGGATGGCTATGGGCGACTTCACCACGTCGAAGAAGGTGAAGAAATCCTCCACCAACCGGTCGGGCAGCTTGGCTTTAAGGAAATACCTCAATATCACATCGTCCGGAGCGTCTGACAGGGCTATCTGGTAGAGATTGTTAGAATCCATAAACTCGTCGAAGATGTCGGTACACAGCACCACCGTCTTCGGTATGGCGACTGAAGCGTTCTCGAACTCCTCGAACTCCGGATGCCGCTTCACCATATTGTCGATAAAGGCGAGGCCTCGCCCCTTCCCTCCCAACGACCCGTCACCAATGCGGGCGAAGTTGGAGTAGCGGTCGAAACGGTCGCGCTTGAAGACGGCCACCACTCCCTGATTCTTCATCTTCCGGTATTTCACTATCGCCTCGAAGATAAGCTTACGATGCGCATCGACATCTTGCAGGCTGCTCCACGTGATGGGCTTCAGAAACTCGGCTATGGGGAACATGGCGCGGGAGTAAAGCCACCGGGAGACGTGGTTGCGGCTAATGTGGTAGAGGAAAGACTCGGCGGGCACGGCGAACAGTATGTTTTGCAGCTCTTTCAGGCTACGCACCCGGGCTATCTCCTCCCCCGTCTCCGGGTTGCGGAACACGAAATCGCCGAATCCGAAGTTCTCCGCGACGATACGGCGCAGGTCGACATCCATCTTCTTGGAGTTCTTGTCAATGAAACTAGCTCCGTACTTCGCGGCGTAAAGCGCATTCTCCGATTCGGAGGACTGAATGATGAGGGGCACGAAGGGGTCCGTTTTGCGTATCTCGGCGCATAGCCTGATACCCGCCATACCGTCCTTTTCGCCCCGCTCCACCCTCGGGAAGCGCACGTCGGTAATTACTCCCAATATGTTGTTCTGGTACTTGCCGTAGATGCCCATAGCCTCCTCGTAGGTACGGGCCAACACGATTTTGGGACGGCCGCGCATACGCAACGTCCGCTGATGGGCGTTCAGCGCCTCGGTAGAGAACTCTTGGCTTTGTTTCAGTACAAATTTATAGAGGTTGGGCAATATAGAGGAATAGAAACGGATACCGTCTTCAACAAGCAAAATCACCTGTACCCCTACCTCCCTTACGTCATGTTCCAAGTTCATCTTGTCTTCCATCAATTTAATGATAGAGACCAAAAGGTCGGTATTTCCTAACCAACAGAAAACATATTCGAAAGCGCTCAGATCCTCATGGCTGATGCGTTTCGTTATGCCGTGACTAAATGGAGTCAGAATCACAATAGGAATATGCTCGTACTTTTCCTTGATATGGCGACCGATGTCAAAGCTGTCGTCATCGCCCGTACCGGGCATGCAAATGACCAGTTCAAAAGGCATACCGGCTAGCTGGGCCAACGCTTCCTCTTCAGTAGAGACCTGCCAAAAACGAGGCGGGTAGCGAAGAGACAAAGAGACATACTCATTAAATATCTTCTCGTCGATACGCCCGTCATCTTCTAGCATGAAAGCGTCATAGGGGTTCGCAATGAGCAACACGTTAAAGATGCGCCTCGTCATTAACTTCGCGAACTGTGTATCTTTAAAATATAACTGGTTTAACTTAAACTTACTAAGCATAATATTCTACGTTTATCTTGAAAAGTCTACAAGCGGTGCGCGGCGTACACGCCAAGTCCCGCGCATCCTCCGCAAAGTTACGTAAATAGCCGAACATATTCAACCTTTCGCACCCGCTTATACACAAGAATCCGAATAATCTTAAAAACAGACCATGATGAAAAACAGAACACGCTACCGCCTCTACATCGCGATAATTCAGACCGGAGTACGACCCGGACGAAAAGAACGCGGCGTAGAGGCGTTAGCGAAATTCAAGTTGTCACCGAATCGGCGAGTAGCGAATCACTTATCTCCATTTACTGCGGAAACGATTTCGTATTGCATCCTAATCAGTCTATACAGCATAATATAGACACTTTCATTTTGTTCGGGAGACGAGAGTGATTAAAGGCTGAAAAGCGTAAAATTCCCGCCCGACTTGCCGGAACAGGCGTTCTTCATCCCCCATTCCTAATACTTCATCCGACAGTCAGGGCAACGGCTCCTGAGAAATAGGGCTACGGCTCGCGAGGCGTAGGGCGGCGCTTCACGCCCGATTTCCCTTTCCGACCGCTTCCAAAGCGCATAATCGTGCGGGTTCGCTCCCGAAACAGGCCGTTTTCGTACGCTTTTTTGGCAATCCGGCCGCCTAAAACGAAAATTTCAGCGAACTGATTTTTGCGGCAAATCTTAAAAATAGAACATTTTTCGCATAGAAGAACGTAGTCGATTTTCCGGCTTTGGAAGGCCGCTAGCAGCCACCGCCCGACGAAATCCGGAAACGTAACGATAACTTACGCAGGAACAAAAAGCAATTGTCATTTTATCATTATTTACCTAAAGAAGTCCTTCCTTTTGAACTTTTATAGAGAGAAAACGTTATATTTGCAAAACCTCTGATTTACATTTTATCAGAATAACTACTTAAAAGCATACCAGTATGAACATCCAGAGAATCATGTCCTCTTTAGAGGCGAAGCATCCCGGCGAAAGCGAATACCTTCAAGCCGTAAAAGAAGTATTGCTTTCCATTGAAGAGATTTACAATCAGCATCCGGAGTTCGAGAAAGCGAAAATCATCGAAAGGCTTGTCGAGCCAGACCGGATTTTCACCTTCCGTGTGACGTGGGTAGACGACAAGGGCGAGGTGCAGACCAACCTCGGCTACCGTGTGCAGTTCAACAACGCGATTGGCCCGTACAAGGGCGGCATCCGCTTCCACTCCTCCGTCAACCTCTCCATTCTCAAGTTCCTCGGGTTCGAGCAGACCTTCAAGAATGCGTTGACCACGCTGCCTATGGGCGGAGGCAAAGGCGGCTCGGACTTCTCTCCGAGAGGCAAGAGCGAGGCGGAAATCATGCGTTTCTGCCAAGCGTTCATGCTGGAACTATGGCATCACTTAGGGCCTGACATGGACGTTCCGGCCGGAGACATCGGAGTAGGCGGACGAGAGGTGGGCTATATGTTTGGTATGTACAAGAAGCTGACTCGTGAATTTACGGGAACCTTCACCGGCAAGGGACTGGAGTACGGAGGTTCACTGATAAGGCCTGAAGCGACGGGATTCGGCGGGCTTTACTTCGTCAACCAAATGCTACAGACAAAAGGAGTCGACATTAAAGGAAAAACGGTAGCCATCTCCGGATTCGGCAACGTGGCGTGGGGCGCGGCGAACAAAGCCACCCAAATGGGCGCTAAGGTCATCACCATCTCCGGACCGGACGGGTACATCTACGACCCGGAAGGCATCAGCGGAGAAAAAATTGACTATATGCTTGAACTACGAGCATCGGGAAACGACATCGTGGCCCCGTACGCCGAAAAGTATCCGAACGCCACCTTCATAGAAGGGCGAAGGCCGTGGGAAGTGAAAGTAGACATCGCCTTGCCATGCGCTACCCAGAACGAGCTGAACGAGGAAGACGCACGAAACCTGATAAAGAACAACGTACTCTGCGTCGGAGAAATCTCCAACATGGGCTGCACGCCGGAAGCCATCGACCTTTTCATCGAACATCGAATAATGTACGCTCCGGGAAAAGCGGTGAATGCGGGAGGAGTGGCGACATCGGGACTGGAGATGTCTCAAAACGCCATGCACCTGAGCTGGAGCGCGGCCGAAGTGGATGAAAAGCTGCACGCCATCATGCACGGCATCCACGCCTCGTGCGTCAAGTACGGAACGGAACCAGACGGATATATCAATTATGTAAAAGGGGCCAACATCGCCGGGTTCATGAAAGTGGCGCACGCCATGATGGCGCAAGGAATAGTATAAGCATAGGCTTCATCTCTAAACAATGCTGTTCGTTTCTGACAAAGGAAGCGAATGGCATTGTTTTTTTTGTTACTTTTGCCCACACTTAGTCACGAATCATATAAAATAAAACAAGAAGCAAGATTATGTTACAACCGGAATTAAAACTGCGCCGTGACAAGATACGTAGCCTAATGACTCTGAAAGATATCGACGCGGCACTTATCACTTGTAACGCTAACCTCATTTACACGTATGGACAAGTAGTGAGCGGCTACCTCTACCTGCCTCTTCATTCACCGGCATTACTGTTTTTTAAACGCCCTAACAACATCAAGGGCGAGCATTCCTTCCCTATCCGCAAACCGGAACAAATCGTAGACATCCTTAAAGAACAAGGCCTTCCCCTGCCCCCCAAACTGATGTTGGAAGGCGACGAGCTGCCTTATACCGAATATGTTCGCCTTGCGAGCCTTTTTCCTGACGCGGAAATAGTCAACGGAACCCCCATCATCCGTCAGGCGCGTAGCGTAAAGACAAGCGTAGAAATCGAAATGTTTCGCCGTTCAGGAATAGCGCACGCCAAAGCCTACGAGCAAATCCCGGGCATTTACCGTGAGGGAATGACGGACGTAGAGCTTTCCATCGAGATTGAACGGCTAATGCGCTTGCAAGGCTGCTTAGGCATCTTCCGGGTATTCGGGCGCAGCATGGAGATTTTCATGGGCAGCGTACTGACCGGAAACAACGCTGCCTACCCATCTCCGTACGACTTCGCTTTGGGAGGTCAAGGACTAGACCCCGCATTGCCCGGAGGAGCCAATGGAACTCCACTGAAAGAGGGACAATCGGTCATGGTCGATTTAGGAGGTAACTTCAACGGATACATGGGAGACATGAGCCGTGTGTTTTCCGTAGGGAAACTGTCTGAAGAGGCCTACGCCGCCCATCAGGTTTGTCTGGATATACAAGAGAAGGTCAGCTCGATGGCACGCCCGGGAGCGGTTTGCGAAGACTTGTACAACGCAGCCGTCGACATGGCGGAAAAGACAGGCTTTGCGGACAAGTTCATGGGCATCGGACAGCAGGCGAAGTTCATCGGTCACGGCATCGGACTTGAGATAAACGAAATGCCGGTCATAGCCCCGCGCATGAAACAAGAGTTGGAACCGGGAATGGTGTTCGCCTTAGAGCCCAAAATCGTCATCCCGGAAGTTGGCCCCGTGGGCATTGAGAACTCGTGGGTAGTAACCAACGAGGGCGTAGAAAAACTGACGAACTGCGCAGAAGAAATTATAGAATTAGGGAAATAAAGAAGCAAAAGAAAGTCGCTCATTCCCCCTCGTTCAGAAAAGGGATTGAGCGACTTTTCTCCATCATTTCCCGGAATTACGCCTCTGGACTAAGGGAGGCATCCACCGCTTCATCCTTTACCTTTTGCAGCCCCATCCGTTCCGCTTCCTTCAGCATGAACCCGTAAGCAGCCTCATACTCATTTGGAATCACTCCGTCAAGGATAGCGTTCTTGATGGCGTTCTTCAAGACACCGACCTTTGCGCAAGGCCCTAAGCCAAACACACGCATGATAACTTCCCCCGACAAAGGCGGCTGAAAGTTACGGATACGGTCTTTCTCCTCCAAATCTTTCAACTTCTGCCGAACCAACTGGAAGTTGTTCAGGAACATTCGCTTGCGGTCCGCATTCTTGGAGGTAATGTCCGCCTCGCATAGTGTCATCAAGTCGTCGATATCGTCGCCCGCCTCAAACAGCAACCGGCGCACGGCGGAATCCGTCACTACATCCTCCGCTATCACGATAGGACGCATATGCAAGCCTACAAGCTTCTGCACATACTTCATTTTCTCGTTCATCGGTAACTTCATCTTACGGAAGATAGTGGGAATCATCTTCTCGCCTACATAGTTATGGTTATGGAACGTCCAACCGATTTTCGGCTCCCAACGCTTGGTCTGCGGCTTGGCTATGTCGTGCAGCAGCGCCGCCCACCGCAACCACAAATTGTCGGTCTTCTTGCTGATATTATCAAGCACTTCCAACGTATGGTAGAAGTTGTCCTTATGCCCTCGCCCTCCCCGTTTCTCTACACCTTGCAGGGCCGCCAACTCAGGGAATATCAGGGCGAGCAAGCCACTCCGCTCCAAATCGATGAATCCCTTCGACGGTATCGGAGAAAGAATAATCTTATTCAGCTCGTCGGCTATCCGCTCGCGGGAAACAATCTTTATCCGCTCCCTATTGCGGCACAGCGACTCGAACGTGTCGTCGTCAACGTAAAAGTTCAGCTGAGTGGCGAAGCGGATGCAACGCATCATGCGCAGCGGGTCATCACTGAAGGTGACATCCGGGTCAAGGGGAGTACGGATATTCTTCTCCTTCATATCCGCCATTCCTCCAAAGGGGTCTATCAGCTCGCCGAACCGTTCCCGATTGAGGCAAACGGCCAACGCGTTAATCGTAAAGTCGCGACGATTCTGGTCGTCTTCCAACGTACCATCCTCCACGATAGGCTTACGCGAGTTGCGCTGATACGATTCCTTACGGGCACCTACGAACTCCACTTCCGTATTCTTATACTTCACCTGCGCAGTTCCGAAGTTCTTGAAGACAGAAACATGCGCTCCCCTCCCTAAACGCTTTCCAAAAGCCTCAGCTATCGCTATCCCGCTACCAACCACCACAACGTCTATGTCTTTAGAGGAGCGCTGAAGAAAAATGTCACGGACATATCCTCCCACGGCATAACACTCCAAACCAAGTGAATCGGCCGTCTCCATTATCAGTCTAAAAATAGGCTTGTCAAAATGCTGTATCAGCTCCTCTTTACTTAATTCTATCATTGCTCTTTGTTTGATAATTCCTCACTTAACAAGATTAACAATCGCTCCACGCCTCACTCCAAATACACCAGACAGAAATAAAGCGCATATTAATATTAAATCACAAAAATACAAAAAAATCAAAGATAATGTCGTATTTTTGCCGTTGGTTTAACAAAAGAAGCAACAATATGAAGAAACTGATAACTTTCAGTTGCGGCCTGCTCCTGCTGACGGCCTGTGAAAGCGGAATCGAAAAAAAGGCAAACGAACAACTAATCGCAGCCCGCAATGCCTACGAACATGGCAATTATCCTGAAGCCAAACGCCGAATTGACAGCATCAAGACGCTCTACCCTAAAGCCTTCGAAGCACGCAGAGCGGGACAATCGCTAATGTTAGACGTAGAATTAAAGGCGCAACAGGAAAAACTAGACAGCTTGTCAAAAGCACTTGAAATATGCCAAGAAGCCTTCGACGCCATTAAGGAAAACTACATATTAGAAAAAGACACTGTTTACCAAGAGACAGGCAACTATCTTTGGCCGACGCAAGTAATTGAGAAAAACCTCCATCGCAGTTACCTTCGTTTTCAAGTCAATGAACAAGGTGTGCTAAGCATGACTTCCATCTACTGCGGAAGCGGAAACATTCATCACGTCAAGGTCAGAGCTACTGCTTCTGACGGAACTTCCGCCGAAACCCCGAACTCGCGTGACAGCTATGAGACAACGGACATGAACGAGAAGATAGAAAAAGCTGACTACAAGCAAGAGGAAATAGAGGATTTCATTCGATTCATCGCTCTCAATAAAGACAAAAACATCCGCATAGAATATATCGGAGAGCGCAAGTTCGTTACTACCATGACGCAAACCGACCATCAGGCCGCAGCAGGCATCTACGAATTGGCGCGCATTATCAGTGACATGGAACAGATTAAAAAGGAACAAAACTCGGCTAACCTGAAAATCGGATTCATCAATAAAAAGAAAGAAAAGCAAGAAATAGAAGAAAAGTAATCCGTGCAACGACACTGCAGGAAGCGGACAAAATGTTCTATTTTTAAGATTTTCCTTTTAGAAGAACTCAGCCAAACGTCCCAATTTTAGCGTTCAAAGTAAATAAAAACCGCATAAAAGGCCTTTTCCCGCCTCTATTAGAGGAGCAGGAAAGGGCTTTTTCATTTATTGGGAGGTGTATTTCTCGCAAGTCGTAGCCCTATCTCTCGCAAGCCGTAGCCCTAACTGTCGCAAGCCGTAGCCCTAACTGTCGCGAGCCGTAGCCCTAACTGTCGAACGAAGAATTAAGAATGGAAGATGAAGAATGCCCATTTCGGCAAGCCGAGCGGGAATTTCGCGCTTTTCAGCCTCTAACAACCTTCATTTTCCAAACGAAATAAAAATGCCAATATCATGCTAATCTCACCTATTCAGACGCTATAAGAAACCATTCTCGTACTAATAAAATAGGAGTGACGCGATTTACCCCAATTCGATAGCACACTGAATTTCACTAACGCCTTTACAGTGCATTCTTTTCATACGGGCTGTACACCGATTGGATTTATTGCGTTTTTAAGGGGTCAGGATGTTCCGTTTTTAAGAATGGCTTTTTTCATATTCCATCACTTTAGCCCTTTCTTTTCATTGCAAAAGGAGAAAATGCCTAATAAAAGACGTCTTTAAATTGCGAATAATGTCAACACGTATTCAAGGCGGAATCTATACTTAACGACGAATTTTCACTTACGCAAGCGTAAAATCCTCGTTGTCTGTAGAACAATTTCACCTCCTCCTCATATCCCGCACGCTCCGCCCTTCCGTTCACATACACATCCCAACACGGTCCCGACAGTTAAAGCGGATTACGAAAGAAAACTCAGGAATATTCCTAAATACCGAAGTTTTATCTTATTTTTGCAATTCAAAAACTAAAAAATTATGAATAACAATAACACAAGACATATCCGCCTCGGCGAAGCAACGGAAAGACACCGCCTGCAAAAACTCGCCTGTATGATAGGGGCTCTCCTGCTAATCTGCCGGACATACGGACAAGTGGTGTATCACGACGCTTCCGAATTCCCTTTGTTGGGAAAAGCGACAACCTCCGGAAGCCGCTATGAGCGCTTCCCAGACTCGTTAGAACGCATATCACGCCCTGTACTATGGAGACTTAGCCGTAATTCGGCCGGATTGGCCATACGATTCAGAAGCAATTCTACACGCATCGACCTGAAATGGGAGAACCTCTACAACAACCGCATGAACCACATGACAGACACCGGAGTGAGGGGACTTGACCTCTACTGTTGGAAAGGCAAAGACGGTTGGCGATTCGTCAACAGCGCACGTCCGGGGGGAAAAAGCTACAACCAAGCGACTGTTATCGCCAACATGCGCCCCACGGAACGGGAGTATATGCTCTATCTGCCACTTTACGACGGATTGACCTCACTACAAATAGGCGTCGACTCGCTTTCCTATATAGGTACTCCAGAACTTGACTATCCTATTCGCCAAAAGCCCGTGGTATTTTACGGAACCAGTATATTGCAAGGAGGATGCGCCTCTCGCCCCGGAATGGCTCATACCAACATCATCTCCAGACGGCTAAATCGGGAATGTATCAACTTAGGATTCAGCGGAAACGGAAAGCTCGACCTAGAGGTGGCTCGCATAATGGCTGAGATAGACGCCGGAGTTTTCGTTCTAGATTTTGTTCCCAACGCTTCCGTCGAGCAGATGAAAGAGCGGATGTTAACGTTCTACCGCATCATCCGCGACAAGCACCCCGACACACCTATTATTTTTATCGAAGACCCCATCTTCACCCATACCCGTTACGACGAGCGAATAGCCGAGGAAGTGAGAAAAAAGAACGAGACGTTACACGGCTTGTTTGACCACATAAAGCGAGAACTGCATGACAAACGGGTTACACTAATCTCGTCACGGAAAATGTTAGGCGATGACGGAGAAGCTACCGTGGACGGCATCCATTTCACCGATGTGGGCATGACACGCTACGCCGACTTGGTGTGTCCGGTTATTCGCAAGGCACTCAAGTAATCGACAAACAGTTTCAAAAACTATATGGGAATAACATACCTATCCGTCGAACTAGCTTTCGACTTCATAGCTTTCGTCTTGGGAATTGTATTGGTACATTGCGCTAAAGATAATTATCAACGGCTCTATTGGGGAATCATAGCCTCTGGCGTCGGCCTTGTTTTTATGTGGGAGAACATCGGTTGGCTACTGATAGTTACAGACACTCCCTCTTTCCAGTTTACAGAACTGCTCAGCATAGAAAAAATGCTCAAATGGTACGGTCTGGCCAGTGTCGTCTGCCTTTTCCCCATAGCCTCCCTGTCACCGGGTTACCTAAACCATTTCCGAATTCTGACTTTCTTGCTTCCTCCTATCATCATAATTACCGTAGGAATATGCTATATTTGGTTCAACGGCGAAATAACGCCAATCCACTCACTGTCCGATATCATTTACAACAGTGGGCAACTGGATGTTAAATTACGAATCACTATCTTTCTGCTCTCCGTATTTATCCCTCTGATACAACTCATTTATCCCCTCCTGAGCAACAAAACCTATCGTAAGATAAATCGCAACATGTACATGTTTATCGGATTCCTGTTTCTGTTCTTAACCATATACGTGCTTTTCACATTAAACATAAATGAGTTCATATTCAACCTTTTCGGAATTTCCGCTATAACGTTTGCCATACTATTCTCCATACAATATTTACGCTACGAGAATCCCTTCTCCGACCATGTCAGTATGCTTCAAGATTCAGACAAAAAGACGTTTCACGGCCAATTACCTCAACCGTTACCTCTTTTTGTAACCATAGACAGTTTTCTCAAGGAAACACACCCCTATACGGACTCTAACTACAGCATAGAGCAATTAGCGGAATCGCAAGGTGAAAAGGCGCGCACCGTCTCGGATGCGATAAAAAGCGAAGGATTCACAGGCTTTCGAGAATACATGAACAGTCTCCGTTTAGAGTACTTTAGGCAACTGGCTATCAGTGAACCAGACAAAAACATTAAGGAATTGATGTTTCTTTCCGGTTTCACTTCACGCTCTACCTTTTATCGCAACTTTTTGGACAAATACGGAATTTCTCCTACTAAATACATTGATAAGCAAAAAGGAGAGAAAAGCTGACCAACTGGCTTGTCTCGTTCTATGGAGAAAAAGAACAATGCCATAAAAGCGTCCCATTTTAAAAGTGGGACGTTTTTTATTTTCATGAAACACTTACAGGCTATAAATTTGTGGAAGCTTGAAAATGAAAACAAAAACATGGAGATATATTTTCATTATAATGATACACATAGGAAAAATAATAGAGAAAGAACTTCATAGGCAAAACCGTACAGTAACATGGTTTGCCAATAAACTCTGTTGCGACAGGACAAACATATATTCTATATTTAAAAGAAAAAGCATAGACACGGAACTTTTACTACGCATCTGCTGTATACTAAACCACAACTTTTTCAGCTATTATATAGTTGAACTGGATGCGGACAAAAAACATTAAAGAAGAGAGCGCGTCAAAGTGCACACTTTCTTTTTTACGCACAAAGAGGGTGCATCTTATGTGACACACCCTCTTCATTTTCTTAAAACTATAGCTGATTATAAGAATATACCCGACATTCTTCCTTTACAAAACTCCCTGAGCCATCATTGCCTTAGCCACCTTCATGAATCCGGCTACGTTCGCACCTTTCACGTAATTTACATAGCCATCAGGCTCTGTTCCATATTTTACGCACGCCTCGTGGATGTTTTTCATAATGCTCTTCAACTTCTCATCCACTTCCTCTGCGCTCCAACTTAACTTGATAGAGTTTTGCGTCATTTCTAAGCCCGATACAGATACACCTCCTGCATTGGCAGCCTTACCCGGAGCATACAGAATCTTAGCGTCTTGGAATACACGGATAGCTTCCGGAGTAGAAGGCATATTCGCCCCTTCAGACACAGCGATTACCCCATTTGCCACCAGTTTGCGCGCATCATCCCCATTGATTTCATTTTGCGTAGCGGAAGGCAGTGCGATGTCCGCCTTTTCGCCCCATGGACGCGCACCTTCAACATACTTGCATCCATATTTCTCAGCATATTCACGAATACGGCCACGATAGAGATTTTTCAACTCCATCACGTAATCCAACTTCTCACGATCGATACCATCCGGATCATAGATATAACCATCAGAATCGGATAAAGTAACCACTTTACCACCCAACTGAATCACTTTCTCTACCGTATATTGAGCCACATTACCCGAGCCAGATACCAAGCAAGTCTTTCCCTTCAGGTCCATGCCTTTAGTCTTCAGCATTTCCATCAGGAAGTAGATGTTCCCGTATCCCGTAGCTTCCGGACGAATCAGTGACCCGCCGAACTCTTGGCCCTTTCCGGTGAATGTTCCAGTAAATTCGTGAGCTAACTTCTTGTACATACCGAACATGAAGCCAACTTCTCGCCCTCCTACGCCTATGTCTCCGGCCGGAACGTCAGTCTCGGGGCCGATGTGGCGCCACAGTTCCAACATGAACGCTTGTACGAAGCGCATTACTTCTCCGTTAGACTTGCCGCGCGGAGAGAAGTCCGAACCTCCTTTACCTCCACCCATCGGCAATGTAGTCAGCGAGTTTTTGAATGTTTGTTCAAATGCGAGGAATTTTAAGATTGAAAGGTTTACGGATGAGTGGAAACGAACGCCTCCTTTGTAAGGACCAATCGCATTATTATGCTGAACGCGATATCCCATGTTCGTTTGTACATTGCCCTTGTCATCTACCCAAGTGACCCGGAATTGGTACACTCTGTCAGGAATACAAAGACGTTCTATTAGATTGACCTTATCAAACTCTGGATGCTTGTTGTATTCTTCTTCAATGGTAGAGAGAACTTCCTCTACGGCTTGATGATACTCCGGTTCGTTTGGAAAGCGCCTTTTCAGATCTTCTAATACCTTTGCTGCATTCATAATCTTTCTTCTTTTGTTAATGGTTACACATTCGATTGCTTGTCTCTTTTTATGTGGTTGCAAAAGTATAGATAAAAAATGAACCAACAAGCATTTTTATAAAAAAAATGCGGTAAAACATCAAAAATGACATTTTATCGCATAAAAAAAAAGAAAAAAGACAATACTAATCTTTTTTGATTGACTTATAAACTGGAATAAAGACTAATGCTGCCGAAATGATAATCATAATGATGGTAACCCCATCAATTCGACTAGATTTAGTCAATACTAAATAGCAAAGCGCCAACCAAAGTAGGCTGACGCAAACTATTTGAGACCTCGATAAGCGCCTTCTCATTGTTCTTATCTTGTATCTCTTTTATTTATTCTCTTTCTTCTTTTTCTCTACTATAGCATCAATGACAGCCACTGCAGTGATGTTTACGATGTCTCGTACAGAACTTTCAAAGTCCGTAAAGTGGATAGGCTTGTTCAACCCCATCTGTATAGGACCTATAAACTCCGTATCCGTAGGAGCCATTGTCTGCAAAAGCTGATAACCGGCGTTGGCAGCGCTCAACGTTTGGAAAATCAACGTATTCACATCTTTACCCTTGAGGCGAGTGAAAGGATACTTGCTGTCTCGCAACTCCCGGTTCAGGGCGAAGTTCACTTGCATTTCGCCATCGATAGCCAGTTCTGGATATTGCTCTTGCATATAAGCTACCGCCTTGTGCACCTTCTCCGGACTACCTTCCGTATCGGCTCCGAAGTTAGAGTACGATAACATGGCGATAACCGGAGTGTGGTTGAAGAAGCGCACGGTTTTCTCAGCCAGTTTAGCCACGTCAATTAGCGTCTCCGTATCGGGATGGCGGTTAATCAGCGTGTCGGCGAGGAAGTAGGTGCCTTTCTTTGAGTTCAGGATGTGCATCGTACCGAAGTGCTTGAACTCGGGCTGAATGCCAATAACTTCTTTGGCTACCTTGATGGTATTGCTGTATCGCGTGTACAGTCCGGTGATGAACGCGTCTGCGTCGCCGGTCTCTACCATCATCATACCGAAGTAATTGCGCTCGAACATCTTGTCGTTGGCCTCTTCGTAGGTGAATCCCTCCCTCGCGCGCTTCTCGGTCAGGATGCGGGCGTAGCGTTCACGGCGTTCCGACTCGTCCGGATGACGGAGGTTGACAATCTCGATACCTTCGAGGCTCAGGCCGAGTTTCTTGGCGAGCTTGGTAATCACTTCGTCGTTTCCTAGCAGAATGGGGTGGCAGATGCCTTCGGCCTTCGCTTCCACCGCAGCCTTGAGCATATTGGGGTGAATGCCTTCGGCGAACACGACTCTCTGCGGGTTACTGCGCGCCGTGTCGTACAGCTGCTGGGTGAGCTTAGACTCATATCCCATCAGCTCGCGGAGGTGGAGACGGTAAGCGTCCCAGTCATTAATCTGCGTACGAGCCACTCCGCTTTCCATTGCGGCGCGGGCTACGGCGCAGGATACTTCCGTGATGAGACGCGGGTCTACCGGTTTCGGGATGAAGTATTCGGGACCGAAAGTGAAGTTGTTCACGTGGTAAGCGGCGTTCACTACGTCCGGAACGGGCTGCTTCGCCAAGTTGGCTATCGCGTGCACGGCGGCTATCTTCATCTCCTCGTTGATGGCTTTAGCGTGCGTGTCGAGTGCGCCGCGGAAGATATAGGGGAATCCGATGACATTGTTTATTTGGTTAGGATAGTCAGAACGTCCGGTAGCCATGAGTACGTCAGGACGTGCCGCCATAGCGTCCTCATAAGAAATCTCCGGAGTAGGATTGGCCAATGCGAAAACGATAGGCATAGGCGCCATGCTGCGTACCATGTCTTGGGTCAGCACGTTACCTTTAGACAACCCGAGGAACACGTCGGCTCCCTTGATGGCTTCGGCCAGTGTATGGATGTCCTCGCGGTCAGTGGCGAAGAAGCGCTTCTGTTCGTTCAAGTCAGTGCGTGACTTTGTGATGACTCCCTTACTATCCAACATGACGATATTCTTAAGCTGCGCCCCAAGAGAGATGTAGAGTTTCGTGCACGACACGGCGGAAGCACCCGCTCCATTCACCACGATTTTCACGTCCTCAATCTTCTTTCCCGCCACTTCGAGCGCATTTACCAGTCCCGCACTTGAAATAATGGCCGTACCGTGCTGGTCATCGTGCATTACGGGGATGTCAAGCTCCTCTTTCAACCTGCGCTCTATCTCAAAGCATTCAGGAGCCTTGATGTCTTCGAGGTTGATTCCTCCGAAGGTAGGAGCGATGGCCTTAACCGCCTCGACAAACTTGTCGGGGTCTTTCTCGTTGACTTCAATGTCGAACACGTCAATACCGGCATATATCTTGAAAAGGAGTCCCTTACCCTCCATGACGGGCTTTCCGCTGAGCGCACCTATGTCTCCCAGTCCAAGTACGGCGGTTCCATTAGATATAACGGCTACCAAGTTACCTTTCGCGGTGTACTTATAAGCGTCTATGGGATTCTTCTGAATTTCGAGACAAGGCTCAGCCACTCCGGGAGAGTAAGCAAGGGAAAGGTCTGTTTGTGTACTGTATGGTTTTGTCGGGACGACTTCAATCTTGCCCGGCTTGCCTTGCGAATGATAGAGCAAGGCCGCTTCTTTAGTTATTTTTGCCATATTGTATGATTATTTTTCATTTGCTCGCAAAAGTAGTAAAAGCGATTGAGAATCGTCGCTTTTTGTCGAAACAATATATTATTTTATTATCTTTTTTCAAATAAGAAGCGAAGGATTACGGACGAGCCTCCCGATAAGAAATCAGCAGTCCGATGACCTCCGAATAGTTTTTCCGGCCGCTTTCTACCTTATTTCCCTTCAGGTAAAGGTCGTACGCCCAGTTCTGTACGGCCCCCACGACGGGACTGTACTTCCGGGCCCAATACTCTTGGTCGCGCCGGGCCAAGTCGATTATCTCCGGACGCACGCGTCTCAGCAGGTCTGCATATTCCTCATCCGAGAACAGGCTCCTCGCGTTTCCCAACACGTGCCCTAATATAAAGTAATAACCCGAGAACCGGATAGCGGGCACTCCGGACCGCGTGCAGACCTGATAGGCGTAGAAATTGGCCTCCGCCTCGCTCGCGACGCCCAACAGGTGCGCCAGTTCATGGGCGTAGGTCGCGGGGTAATCGGCGGGGAGCAGGTCGCCGTTCAGCGTGAACTCGCAAAAGAAGGGGCCCATGCTTCCCGTCACGCCCACCATCGAGACGAGAGGGGTGAACAGCATCGTCTTGGCTCTGGGACGGGAGTGAGGGGGGCGATGTACGCCCAAGCTGTCGCTCAGCCGGGCGTACCCGCTCACTATCTCGTCGCACACCCGCTCGCGGTCGGTCCACTCAACCGGCGTATACGAGCCGTTGAGCCGGACGATATACTCGTCGACGAAATCCTGAAAGCGCTCGGGAGTATAGGCCACATAGGGCACGCCCGTACGCTGATAGAAGTCGGGCTGAGCGTAGTTCAGCCCCCACGCCAGATAGAACCAGACGTAAATCCAGAGCAAGAACTCCACCTCACGGGCGAGGACGCGCCTCCACCCCATCCTCTTCCGCCTCCTCGCGTAGAGGGGATAGAGCGCCACTCCCATGAGGCAGAGGAATATGAACAAGTCGCCGAGGGCGAAAGGAAAAAGGTTGGAGAATCCGGAGAGCGTATACGAGATGGCCGGGTAAAGGCTCCGGGAGTAAAGGGACGCCAGTCCGGGAAGCCATTGGGTGAGCCACACCAGCAGCAGGAGAAGGCACAAGGCGGCATGCCTCGGTTTGATTTTCCGTTTCATCGTCGGGACGTATTTAAGTGTTTACGCCGCAAAGATAGGGCAATTACCGATACCGCGCGCGGAGGCGACCGGTTTATATTGGCGGAAGATGAGGGGGGAGGCTCGATTTTTTTGTCGTATCTTTGGCCGGAACAATAAAGCACGTATCGATTATTGATTATGGAAGAACAGCGAATTCAGCTCAACGAGCACAACAAGGAGGAATATCCTCCCATGCACACGGCGGAGCACTTGCTCAACGCCACTATGGTAAAGATGTTCGGATGCCCGCGCTCAAGCAACGCGCACATCGAACGCAAAAAGAGCAAGTGTGACTATCGGCTGCCGACCCGCCCCGAGGAAGAGCGGATGAGGGAGATAGAGGACAAGGTGAACGAGGTGATAAAGAGCGACTTGCCCGTGACGGCAGAGCTTATGACGCGGGAGGAGGCCGGACATCTCGTCAGCCTAGACAGGCTTCCGCCCGGCGCCAGCGACACGGTGAGGATAGTGCGCGTGGGGGACTATGACGCCTGCGCGTGCATCGGACGGCACGTGGAGAGAACGTCGGAGATTGGGACCTTCAGGATTATCAGCCACGACTACAACGAGGACAGCCATACGCTGAGGATTAGATTCAAGCTGACCTGAAAGCCCGTCGCTCCGGGAAGCCCGCCCATCCGCCACGCACCGTCCGGCGAAGACGTTCCGACAAGGCCGCCCCCCCTATCCTCACGGGGTGCGGCCTCATCCGTACATATAGCTATACTTATTCTTATATATAATCAGACTTATCCGCACGGAAAGTCGGCCTTATACCTATATATAATAAGACTCGTCCGTACACATAGCCATACTTATCCGTACACATATCAAGACTTACACTTAGTAAGCGAGGTTCTCTTCCTTAGTGAAGGCAGATGCCATCCGTACACAGTGTAGATGACTCCGGAAGTGATGTAGGAATCATCGTTATTGATTCCTACAATCATCGTTATTGATTCCCACAATCATCGTTATTGATTCCCACAATCATCGTTATTGATTCCCACAATCATCGTTATTGATTCCTAGAACACTTCCGGAGTGATGCCAGACGTGTCCGCGCCTTAACTTGGATAAGCGTACGAGAGAAGGGTGACCAGTCCCTACGGGAACTGGCCACCCTCCGCGGTTCAAGTATGTTCAGACCGGCTTTATTCCCGTCCGGAAGCCTTGCGCAACAGCTCTTCGGCCATTCTTCGGCAGGCCGCGCGGTCAATCTTTCCGTTTCCGGCTAAGGGGACGCGGGGAACAATGAATACGCGCCTCGGGCGATGGTAAGGCGGAAGCACCTCCCTCATCCGCTCGGGGTCGGGCTCCCGCTCCGTAAGCAAGGCGACGGTCTGCCCCAGACGCTCGTCGGGTACGGCGGTGACGGCGAAGGGACAAGCGAGCAGGGGACGCAGCGCGCGTTCCACCTCCTCGGCCTGTATCTTGACTCCTCCGCTGTTGATGACATTATCCTTACGCCCCAATATCAGGAAGCCGCCGTCGGGTAGCAGGCGGGCTATGTCGTTGGTACGCAGGGGCTCTGGGCAAATCTGCGGGGCGTCGATGACCAGCGTGCCGTCGGGGGCGAGCGAGAGGCTCACGGAGGGGAAGGGGTAATAGCAGGGCGAGGCCGACGCTCCGTTCAGGCGGCGCAGGGCGACGTGCGAGAGGGTTTCCGTCATGCCGTAGGTGGAGTAGACGGCTCCGGGCAGGCGGCGGACTTCCTCCAGCAGCGCGTCGTCCACTGCGCCTCCCCCTATGATGAGGATTCCCGTCCGCTCCAGTCGCCTCCGCTCCTCGGGCACGCTCAGTGTGCCGCGCACCTGCATGGGTACCATAGCCGCGAAGCGCGGGGGCGTGTCCACGTCGGCCATCGGGTGACTCGACGCGGGACGAACGATGAGGTTCAGCTCCGCCACGAGCGAGCGCACCACGACCATCATGGCTCCGATATAGCGCAGGTTCATGCAAAGCAGGGCCGTGTCTCCCCTCCGTAAGCCGAGGCGCTCGCACGTCATCCGGGCGCTCCGCATCATGCGCTCCTTGCTCGCCCTCCACTCCTTCGGCGCGCCCGTGGAACCGGACGTGCGCACGGTGAGGTAAGGCGAGTCGTCGAACC
The DNA here is from genome assembly GCA_949285075.1 of uncultured Bacteroides sp. Classification (GTDB taxonomy): domain Bacteria; phylum Bacteroidota; class Bacteroidia; order Bacteroidales; family Bacteroidaceae; genus Bacteroides. Next base: position 7,370 of record CASDXF010000042.1, on the reverse strand, counting down.
ACCGGCGAAGGAACGCCATCAAGTCTCGCTCGGCCGGAGAGAGCGCCTCCCCCTCCCGGTCGGCCCGCTCCAGAAGCTCGGCCGGCGCGTATCTCCTGCCGTCGAGCAGCAACGTCTGCGTATGGATATCAAAGTTCATCGCCGTGGAACCATAGACAATCCTTCCTGACTTCAAGCGAGGGAGGCACGTTGTCGGTGAATAGCAGTCCCGTGCCCAAGCCCTGCGGCATCGGGTTCCGTAGCGTGGCGCACCATTGGGCTATGGCGTTGAGTCCCACGTTCGACTCCAGCGCGGAGGTGACCCACCACCCTATTCCCATCCGCCCGGCCTCGGCAATCCACTCGCCCCCTCCGGAGAATCCCCCGTGAAGCGACGGCTTTATGACGATATACTTCGGGCGAATGGCGGCGAGCGTCCTCCTCCTTTCCTCCGGCGTGTCGCAGCCTATCAACTCTTCGTCCAACGCGACGGGCAGGGGCGAATCGGCGACTATCCTCGCCATCTCCTCCCATTGGCCCGCCCTTATGGGCTGCTCTATGGAGTGCAGGTCTAGCTCGGCCAGACGCTTCAGCTTCTCCATCGCCTCGACTGGCGCGAAGGCCCCATTAGCGTCAACGCGCAACTCCACCTCCCTCGCCGAGAAACGCGAGCGTATTCGCCGCAGGAGGTCAAGCTCCTCCTCGAAGGCGATTGCCCCAATCTTCAGCTTTATGCAACGGAATCCCGCCTCAATCTTCCGCTCTATCTGCTCCAACATATACGAGTGGTCGCCCATCCAGATAAGGCCATTGATGGGAATGCCCGCCTCCCCTCGGGAGAACTCCGTGTCCCACAGCCTCCAACCGTCCGCCCGTAAATGGCGCAAGGCCGTCTCCAGTCCGAAGAGGATAGAGGGATATCGCCTCAGACTCTCCGCGTCAATCCGCCCTTCCCGTTCCACCTTTCGGCAGATGTCCGTCAGCGTCCGCTCATATTCGGGCGAGGCGTCGCTGCTCAAGTCCGGCAACGGAGCGCACTCTCCCACCCCTACCTTTCCGGGAAAATCCGAGGAGGTCAGACGGATGTACCACACTTGCCGGGTGGTATACGTGCCGCGTGAAGTTCCCGCCGGCCGCTTGAAATGAAGCAACCGTGGAATAATCTCAATCGAATACATAGACATGTTCCTGTTTTCAGTTATCGAATATATGTCACTCAAAAGCCCGACGGCCCGTTAAGGGAACTTGGGGTATTGCTTGAAGTTCGGCTTCCGTTTCTCCAAGAAGGCGTTCTTCCCCTCCTGTGCCTCGTCGGTCAGGTAATACAGCAGCGTGGCGTCTCCGGCCAACTCCTGAATGCCCGCCTGCCCGTCAAGCTCGGCGTTCAGTCCCGCCTTTATCATGCGCAGGGCCAACGGACTGAGCTGCATCATCTCCTCCGCCCATTGCACATACTCATCCTCCAACCGTTCCAACGGCACCACCTTATTGACCAACCCCATCTGCAAGGCCTCCTGAGCGTTATACTTTCGGCAGAGGAACCATATCTCCCTCGCCTTCTTCTGTCCTACGACCCTCGCCAAGTAAGAAGCTCCGAAGCCGGCGTCGAAGCTCCCTACCCGGGGCCCCGTCTGTCCGAAGATGGCGTTCTCCGAGGCGATGGACAGGTCGCACACCACATTCAGCACGTTTCCTCCCCCTATGGCGAACCCGTTGACTGCGGCGATGACGGGTTTCGGTATGCTCCGTATCTGCTTCTGCACGTCCAACACACTCAACCGGGGAACACCGTCCTTACCGATGTATCCTCCACGACCCTTCACGTTTTGGTCTCCACCCGAGCAGAAGGCCTTATCCCCCGCCCCGGTAATCACGATAACGTCAATGTCTTTTTCCTCACGGCAGATGCGGAGCGCGTCGCTCATCTCGGCGGTTGTCGTGGGAGTGAACGCATTACGGTAGCGCTTTCTATTGATGGTAATACGGGCTATCCCGTTATAGTAATCAAAAAGAATATCCTCGTATTCCCTGATAGTAGTCCATTCTCTTTCCGTCTTCATTCTTATTCTCGTTTTAGTTGATGATAATATTCTTTAAGTAAGCGTATATCCTTCTGCCCGTCAGTAAACACTTCCATAAGCATGGGACGCTCCGCCTCAGACGCGCAGAACCGCGTCATTGCGTCGTTCAATCCGCCTTCATCGGCCACGGGCAAATAAAGGAATCCCCTTTCCTCGGCCCAACCTTTAGCCGAAGTCGTATGGGTGGCGGTGATAAACCGATAAGAGCCGTTTGTCATGTTCAATCCCGGCAAGGCGTAGAAAATCTCTCCTCCCCCATTATTCAGCAGCAATATTCGCAAATTCGTACTTATATGATTATTCCATAGGGCATTCATGTCATAGAAAAAGCTCAAGTCACCGATAACCACGAAGTTCAGCCTGTCAGTGCAGGCCGCATAGCCCACAGCGGTAGAGAGCGAGCCCTCAATCCCGCTTGTTCCCCGATTACAATGCACCTCAACAGTCGACGATAAAGAGTAAAGCTGAGCGTAACGAACCGCTGAGCTATTGGCTAAATGAAGCACACTCCCCTTCGGCAACCTACGCAATAACGTACCTATGGCCCCCATCTCAGAATAGGGAAAGACCGGCTCAGGGATAGCTCCGCAATACATTTCCCATTTGCGTGCATATTCAGAACCATCGTCATGGATAAATGTCACCGCCTTCTCCAAGAATCGCTGAGGATTCCCTTCAATTACAACGGTTAGCGAACCAAACAAGTCCACCACCTCACCGTCAGGGGAGATATGCCAATGCTCCTTCGGCGAGTTATGTCTCAGAAACTGTTTCAACCGCTTAGATACGATATGTCCTCCATAAGTGATCAGCAAATCTGGAGCCATACGCCGCTTCATCTCATCACTCATAGTGTATAAAGCAACATCAAAGTTGCTTAGAGGGGCAAAGGAATACGGCCCGTTAGCTATATGTTCCGACAACCACACGAATTGTTCTATGAAAGGATTTTCCGGTTTTAACGAACTGTCAAAAGGCATCTGTCCTACAACAACCATCCGACGTTTACAGTCATTCAAACACATAAATAACTTACTGTACTCCTCATCGGAGATTTCCTCCATTCGATAACGTCTGATAACACGTTCTCTGGGAAGTTCATTTACGGTAAATCGGAATAATGGCTCTGAAATAGGTATATTAATATGCACTGGACCTTTCCCATGATGAGTCACCGCCAACAACGCCTCGTTTATCAATCGATTGCAATACCAACTGTCCTCCTCTGAGTGAATTTCTGGCAAATTAACGGATTTTTTTACCAATGCCTGAAACACTCCGGACTGCGGAAGCGTCTGTCCGTCCATTTGTCCAATCCACGCTGACGGGCGGTCGGCGGAAATAACCACCAAAGGAATATATTGATAGAAAGCCTCCGCTACTGCAGGGTGAAGATTAAGTAAAGCTGTTCCAGAAGTGCAGCATACCGCCACAGGACATCCGTCATGCAAAGAAAGTCCCATAGCAAAATATCCGGCACTGCGTTCGTCCGTCACCGAATAACATGTAAAATCAGGATGAGTAAATAACGTGTGTAAAATAGGAGCATTACGACTACCCGGACATAACACTACTTTCCTAATTCCGTGAGCTTTGAGTAACGCAATCAACTGAAGTATACTCTTCTTATCTGAATACATAATGACTACTTTAAGTTATTGTCTAATGACAAGGCTCATCATCGTCCGCAATTTTCTTTCCGTCTCCGCCCATTCATCCTCCAATCTTGATGAAGTCAGCAATCCTCCTCCAGCATAAAGCGTTAAGACATCGTCTTCTATACGCATACAGCGCAAGTTCACATATAAGTCAGTTCTTCCTGTCGGATCAAGCCATCCAATAAATCCAGAGTAATAACTGCGATCATAACCTTCATGTTCCAGAATAAACCGATAAGCCTCTTCTTTCGGCAATCCGCAAACTGCCGGTGTAGGATGTAGCAACTCCAATAAATCCCCCAACATTTCACAATTACTCAACGAAAAGCGGAAATCTGTATTCAGATGCGACAAAGCTCCTGCATAAATTGGATAAGGTCCATTTTCCTCCACTTGTATCCCCAATGAAGAAAGTCGTTCACGAATATACGAGGCTACATATTCCTGTTCTTTCCTATTTTTATCATCCCATGTCTGTGGCAAGTTACCATCTTGCAATGGTTGGGTTCCTGCCAATGCGACCGTACTCCAACAATCTTTCTCCCCGGACAGAATAATTTCCGGAGTACTTCCTAACCAAGTTCCGGTCTGAGGGGTATAGCACAAATATACGTAAGAATAAATATAACGAAGACAAGCTATACGAAAAGCCGATAAACAAGAGAAGCCTTTTGGCTTCTGAAGATTCATAGTGCGAGATAATACCAATTTATCAAAACTCCTGCATTTTAACGCTTCGGTAAAGCGATAAAAACAATCCGCATAGTCCTTAGAGCAAAGAGATTTATCTTTTAAATTTCCTGAGGAATGAATAAAGAGTTCACGCTCATTTATTCTTTCTCTATTATCTACTCGTTCATCTGTTATAAATGAGAGTATCGCACCTTCTCCCGGTATCAATATAATCGGCACAGACTTACTTACGCTGAACGGAGCAATTACAAATCCTTTTCGTCCATTTAAATCTTTTAAATCATAAATTAGCGATATATTTTCTTTATCTTGCATTAAGAAATGAGCCCTGTTCTCTCCCGGAATACGATAGATAGCAAAAGGCTTCCTATTCCTAAGACATGTTTCAACAGAAATAATTAATTCATTTTCTCCAGTAATCATCTTTTTTTCATCACACTGTTTACCACTCGTATAGAAGACACTAATTTGTTTGTCGATGTAAAAACATCTACATTCCATACATGAGAAGAGCGTCCCTTATGTACAATTGTAGCTACAGCACGTACCGTATCTCCTTCATGAGCAGAAGAAATATGATTACCGCTAACCTGCATTCCTACGACTATTTCATCTGGTTGACTAATTATCATTGAACCCAAGCCTGCAACCGTTTCCGCTAAAGCCAAAGTAGCGCCACCATGCAAAATGCCAAAAGGTTGACGTGTCCGTTGATCAACGGGCATAGTAGCCTCTACACGTTCCTCTGTTGCATAAGTATATTGAATACCTAAGTTTCCCATCAACGCATAACGAGCTTGCGCATTCAATTGCTCAATAGGTATTTGCGTAGCACGCACCTCCTCCAAAATCATTTTCTCTACCGCTACCGCCACGCCATCTTCTTCGTTTGAAACTGTTACATAATCCGCACAGGCTTTTACTGAATCAAGAGAATGTCCCATGGCAATTCCCATTCCCGCCTGTTGAATCATAGTCACATCACAAACACCGTCCCCTATTGCTATTACCTCATCCCTCTTTAAATTAAGATATTCTAACAATACTCCCAAAGTATTAGCCTTATCAATAGAATAAGGAACTACTTCCAAAAAATAAGGTTCAGAACGAAAAGCGTCCAAAGTTCCATCTAGACGTTTCTTCCAATATTTTTCTAAATCCATTAAAGCTTCCTCGTCATCACTGACTAACATACATTTACATGGAGCAAAATCAATCGCAGTAGAAAATTCCACCTCCTCTATAACACGTAAATTATTCAATCTGGCCTCAGAAAGAATGTGTTCATTATTTGGCGTATCTGTTAAAACAGTATCATCATGATAAGTAAATAAAGCAAATCCCTTTTTGCGAGCTTTCTTTTCTATATAAGGAATCATCTCCGGATTGATCCGTCGTTCAAATAATATTCTCCCATTTTGGGCATCTACAATCTGACAACCATTATAAGAAAGGATAAAACCTCCATAATTACCCAGTTCAAGCGCTTTCGCTAAAGGCATTAGTCCATAAGTAGGCCTACCTGATGCTAAAACTATACGCAAACCCATTTGCTGAGCCTTACGCAAAGTTGATAACGTACGTTTAGTAATTTCTTTCGCTTCATTAAGCAAAGTTCCATCTACATCAAGAACTAATAATTTATACTTCATGACCATACTTTTGATTATAATACAAAAATAACAAATAGAATGAATGCTAACAGAATGGGCATATAAAAATTACCTTTATTTCACTCTTTCATTACATCTGAAAACTGTGCAAATCAAAATTTATCCTACAATATGCAATTGTACTCACCAAAACTTATTATATTCCAAACTGTATTCAAATCCAATGGCACGTAACGTTTCCGTCAACTCTACCTTATCTATATGCATATCTTCACACAATGCATCCAATGAAGGATAACAATCACGGAGTTTCGTATTGATAAAACTAAATAATATCATAGGATCTTTCGGCAATTCCATAATGAAGCAATTTAAACTTATGTATATCGATTAAAATGTCGTCAAACAGCGTACGAATAGAATTATTCATTATATTATGGGTGACCAAACTCATTCATAATAAACAACCTATGTACGCAATATTACAAAAAAGTGAGATACTGAGCAAATCACGGAAATATGATTGAAAGTTAATGATTTATGGGATTTTGGCGATTTGAGTGAGTGCCAACTGAAACCGGGGAGAAGCCAACTTGAACCGTAATTGCGTTACCATATTGAGCATCGCTGATGCAAAAATGGAACAATCTGCGTAACTTGCTGAACATCACGTGTAAACTTCCTAATTCCTCCCATCGCTGCCAAGTGGCAAAACAACAGAATACAGCGGATATGTGCAGACTTTCCGTTACGAATACGTTACCTGTTTATGCAGAAAAGGATATTCATATTTCTGATAAAAAGCACTGTCAGACAGTGGTTTGACAGATTCAGAGAGGTTCTTTGTACACAATGGGTTAAAATAGTTGTCCGACGGTTTTTCTTGCACCCGTCCGCACCGTTCTGCAAACGGATGATTGGCTCTATACAATATAATTTTGCGAACAAAAAAGAGCTGATTATGGATGAATTGAACCCAAATCGGTCATTAGAAAATTTAGCTTTCTTTTTGCGCAAAATGTACCGTAGTTATGGCAAGAATTAAGCAATGCACAGTTAAATCAAGCTGAAGGCAGATTTTTCACTTGCATTTTGCATGTGAAAATCTCTAATGACCGATTTGGGTTAAAACAAAACCAATTGCTTTGTATGTTCAATGGTATACCCCTGCAACGCTTCAGGCTTATTGTCATAAAAGCAATACGCCGCCAACGCCGCAACAAAGTTCATTAAGAAACCCGTTGGCAGAATTAAATTAGCGCATATTTAACTTTGCCAATGGGTTTGTTGTTTTTATAGTTGATGTATTGTAGGATTGTAAGTGCGCTAATCTTCCCTATAATTCG
>CASDXF010000041.1 GCA_949285075.1 uncultured Bacteroides sp. | reverse complement strand
TATATCAAGGCTTTCAGGGATATAGCAGGTACTCTTCTGACCGGAGTAGTTGAGGTATGTGATATGACGCTATCCAGTAAGAGTAATAATAAAAAAAAGAAATAGTCACCGCCACGAAAACATGGACGACAGTGGCTAAACAAACCTATCAAGGGGGGGGCTTTTTGACACACCCCCTTTTATACTATTTAATGAATGTCCCTTCTTAACATTCAAAATAAATTTTTCCCAATCAAATAGTTACTATTGAATTGAAACTACACATCGAATAAAACATTATTCTTTTCGTAATACAATGTAACTATCATATTGTTTAGATATTTGCCGTAAGAAATCGTTAAATGGAACAAATTCCTTTGGAGAATAAGTTCCTCGGCGAATCATAAGCTGATGAATTATCTTTATTTTATTCCTTTCCACCTTAATAGAAGAGTAAAATATTCCAAATTGATTTTTAAGTTCAAAGGAACGTGGAAAACCTTCTATTGAATATTCTTCCGGTATTTGGATGCAAATACTGTCTGTATCTACGTATCCATATTTGATTGCTATTGGTGTAGTACGTACTGCATTCTGTAAGGGTTTAAGCCCTTTACGGAAAATATTTATTGGAACGAATAATCGACTACCTGTTTGATTCCCATATTGCTTACTATTTATCACATAATGGCATGTAACGGTTGGGGAACAGCTTTTATGTTCGTCAATCTGTAAATTATCAATATCTGCTTGCTGCAAATTAATATCCGAACGGATAATCTCTTTTTGCTCTTCTGGAGACTTATAGATAATACCTATTCTATTTTCATATTGAAGATTTCGAGATGTTTCAGCTACATTAATCTGAGTTTCATTAGCTGAGGAAAGAACAACATTGGCAACAATTTGCTGTGTATTTAACGAATCAAGATAAGAGGGCAGTTGATAAATGCGTCCACCTGTTGGTTCAATAAGTAATCCGTCATGTCCAGAAATACTTTGATGAATATATCCGAAAGGTAAACTAGCGTTAGTGCACTCCAACCAAAGCGTATCTTGAGGTAAAGGAACTTGCAATATGACATGGTTCATCTGATTGGCGCTTGAAAAATCGGGAATCAATCTTTCATTATCTGTGCTGATAACTGTGTATACAGAAGGTATGCCTATTTCTTTAAGCATGGCTTTCAGATAATTGGACAAACCTTTACAATCACCAAATCCATTACGCGCCACTTCTTCAGCTGCGATAGGTTTCCATCCCCCAATACCTAACTGTATACTAACGTATCGGGTATTTTCAGCCAAATAATCATATAGCACTTTTACCTTATCTTTGTCATACTTAAGATGATCCGTCAGCTTATGTAGTGTCTGTTTCAAATCTTCAGATAATACATCATTTCCCTCAAGCAAACTGTATAGCCACGCTCCATAAGATTGCCACGTACTCATGTTCCCTTCCGTTTTATCAAATTGGAAAGAAGAAGGGGCGAAATATACTTGTGGAGCCAATTCAGAAAAATTGAGACTAAGCGGTTCCTTCCTAATAGGAGGCAACTTTGAAGCAGTGGCTTCGATTATTTGTCCACCATCGGGCTTTTTTGATTCTTTAATCTTGATTAGTCCTTCGCTATTAGCCTCGTGATAACGACATACTTGCCCTATAGGCAATTCAATTCGATAAGAAGCTTGTTGCACAAACTGATTGAAATCCGTTTGAGGAGAAAAAGAAGGAAAACCGATATAACCATTATCCGTCTTCACTTCCCACGTATATTTAATGCTGAAGGGAAATGTGGGATATTTACATTCATAATAGTAGACATACTCGTCTGTAGCGAGTGATGTTGAATATTCACTTCTTTCCAAATCGGACTTTTTGAGTTTGCGTACACTTTTTCCTGCGGCATTCAGTATTTCTCCGGAAAATTTCTGAAGAGAACTGAATTGATCGCACCAACAAACGAATGTCGCCGCTTCTATCCCTTTATTATTAAGAACAACAATAGTGCGGCTTCTTTTTTCTACAAATCTAGTTGGTGATTTACAGATAATTTCCGTTTCATAATTAGTTACGATAGAATGTGTATCAGATGGGGTATCCGTCTGTGCATAGAGGCTCTGCGCATGAGAGTTCACCCCCATACAAAGGAACAAGAAAAAAATAAGGCCTCGGAACATAAATTTATAACTTTTTTAATACGAGTAATTCTTTGTTTTTCTTAATGATTTTAGTCCAAATTTCTTGGATTTGCTTATACTGTTCAGAGGGGAACTGATAGCTTTTCAAGTTAAATATATAATTTAGAAGAATTGTATCCCCCTTGCGTTCTATGAGATACTTACATACAAACTGACTGTCTTCGGTACGCAGCAGTTGAGATTTAGGCATCTCTTCCACTTCATATCCTTGAGGAAGTTTCAGCGAATTACTTATGGTAAATGTGTAAGGATATGGGAATTCAATGGGCAAGGTTCTTTCGTTTTGTATAAATGGATTCTGGGTCAAATGAGTAAAAAGCATCGGATTAATATACAGAAGCTGGCTAGTTTGACTTATTTTTATTGTAAAATCCGTCTCTTCCTTTATTTGAGTAAAGTTATCAGGAGTTTGATGGATTTTTTTATTGGTTATGGCTATTGTCCCGGAGTTATCATTCCCATTTTCATTATTCTTTTCCTCTTGCTTCCGTCTATATTCTGTGGCTTTTTGCCCGGCTAAAGTTACGGTCCGTTTTCCAATAATTGTTCCCTCTTCTACTGTAGCATTAGATTGAATAAATACTACATTTGAAGATTGCTCCAACAGATTAACCCATTTTTTATTTTCTGCCATTTTAGGAGATAATATACGCGCCCGTGTGACGCTTAAATCAAGAGGAAGTACGTTTAAGGATGGATAGGGCATTGAACTATCTAAGAAAAAATATTTATCGTTCTCCCTATCATACACAGCTACAATAAATGTATCCAATTTATCGAGTGTCGGGAAAGTAGGTGGAAGCATACCTCCATGTCGAAGGTTCAACACAACGGGATAAGCTTCCAGTCCATAATCTTTCAATATGCTAAGTAGAATGAAATTGAGCTCAGAGTTACTTCCGCTACCTTCTTTTAAGACTTTAGCGAAGTCCTTGCCATATAGTCTATATGTACCGTCCCAAGCTAAGTTCTTGCGCAAGACATGAAACGCTGTAATAATTCTTTTCTGTAGATTCATGTCGCTAGAAAAGGCTTGCTTGGCTTCTTCCCGTAATGGATTAGGGAAGGTAAGTAGCTGTCCGAAATCATAATTCTCTACATTCAACAAATGCTTATCTATATCCTCCCAAGTATCGCTACGAGAAACAAGTTTATCGTTAGAGTCGTATGTTCCCTTCAGGTTAAAAATAATTTGCGCCTTGTAGTCATCTGGGCACCAACAGAAAGGCTCTTTCTCTTTAATAGCGGGAAGATTTTGAGAAGTGAAGATATATTGCTGACAAGGCACAGAAGCTATGTCCGCATATCCAGCTCCACCCGCATAGCGAGCCGCTCGCATATTGGTTTCTTTTTGTTTTATATCGATATATTCCTTTCTTCGTGTCTCCATATCAAAAACGAACATATATGGAATAGTTATCTCGTACTTTCCATAAACCACAGGAATATCCATTTGCATCATCCATGTGTCTATCAAATGAATATAGTCAGAGTGGTAAGTATATCGATATTCAATAACAGAACCGGCTTTTACAGACGGAAGAGAGAATTTTAGCACTCTGTAATATCTATCTATCCGTTCATCTGACATGTGCTCTTTAGCGAGTGGCGTTTCTATACGCTTTCCATTTTCCATATTATAACTATATCCCTCTATATTCTCTATTCTATCTCGCTCTTTGGTCTCGTCTTCAGGATAATAATAGGGAATAGCGACATCCGCATAAGAAGTTCCTTGTGTTTTTAGGATTTTTAAGCGCACTGTCCGTTCTGTAACTAATTGAAAATGATTATTATAAGTAAAATAAGTTTTTCCCTCATTAAGCAGACAAATGGCATTTGCCGTACTGTCTGGCTGATACACTTTGAGTAATAATTCTTTATCTGACGGTTTCCCGAATTTCAAACTAGGCTTTAGTGTAACATCGGCATCTTGCGCAAACATATACGTCGCATGAATAAAAATAGCGATGAAGAATAGTCTTTTCATAATATTTTTGTATGTTTGGTATTATACCGACAAATATAAATAAAAAACGAGAGAAAGTATAATTTTCTCTCGTTTTTTATTTAAAAGGATAAAACCTATATTTGTTATACCAGATGCTTAATCCATTCCTCACGATCTCCCGGCAATAAATCAATGACTGGTATCTCTACCATTGTATAACAGCCTGACTGCTGTTTCATAGAAGCGCGGGCTACGCAAACTAACACTTGAGCGGTAAGTGCAGGATTATTAATTCTCATATTAAATTCAAACAGCTGATTTTGAGTCTTTCCAGATACGCCTTTGCGTGTAAGATTAACCCCGTGCCCCATATCCAACAGCGCATCTACACTAGGAACCAACTTTACGTGTGTTTCATCATTTACGAAATACGGATCCGCTTTGATAGCGGCCGCCACTTCCTCAAACTGATAACCTTCTTTCAATTCAATGTAAACCATACGACGATGAATTCCTGTGCCCGTGGGGATAGTCATGGATAGAGCAGCCTTTACTCCATCGATGGCTTTTACAGCTACAGTATGCCCCATGCTCATGCCCGGGCCAAAATTCGTATAAGTGATTCCTTTAGGAGCGATAGCTTCAAGCATTGTACGGACTACAGAGTCACTTCCGGGATCCCATCCCGCAGAAATAATTGATACGGCCCCATGCTCCTTGGCTACAGCATTTAATGTACGGCGCAAATCTACAATGCCTGTATGAATATCAAAACTGTCAACTGTATTAATGCCCATCGCCAGATATTCTTTCGCATATTTTTCCACACTGCGAGTCGGAGTACATAAGATGGCCACCTCTACGTCTTTCAGTTCTCTAATGTCTTTCACTACAGGGTAATCCGCCAATTCCTTAGGCTTATTCTCCCCCCCTGAACGGCGGACAACACCTGCGATTTCAAAATCTGAAGCCGCTTGAAGCGCATCCAACACATAGTGCCCAATATTACCATAACCAACAATAGCTGCTCTTATCTTTTTCATACGCTTAACTGATTTTTATGAACATATTTCTTTCATTTCGCTGCAAAAATAATCATTTTACTATAAACTTTTCCTTATTACTACCAACATTTTTCTCAATAATGCAAGTTAAGTTAAAAATAAGATTTAGTTTCCACCTTTATATAGGCGATAAAGCTACGGCTCATATCCAAATTCTCCCGCCGACCGCCTCCATGACATGTACAATAATAGGGATATTTCCAACAATATTAGACGTTCCTCTTAACAAGACTCTATAAACTAAAAACTCCCGCTATTCTTCTTTGAAAAGAGGAATAGCGAGAGAATAAAAAGGATATGAGAACTTATTCTCCTTTCACTTCACCTTTCTCATCAAAAACGACTACAGTTTCCTTGCTTTCCTTATCTGTGAGAACAACTTTGTAGGTCTTTGCGGTTTCATCAAAAAAGGCCTCTTTAATGGTGAATTCAGCGTAATTTTTCTTAATTGCGTCCTGAACGGATTGAGGAAGTTCCTTCACATCTATTACCTTATATTCATTTACTACTTCTACAGTGTCAATGGCAACCGCCACTACATCATTCGCAAATGCAACAGATGTTCCTAATCCCATAACCAATGCTACCGCAATAAATAACTTTTTCATTTTCGTCTTGTTTTGTAGGTTAATAATAAAATAAATCTCTCACTAACCAATTTTACAAGCGGTAGGCCAACAGACTTTTGGGGTTTTACCCGATGCGAGGCATAAATCTTTTTTATATCGATTTTAATCAATTTTTATATAAAGCTAAAGAAGATGCGCCTCTAAACGGGAGGAAAGGACGAGAATCATTAATCATCATTAAACATGTTTCCCAATTTTATGAGAAGTTCAATGCCGTTAAAATGGAGAGAATCTCTACACTTCCGTAGAACTTTAAAGTACAATTTCTACAATCTCACATTTAAGGCTTCATTCAAAATATGAAATCTCACATTCAAAGCCTTGAGCGTACCTTTCTAACAAATCTTGAATCATTACGACAGCCTCGGTTAACCCCTCTTTACCATTATATCCGTTAACTATGGCCAGAATTTTTGTGGTTTCTAAGTCCATCTTTGTACGTTCGTTATCACTTGTCGGAGTGCCTATTCCTCCAACGGCATCTCGATATACAGGCAACCCTTCAATATTCAGCATTCCCCGACCTATACCTTCGAATAATTCTCCAACCTTACCAATACCTAACGACAAGACCGTCCCCTGTATTTTATTCGCATCAAATCCTCCTATAGAATGTCCGGTACGCAACGATACCAAGTTTATCAGGTCTACCAATGTATTTATTCGATACAGAGGAACGCCACGCATCAAGCGACGCCTCAAAGCCTCCGCGGAAGGGCGATAACGCCCGGGGTCTTTCCCGCAACGTTTATAGGCCTCTCGGGTAGCGGCTATTATCGGATGCTGTTTAATGTCTTCTATTTGAGTTGACGCCGTTAACCTATCAATAAACTCATCTATTTCCTTCCACAGTCCATCGCTATGGAGCGTATTCTGAACGGACGCGTAAACTGCCGCTCCGGCAAAAGCGGGACAAGCGGACTTTATTTCTTCTGATACTCTAAATTCAAACATAACTTCTTTAATATAACATGATGCCGGACAGCATACGCCCGGAATTAATTCCTTGTTTACGAGCGGAAAAGAACCTATCGTTATTGAAGTAAGTACAAAGTCCCGCTACTTCTATCTGATTCTGCGGGACACCAAAGTCAAACAATAGCATGCGGTTGGCCTCCCATAAATCAATATGCCACTTTCCTGTACGGGGATTACGGAATGAGAGGTGAGGCATGTCGAACCCTTCTTTATAGAAAGCGTCGAATACCTCATCTCCCACCTCGAAAGCTTCGGGAGAAATGGAAGGACCTATGCAAGCCAACAAATCTTCCCCTTTCACGCCAAAATCCATGCTCATTCGTTTTAAGGTAAAATGCAGAATGCGCCCAACGGTACCTCGCCAACCCGCATGAATAGCCGCCACGACTTGATGATGACGGTCATAAAGTAACAATGGAACGCAATCGGCCGTAGAGACGCATATGCAAAAGCCGGGGACGGCGGTTATCAGCGCGTCCACTCCATCTATCAACGCTTTACGCCGCTCAGTAGAAAAAGTCAGATAATCCTCCGTAATAGTATGGCACACAATGCCATGAGTCTGTCGAGGTATAATCAGTTCCCTCACAGGATAATGGGCGGCGCTTAAAAGAACAGCCTGATTGCGTCGGACAGCATCAGGATCGTCACCCGCATAAGGAGAACAGTTGAAAGTTCCATAATTTCCCTCACCATATCCTCCGCAACGTGTAGTCACAAAATGAAAAACGCCGGGGAAGCCACTTAATGACTCATACCCCAGCATGTTTTTATTTTCGGTAAGCGGAATCATTCTCCTTTCCAGTTTTCCAATTCACTTTCGTAGAAGAATGCGTCATCTTCATCATAGTTCTTCTCCTTATTCTCGGGAAAAACATCCCCGTCTTCACCCATGTCTTCAAGTTCTTGCCTTAATGTAACAATGTCTTTGGAACGATGAGTCATCGTTGCTATCTTATTGCTTTCCTTATTCAGCTCTTCCCAAAGGATATCTTTCAGTTCAGCCAGTCCCAATCCTGAAATGGAAGATATGAATACGCAAGGAACGCCTTTGGGTAATGTACGCATTATCTCATCCATCAGTTCTTGATCAAGCATATCGCATTTCGTAACAGCCAGTACCCGTTGCTTGTCCAACATTTCGGGATTGAACGTGCGCAACTCGTTCAATAGTATCTCGTATTCCTTACTGACGTCGTCGCTGTCTGCCGGAACCATAAACAGAAGAAGCGAGTTGCGTTCTATGTGGCGCAAGAAACGAAGTCCTAGCCCTTTTCCCTGACTGGCCCCTTCGATGATTCCGGGTATGTCCGCCATTACGAACGACTTCCCGTCGCGATAAGAAACTATCCCTAAATTAGGTTCTAGTGTAGTGAAAGGATAATCAGCTATCTTAGGCTTGGCGGCCGAGAGCACGGAAAGCAAGGTCGATTTTCCCGCATTGGGAAACCCCACAAGTCCTACATCCGCCAACAGCTTCAGTTCCATAATGACGGTCATTTCCCGCATAGGTTCTCCGGGTTGGGCGAAACGGGGAGCTTGTCTCGTTGGCGTGCGGAAATGCCAGTTACCCAGTCCGCCCCGTCCTCCTTTCAGCAGAACGACCTCCTGACCATCTTCGGTAACATCACATACGTAAGCTCCCGTTTCGGCATTATAGACTACTGTTCCGCAAGGCACTTCTATAATCTTATCCTCGCCGTCCTTACCGAAACTACGGTTTCTGCCACCCGCCTCTCCATGTCCTGCCATCACATGCCGCTGATATTTCAAGTGAAGCAATGTCCAATAATTACGGTTTCCGCGCAAGATAATATCTCCTCCGCGTCCCCCGTCTCCCCCATCAGGACCTCCTTTCGGACAAAACTTCTCACGGTGCATGTGCGTCGAGCCTCTTCCGCCCTTTCCCGAGCGGCAGTAGATTTTCACGTAGTCTACAAAATTTGATTCTGCCATAATCTTTTTCTTAGTTAAGCATGCGTACATGAAGGAGTGAATGCGGTCCGAGCTCTCTATCCTTCATTCAGGCGCAAAGATACGAATATTTGTTCAATCGGGAAAAACAAGCGAATGGAGGACATTTCCGCATATCCTTGAGAGATAAAGGCAAAGCCGGGTCTAAGGAAGAGGAATTTCCTTAGACCCGGCTGATAAGTCCGTGATTTTTAGCCGAAAGGTCTACTTCACCGCGTCAATCGCTTTACAAATATCAGCAAAGATACCTTCCATTGTTCCCAAGCCATTAATATGGGAATATTTATTCTCGGCCTTATACCAGTCAATCAACGGGGCCGTCTGCGAATGATATACCGTCAGACGCTTTTTGATAGTCTCCTCATTGTCATCGGCGCGTCCAGACTCTTGTCCACGCTTGATGAGACGAGTCATCAGCTCATCTTCGGGAACGTCAAGATCAAGCATCACCGTAACTTCCTGTCCACGTTCAGCCAACATCTTTTTCAGCGCTTCAGCCTGCGCGATTGTTCTTGGGAAACCGTCAAAGATAACACCTTTACTGTTCTTGAAGCCGTCAAATACGCTGGCCAAAATGTCTATCATCAAAGCGTCAGGAATCAGTTGCCCTTGGTCAATATAGCCTTTAGCCGTCTGTCCCAATTCGGTTCCGTTCTTAATTTCCGCACGCAACACGTCTCCTGTCGAGATGTGATTAATGCCATACTTCGCGACAATGCGCTCGCTCTGCGTTCCTTTTCCAGAACCCGGAGCGCCAAAAATTACAATATTCAGCATCTTATTCATTTTATAATACAACAATTTCAATTTCTCAATCTCGCTCTGACCGCCATCGGCCAACACGTAAATATCAGGCAAGTTCCGTCCAAACCCGTCGTAATCCAATCCATACCCCACAATAAAGTTGTCGGGAATTTCCATCGCCACATAGTGAACGTTCACCTTCACTTGCAGCTTGCTTGGCTTTAGCAGCAGTGAGGCGACGCACACCGAAGCAGGCCCCCGCTCGCTCAATGTATGGAGCATCCTCTTCATGGTCAGACCTGTATCTACTATATCTTCTATGACAATCACGTCTCTTCCCGCCACGTCCTCCGTCAGTCCCACAATCTCCTTAATGATTCCGGTAGACGATACTCCCTCATACGAAGACAACCGCACGAAAGAAATCTGGCAAGGAAGCGTGACGCGCTTTAGCAAATCCGCCGCAAACATGAACGCTCCGTTCAGCACACAAATAAATAATGGAGTTTTCCCCGCATAGTCACAATTTATCTGCTTAGCCACTCTAGCTATCTGTTTCTGAATCTCCTCACCTTTTATAAAAAGCGTGAACTGCCTATCCTTAACTTGAACGGTATCCATGCAACTGACAATTAAAAATCGACGCGAAAATACATTTTTTATTCTACTTCGCAGCATCCCTTACGGCAAATTCATACGCCACGTCCAAACGCCCCACACTACAAGACAAATAGGCTCTCAATTGAAGAATAGACATACAGCCATAATATTCGATGCGTAAGTCCGCTCATTATCAACACATTATTCTCCGTTTGAGAAACAGCCCCATTTCTCGTGAGCCGCCGCCCTGTTTCTCGTGAGCCGTAGGGCTGTCTCTCGCGAGCCGCAGGGCGAGCTGACAAATGGAGAAGGAGCAACCTGAACCTTACTCATTGCGGGAGCGAAGTTTCCCGCCTGCTACCCCTGAAAAATATTTCCGCATAGTCCTCCTTACAGTTTACTATAAATCAGGACGTAACAAATCCTCATAGAAAACCTCGCCCCTCTCAAATCAAAAAAAGTCAGTGAATCTTTTGCGTTTTTCAAATAAAGCTGTAATTTTGCACCCCGTAAACAAAAAGCAACGCCGCTATAGCTCAGTTGGTAGAGCAACGCATTCGTAACGCGTAGGTCACCAGTTCAAGTCTGGTTAGCGGCTCACTCAACAAGGAGGATACATAATATACTCCTTTTCTTTTTAGAAATAAATGTTCAATTATTGCGGTAATAGCTCAGTTGGTAGAGCACTAGCTTCCCAAGCTGGGGGTCGCGAGTTCGAGCCTCGTTTACCGCTCTTTTAAGATTCAGATAGCTATCGTAAGATTCCTATCTGTTTTTTTGTTTATACATATTTGTACCGGAATAAAAACGATATATACCCTATGAAAACAAGCGCGAGCAATCTGAACCGCAAGACATACTCCGTGGGATACGCCCTGAGTGGAGGATTCATAAAAGGTTTCGCTCATTTGGGAGTTATGCAAGCTTTATTGGAACATGGCATCAAGCCAGATATTATTTCCGGGGTAAGCGCCGGCGCATTGGCGGGAGCGTTTTACGCCGACGGCAATGAGCCATATAAGATACTGGATTATTTTTCAGGACAGAAGTTCCAAGACTTGGCAAAACTCGTCATACCCAGAAAAGGACTGTTCGAGCTATCCGAGTTCATCGATTTTATAAGAAGCAATCTGAAAGCAAGAAATATAGAAGAGCTCAAAGTCCCGCTCATCATTACGGCGACCGACCTCGACCACGGACGCATAACCCACTTCCGGAGCGGAGAGATAGCCGAAAGGGTCGCGGCGTCCTGCTGCATGCCCGCCATGTTTACTCCCATAAACATAGAAGGGGTCAATTACGTTGACGGAGGACTACTGATGAATCTTCCGGTCTCCGTCATTAGAGAAACATGCGATAAGGTGGTTGCCATAAACGTTAGTCCCCTCATAGCCAAAGAATATAAAATGAATATCATCAGCATCGCGTTGCGCTCTTTCCACTTCATGTTCAGAGCGAACACCTTTCCGGAAAGAGAGAAATGCGATTTGCTTATAGAACCGTACAATCTATACGGCTACAGCAACAGAGAGTTGGAAAAAGCGGAGGAGATTTTCAGTCAAGGCTACCGGGTAGCGAACGAAACCATCAGACTGTTATTGAAAAGGAAGGAAACGGTTTGGAAATGAAACCCATGCTCCGACTTGAGAACGGCGCAGCCCACACCCCCTTCGCGGCATTAAAAAGAGACAGTAAAGAATATCTTATATTAATCCTCTAAAAGCAGATTAGGAATCATGGACGGCAATCAAAAAATAATCATTTATCAAGTATTCACCCGCTTGTTCGGGAACGACAATCACCGTTGCGCGTATAATGGAGACATAGAGACTAACGGATGCGGAAAAATGGCGGACTTTACCTCCAAAGCCCTAAAGGAGATAAAAAAGCTAGGCGCCACGCACATCTGGTATACGGGCGTTATTGAGCACGCCACACAGACAGATTACCGGAAATACGGCATCCGCCCAGACCATCCTGCAATCGTTAAAGGAAAAGCGGGTTCTCCCTACGCCATTAAAGACTATTACGACATAGACCCTGATTTAGCGAATGACGTACCGGGTAGAATGCGGGAATTCGAAAACCTGATACGGCGTACCCACCAAGCCGGTTTAAAGGCTATCATCGATTTTGTGCCGAATCACGTGGCGCGCCAATACCGTTCAGACCGATGTCCCGAAGGCGTCAAGGACTTAGGAGCCACCGACAACCAGAATCTGCCGTTCAGCCCCGATAACAACTTTTATTATATTCCCCATACAGAGTTGCAAGCGCAGTTTGACATGAAAGGCCCCGCGGCGGAACCATACCGGGAGTTTCCCGCTAAAGCCACCGGTAACAACCGGTTCGACGCCACACCAAACACGAACGACTGGTATGAGACGGTTAAGCTCAACTACGGAATCGACTACCAAAACGGGAACGCCTGCCACTTCTTTCCCGTCCCGGACACATGGCACAAGATGTTGGACATCCTCCTGTTCTGGGCGTCCAAAAACATTGACGGGTTCCGGTGCGACATGGCGGAAATGGTTCCGGTCGAGTTCTGGGAGTGGACCATTCCGCAAGTCAAAAGGGCTTACCCCGACATACTTTTCATCGCCGAAGTATACAACCCCCAAGAATACCGGAACTACCTGTCGCGCGGAAAGTTCGACTACTTATACGACAAGGTAGGCTTGTACGACACGCTCCGCGGCGTTGTGTGCGGCTACACCTCAGCGACGGCAATCACGCGCTGTTGGCAAAGCCTCGACGGGATAGAGAAGCGGATGCTCAACTTCTTGGAGAATCATGATGAACAGCGCGTCGCGTCCGATTACTTCGCGGGCGACCCTTGCAAGGCCATTCCCGCACTCGCCGTCTCCGCCTGCATGAACACCAACCCGATGATGATTTATTTCGGACAAGAATACGGAGAGAAAGGAATGGATTGCGAGGGATTCAGCGGAAGAGACGGACGGACCACCATATTCGACTACTGGTGCGTAGACACAATCTGGCGTTGGCGAAACGGAGGAAAGTTTGACGGGAAAAAACTCACCGCCGAACAAAAACGGCTATACGATACCTATCGCAAGATACTTACGCTCTGCAACAAAGAAAAAGCCATCTCCGACGGACTCTTTTTCGACCTAATGTACGCCAATCAAAACGGATGGCGCTTCAACGAGCACAAGCAATACGCTTTCATGAGAAAATACCGCGGCGAACTGCTGTTCGTCGTGGCCAACTTCGACGGTCAGCCAATAAGCGTCGCCGTCAACATCCCCCCTCACGCGTTCGACTTTTTAAGCATTCCACAAGCGGAATCTTATCAAGCGACCGACCTTCTGACCGGTTTAGAGGAAACCGTCTCCCTGCTGCCCTATAAGGCGACAAACCTATCCGTTGAAAAATACGGCGTGAAAATACTGAAAATAACACTATAGGCCCGCGGTGAAAGAACCGTCCCCCGGGCCGGACAAGAAAAAGCCGGCTGCCCCAACGGGGCTAGCCGGCCGATTATTCAATTACCTTACAGACAAGTCCGTCCTATCCATACCTAAAGGCGGGCAGGAAACCTACACATAAGTCTCAAGCAGTTTCACCTTGCCGTCAGGGTTTATCGTGACGCTCTGCGTCGTCGCGGGGAACAAGACACTCTCGCCCGCCTTCATCTTCACGGAATTACCCTCGTTGTCCGTCATCTCACATGCGCCCTCCATACAAATAAAGATAACGAAAGAATCCAATTCCGAGTAATCGCAACTGATTTCCTCCGTCATGTCATACAGAGAAGTAGTAAAATAAGGACAAGCCACCAGTTCCACCGGCTCGTTCATCACCGGTTCATATTTAGTGCGGTAGTCGTCCAACACCTCATAGTCTATCGCCTCCTGAGCCAAATCCGTATGAAGCTCCCGCGTTTTCCCGTTAGCGTCCTTACGGTTAAAGTCATAAATGCGGTAAGTGATGTCCGAAGTCTGCTGTATCTCGGCTATAAAGGCCCCCGCGCCAATACTATGTATCCGTCCCGCGGGCAAAAAGAACACGTCGCCCGCGTGAATCTCATACTCCTGCAGCACGTCCGTAATCGTATTGTTCAAGACCCTTTCCTTATATTCCTTCGGCGTAATCTGCTCCGAGAATCCCGAACGCAACTTAGCGCCCTCGTCGGCGGCAATCACATACCACATCTCCGTCTTTCCCATCGAGTTATGGCGTTTCTTCGCCAATTCATCCGAAGGATGCACCTGAATCGACAAGTCCTGCTTGGCGTCGATAAACTTAATCAGCAAAGGAAACGTATTCCCAAAACGGGCGTAATTCATTTCGCCAACCAACTCCTCGCGATACCTTCTGACCATGTCAGACAGCGTCAAGCCCTTATCCCGGCCATTCATCACCACGGATTCGTTGTTCGGTACGCCGGAGATTTCCCAGCTTTCCCCTACTCCTTTCAAGTTTGAGTCTAGACCCTTAAATGGAATAATCTTGTCACCTCCCCAAAGCGTCTGCTTTAGAATAGGCTCGAATTTCAATGGATACATTTTCGTTTTCTTGTTATGTCACTTTTTAATTAAATACAGTCGGATTGATTCAATCCGAGGGCAAACATACAAAAATACCCCGAAATACAGAAAGGAAGAACTAAAAAATCAATATCCTTAAGCGTGCCTGTTCCCTAACGGGCCGTCTCAGGCCACAGCGCAATTGCGGGAAAAGGAAAGGCCACTAAAAAGAAAACAGGAAACAATCAAAGCATGGCGGCAAGTTTACGGATTTTGTCCAAACGTTGCATAAACAGCTTATCCTTACGTGCCACACGCACATTATACCTCATCTGAAGACGCATCAACGGTTCCGCATCCACTCCCAATGCAGCCTCAAACATCATTGCCGTCTTCTCCGTCACAGGACGACGGCCATTAAGTATCTCATTCAATACCGAATAGCTTATTCCCATGCGCTCCGCCAACTTACGTTGCGAGATTCCCCTATACTCAATCTCCTCCTTCAATATCTCACCCGGATGCGTCGGATAAGCCGGTTCAAGATTATTAGCAATCATCTTGGAGTCAATTTCTTTTATATCAATCATAATCACCTCATTTATAATGGTTCGACAATTTAATTATCTCATATTCAGAAGCCACCATTAAAAATAGAAAGCCGCACTGCAATATACACGCTGTGCGGCTTAAACCTATGCCGTATTTTCATTCGTTACTTACTGCTCCTACATAGCAAGCGCGGATGCGAAGCGATGTAGAGCGTAGAGCACGGCCACCTTCACCATTTTCATTTGTGTAATTATCATCATTGTTCTCACTGCCACTTTCTGCGTATATAGCTACAATATTACCTTCATTATCTGTCTCAAACCCTTTTACCTTAGTTGCCCTTGCACGCGAAGTTTCTTCGTTTGTTGTCAGGAAAGCCGATACTTTTGCTGCAGCCGACGACCAATAAAAATTATGTTGAAACTCGTCATAATTGTAATAATATTGCGTCAGACAACTTTCCAGTTGCCGGATTCCCGGCATAAACCAATGGTAGTCACTCTCATTAATATTCCCATTCGTATCACTTCTTTTATTTTTATTCATGCAATAACCAGCAGCTGTAGAAGGACTATCATTAAGAGAGAAATTATCATTAGATTGATTCACTATTAATTGAGTAAAAGGTTTTCCATTATAATAATTATTAAAGCACCGCCTCCATGCAATTGAACTAGGCCCGCGTCCAATTTCATCTCCACTAGCCCCCCACGGAAGTCCCGAATACACAAAGTCGGAAGCGTACTCTTCAAGGGGGTCGGAGAAATTAAGGTATTCTTCAAAGCGCTCCATATAGATGGTTTCTCCGTCACCGGGATAGCCATCATCCCACGAACCTGTCCTCACCGTTACAGGCAACAGGCCGTACTGGTCAAACTCCACATCATACGACTCTCGAACGGTAGAGCCATCGGGAGCTATCAGGGAGATACGAATCATGGCTTGACGCATTTCCCGGGTACTCAAGAACTCGTCTACATAGAAATAGACCCGGTCACGATGCCCCATGTCATAAGACGTGTTTCCGGAAAGCGTGTTAGTCACCAGATTAGTAACGAAAAAATCGCGCTTGCCATTACCTGCTGTGTACGCTGTACCTGTGGCGTTAGCCAACCCTTCTAAATTGGATGGCACTGTGCCATTCGCCATGTTTTCCGCAGGAATATATTCCATGCGAATCCAGTCGGTTGTCACCGGGTCTACAATCTCGATGCGGACTTTGCACCCGCTCTCCATCACGTAGACATCCATAGGGAATACATTGAAATGCGCATCGAGTTGACGTTCGCGTAAGCAAGAGACGAAGTAAGCGTTGGTCTCGGTATTTACGTTTACGCGATAGTCAAAGATTACCTTATCATCGGAGTCGCCTACGTTGACAAGCCCCTTTATCATCACATTATTGGTGTAGATATTATTCCGCTTTATCTTGAAATCCTTCGTATTATTTCCACCAAAGTAAAGGTCGTAGGTGACATCGTAAGTCAGACCGTTATAGCTTGTAAACAGACAATCGAACCGGGCGTAGGTCGCCTCCTCTTTAGCGAACAGCGGCTTATAGCGTTGCTTGTATTCCTCCTTGAAATTCTCGTCTTGCGGATACACCTCCTCGTCCAACTTTCCGTTATCGTCGCGTATGTTCTCAAATACGTAGAACGACAAGGCCTTCCCGGTCTGACGATTGTATATGGTAGACGTGCCTCCCGGAACTACCGGCTCGCTGTTCTTAAGCGTCACCTGATTCGGAGTCTCTCCGGCAGGCGCGGTAAATCCCGCTCCCTGCGGCATGTTGTGCATCGTTACGTTCTTAAGCAAGATGGTCGGTTGCTCTGTAGTAGAAGTATTGCTATATATGGACAAGTTGACATCGATGCGCGCCATCAGCGCCTTCAGTTCGATATCGATGATGCCGGAACGGTTCACCAAATTCACGCCTTCCGTGATGCTGACCATCGGCATTCCCTCTGCGGGAAGGTTGAACAGCATCCCCTGATAATTCTTCGGCAAATAATAGAAATCCCGGAAGTCTTGCAGATTCTTTATTTCTTCCGGATGATTGTCTCCTTGCGGCACATTGAAAGTCCCCGTCTCCACATTGGCCACGACACAGACCGTGGCACTTTCCGCCAAAGAGGGGTTCAGAAATCCTTCCTTATCTATGCGTAGCATGGACGTGCCCGTCAGATAAGTATAGCCTTGATAGCGATGGTCTTCGGCCGGCTCTATATAGTTCTCGTCACTGCCGAAAATAAACACGTGAAGCGTCTTTATCTCCATTTCCTCATTCTCTTTGGCCACCCTCGCACTTCCCGCCCGCGATTTCAGCTCGCCCGGGATAAGGTCATCGGCCGTCATCGAAAGACTCAACTCGCCGCCACCAACGATTGGCGCATTATATTCCTCTTGGACGCATCCCCAAAGTGCGGCAAGCGCTATGCAGGCCGCAAGTCCCATATATCTTACCTGTGCTGTCATACTCTTTCTTTTCTATTCAAAGGTTATATTCTCGTTATTGTTGCTATCGTCGCTTGTCCCCTCGTTACCGTTTTCCCACTGCTGATTATTATCGACAATAAATTCCAGTACGAGGTCGCTGCCCACAAAGTTGAGATGTAGCGTATAAATTACACCGGGATTAATAGAAAGTCCGAACGCCAGACTGTTCGTCTTGTTGGTAACCGCTCCACCAAATGTATAACTAATCTCCACCGTCGTGTCATCCCCGAAATACACTCCGCTTGCGGAGCTATAAGGCACAAGAAGCAAGGTCTTGTCGATGCTTTCAGAGTTACCATTGGCGTTTTCCGCGTCTCCCTCTACCTTTGGAACGGTAATCGCTTGGTCTACAAACTGAAACGAGCCTCCAAAAGTCTGTCCGCCCATCGTCGTCGTGAAATCGTTGTTCAGGGTGATGTTCTGACGGAAATTGGAGCTGTAGACCCGAATGCTGTTCACCGTCACATCGGCAACGGCGCTATAGTTGTTGACCTGCATCCTTAGTCCGGCCAATAAATGATGAAATGTCGGGGTAACGGTTCCGTTGCCCTGCGTCACATCCTCCGAGAAGCCGTACATGGCATCGGGTACACTCGACATCTCGCGCGAGGTTGAGCTATCTCCTCCTGAAAACGGCATAGTGTATATCAGGCGAGGCAAACCAACAATATTATCGCCCGCGATATTATCGAAGTCAGTATTAAAAAAGCCGCCCGATGCGGGATAATAGTAATAGAACGAGTAATAGGCGTTCGCATTCTCGTTCCACCGCGTTAAAGGCACATAGGTGCAGTATCCGTTTTCATAGGTAACAGTCACGCCCGTTCGGTTCACTACGTCACCGCCGAACACCGACGGCGGAGTGACCGCAGCTTTGGTCTCCCACTGCGTGGTGACCGAGTTGTCGTCAAGCACGTCCTGCATAACCCCTCCGCTAAAGCTATACGATTTCAGATAGCCCAGTACTTGAAACGCTCCGCCTTCAGGAAACGCCGTCAGCGCATCCCTTGCGGCGACCGTCACGCCCGGTGCGCCGAACGTGATGTACTCGTACGGATTGAGCGTGTCTATCTCCGCTTCGTCGTTAGAGCAAGCGGCGAGCACAAGCGCCACGGGAAAGCATATCCAATGTCTTTTCATATTCATATACCGTTTTTTCCTTTTATTCTACATTCCAACGTCCTCCGGAAATCTCTTCCCACTCTTCTACCTCGGGCTTTCCAAACAGGATATAGTCGGCCCCGAGATCCATCGTGTACCGATAACGGAGTCCTTCCTGCCAACGGGCCACGTCACCCGATACGTTTTGAAGCCGTCCACTCTGCGTATATTCTACCCCCTGACTCGAACGATAAGTAATCTGATACGTCAGGCTCGGTCCAAGCCGCTGCGGAAAAACGAGCAGACTAGTTACGTCTGTATATTCCGTTCCCGTAAGCGGAAGCTCATCTGTGGATTCATACCGTACGTTCTCTGGGGTATTGACATTCCATGCCGGGTTATTCGAACTGTTGTAGGAGGCCGTTACAGGAAAGCCGTTCAAGCGAAAAGAAGTGATAGTCATCGTCACCCCGCTCTGCTGAACCGCCGGAGCGGTACGCGCTACAAAAACAAGATTAGACAACAAGTGGTTAAAGGTGAAAGCTACCTTCGTGGGCGTGTCGCCATCCATATCCTCTTGCTTCGCTGTCATCAGGTCATAATTTTGCTTGGCGTTGTAATCGCTAATGGTAATCACACCGTCAGAGGTTACGTTTACCGCTCCCTCTCTTATCTCCGCCGGATACACCGCATAAAAGTCGTATGTACGTCCCTCTTGCCAATAACGATAGCCGTCGTAAGTCCAAAGGCCAGAGGGGTTGCGGCTCACCGTCTCGCCGTCGAACTCCACGGCCGAAGTGCCGCCCGAAGCGGGCGCGCTCCACCCCCACACCTTAAAGGCGTCGAAGG
The DNA here is from genome assembly GCA_949285075.1 of uncultured Bacteroides sp. Lineage (GTDB taxonomy): Bacteria > Bacteroidota > Bacteroidia > Bacteroidales > Bacteroidaceae > Bacteroides. Next base: position 28,909 of record CASDXF010000041.1, on the reverse strand, counting down.
CGGCATCGTTGGCGTTGTTTATGGCGGAGCGGCTGAGGGCGGGCGTGCCGAAATTGATGGCCCGGCTGACGCTCTCCTCCCCCGCCTCGATGTCGTCGGTCACCGTGGTGGTGCAGGCGGTCAGCAGCGCGGCGGGCAGCGCCGCACGCAGCAGTATGGATGAAATGCGGTTCATGCTTCTCTTGTCTTTTATCTTGTTAGTACTTTATGTTATTTGTACTTTTTCTTTCGCTCAGCCGAAAGAAAAAGTTACCAAAAAGAAAGGCTGCCGACTGAACCTCGGGGGTTAACACACCCAATATTTCATGTCGCCCATTACGGTGGCTTTCGCTTCTATCTTTATACAGTAGACTCTGACTACCGTCTACTATCTGCAACCGCCTACTCCCTTCTGTAAGCATTTTTATTCTTTAGACCCCAGAACGGCCGTGCTGTACACCCCAGAACGGTCGCGCGGGGGATCGCGGAACGGGCGTGCGGGGGTCCCCCGCACGGAGGGGTGTCAGACTATCGGGTCGGGAGACTCTCCGTGGTCGTCATCGTCCTCGCCTCCTCCCGTATCCGGCGGCGTGCCGATGTAGACGGGGCGGCGCAACTCGAAAGTGCGGGCCTGCTTGGTCTGATAGGCGGAGGAACTGGCGTATTTCGTGGTGACGCTCACCGTCCATTCGCCCTCGGTGATGTCGGCGGGCAGGACGAACTGGAGCTTCTTCGGCGTGTTGGGCGAGATTTTCGACGCGGGGATAAGGAACGACTCGCTCGGCTCGGCCACGGAGGTGAGCTTGACTCCCACTTCGGGGTCGTCGCCTACCACCTTGAGCTTGTTGCCCGTAATGACCACCATCTCGCCCGGCTGCATGGCCACGGTGACGCCCTTCTCGGCCGCGCTCTGCATGGCGCTCACCATGCCGGCGATGTAAGGCCCCGTACTGGCGGGTTGCAGATAGAGTTTCAGCTTGGCCTTGCCGATGGCCTCGGTCAGCGCGGGACCTTGACGGAAGCTGCCGTAGACCTTCACCCGTTGGCGGTCTACCGGTTGCGAAAGCTCCTCCTCCATCAGCACGCCACTGGCCATAGGCTGCACGTAGCAGAGGGGTGTGCTGACGCAGAACCCGCTGGCCACGGCGCGGGCCGCCTCTTCCATCAGTACCTGCGCCACGCTACGGGCCACGGTCTCCTCGCAGCCGATGCGGGCGGCGGCCATCTCGGCGAGGTCGTCCAGCGTCAGCGAGGTGGTCTGCGTGTCTACTTTCACTACATAGTCCGAATCGACGTCAGGTGTCAGGTCGTTCGGGTAGGCCTTCAAGTTGAGGTCCATCGTTAAATCTACCTTTGCCATAATCTTTTCCTTTTTCGCGCTCATTGGCGTTTCGGTTAGCACGGGGGTTCTACTTTTCGCTTGTACTTTAAGTCGGGGCTGAACCTCAAGGGCGGCTCCCGCTTGGTCTCGCTAAAGCGCAAGAACTCGCCCTTACGGGCTCAGACAGGCTTGCGCTTCTTCACGCTCGGCCGGCGCACTCGCTTTTTCGCCCTTTCGCTTAGGCCCTGCCGTGCGGATTAATCATTAATCATCATCTTCCGGCCTAAGCGAGGAGCCGTTAAGCGGAGAATGTCGGGAGGGCGTTAAAAGCCGCGGGCTGTTTGAGCCGAAGGCGAGTTTTCGCGGATTAGCCCGAGCGACGTTCGGAGTAGGCTCCGAGGTTCAGACGGAAACCTTTCTTTTTGGTAGCTTTTTCTTTCGGTTACGAAAGAAAAAGTACAAATCCCATGCTAACCAAAATGTCAATGAGCGAGTGATTAATTAATTCGTTTAATTGTTCGTGGCCGTGAGGGGAACATTCAACCCCTCAGGGCCTATGGGTCGCTTGCCTTAGCTAAAGGCAAAGGAGAATGATCTCTTACGGTTCAACTACACTTACCGTAGCGGTACTTTCATTAGCATTCTCCCAACCATCAACTGCACTTACCGTAAATTCAATAGGCATCAGCTCTTTATCAGGGTCGTCAGGGTCTGTCCATTTATCGGTCGGGATTTCCGCCGTGTAGTTGTAGCGGTAGCCCGGAGTCCACGTATTGTCAGTGCCTACCTCCGTACTTGCAGTGCTAGTAGCCTCATAGCTCAATGAAGCGGTGAAGTCAGCCGTACCGATATGCTCATTGGCGGAGTTGTACAAATCAGCAGTGAAAGTCACTTTGATGTTATTGGTGTTGTTTTGCGGAATCACGAGGTTGGCGGTTGAATTGGTTGCGGTAGTAATGTCCTCTATCTCGTCGAAGTTAATAGTACCCGATGTTGGAGAAGTAGTCCAATCAATAGTACCCACTTGGCCCGTAGTGCCGATGGTATACGTACCCGTAGCTGAGGTCGTAGCCGTTGCCACCTGTATATCGCTAATCTTCACCGTATAGTTATCATTCACCTTAGTCGTGAACGTGAATTTCACTTGCGACAGCATGTGATAGAACGACAAGTCTACCTTCGTGTTATAGGTTTCATCCACATTAGCCCCATCAATCTGAGCGGGAATAGCCACAATCAAGTCCTTAGCGTTGTTAGGCGTATAGTTGCTGAACGTCAGCTTCTGGTCTGCCGGACTATAAGATACGTTGTTGTTCTGCACATTACCATCCGAGTAAGCCGCAAAGCGGTGGTCTTTCCCGACTTCCCAATACGCCGGATTAACAGGAGCCCATCTAGAGTTGTCTTCAACTTTTCCTCCTGACACTTCTGTATTATTGAATAACGTTACCGTCCAAGAAGAGGATGTCCCTGCTTGTCCAAATACGTAGAATTTAGATAAACTACCATCGGAGCTCGTAATCTCCGTCACAGCCCTTGTGTTGTTGTTCACAAATCCATTGAAGTTGATGGCGCGGTTGTCCGGCATATCCACCACTTCCTCGTTCGTACAGCTTGAAAAAGCAGCTACGGCTATCCCAAGCATCAATAAACCTTTTTTCATCTTCATAAAACCCAAAGAATTAAATTAAACATACAAGTTATTTATCTCAATAAAAGTTTCTCAGTTAATGGGGAGCGGGATGTCAATATAGTCGCCCCACCCGTCTATGTCCACGTCAAATCCACTGGAGCCTTCCAAGCCTTCCTCGTCACTGATCTCGATGCCCGTCACCGTGATGACTCCCCCGCGGGGTTGCCGCCGCACTTGGTCGGACACGTCGAACTCGAAGCTCTTTATCTTGCCGTTGAAGAGACGCACTTCGAGGTTGAGGGCGTTATGCTTGCCGTCGTTCCACTCGTCATCCTCATCGTCCCGGTTATAGTGGTCGCCGGGATAGTCGGGCACGCCGAAGGAGTTGACCAACGCCTCGGCTCCGTAAGGCTCTACGGTGCAGTCGAACATCACCGTGGCGGCCTCGGGGCCGGTGTGCCCGTCGCGCAGGTAGACCGACTCGGCCATTCCCGCCAACGCCCCGCGCGCCAAAGCGACGTACCTCTGTCCGTGAGAGAACTCGTAGCGTATCATGTAGGTGTAGACCAACGGGCGCATGGTGACGGGCAGCGTGACGGGTTCGAGCGTCTTGCCCGCCACGTGGTCCTCGACGAAGGTTCCGTAGAGCATATCGGGCATGTTCACCGTGCGCTCCTCCCCGTGCATGGCTTGGTACGAGGAGCGGCTCAGGCTCCGCGTGGTGGCCGTGGCCGACGCGGAGGCGGAAGTGTTGCTGAACACGATGTACTCCGTGTCGTTGTTATAGAACAGCAGGTCGAACGTGCCTTCGCCCATAGGCACCCGCCCTCCTTCGGCGGGGAGGTTGCTCTCGGAGTGAGGGGCGCTTTCGTCGTCGTAGACCAACGCCCGTATGCCCTCGGCCTTTTCGGGACGCAGGTCGTCATAGTCGCGCACCCACTCTTCGTTCCACAGTAGTTCCCAGTCGTACCCGTAGGTTCGCTCCCACTCCTGCTCCCACTCGGCTTTCACGTCCACCTTCACCGAGATGCTGTGCTCGTCGTGATTGTAGCACAAGTCCTTGCGGCACGAGGTGAGGAGCGAGACACCCAACATGAGGAACAGGACCGCGCGCCCGGCCTTCCCGAGCGCCTTGCCGTTGATATGACGCATATGCTTTTTCATCGTTTGCCTCCTTTCTCTATCCATCTGCCTATATGCCATACCCACGAGAATTTCAGCTTGAGCGGCCCGAAGTAACTGGTCCGCTTCGTCTCCTGATAGACGTAGTGTCCGTCTATGGGTAGGTATTCCTCGTATTCTGTATGCGCGTATCCTACGCCCGCTCCGGCCTCGAAGGAGAAGTATTTCCCCACGGGGAACTGGTAGCCGTAGCTCAGGCCTATCATTCCGCCCTCGCCCTTGTACCCGCGGCCGCCGTTTTCGAGGTCGTACCATCCGCCTCCCCCGAACAGGCCCACGTAGTGCCCCCGACGCTGTCCCTGCGGCTTGAACCAGTAGCGCGCCTCGGGCAGTATGGTGGCCAGTTGGTAGTATTTGTGCTTGCCGTCGTTGTGCCACCACGCCATGTTGCCCTCCACGGCCACCGACCAACGCTCGTTGATGCGGTACTCCACTTCGAGCGACGGCATCAGCGCGGCGTCGTACAGCAGATTGGTTTTGATGGACCACGGGGTGAACGCGTACTCAGTGACAGGAGCGGGCGCGACAGCCGGTTCAGGCTCCGCGGGCGTCACCACCGGTTCCGGTTGGGGTGTCGGTTCGGGTTCAGGCTCGGGCGCAGGCTCCGGTTCCGGAACGACTTCCGGTTCGGGCTTAGGCTCGGGAGCGGGCTCGGGCTTCTTCACCGGCGGCGTATATCCGGGCGCATATTCCAGCCCGAAGAGGGCCACGACATCGTTGATTCCCTTGTAAGCGTAGGTGTAGTTTCTTGTGCGGTAGTAGTCCTCCTTCATTCCGTTGTGGAGGATAAAATATGACTTCACGTGGTTGCTGCGCGTCTTGGCCGCCCGCAGATTCTCGGCGGCGTTGGCGTACGAGCCGCAGAAGCCTTTGACGAGGATATAGGCCTTGCCGGAGACAATCTCGTCCCGATGCTTTTCAATCAGGCTGACTGCCTGCCTGATGGCTTCGTCGTTGTTCATGTAGGGGGAGTAGAACTCCATCTTTCCGGGAATGAAGCGGAAGAGTATCACAGAGTCTCCGGTCTGCTTCATGTCAGCGGATATGGACGCTCCTACAACTGAATCCGGGGGAAGAACCATCCGGTTTTCTCCCATAGCGGAAGCTGATATTGAGCAAAGATATAGGCTCAATATAAGATAGGGTATATTCCTCATCCCCTTTTTACAATTATGTATATATAATCAATTCTATTTCTACCCGAGAAATACGCAACAAAGATATGTAATTATTTACTAACATCATTGTTTATTTATAAATATTTCTACCCGAGAAATAGATATTTCCTAATTTATAATATTGGAAAGGAAGAAATTGGTGACTGTTTATATTCTTTCGGTTACGATAGTCCCGTTTTTTTATTTATGCGCCATGTACTTTTTCTTTCGTAACCAAAAGAAAAATGTACCAAAAAGAAAGGTTTCCGTCTGAACCTCAGAGCCTACTCCGAGTGTCGGTCGGGCTAAGGCGCGAAAACTCGCCTTCGGCTCAAACAGCCCGCGCCTTTTAACGCCCGTCCAACGCTCTCCGCTTAACGGCTCTTCGCTTAGGCCGGAAGATGATGATTAATCCGCACGGCAGGGCCTAATCGAAAGGGCGAAAAAGCGAGCGCGCCGGTTGAGCGTGAAGAAGCGCAAGCCTGTCTGAGCCCGTAAGGGCGAGTTCTTGCGCTTTAGCGAGACCAAGCGGGAGCCGCCCTTGAGGTTCAGCCCCGACCTTTTCTTTTGCTATCTTTTCTTTTGTGTCATGGACAAAAGAAAAGTAGACCGCACTTATCCATCAGGAAGCGAGTCCTAAAATCGATAAAATCTATTTCTCGGGTAGAAATAGATTTCCTCCCCCTCAAATATCAATCACGCTTTTATTCGCCTCGTCAATGACCTGTTGGCTGAAAGATGCCAGATAGATACGGGTAACCGCTTCTGACGAATGCCCCATGCTTTCGCTGATTACGGACAGGGGCACTTGCTTGTCGCGCGCGATGGTGGCCCACGTGTGGCGGCTCGCGTAAGACGAAAACACGGGCACGCCCAGACGCTCGGCCAGACGCTTCAGCATGCGGTTGAACACGCAGATGGCGGAACGATACTGCCTATACGCCTTGACGGAGTCGGAAGTCGTAATGATGGGAAACACGTAACCCAACTGACCGGGATAGCGGGCCATGATTTCCGTCATGCACTTCTCGATGTGAATCTCTATGGTGCGTCCCGTCTTGCGGCGGGAGTAGCGGATGTAGCCGTCGCGGATATTCTCCGTACGAAGATAGGCCAAATCGACGAACGACATTCCCCGGCAGTAGAAGCAGAAAAGGAACAGGTCGCGGTAGTAGGCCAATATCGGTTCGGCTGACAGGTCGGCGCGCTTGACACGGGCGATGACGCTTTCCGCCACCGCCCGCTTGCGGGTATTGTCCACGCCCGTATAGACTCCCCCGAAAAAATCGACGTTCTTCAGCGTCCCCCGTCCCTTCAGTGCGCGACACATGGCACGCAAGTTTCGCATGTAGAACGACGTGCTGTTGCGCAGCAGACCCTTGCTCCGCAACCAGTGCTCGTAGCGAACGAAGATGACGGACTCTAACCTGAAGTCTTCCTCCGTCTGCTCCAGAAAACTGAAGAAACTGGCCGCGGCCGAACAGTAGTTGGTGGCCGTACTCAATCGGCCCGATTGCCTCGTCTCTTGAACCACGCGAGAGAGTGCCGCGCGAAACTCCTGACAGGACAAGGCGTTGCGAGTGTTTTTTCCTTTCATTGTCTTTTCGTTTAATTGGTGAATGCCATAAAAATAAAATATAAAGCCGCCTCAATCTCGTCCGTGATTCAGGGAAGAAATTCAAGAGCCTGTTTACATTTTGCGTTTAGGCTCTAAACGAGCTTTACACAGGCTAAAGACAAGTGAAAGGGAAAGGCTTCGTCAGGGGAAAGGCACCTGTGTCCATCCGCCACCCCGCCATTCGGTCAGCGCCTCGAACCCGGCCTTGCGGAGGGCGGTCATGGCTTCCCTCCGCCCATAGCTGACGCGGTCGGGATAATGGGCGTCGCTATTGACCTGAACGCGGGCCCCCAGTTCGCGCAAGAAGGGGAAATAGCGCTCGTTGGGATAGAACGTGCCCAAGTCGCGGTAGGATTTGGTATTGACCTCGATGATGTAGTTCCGGCGGACGGCTTCCGCAAGATATTCGCGGACGAGAGTGTCGTACCACGGCTCGTCCAACAGCCCCGGGCGATAGCGTGAGGCGTTGTAGTGCATCTTGTCGGCGTGGCCCAGTATGTCAAATTGTCCAACCTCTACCATCCTGCGTAACCTACTGTAATATAGATGCACGACGGACTCAATGTCACCTCCGAAGTAGGTATCTACAAGTTTTCGGTAAACATCAGCGGGCGTATCGATGTCAATTATCTCCCCTTTCGGGGTGTATAGCAAGTGTACGGAACCGATGCGATAGTCGAGCGGCAGCCGTTGAAAACAGGGTGAGGCGGGTTGGCTTTCGTCGTTCAGGTAGTCTATCTCCAGTCCGACAATCAGCTCAATCCGGTCGGCGTATTTCCGCTTGAGCCGGGCGAACTCGGCCAGATAATCGTCCATACGGTCCCACTCCATCGTCCATGCGGTAGAAAACGGCAGTGGAGCGTGTGAAGAGAATCCGTATGAAGGAATCCCCTCGCTGATGGCGAAACGGACGAAATCTTCCATTCGCGCCCGCCCGTCGCAGTATAGACAATGGCTATGATACATTATTATATTATATACATTATATTATATATAAGGAGAAAGCCGCCTATCCCTCCAGTTCGCTCAGTTCGAGCCAACGCATCGTCTTCTCGTCGATGAGGTCATTCACCACGGGCAATCGCTTCGACTTTTCGGTAAGCTCGTCGACGGAAAGCGTACCTCCGCACAGCAGCTCCTCTATCCGTTTCTTCTCCTCCTCCAGTTCGGCGATTTCCTTCTCCAACTGCTCAAACTCCCGCTTCTCCTTGAAACTCATCCTGCGCTTGTCGTTCTGACGGACACGGGGAGCCTTCTCCTCCTTCGGCTTCGCCTCTGCTTTCTTCTCCCGTTGGGCCTGCGCTTCTTTCCATTCACGGTAGTCGCTGTAATTGCCCGGGAAGTCGCGGATGTCGCCCTGTCCCTTGAACACCAACAGGTGGTCTACTACCTTATCCATGAAGTAGCGGTCGTGCGAGACAACGATTACGCATCCCTTGAAGCCGCGCAGATACTCCTCAAGCACGTTCAGCGTCACGATGTCCAAGTCGTTGGTCGGCTCGTCCAGTATCAGGAAGTTAGGGTTGCGCATCAGGACGGTGCATAGGTACAGCCTGCGGCGTTCGCCTCCGCTCAGTTTGTAAACGTAGCTATACTGCGTCTCGGGAGTGAACAGGAAGTGTTGCAGAAACTGCGAGGCGGTCAACGTCTTTCCGTTGCCCAACTCGATGACCTCGGCGATATCCCTCACCACGTCGATGACCTTCATCTGCTCGTCGAACCGCAATCCCTCTTGCGAGTAGTAGCCGAAGCGCACCGTCTCGCCGATGTCCAGCGTACCGCTGTCCGGCTTCATCTGCCCTACCAGTATCTTGATGAAGGTGGACTTGCCTGTTCCGTTGTCTCCCACGATACCCATCTTTTCGTAACGGGAGAAGACATAGGAGAAGTCATCCAGAATCTTCAGGTCGCCAAAGCTCTTGAACAAATGGTCGGCCTCGAAAATCTTGCTTCCGATGTACGACGCCTTCACTTCCAGTTTCACGTCGGCGGAGTGTACGCGCTGCTTGGCCACCTTCTCCAATTCGTAGAAGGCCTCTTCGCGGTAGCGCGCCTTGTGTCCCCGGGCCTGCGGCATACGGCGCATCCAGTCCAGTTCCGTCCGGTAGAGGTTGTTGGCCCTCGCTATCTCCGCGTTCTTGGCATCGACGCGCTCCTGCCGCTTCTCCAGATAGTAGCTGTAATTCCCCTTGTAGCGGTAGAGCTGCCGGTTGTCAATCTCGATGATTTCGGAGCACACGCGGTCGAGGAAATAACGGTCGTGCGTCACCATGAGCAAGCTGAGCTTTGAGCGGCGGAGATAGTCCTCCAGCCACTCGGTCATGTCGATGTCCAGATGATTGGTCGGCTCGTCCAGCATCAGGAAGTCAGGCTCGGTAATCAGCGCGTTGGCCAACGCCACCCGCTTCAGCTGTCCGCCGGAAAGCTCGCCTATCTTCTGGTCGAAGTGGCGTATCTTCAGTTGGGAGAGAATCTGCTTTATTCTCTGCTCGTACTCCCACGCCTTCTCATGGTCCATGCGGGCCAACAGCCCGTCCATTCCGGGGTAGCCCGGAGTCTCCATGCAGCGTTCGTACTCCTTGATAAGCTCCACGGTGGCGTTGCCGTGATGGAAGCAGGCTTCGAGCACGGTCAGCTCCGCAGGATAGTCGGGCGTTTGCTCCAGATAACCCACCCGGAGGTCGCGGCGGAACACGACGCTTCCGCTGTCGTACCCTTCCCTGCCGGAAAGGATGTTCAGCAGCGTGGATTTTCCGCTTCCGTTCTTCGCGATGAGTCCCACGCGTTGCCCCTCGGCTATGGCGAACGAGGCGTTCTCGAAGAGTACCAAGTCGCCGAACGACTTGGTCAGTCCGTCTACTTGCAGGCAGGGTGTCATAGGCTATCGATAACGGATTGATACTCCTTCACCACGTTGAAAGGCTGTCCGGACTTTACCTTGCTCCACGACAGCTTCATGGGGTCGATGACCTTGTCACCGGAACAGAGCACGGGAGCTTCCCGGTTGCCGTCAATCAGCGTTTTCCACTCCATCCCCTCAATCTCGTTGGCGAGAATGACGCAAAGGGCGATTCCCATCCCCATCCAGTCGTCTTTTTTCTTGGGGCCTATCGCTCCGCTGTCGACCACCTTTTGCAGATTCTCCAAGTCCTCCTCCGCTCCCTGAAAATCTTTCTTCAGTTCCCGCTTCACGAGACCCTCTACCCATCCATAGCGCTCGTTTATGAGGTAGACCTCGGAAAGGCGTACGGGGATAAGCTCGGCCGGGTATTTGCGTCCCTCTATCCTGCGTTCCAACGTGGCGATAACGGCTTCCGCCTCTTTCACGCTTCCTCCCTTGAGAACGGTGAACGAGCATTCGAACGCCATGTCGTCTATTCCCGTAATCCAAATGTGGGAGGTATAGTATTTGCCCTCCTCCTGAAACATCTCCTTGCTATAAGCGCAGCGGAGCGGCCCGACGTTGACCGCCGATGAGGAGGCGTTCTCTTTCAGCTCCTGACGCACCGCCTCCTTGCCGTATCCGGCGGCTCCCTTATAGGCGGATATGCGGAAATTGCCCGTCCACACGTCCGGATTATAAAAAAGGAATGAGCCTTCGCCATCCTCAAACTCGCTCCAACTCGACGGATATATCATGGAGAACCACGCTCCGGGAGAGATAAATTTCTTGCCTTGCATGCGTTATCGTCTTTTTAAAGATTGATGCGGCAAAGATAGGAAGAAAAAACGGACTATTTCCCTATCGGCTGTATCTTCCGGCGCACCTCCTTCGATATTTCGAGAAACATGTAGTTCAGCTTGCCGGAATGGATGCCTTCCTTGTTTTCGGCGTACTTCCGGTTGGCGTACTGCTTGGACTTCTCGAAGGTGAGCCGAGACATTTCGTTCTGCGACTTCCCGACCATCGTCGAGTCCAGTCCTTCGTCGGGAAAGAAGTCGTCCATATCCACGTCGCCTATCATCGTGGTTTCGAGGAAATTCTTCTCCTTATGCGTATGGTCGGTATAATATCCCACGAACATGTGCCCCGGCGTGCGCACCAGAATGGGGTCGATGTTGATGGCCCGCAACAGGGAGGCGAACAACACGCTACCGTCCACGCAATTGATTTGCGAGGACTCCAACGCATCGTCCAACGTGCGTACCCGTTGAGAAAAGACCACGTTGCTCGAAAGGCTCGTGTTGGACACGGAGCTGTAGCGGAAGTTACGTTTCTGTAAGACGTTCCACAGGGCGTAAACCTGCTTGTCCACCGCCCCGTCGGCCTTGCTCTGATAGCCGAGGAAACGGTTGACGATACGGGTGTTTAGCGCCTCGCGAAGCAGCTTGTCTATCATGGGATGCTCCTCGTTGACGTAGGCGGCGAAAAAGATGCTCGTATCGTGAAAGTCGGTTCCGTTGGCCACGTATCCCAACAGACACTCGTTCACGCTGCGCACGGAGAAAGTGCGTACCCGCTGCCCTAACTTCTCGCCGTTCATCTCCACCTCCACGGCCACGCTAATCGGCTCCGCCTGCGCATTGTTACGCAACGCCTCATAGTCCCAGATGATGTCCGGATAGATGGTATATTCCGTGCGGGGCTTATTCAGGACGAACTCCGATACGGAGCGGGCGAAGAAGGGAGTCTCGGCCACCTCGACGCGTATGCGGCTAAAGGCTTTTCCCGAGCGGACACGCACGGCGACGCAAGACTTCGGGTTGCCTAAGCACATCGTGTCCGAAGGCACAATGACCTGAGCGTCCGTAGTGGCCACAGAGAGTATGGCGGACGGGAAGATGTTGCCTCCCAAGTCATCCGTAATCTCGAAATCCGTATTGAAAAAGGAGGTGTACTTGAATATGGACATTCCTCCCACCAAAAGCAGAAGCACGACGATTCCTCCGGTTACTTCGCGCCTGTATTTCTTAAAGTCCGTCAGTGACATAAGCATTTCCATTAAGTTTCACGCGTTGCGGAAAGCCCGCCAAAGGCAAAGTCTTTCCTTGCCAAAGGTAATGATTAATAGCGCAACTTGCCCTGTTTCGAGACATAAAACTTTTCATTCTCCTTTTTCAGCTCCCGTTTTTCAATAGGCTTCTTACCGTTATCCCCGTTCCATCTCACCCAGTCTGGAAATACGTCTGGTACAGGACTGCAAAGGTACCACGCACTCGATTTGTTGGAAAGGGCTACGGCTCGCGAGAAATGGGGCAATGGCTCATGAGAAACAGGGCTACGGCTCACGAGAAACAGGGCTTTCCCGTAAACGCCTATCTTTCAGTCTATCCCGGAAAGGGCCGGGAATCGCAACCCTTATGCGGAATGCTTGTCGCTCGTTACGAAGAAAGGCCGCAAAATAGCGCATTTGTTCCGTAGGTACGCGGTGCCCGGCCATGTAACGCCATTGTAACATTCGTTTCATTTACCCGTAACAAACTATCCGCACCTTTGCCCCGGATAAAATAAAAGCGTAATTTTGCCGTATCAATATACATTATATATAATATGAACGATTACCGCATTCTAGTTGTCGATGACGAAGAAGATCTCTGCGAGATTCTGAAGTTTAACCTTGAGAACGAGGGTTACATGGTAGATACAGCCAATTCGGCCGAAGAGGCATTGAAAATGAACATCAGCAGTTATCACCTGATTCTGCTGGATGTAATGATGGGGGAAATTTCCGGTTTCAAGATGGCTAATATGCTGAAGAAAGACAAAAAGACGGAAAAGGTTCCCATCATATTCATTACAGCCAAAGATACAGAAAACGATACCATCACGGGATTTAACTTAGGCGCAGACGACTATATATCGAAACCCTTCTCTCTGCGTGAAGTCATCGCCCGCATCAAGGCGGTGCTCCGGCGAACCGCAACGGCGGACACGGAGCAAGCTCTAGAACGTATCGTCTATAAGTCGCTCGTGGTAGATATTACCAAGAAAAAGGTGAGCATAGACGGAAAAGAAGTTCCGCTTACCAAAAAAGAATTCGAAATTCTACTCCTGCTCGTTCAGAACAAGGGAAGGGTTTTCTCGCGGGAAGATATCCTAACCCGTATATGGAGCGACGAAGTATATGTGCTCGACCGCACTATCGACGTAAATATAACGCGACTCCGCAAAAAAATCGGAGAATACGGGAAGTGTATCGTTACCCGTCTCGGATACGGATACTGCTTTGAAGCCGAATAAATTCGTTTACTTATGAATCTGCCTGTCACCCAAAAGCATTTTCTCTCTTTCAGCCGAAAGCTATTCCTCTCGGTAATACTTTTGTTTGTAGTGTTCGCGACCTGCTTCATCGCCTATCAGTATCAGCGCGAGAGGGAATATAAGGCCGAGCTGCTGAACCTTCAGCTGCAGGACTACAACAGTCGCCTGTATGAATGGCTGAAAAATAGGACCGCGAATAAGGACAGTATAGACGACTATGTCAGGAACCACGCGTTGAAAGACCTGAGAGTGACGCTAATAGACCTAAAAGGCAAGGTGATATACGACAGCTACGAGACTCCACTTTCGGCTATGGAGAATCATCTGGACCGCCCGGAAGTCAAAAAAGCGTTGGTGTACGGAAGCGGATTCGACGTGCGCCGCATCTCTGAAACGACAGGCATATCTTATTTCTATTCGGCTACATCGTATAAGGAATGCATCATCCGTTCCGCCTTACCTTATAACGTCAGCTTGGTCACTACACTGAAGGCAGACCCTCATTATCTATGGTTTACCATCGTCGTTACCCTGTTACTAATCGTTATATTCTATAAGTTTACCAACAAACTGGGAACCTCAATCAACAAGCTAAGGGAATTCGCTATGCGGGCCGATAAAAACGAGCCAATAGATACCGAGATATCGGCCTTTCCGCATAACGAGTTGGGAGAAATATCACAGCACATTATCCAAATCTACAAAAGGCTTCACGAGACGAAAGAGGACCTTTATATCGAGCGAGAAAAGCTGATTACCCACCTGCAAATCTCGCACGAGGGATTGGGAGTCTTCACAAAAGATAAGAAAGAGATACTGGTCAATAATCTCTTTACGCAATACAGCAACCTGATTTCAGACTCAAACTTGGAGACGACGGAAGAGGTGTTCGCCATAGAGGAACTGAAGGACATCACACACTTCATCAATAAGAACCAACAACAACGCTCCAGAGGGAAAGACGAGAAGAGAATGTCAGTAACCATCAATAAGAATGGAAAGACTTTCATCGTAGAGTGTATCATATTTCAGGACGCAAGCTTCGAAATTTCAATCAACGACGTCACGCAAGAGGAAGAGCAAGTGCGCCTGAAACGCCAACTGACACAGAACATCGCCCACGAGCTGAAAACCCCCGTCAGCAGCATACAGGGATATCTGGAAACCATCGTCAACAACGATTCTATCCCGAAAGAAAAAGTAGACGTGTTCCTCGAACGCTGCTATGCGCAAAGCAATCGCCTGAGCCGCCTGCTACGGGACATCTCCGTCCTTACCCGCATGGACGAAGCGGCAAACATGATAGACATGGAACGGGTAGACATCAGCATGCTAGTGGCCAACATTGTCAACGAGGTCGCACTTGAATTGGAAGAAAGGCACATTACGGTCATCAACTCGCTCAGGAGGAGTATCCAACTGAGAGGCAACTACTCGCTACTCTACTCTATTTTCCGAAACCTGATGGATAACGCTATCGCATACGCCGGAACGCATATACAGATTAATATCAACTGCTTCCGTGAAGATGAGAATTACTTTTACTTCAGCTTCGCCGATACGGGCGTGGGTGTTCCACCGGAACATCTAAACCGTCTCTTCGAGCGTTTCTACCGCGTAGATAAAGGCCGTTCGCGTAAGTTGGGAGGAACCGGACTTGGGTTGGCCATCGTGAAAAACGCGGTTATTATTCACGGAGGAAGCATCTCCGCTAAAAACAATCAGGGCGGTGGACTGGAGTTCGTGTTTACTCTCGCTAAGGAAAAGTAGGCTTACCCGTTACACATATTATTATAGAAATACCTCCGCAAACTTTCGGGAAACTTAAAAGGGAGTTATCTTTGCGCCAATTATATACGATTGACAATGAAACCAATGATAAGTCTCCTTACCGCTCTATGCGCACTGCCACTCTTCGCCTGCAACGGCGGAAAGGCTCCGTCCACCGCTCCCGCCCAAGCGAAAAGCGAAGTCCGGCAAGACACGATAAC
Source organism: uncultured Bacteroides sp. (assembly GCA_949285075.1). Lineage (GTDB taxonomy): Bacteria > Bacteroidota > Bacteroidia > Bacteroidales > Bacteroidaceae > Bacteroides. Next base: position 13,826 of record CASDXF010000041.1, on the reverse strand, counting down.
CGTCTTTACCTTACCCGAAATACCTCCAATGATGACCGCTCCGGAACTACGGGCGGACTTCCTCGTAAGGCACTATTGGGACAACGTAAATTTCGCCGACACGAACTACATTCATCATCCCGCCGTTACGGAACAGGCGTGGGTGGACTTCTGTAACGTGCTCAATCACGTTCCCCTCAAAACCGCTCAAGAGGCCATGCGAAGCGCAATAGAACGGGCAAGCGTCAATAAGAAAGTATTCGATTACATCACCGACCTTGCGGATAAATACTTGTATGACCCCAACTCGCCAATGCGCAATGAAGAGTTTTACATCCCGGTACTGGAGACAATGATAGCCTCTCAAATTTTAGATAAGGTAGAGAAAATACGCCCCACCGCACGTTTGGAATTAGCCAAGAAGAACCGCATAGGAACGAAGGCGTTAGACTTTACCTATACACTGGCTTCCGGGGCGCAAGGCAGCCTGTACCAGATAAAGACGGAGTATGTACTGCTGTTCATCAATAACCCCGGTTGCCACGCATGCAGCGAAACGACCAGAGAACTAAACAGCGCCCTGAACGTCAACGGTCTGTTGAACGAGAAGAGGCTGACCGTTCTTTCCCTCTATCCGGACGAGGAACTGGAAGAGTGGAGAAAGCATCTCAACGAGTTCCCTCAGAAATGGATTAACGCTTACGATAAGGAACTCATCATCAAGGAGCGGCAGCTCTATGACCTCAAGGCGATTCCGACACTGTATCTTCTTGATAAGGAGAAAAAGGTATTGCTAAAAGACACGACCGTAAAAGCGATAGAAGAGTATCTGAGTATTTACAAATAGCTTTTTCTTCCCTCAATGAGCAAGATATTTACAAATCTTCTTTGCCATTACCGGATAAAGCGGTATCTTTGCGACCGCTATTACGAGTTAATAGCACATAATTCAAATCATTAACTAAAATACAATTATTTAAATGGCAACAAAAATCAGATTGCAAAGACGCGGACGTAAAGGCTATGCCTTCTACGCTATCGTTATTGCAGACAGTAGAGCACCACGTGATGGTAGATTTATTGAGAAAATTGGTACTTATAACCCTAATACCGACCCCGCTACGGTAGATTTGAATTTCGAGGCTGCATTGTCTTGGGTTTTGAAAGGTGCGCAACCGACGGATACCGTACGCAGCATCCTTTCCCATGAAGGAGTTTACATGAAGAAACACCTTTTGGGCGGTGTGGCTAAAGGCGCATTCGGAGAGGCTGAGGCGGAAGCTAGGTTCGAGGCTTGGAAGAACAACAAGCAATCCGGACTGGCCGCACTGAAGGCTAAGCAAGAAGAGGCTAAACGTGCGGCTGAGAAAGCTCGTTTGGAAGCCGAAAAGAAAGTGAACGAAGCGAAGGCGAAAGCGATAGCCGAAAAGAAAGCAGCTGAAGAAGCCGCAAAGGCAGCCGCTGAAGCGCCCGAAGAAAACGCTCCTTCTGAGGAGGCCGCAACGGAAAACAACGCAGCGGAATAAGTTTCTTGATAATAAGCTTTTTAATGACAATAAAAGAGGTGCGGAAGCTTTATCGGTTCCGCACCTCTTTTCGTTATATTCAATAAACCCAAATCTCTAATGACCGATTTGGGTTTAATGAATGTTCCAATTTAGACTGGTTTCCAAACTTTATGGCGAGTTGTTGCGAGATTATGGCCCAATTAGCCAATGGCATGATCCACTTTTTCCGTTATGCTATTAAGATAAGGATTAAGGAAAAAAAGTTTAAATCACTTCATATATGTATCAATTTAGGAAACAAACAAGGAACTATAAAAGTCCAACAACAAACTGATAGCAAAAATATCCACAAAGAAGCAATTTCACTACGGTTCCAAATAAGAAACCGATTAATGAACCTACCCCGGACTTGAGAGCTTGACGGAGTTCCTTATCTCCCAACAATTCTCCAATCACCGCTCCGGCGAAAGGGCCGACTATGATTCCCCACGGAAGGAAAAACAGCCCGACTATCGTTCCAACAACACATCCCCAATTCCCCCATTTACTTCCGCCACTGTACTTACTGCCTAAAAGCGGAGTGACGTAATCCAATAATTGTACGACCACCACCAATAGCAACCACACCCACAGTTGGGTAGCGGAAAACTGTACCTTGTCCGTGGCATGGGCCAACAACAGTCCGACATAAGCCAACGGCGGGCCGGGAATCATCGGAAGCACGCAACCCGAAAGCCCAAACAACAAGCATATCGCTCCTATCACAAGCAAAACAATATCCATATCTCCTTTCCTTTTTTGTTTATTCTCTCAATACTTTCGCATCGGCGTATAGCCTATTTTATAAATATGGTCGAAATAAGGCGACCATTTGTTCTCCGCCTTACCGATTTGCAGGCCGTAAAAACGGGTATCGACCCGCCGATGTTCCTGCATCCGGCATATCCGGTCCTTATCCGTTAGTGGAATCTTAAAGTCACTGACCCACAAGACATCGGCACCGGCATATCCCTCTCCGGAATGAAGCAGACGGAACACCTCGTCCAACATCCGCACGGCACTTGTGTCTCCGCAAGCCGTAGTGGAAAAGAAGTCAAGCAACTTCGCCCGCTCCCTGCGCACGTCAATAGGACGAACCGAAACGGAGAAAGCGATTAGAAAGCAGTCTCTTTTTTGCCGGTCGGCTATCTCCAGAAGTTTCACCATCAACGAACTGGCGATTTTCTCCGGGACTCCCACCATGCTGCCGGATGTATCCAGACAAACAATCATCGGCCCCTTGCGGACAAAGGGCCTTACCTCTAACCGCCTCGCCGGACGCATGACCTCGGACTTATAACGGAAGTTCTGAAGTTTACGGGTGAGGTACTTATAGACGAACAAATCCTCCAGCTCCTCATCGGCGCACTGCGCCCGTTCCATCGGCAAAAGAGAGTTCAGGTCATCGCCCACCGTTATGCCGGCAATATCGGATTTGGAAGAATGCTCCATCCGATAGACCGTTCCTTCCGACACGAACATTCTCCCCCGCCCTTCCTCAGTCGCCATCCGGCCCATCTTGTTGGCCACCTTCACAATCTCCGGATACGACTTCTGAAGGCGCACCACTTTTCTCAGCCGCTCAAACTCCACCGTATTCCAAATGCAGTCCATCAGTCCCCACGCCTGAAAGAACTCCTCCCTATTTATCCGGTTATCGGCCAAATACTTCGGAATTGTCTCAATGGCCGCCTTCATCCGTTTCTCCGCCATATCCCTCTTCGAGGCGATGTCCTCCTCCTGCTCTCTCTTCGTCTTGTTGCGGAAAGCCTCCTTCCAGTCGTCTACCATTTTTTCCCACAGCTCATCATCCGCATACTTCCCATCACAAAGCGATGTCATATAGAAATTCCCGTCGAAACCGTATTGTCGGTACTTTCGGTCTATCTCCTGAACCAACGCCTGCCAACCGTGTTTCTTCTTGTCGAGCGACCATTCCAACGCAAGCTCCATGCCCTTCTGTTCCGTCTGGCTTTTCTGCAAGTTGTATCTCTCCTTCTCCATACTCTGGCGGACAAAGCGGAGCATCATGTCCAAAAAGACCCGGGCGCAGACCTCGTCGGCCAACACCCGCGCCTTGACAAACGGGTCGTTCATCACCGTCAGCAGATAGGCGTGGAGCGGACCGTAGCCCTTTCCCTCGTCACACTCGCCCGTCTTGACGAATCTTTCCAACGTCTGTACGTAAAAGTTCAGCTCAACCTTCTCCATAACGCAGTTTACGCACGTCGACACGAGCCCAAGCGATTTCCTTACGGACAGCCGCCGCACAACGTCCTACCTCTTCCCTATCCTCTTCCGTGGCGAACATATTACCGTTCAAAGCCTTCATTCTCGCGTTTATCTCGTCGTCCACTCTTTCCAATTCACTCTCGTAGTCCCGTTCGGTCACGGTCAGGTTGTCTATCCACAACTGCTGCCGCTCTCCTTTCTTCAACCGCTTCATCGGAAAACGCACCCCGTTAATATAAATGTGCTTGTCGTCCCTGAACAGGGTGACCCGCTCGGCTCCCTCCACCTGCACTCCCGAAAAGGCACGGATAATGGTCCGCTTCGGGTTCAACGGATCGGGATACATTGTCCCTGTTTGAGGGGCGCGCGCACGGTCGTTCTCCTTCAGGTTCTTATAATCCACTATAAATATATAGGTATTTCCCGTCCCGTGCTGTTCCACCCGATAATAGAAGTAGTCTGTAATCTCCAAATCGTCGTCCCGATGGTCGCCTTCCCGCTTCGCCGTTTCCAACGCTTCCCGCACACGGCTCACCCGCAAGTCGGCTTTCAGCGACAAGCCTATCTCGTCAAGCCGTTTCCGCAGGGAAGCGAACAGGGAGCGGACGACAATCTGGCGCACGCTGTCCCGTTCGTCCGGTTCGTTCCAAAGGCAATGATAGACGGGCAGCAAGTCAGCGACGGCGACTTCCGACCGCCCGTGCATGAAGGCCGACGCTTTCAGCAGGCGGACGATGTTCTTCCAACGGCGGTCGCTGACGTAAACGTTCCTATGCAGCTCGCTCCCCGGTATCTCTATCCCGCAGAGCGCCTTGCGAATTTCCGTAATGACTTTCAGCACCTCGGGCGGAACGGTCAGGCGGGAAATGCGCGACCGCCACTCCGCATACTCCTCGTTAGAGATTCGCCATTGGGAGGCACAAGGCTCGTCCTCTCCCTCGTCAAGCAACATCCGGTAAAAGGTTTCCTCGTTCTTCACGCATGCGCAAACAACACGAAGCAGAAAGCGGTCCCACAGCGCCTCCAGTCCCTCGCCCTGAGCCGGCAGCTCGTTACTGGCCGCCACCAGAAGTTTCAGCGGAAGCCGCAATTCCTTGTCCCCGTTCCTGAACAGCCTTTCGTTTATCACCGTAAGCAAGGTGTTCTGAATGGCCGGCCCCGCCTTCCAAATCTCGTCCAAGAACACGACATCCGCCACAGGCAGATACCCGTCCACGACGCGTTCGTACTTGTCCGACTCCTTCAGCCGGCTGATGCTCACGGGACCGAATATCTCGTCCGGAGTAGAGAAGCGGGACATCAGGTACTCGAATGACCTCGCGTCCTCAAAGGCCCTCTTCAACCTTCGGGCGACCATTGACTTCGCCACTCCCGGAGGCCCTAACAGCAAGACGCTCTCGCCTGCTAAGGCGGCCAACAGAGAAAGTCCGATTTCCGTCTCTTTCTCGTAGATGCCCCGGTTCATGTCCGCTAACAGCAGCCGCATACGTTCACTTATTTCCATATATCCGTTCAGTTTCTTACTGAGCGCAAACTTACGCAAACAATCTCTATTTCACAAATACCCTCAACACGCCACGGACATCAGGCCCATGACGAGTCCATCAAAAGGCTGGAAATCCAGTAATTATGCGGACGGCCACAGACCAACAAAGGGAGCGTCATCCGCCCCGTCCCGATACGGCGGTTTGAAAGCAGCCCACGCGCAAATAGTTTCAAGGGCGTGGAACTAAAGTTTCATCAGCGTGAAACTACAGTTTCAAGGGCATGAAACTAAAGTTCCAAGCGCTTGAAACCAACTCCCCTCGGGCAAGACTATAGTCACCGTACTATAAGAGCCTCCGACTGTCAACGCATCCGATTCTCAACCAAACACTACCCGACAAACAGACAACAAGGAGACGCAAACGATGAACAGGAAACATGAAGACAAAAGGAAAGCCCGCAAATTATGTTTTTTTTCAAAAGCGCCTATATCTTGTTATACAAATAAGAATTACCTTTGCGGTTTAGAATCTGAAGAAAAAGGAATGGAGCAAATAAGTATCTTGAAAGAACTCATCGACTGTGGAGAGGTAGACAAGGCTATAGAGCAAATAACCCTGCTTCTTGAAAACAGCTCGCCCGGATGCGAGAAAGACACGCTATACTATTTGCGGGGAAACGCTTTCCGGAAAAAGGGAGACTGGAAGGGGGCTTTGGACAACTATCAATACGCCATCGACCTCAATCCGGACAGTCCGGCCGCGGAAGCGAGAAAAATGGTGATAGAGATACTCAACTTCTACCACAAGGATATGTACAATCAATAAAGCTGAACTAAAGATAACGTAATAAAGACACAGATTATGGCAAAATTTAAAGGAGCAATCGTAGTAGACACGGAACGCTGCAAGGGGTGTAACTTGTGCGTGGTGGCGTGTCCGCTCGATGTCATTTCTCTACATAAAGAGGTTAATATGAAAGGCTATAACTACGCCTACCAAATGAAAGAGGATACGTGTAACGGATGCAGCTCGTGCGCTACGGTCTGCCCGGACGGATGTATCTCAGTGTATAAAGTTAAATGCGAATAGAAAAGAATATGGCAGAAGAAGTTGTATTAATGAAAGGCAACGAGGCAATAGCCCACGCGGCTATCCGCTGCGGAGCCGACGGGTATTTCGGTTACCCTATTACCCCTCAGTCGGAAGTGCTGGAAACGCTGGCCGAGCTGAAACCGTGGGAGACGACCGGCATGGTAGTGCTTCAGGCGGAAAGCGAAGTGGCCGCTATCAATATGGTATACGGAGGCGCGGGAAGCGGAAAGATGGTGATGACCTCTTCCTCCAGTCCGGGTGTCAGCTTAAAGCAGGAGGGCATCTCCTACCTTGCCGGAGCCGAGCTCCCTTGCCTGATTGTAAATGTCATGAGAGGCGGTCCCGGCTTAGGAACCATCCAACCGAGCCAAGCGGACTATTTCCAGACCGTAAAGGGAGGAGGACACGGAGACTATAAGCTTATCGCGCTCGCTCCGGCATCCGTGCAGGAGATGGCGGACTTCGTCGGCCTCGCCTTCGAGCTCGCCTTCAAGTACCGCAATCCGGCCATTATCCTCGCCGACGGCGTCATCGGGCAGATGATGGAGAAAGTCGTCCTCCCGCCGCAGAAGCCGAGGCGTACCGAGGCCGAGATTATCGAGCAGTGCCCGTGGGCCACTACCGGAAAGGCCAAAGGGCGCAAGCCGAACATCATCACCTCGCTTGAGTTGAAACCGGAAGCGATGGAGGTAAACAATCTCCGCTTCCAAGCCAAGTACCGGCAGATAGAGGAGAACGAAGTGCGCTACGAGGAGATAAACTGCGAGGATGCGGAATACCTGATTGTCGCTTTCGGCTCAATGGCCCGCATCGGACAAAAGGCGATGGAAATCGCACGGGAGAAGGGCGTGAAGGTCGGCATTCTTCGTCCCATCACGTTGTGGCCGTTCCCCACTAAAGCCATCGCCGCCTATGCGGACAAAGTAAAAGGTATGCTAGTTACGGAGCTGAACGCAGGACAAATGATTGAGGACGTGCGCTTGGCGGTCAACGGAAAGATTAAGGTAGAGCACTTCGGCCGTCTGGGAGGAATCGTTCCCGACCCGGATGAGATAGTGGAGGCGCTTTCAGAGAAACTAATCGGACAGCAAGGATGATAAACTTTGACAAGATAAGAACCATACTGAACATTCTCTTCATGCTTATGACGGCGGTGGCCGTGGTCATGTACTTCACCATAGACCCGGAAGACACCATGCTGTTCGTCTATGTATGCGGGGTGGCTATCTGCATTAAGCTGATGGAGTTTGTCATACGGTTCATTCACAGATAAGCCATACACGCCACGAAGAGGTGCGCCTCGCCGTGCCGCAGGCCTAATAAAGAAAAAGTAAAGAATATGACTAAAGAAGAGATAATCAAACCCGAGAATCTGGTTTATAAGAAACCGACTCTAATGAACGACAACCCGATGCACTACTGCCCGGGATGCAGTCATGGTGTAGTGCATAAGCTCATCGCCGAAGTAATCGAGGAAATGGGAATGGAAGACAAAGCCATCGGTATCTCGCCGGTGGGCTGCGCGGTCTTTATATATAATTATCTAGACATCGACTGGCAAGAAGCGGCCCACGGACGCGCTCCCGCGTTGGCCACGGCCATCAAGAGACTGTGGCCCGACCGTCTCGTCTTCACCTATCAGGGAGACGGCGACTTGGCATGTATCGGTACGGCGGAAACGATTCACGCGCTGAACAGAGGAGAGAATATCACCATTATCTTTATCAATAACGCCATCTACGGCATGACGGGAGGACAGATGGCCCCGACAACCCTAGTAGGTATGAAAACGGCTACCTGTCCTTACGGCCGAGATGTACATCTGCACGGCTATCCGCTGAAGATAACCGAGCTTGCCGCCCAACTGGAAGGTACGGCCTACGTCACCCGCCAGTCAGTACAGTCGGTACCCGCTATCCGCAAGGCGAAGAAGGCCATCCGCAAGGCGTTCGAGAACTCGATGAACGGCAAGGGCTCAAACCTCGTGGAAATCGTGTCTACCTGTAATTCAGGATGGAAAATGAGTCCGGAGAAGGCCAATAAGTGGATGGAAGAAAATATGTTCCCCTTCTATCCGTTGGGTGACTTAAAAGATAAATAAACTTGTTTTTACTCTAAAATATTATGAAGGAAGAAATAATCATAGCGGGATTCGGAGGACAAGGCGTGCTGTCAATGGGAAAGATTCTGGCGTACTCCGGCCTTATGGAAGGCAAGGAGGTAAGCTGGATGCCCGCCTACGGTCCCGAGCAGCGAGGAGGTACGGCTAACGTCACCGTCATTATAAGCGATGACAAAATCTCCTCACCGATTTTGAGCAGATACGATGCCGCCATCATCTTGAATCAGCCCTCGCTCGAAAAGTTCGAGAGTAAGGTAAAGCCGGGCGGAATCCTTATCTACGACGGTTACGGCATTATTAATCCTCCTACCCGGAAGGACATTAAGGTTTACCGCATCGACGCGATGGACGCGGCCAACGAAATGAACAACGCAAAAGCGTTCAACATGATTGTACTTGGCGGTCTGCTGAAAATCCGTCCCATCGTGACTCTAGAAAACGTCATTAAAGGGCTGAAGAAAACGCTTCCTGAACGTCATCACCACCTTATCCCGATGAACGAAGAGGCGATAAAGAAAGGCATGGAACTTATCAGGAAGAACTAATCATCAGCATGACAAGAAATTGAGAGTTGAAAACCGCTTGAATGAAAAAAGATAGCCTTCCTATATGCAAATAAGGGAATAAAGCATAATTTTTATTTCACGGTTCTCAATTCTCAATTTAAGTAAGTACCTTTGCCCCCGCATTATGAGACGAACCTTACTTACATATATCTTATTTTCAATCATCAGCATAACCACGGTCCATGCGCAATTTACCGTAAATGGCCGAGAGTATGACGAAAACGGACGTGACCAATACGGCAATCAGATAGACCCGGCGATGATGCCGGACAAATTGGACAGTGCGAATGTGGAAGTGCAGGGACTTCCGCCGACATTATATATGTGGCGCATAAAGAATGAACTTGGCGAACGGGAACTCATTCCAGCAGATACCGCATACCACCATTTTCAAAACATAGACCTTACCGAAGGGCTGACCGGACACTATAATTATCTCGCCAATTTAGGTTCCCCACGCATATCGCGCATTTTTTTCGACCGTCGCTATCCTGAACCTACTATCTTTATGGAAACTTTCTCAAGTTTCTACATACGTCCGACGGAGTTTAACTTTACAAACAGTAATGTGCCATATACCAACCTAAGTTACCACAAAGCAGGTAACCGACAGAACGGAGAGGAGCGCTTCAAGTCATACTTTTCCGTCAATGTAAATAAACAATTGGCTTTTGGCTTTAACATCGATTATCTATATGGGCGGGGATATTACAACAATCAGGCGACTTCATACTTTAACGCCGCCTTATTCGGAAGCTATATCGGTGACCGATACCAGATACAAGCGATATATAGCAATAATTATCTGAAGACGAACGAGAACGGAGGTATCGAGGACGACCGATACATCACCGCCCCTGAAGAGATGGCTCAAGGTGGACGACAATACGAAGCGGCAAACATTCCTACCGTACTGAATCAAAGCGCAAACCGCAATCACAGCCTGTACGCATTCATGACGCAACGCTACAGCTTAGGGTTTCACCGTGACATTCCGCAGGCCGAGAACGATACCACGCCACCCAAGCAGGAATTTGTCCCTGTAACAAGTTTCATACATACATTGAGGGTGGAACGGGCACGACATAACTTCAACTCAAACGACGAGGTAGAGGATGGCTATTATGATAATACCTACTTCTCTCCAGACGACCCAACCGTAAGAGACAGTACGCTTTACATTGGGGTGAAGAATACCTTCGGTATCGCCTTACTGGAAGGATTCAACAAGTACGCTAAAGCCGGGCTAACCGCTTTCGCCTCGCACAAGTTCAGTAAATATACTTTAATGAATCTAGAAGGGGGAAGGGCTGACGAATATAAAGAGAATGAAATCTACGTGGGAGGAGAGTTATCTAAACGTGAAGGCAACGTGCTGCATTACCACGCCATCGGAGAGGTGGGGCTTGTAGGAAAAGCTGTCGGACAGTTCAACGTAAAGGGAGATATTGACCTAAACTTCCCGTTGTGGAAGGATACCGTCAAGCTCACTGCGCGAGGAGAGGTTAGCAACAGGCTCGCCCCCTTTTATATGCGGCATTATCACTCGAAACACTTCGCTTGGGATGATGACATGTCGAAGGAGTTCCGTACCCGAGTAGAAGGAGAATTGAGTATCGAACGATGGGGAACCCGCCTAAGCGCCGGAGTAGAGAATATCAAAAACTACACCTACTTCAACGAGCAGGCTGTGCCCGACCAGAAAAGCGGAAGCGTGCAAGTCATTTCGGCATGCCTGAGCCAAAACTTCAAGCTAGGCATTTTTCACTTAGACAATGAGGTTACATGGCAAGAGTCTAGCGACCAAAGCGTACTCCCGCTACCAAAGCTGTCGCTATACCACAACTTCTATCTACAATTCAAGTTGGCTAAAAAGGTATTGAGCGTACAGTTGGGAGCGGATATGCGCTACTTCTCACGGTATTATGCTCCAACATATTTACCCGCCATACAGCAATTTCATTTACAGCCGGAAGAGAGCCGGATAAACGTAGGAGGATATCCACTGGTCAACGTATACGCCAACTTGCATCTGAAGCGTACTCGCTTTTATGTCATGATGTATCATGTAAATCAAGGCATGAGCAGCTCAAACTATTTTTGGGCTCCCCATTATCCGATGAACCCCCGGATTCTAAAGTTCGGCCTGTCTTGGAATTTTTACGATTAACCCCATCCGTATCCACAGGCCATGGACATAAAGGCAAACAAAGTGTACAGATACCTGCTACCCACAGCCCTCGTAACGGGAATAGTCATTATACTGTTTGCCCGCAAGCCGTCAGTCGTTGAAACAAGCCCGAGGGATTATGACTCCATCGCACGGGAAGGAACACTGAGAGTTACCATCGAACGCAACTCCGTCAGCTTCCATGCGGAAGAAGACACCTTCTCAGGATTCGACTACACCCTGATACACGCCTTCGCAAAGAGCAAAGGCCTGAAGTTAGAAATCATTCCCGAAATGAGTCATGAAAGACGTGTCAGGGGATTGGAGAAAGGACGCTACGACATCATCGCCTGCGGCATGATTGTCAACCAAGCGCTGAAAGACTCACTGTTGTTCACCTCTCCCCTCGCCTTAGACCGACTGGTTCTGGTAAGACGGAAAGCCGATTCAGCCAACGTGAGAAGCCCGTTAGACTTAGCTAAACATACCCTACACGTGGTTAAGGGTTCACCCGCTACACTGCGCATCAGGAACTTGGAAGAAGAGATAGGCGACACCATCCGTATTGAAGAAACAACCCGTTGCGGACAGGAACGTTTAATGTCACTCGTAGCTCACGGCGACATCGACTTTGCCGTGTGTGACGAAAGTATAGCGCAGGCCGCTCTCGATTCGTTTCCCACGCTAAGCGTCAACACCCCTCTCGGTTTTACGCAGTTCTACGCGTGGGCTGTCAGCAAGAAATCGCCGGCGCTACTCGACAGTCTTAACACTTGGATAAAGGTATTCAAAGATACAAAGGAATACAAAGAACTACTTCGAAAGTATCATTCCAACATTCCCTCTTAGCGTAAAGTCATTTGGAATCCACCTCAATTGAACTAGATACTCAAAAAAAACTTCTTATCAAGAAACATCCCCGTTTCCTATTTGTCAGCTTGCCCTACGGCTCGCGAGAAAAAGCCCTACGGCTCACGAGAAACAGGGCAAGCTGACAAATGGGAAAGGCCTAAATGAATCCTTCCTCATCACAGAAACGAAAAACACACTTGAAAAGTGCCGTCAAAAGGAGGCCCGAGTAGATTTAAACGCCCTTACATTTTGGGAATGAAATTCTCTGATGACAGATTTAAATTTAAGCAAAGCAAATTATGCGGAAATTTCAGTCACGTCTTTTTTCAATATTTAATGCGAATTTAATATGCCAATATGAAAATATTTCCCTAATTTTGCATCGCATTTGAGAGAGCATGAATATTACAAAAGGAAACATTTTGAACAAATATTACAAGAACCTTTAAAAGTTTAAACAAAATGATTAAAGTAGGTATTAATGGATTCGGACGTATTGGACGTTTCGTTTTCCGCGCAGCTCAAAAAAGAAACGATATTCAAATCGTTGGTATTAACGACCTTTGCCCGGTAGATTACTTGGCATATATGCTGAAGTATGATACGATGCACGGCCAATTCGACGGCACTATTGAAGCTGACGTTGAAAACAGCAAGTTAATTGTAAACGGCAAAGAAATCCGTGTAACAGCTGAAAAGAACCCTGCTGACCTGAAGTGGAACGAAGTAGGTGCAGAGTATGTAGTTGAATCTACAGGTCTGTTCCTTACTAAAGAAAAAGCGCAAGCTCATATCCAAGCCGGTGCAAAATATGTAGTAATGTCCGCCCCTTCTAAGGATGACACTCCGATGTTCGTATGCGGCGTTAACGAAAAGACTTATGTAAAAGGTACTCAATTTGTATCTAACGCATCTTGTACAACCAACTGTTTAGCTCCGATCGCTAAGGTATTGAATGACAAGTTCGGTATTGTAAACGGTTTGATGACAACAGTTCACTCTACAACCGCTACTCAGAAGACTGTTGACGGTCCGTCAATGAAAGACTGGCGTGGTGGTCGTGCCGCTTCAGGTAACATCATCCCTTCTTCTACTGGTGCCGCTAAAGCCGTAGGAAAGGTTATTCCTGAATTAAACGGCAAACTGACGGGTATCTCTATGCGCGTTCCGACCCTTGATGTATCTGTTGTAGATTTGACTGTAAATCTGGCTAAGCCCGCTACAAAAGAGGATATCTGCGCAGCTATGAAAGAAGCCGCTGAAGGCGAATTAAAGGGTGTTCTGGGATACACAGAAGATGCTGTAGTTTCTTCTGACTTCTTAGGCTGCACACTGACTTCTATCTTTGACGCTAACGCAGGCGTTTACTTGACCGATACTTTTGTAAAAGTAGTTTCTTGGTACGACAATGAAATCGGTTACTCAAACAAAGTGCTTGATTTGATTGCCCACATGGCATCTGTTAACGCTTAAGATTTAGAAATCTCAACTATATGAAGGTCGTAATGGACGTATCCGTTACGACCTTTTTTTTAATAACCACATTTTAAAGAATTATTCCTATCTTTATAGGACTATCTCTCCACACAAAAACACTCTTCGAACTTAATAGAGTGCGCCATCGATATAAAGAATGACAACACCCCATCACCACAACTATAAAATAAAAGGATATAAATCCTTTAAAAACGGCTCTCTCTATACACGATACTGTAAAAGAAACCGATAAAGTGCTCAGAAGTACTTTAAAAAAAGTCCATCTCTTATAAAGAGACGGAC
>CASDXF010000040.1 GCA_949285075.1 uncultured Bacteroides sp. | reverse complement strand
CCACGCGCACGTCCCCGCCTCCTCCCGCCTCCTCCCGGACGCATGGACGCGTTCTACGCCGTAAAGCGGGATTTTATCGTGCCATTTATCTTCATCATTAGAAAAAGCATTGTCATTTTTCTTGTAGGAACATAGCTATAATTCCTTGTATGTGGATCCACTTATTATCAGTGCGTTAACGTATCTTCAAGGAATAGCCCTGTTTCTCGCAAGCCGCTGCCCTGTTTCTCGTGAGCCGTAGGGCTATCTTTCGCGAGCCGTAGGGCGGGCCGACAAGTGGGGAAGGTTTAATGTGAATCCTCTTTGTCGCGGAAGCGAAAAAACATATTCGGAAGGTCCGCTGAAAGGGATTCGGGCAGATTAAAACGCCTTTACTTTTTAGGCATGAAATTTTCTGAAGACCGGTTTAGGATTATAATATGGGTATTTAGAACTAAGCGGTTGTTAGAATCGGGGGAATTATGCTATTTTGCTATTTTTTCCTTTAAAACTATGTAATGCAAATATTTATTTGTACCTTTGCCGCCTAGATTATGTTTTCCGTTTTGTCGGCAGTGCATAGCGTTATGGATTGAATTTGTGATGACTAAAAATAGGAACTTTGGGAAAGTTTGATATATACAAAATAGATTTGAAAGGGATGCGGGATGACCTTGCTGAATATGAATATATACTTGATAGTGACTATTTTACTTATATCGGTGAACAGGAACTTCAGGAAGGCAAGGTTGTTGTTGAGTTGACAGTGAAGAGAGGATTGGATGTATTTGAACTGGATTTTCAGATTAGCGGCGTAGTTTCTGTTCCTTGCGATAGATGTTTGGAGAATATGGATTTACCGATTTCTTCTAATGAGAGATTAATTGTGAAATTTGGTAGGACTTATTCGGAAGAGACTGATAATTTGATTGTTATCCCAGAGGAAGAAGGCGTTATAAATGTAGCATGGCTTATGTATGAATTTATTGTGCTTGCTGTGCCGATGAGACATGTGCATGCGCCGGGAGAATGTAATAAAGATATGGCCGCTAAGCTTAGTCGGCACTTGAGAATAGACGCTGCTGAGGAGGAATTGGAAGAGGATGAATTCCTGAATGAGGAGGATTCGGAAAGTGGGAGCGAAGTAAAGGCGGCGGAGATAGATCCTCGTTGGAACGAATTAAGAAAAATATTAGATAATAATTAAAGTTTTAAGAAAATGGCACATCCTAAAAGAAGACAATCAAAGACTAGAACCGCGAAAAGAAGAACTCATGATAAGGCGGTTGCTCCAACATTGGCTATTTGTCCGAATTGTGGTGAATGGCATGTTTATCACACCGTATGTGGTGCGTGTGGCTATTACAGAGGTAAATTGGCTATAGAAAAAGAAACAGCAGTATAATGCGGTTATACTGAAGAGACAGCCTGAGAGTGGAAACTCTCTGGCTGCTTTTGGGTTTATAGTGTCGCTGTTAAAATTAATTTTAATGGAAAAGATAAATGCTGTAATCACAGGAGTCGGTGGATATGTACCGGACTATATCTTGACGAATGACGAGATATCCAAGATGGTAGATACCAATGACGAATGGATTATGACTCGTATAGGGGTGAAGGAAAGGCACATCCTTAATGAAGAAGGGCTAGGTAGCTCATATATGGCTCGTAAAGCCGCTAAGCAGTTGTTGAAGAAAACGGGTGCCAACCCTGATGATATTGATTTGGTAGTAGTGGCTACCACTACTCCTGATTATCATTTTCCTTCTACCGCCTCTATCCTCTGCGATAAGCTCGGGCTCAAGAATGCTTTCGCTTTTGATTTACAGGCTGCGTGTAGCGGTTTCTTATATCTGATGGAGGTCGCGGCTAATTTTATCCGTTCAGGAAGGTATAAGAAGATTATCATTGTAGGAGCTGATAAAATGTCCTCGATGGTTGATTATACAGATCGAGCTACTTGCCCAATCTTTGGCGACGGCGCCGCGGCTTTTATGGTAGAGCCTACTACGGAGGATGTGGGCATTATGGACGCTATTCTGCGGACGGACGGTAAAGGATTGCCTTTCTTGCATATGAAAGCGGGAGGATCCGTATGTCCGCCTTCTTATTTTACGGTAGATAATAAAATGCATTATTTACATCAAGAAGGACGTACGGTTTTTAAGTATGCGGTATCTAGCATGTCTGATGTATCAGCTGCCATTGCGGAAAAGAATGGCCTGACGAAAGATAATATCGATTGGATTGTTCCACATCAGGCGAATGTTCGCATTATTGAGGCTGTCGCTCATAGGTTAGAGGTTCCTATGGAAAAGGTGCTTGTTGATATTCAGCATTATGGTAATACAAGTGCCGGCACGCTCCCGTTGTGTATATGGGATTTTGAAGAGAAATTGAAGAAGGGCGATAATATGATTTTCACCGCGTTTGGTGCGGGATTCACTTGGGGAGCCGTTTATGTAAAATGGGGATATGACGGGAAGAAACAAGACGTGTAACCTGAATATTATTGGATAATCAAGATTGAAAACGCATCCTATTCATATTCGATGCGTTTTTTTGTCTCAAAATAAGGAATAATGCATAAGGCTGGTTTTGCGAATATTGTGGGGAATCCCAATGTCGGTAAATCGACACTAATGAATGCTTTGGTGGGTGAACGGGTTTCAATAGCTACGTTTAAGGCGCAAACTACCCGTCATCGAATTATGGGAATTTATAATACGGATGAGGTGCAGATTGTGTTTTCGGACACTCCGGGAGTGTTAAAGCCAAATTATAAGTTACAAGAGTCTATGCTGAATTTTTCTGTCTCGGCTTTGGCTGATGCGGATATATTGCTTTATGTAACCGATGTGATAGAGAAACCGGATAAGAACCAAGAATTTATAGAAAAAGTCAGCAGGATGACTGTGCCGGTTTTGTTGCTTATCAATAAAATTGATCTTATTAATCAGGAAAAGTTGATGGAGTTGGTAGACATGTGGAAAAGTCTACTGCCACAGGCGGAGATTATTCCTATATCGGCTATCGCAAAGTTTAATATAGACTATGTAATGAAGCGCATAAAAAGTTTGTTGCCCGACTCTCCGCCTTATTTCGGAAAAGACCAGTGGACCGACAAGCCCGCTCGTTTTTTTGTCAATGAGATTATCAGGGAGAAAATATTGCTTTATTATGATAAGGAAATACCATATGCGGTAGAGGTCTCCGTAGAACAGTTCAAGGAGGAGGATAAGAAAATTTATATTCAGGCGGTGATTTACGTGGAACGCGAATCGCAGAAAGGTATTATCATTGGCAGGCAAGGGAAGGCGTTGAAAAAGGTTGCTACGGAGGCGAGACGTGCTTTGGAACGTTTCTTTGGGAAGACGATATTCCTAGAGACCTTTGTAAAAGTCGATAAAGATTGGCGTAGCTCGGATAAGGAATTGCGTAATTTTGGTTATCTGTTAGATTAAGTATTATTCATACGACTGTGACAGTCGTGAAAAGAAGAAAACTATGGGAAATTTAGTTGCTATTGTCGGACGACCTAATGTAGGAAAGTCGACGTTATTTAACCGTTTGACGCAGACACGTCAGGCGATTGTGGATGAAACGGCGGGGACTACCCGCGACAGGCAGTATGGCAAGTCGGAATGGGTAGGCCATGAATTCTCTGTAGTAGACACAGGAGGATGGGTGGTCAATTCCGATGATATTTTTGAGGAGGAAATCCGCAAGCAGGTTCTATTGGCGGTAGAAGAAGCGGATGTGATTCTGTTTCTTGTCGATATTAAGAATGGCGTGACAGATTTAGATGCGGAGGTTGCGTCCATTTTGCGCCGTTCTAATAAACCGGTGATTGTTGTCGCCAATAAGACGGATAATAATGAGCTACGCTATAACGCCCCTGAATTTTACGGTTTGGGGCTAGGCGATCCGTATTGCATCTCGGCCATGACGGGAAGCGGAACGGGCGAATTATTGGATTTGCTTGTGAGCAAATTCAGGAAAGGGTCTTCGGAGATATATGATGAGCATCTTCCCCGTTTAGCTGTAGTGGGGCGGCCTAATGTTGGCAAATCTTCCATTATAAATTCGTTTATTGGTGAGGAACGCAATATTGTTACGGAGATAGCCGGTACGACTCGTGACTCGATTTATACGCGCTATAATAAGTTTGGCTTTGATTTTTATTTAGTTGATACGGCTGGTATCCGGAGAAAGAACAAGGTGAGTGAGGATTTAGAGTATTACTCCGTAGTCCGTTCTATTCGCGCTATTGAGAACTCTGATGTTTGCATCTTGATGTTGGACGCTACACGAGGGATAGAGAATCAAGATCTGAATATCTTCTCTTTGATTCAGAAGAACCGTAAAGGGTTGGTTGTGGTAGTCAATAAATGGGATTTGGTGGAAGAGAAGAGTTCGAAAGCGATAAAGGTTTTTGAAGAGGCTATTCGTTCGCGCATGGCTCCTTTTGTAGATTTTCCGATAGTCTTTGCTTCCGCATTGACCAAGCAACGTATTCTGAAGGTACTTGAGGAAGCCAATCAAGTATATAAGAACAGGACGCTGAAAATTCCGACTAACCAATTGAACGAGGAACTGCTACCTTTGATTGAGGCTTATCCGCCACCTTCAAACAAGGGCAAGTATATTAAGATTAAGTATATTACGCAGCTGCCTAACGGAAGAGTGCCCTCGTTTGTCTTTTTCGCTAATCTGCCGCAGTATATAAAAGACCCTTATAAGCGTTTTTTGGAGAATAAGATACGCGAGAAGTGGAATCTTAAAGGTACGCCGATTAATATTTATATCCGGCAGAAGTAGAGTTTGCGGCTGTGATGCGGACGATTGCCGTCCTTATTCACTATACAAGATATACAAGAATCCCCTTATTCTGAACCTCTTGGAGGGTGTTTAGAATAAGGGGATTCTTGTATTTATATGTTTCTATAAGCGCGTTATTTTTCTACTTTCGTCAAAGTGAAACGGTCGATATCTGGAGCCCAATTATAACTGTTGCACATGCGAACGACGTTGTATCCCGGCTTTAGCTCTACGGGCACGGTAACCTGATGGTGTCCGTCGTCCTCCGCCAATTCGCTGACTTTGGTCGTCTTTCCGTTCACCGTGATGTCTAACTTCCTGCCCTTGCCGAACGAGTAGTAAACGGTCATCTCGTAGCGTCCGCCCTTCTCGCTGTACACTTCGGGCCATTCGGCGTAGTTCTCCGGCTGTCCTCCGATGAATCCGACCTTCATCTTTCCCGAAGCCTCTCCGTCGAAGGAGTAGACGATGCCTTTCGAGTTCTTGCCCAAGTCGTTGTACAGGGGTAGGTAAGCCCATTCCGCCTCGTATACCGTCGGCTCAATCCGCTTTTCTCCCTCTATCCGGAAGAACATTCCGCTATGCGCGGGCAAGGTTTGCTCAAACGTACCTGAGAAGTTGCCCAAATCGCTTTGTTTCACCAAGTCTCTCACTTTAACGTTCCCTTCAAGTTCTAAGGCGGAGAATGGAACGGAGAACTGGCATGTCGTGTCCGAAGGGTTATAAAGCGCTAAGGCGCGCACGTTCCCCCGTTTCTTCTCGATGTCCTTTACCAGTACGTATCCCTCGTTCTCGTGCTGAACCACGTACGCCTGAAGGCCTAACGGGTCTTGGTTCAGCGCAATGAGTTCCTTGTTGGTCAACAGTTTCAAGGAAGATTCCGGGAGTGTGGAGAGGTCACATCCGATGAGCAGCGGAGAGCTCATGATGCACCACAGGCCGAAGTGAGCCGTTTCTTCGGTGGGCGTGAGTCCTGTACCTCCTACCTTACAGCTGTCTCTGAATCCGATGACCATCATGTCCATGTCGTTATAATGGCCGTCCTTTGCGTAGGCCGACAGATATAGATTTTTCCCTACGACGTATTTCAGCGAGTTCCAGTGAGCGTTGATGTCTCCGCTGATGCGCCATGAGGTAGCGATGTCTTTGGCCCATGTTCCCGGGAAAGCCCATCGGCAGATGTTGATAGAAGCGTCGGGATTCACTTTCCTGATGTTATTGCTGATGGAAGTGTACCGTTCCCTTTCGTCCAGTCCCAAGAAATTTCCTCCGCAGTAGTCTATCTTGATAAAGTCGAATCCCCACTCTCCGAAGTAGAGCTGTGCGTCCTGTTCCTCATGGCCGTATATCCCGGCCCCTACGCCCGATTGGTCTTGGTCTTCTCTTGCCATCGAGCCGCAAGTGTTGTTTCCCGCGTCCGTATAGATTCCGGCCTTCAGGCCTAGCCCGTGGATATGGTCCACCACGGGTTTCATTCCGTTCGGGAAGCGTTGAGCGTTCACGTGCATCTTTCCGGTCTCGTCACGTTCGCCGAAGTATCCGTCGTCGATGTGGATATTGCGGTATCCCGCGTCCTTCAATCCTTTTTCTACCAATAAGTCCGCTTGGTTCTTGATGATGTCCTCGCTGATGTTTACCCGGAAGGCGTTCCACGAGCTCCATCCCATGATGGGAGGCGGAACCGGCTTGTCTCCGCCAGACGGTGTAGTCACTTGAGAATCCGTGCAACTTGCGCATAGTAGCGAAATTGCGGCAGTAGCTAAAACGTAAAGTTTGCTTTTCATTTGTGTAATGTTTGATTAGTAAATTCGTCCTCAAAGGTATGAAATGTAACCGGAATACTCGGGATTTGCCGCGAAAAAATAGGGCTTTTTTCTGTAGGACGGATAAAACGAAAGCGAAGACTGAATTGCTTCAATCTTCGCTTCGTGTCGGAATGAGGCGACTCGAACGCCCGACCCCTACGTCCCGAACGTAGTGCGCTACCAACTGCGCTACATTCCGCTCCTTTTTCGGGTGGTGCCACCAGGAATCGAACCGGGGACACAAGGATTTTCAGTCCTTTGCTCTACCAACTGAGCTATGGCACCTTCGTGGTTTGCGGGTGCAAAGATAGGTATATTTTTTAATACTGCAATAAAATGAGCGGGAAAAAAGTTGTAAGATGTGGAGAAAAACCGTTTGAGTGAGGGAGAACGGGCGGAAAAGCTAAAGGCATCCCGCTCGACGGAGGGATGCCTTTAGGAATATGCTGATTATTATATATATTTATAAAGAGGAATTGATTGCTTTGGCTATAGCCGTGAACTCTTCGTCAGACAGTTTTAGCTTGGGGTTGGAGAAGAGCATATCCGACTCCTTCTGGATAGGGATGAGGTGGATGTGCGCGTGAGGAACCTCCAAGCCGATGACCGCCTCGCCCACCTTCTTGCAGGGGAAGGCTGTCTGTATGGCCTTAGCCACTTTCTTGGCGAATACCTGCATGGCGGCCAAGTCTTCGTTGCTCAGGTCGAAGATGTAGTCCACTTCTTGTTTGGGGACAACTAGCGTGTGTCCCTTTACCAGCGGGTTGATGTCGAGGAAGGCGAAGAACTTTTCGTCCTCGGCCACCTTATAACATGGAATCTCTCCCGCGATGATTCTGCTGAATATTGTTGCCATAACTATTGAATATGTAAAAAGAAGGCAAGCCCCGCTCGGGAGCCTGCCTTCAGGTTAGAATGATATGTTCACTATCTCCAATGAGATGACGCCTTGCGGCACCTTGATTTCCGCCACGTCTCCCACCTTCTTGCCCAAGAGACCTTGCGCGATAGGCGTGTTGACGGAAATCTTACCCTCTTTCAGGTTGGCTTCGCTTTCCGAAACGATGGTATAGGTCATTTTCATGCCGTTCTTCACGTTCTTCAGCTCTACCTTGTTCAGTATCTGCACCGAGTCGGTCTTCAGTTTCGACTCGTCGATGATTTTCGCGTCGGCGATGGTCGCCTTCAGCTTGTTGATGCGCATCTCCAGCAGGCCTTGCGCCTCTTTCGCCGCGTCATATTCCGCGTTCTCTGACAAGTCTCCCTTGTCTCTCGCTTCGGCTATGGCCGCCGAAATCTTGGGGCGTTCTACCGTCTCCAGTTCCTTCAGCTCCGCCATCAGCTTTTTGTAGCCTTCTTCTGACATGTAAGCCATGATGTTTTCCTCCTTTATTTAGTTCTAAAAATATATTCGCATATAAAACAAAAAGAATCCCAACATGGGTCATGCTGGAACTCTCCATTTTTCTGATGTCCTCGCAAAGATAGGCTATTAATTGATATGCGCCAACTAAAAAGCGTTGTTATAACATAATTAAAGAATTAGCGGACCGGTGCGGACGTTCGTTAAAATGTTCTGTTTTTAAGATTTCACCTTGAGAAAAATTCGCGAAAAGCGTTCCGTTTGGCGAACGAAGTGCATAAAAAGCGCATAAAATCGCGTGTTTTATGCATAAAAACCGCATATTTATACACTCCGGGGCCTTCCGGCGGCTGTAGAGAAGGGCTATGGCTCGCGAGCCGTAGCGCTACCGCTCATGAGCGGCGGCCCTAATCGGGAGATGAAAATGTCCGTTTCGACGATTCGGAGGGCGTTTTTACACTTTTTTACTTCTAATTGGCGGGTTTCCCCGCGCGAAAACCAAGTGACGATATCACATGCGAAGAAGCGATTCGTAAAGCTAAAAGTAAGCGAATCTCCCGCTTGTCCGAGATAAATGTTCCTCAAAAGGCTGATTCCGCAATCGGCGCGCGATTTCGCAGATGCCGTAAAAACGCATTCTTTTCGTCCGGGCCGTACCTCGGCCGGAACCGTCGCGTTCTGGAGCGCATAAAATGTTCCGTTTTTCAATATGTTCTGTTTTTAAGAATCTGTTTTGAGTTTCTACAAAAAGTTTTTCTTAGAGCCTGTTTAAGTTTTGCTCAAAATAAACCCGAGCAAAACTTAAACAGGCTCTAATGAATGCGAGGGAAGAGGTTAAAAGTTATAAACTTTATCTCTTCCCTTGCGCTTTATTGCCCGATTTGAGATACATTTGCGACGAAATATAGCTAAACGATTGGTAATGAAGAAACTTCTAATTTCATGTCTTTCCTTCTTGCTTGCGGGCGCTCTCTTTCAGGCCTGCGATGATTCGAAGACTTACGCGGAGATGCTTCAAGATGAGGAAGATGCGGTGAACAAGTTTATAAGAGACGAGGGAATTCAGGTTATCTCGCAGGACGAGTTCGAAAGAAACGATACGGTGACGAACTTAGATAGGAACGAGTTCGTCTCTCTCTCCGATGGAGTATATATGCAGATAGTGGACCGGGGAAGCGAGGACCTCAACGACACGTTTAAGGACGGTGACGAGATATGCGTGCGTTTCGAGGAAAGGAACTTGTTGGAGAACGAGATTACGTGCTTTAACGTCTTTCTCGACGGTTATGAGGACGCTAATCAATACTATATGGACCCGGCGGTGTTCCGCTATACGTTGGAGAGCACTTACGCCTACGGGACTTTCATTCAGCAGGCTTACGCGTGGTCTATCGCTCATAGCAGCTCTACGGAGGTGCCTTCGGGATGGCTGTTGGCGCTGCCGTTCGTACGCGACAACGCGCATGTCCGCCTGATTGTTCCCTCAAGGATGGGAATATCCGAATCGCAGAACTCCGTAATACCTTATTATTATGATATCCGCAAGTTCAGCAAGGCGGTGAACTGATAGTATAATCACATTTATTTTTAGCGTATATGACTTTAATTAAATCAATCTCCGGAATCCGCGGCACAATCGGCGGAAAGGCGGGAGAGGGGCTTAATCCACTGGATATTGTAAAGTTTACTTCGGCTTACGCGACCTTAATCCGTAAGACGTGTACCGTAAAGAGTAACAAGATAGTAGTGGGGCGCGACGCTCGCGTTTCGGGCGAGATGGTGAAGAACGTCGTCGTAGGCACGCTGATGGGCATGGGTTGGGATGTCGTTGACATTGACTTGGCCTCTACGCCCACGACCGAATTGGCGGTGACGATGGAGGGCGCTTCGGGAGGCATCATTCTGACCGCCTCGCACAACCCCAAGCAGTGGAACGCGTTGAAGTTGCTGAACGAGCGGGGGGAGTTCCTCAACGCGGAGGAAGGCAACGAGGTGCTCCGCATCGCCGAGGCGGAAGAGTTCGAGTACGCCGACGTGGACCACGTGGGAACCTATCGCAAGGATTTGACTTATAACCAGAAGCATATAGACAGCGTGTTGGCGCTCGACTTGGTGGACGTGGACGCTATCCGGAAGGCTGACTTCCGTGTGGCTATCGACTGCGTCAACTCCGTAGGCGGAATCATCCTTCCGCAACTGCTTGAGCAGTTGGGCGTGCGCCACGTAGAGAAGCTCTATTGCGAGCCTACCGGAGACTTTCAGCACAATCCGGAGCCGCTTGAAAAGAATCTGGGCGACATCATGAATCTGATGAAGGGCGGCAAGGCCGACGTGGCCTTTGTGGTAGACCCGGACGTAGACCGCTTGGCGATGATTTGCGAGGACGGCGTGATGTACGGCGAGGAATACACGCTGGTGACTGTGGCCGACTACGTCCTGAAGCATACTCCCGGCAATACGGTGTCCAACCTGAGTTCTACCCGTGCCTTGCGTGACGTGACTCGCAAGTACGGCATGGAGTACAGCGCTTCCGCCGTGGGCGAGGTGAACGTCGTGGCGAAAATGAAGGCGGTGAACGCCGTTATCGGCGGAGAGGGAAACGGCGGAGTCATTTATCCCGCGAGCCATTACGGACGTGACGCTTTGGTCGGAATCGCCTTGTTCCTCAGCCATTTGGCTCACGAAGGGAAGAAGGTCAGCGAGTTGCGCGCCACCTATCCTTCCTACTATATGGCAAAGAACCGCGTAGACCTGACTCCGGACATCGACGTGGACGCTATTCTGGCGAAGGTTAAGGAGCTTTATAAGAATGAGGAAATCAACGACATCGACGGCGTGAAGATAGACTTCCCCGACAAGTGGGTGCATCTGCGCAAGAGTAACACCGAGCCGATAATCCGCGTGTATAGCGAGGCGTCCACGATGGAAGAGGCGGAGAAGATAGGCAAGCAGGTCATGGACGTGATTTACGAACTGGCGAGAAAGTAAAAAGAGGACAGGAAATATGGAGAGAGGACTTCATCCGAAGCCCTCTCTTTTTTTTGTGAAACATCGGAAACCTTTTGGCGGATTCTTTCTTAAACTTTACCTTTGCTCCGTTAAAAAAATGCGGAAAGTGAAGGTTGCCGATGGAGACACGTATCGCTTTATTTATTAGAGGGAGAAAACCGATTGCTTCGGAATCGCTTTCTTTGTCTTGTTTTCAACTCAGTCTATTATTTAAATCAGTATAAGGAAAAAAGAATATGAGGAAAGTTTACTTGTCGTTACTGATGTCGGCTTGTGCTTTGATGCCGTTGAGCGCGCAGCAGCCGGTCGACTATGTAAATCCGATTATTGGAACGAATGGTATGGGACATACCTTCCCGGGAGCTTGCGCTCCGTTTGGCTTGGTGCAGTTAAGTCCGGACACGGACACGATTCCGCACAGCGTTAATGGTGTCTATCAAAAGAACACGTATGAATATTGCGCGGGTTATCAGTACCGGGATAAGACGATTGTCGGTTTCAGTCATACGCACCTGAGCGGTACGGGGCACTCGGACTTGGGAGACATCTTGATAATGCCCGCTACCGGAGAGATTAAGCTGAATCCGGGACGTGCGGAATATCCGGAGGAAGGCTATCGCTCGCGCTTCCGCCACGAAACGGAGAAGGCTGTGCCGGGATATTATGAGGTGACATTGGACGATTACGGTGTCAAGGCGCAGTTGACGGCCACGCAGCGGGTCGGCGTGCATAAGTACACCTTTCCGAAAGGAGAGAACGGCCATTTGGTGCTGGACTTGTCGCACGGCATTTACAATTATGAAAGAAAAGTGCTGTGGGCCAACCTGCGGGTAGAGAACGATACGCTACTGACGGGCTACCGCGTGACGAACGGTTGGGCGCGCACCAATTATACGTACTTTGCTATCTCTTTGTCGCAGCCCATCCGTGAATATGGCTATAAGGACAAGGAGAAGGTGCTCTACAACGGTTTCTGGAGGCGATTCAACTTGGAAAAGAACTTTCCCGAGATAACGGGGCGCAAGATTGTGGCATATTTTAATTTCGATACGGCCGAGCATCCAGAGTTGGTTGTCAAGGTCGCGCTTTCCGCGGTCAGTACGGAGGGAGCCATAAAGAACCTGAACGCGGAGGCGGCGGGTAAGAGCTTCGAGCAGTTGGCGCAGGAGGCTTCGGACGCATGGAATACGGAGTTGGACCATTTTGAGATAGAGGGGACGCAAGACCAGAAGGCCATGTTCTACACTTCGCTTTATCATACGATGATTAATCCCTCCGTATATATGGACGTGGACGGAAAATATAGGGGGCTCGACCATAATATCCATGAAGCGAAGGGCTTTACCAACTACACCGTTTTCTCTCTATGGGATACCTATCGGGCTGAGCATCCTTTCTTGAACCTAATCAAGCCGGAACGCAGTGCGGACATGGTGGAGTCGATGATTAAGCATCAGCAGCAGAGTGTCCACGGTATGTTACCGGTATGGAGCCACATGGGGAATGAGAACTGGTGCATGAGCGGTTACCACGCCACTTCCGTATTGGCGGATGCCATTACGAAAGGCGTATTTCAGGACGGTGATGGGTCTGCGCTGAAAGCGATGGTCACGACCTCTACCGTACCTTATTACGAAGGAGTGGCCAGTTACATGAAGTTGGGATATGTACCGCTGAACGAGAGCGGGACGGCGGCTTCCACTACACTGGAGTATGCCTACGACGACTGGACCATCTATCAAACCGCATTGAACGAAGGAAACACCGAGTTGGCCGAGGTCTATAAGCAGCGTGCTTTAAACTACCGGAACATTTATGATGAGACCATAGGGTTCGCCCGTCCGAAGTATAGTGACGGGACGTTCAAGAAGGAGTTCGACGTGTTGCAGACGCATGGGGAGGGATTCATAGAGGGTAACTCATGGAATTTCTCTTTCCACGTGCCTCACGACGTGTTCGGAGTGATGGGCCTGATGGGAGGTGAGAAAGAGTTTATCCGGAAGCTTGACGAACTGTTCTCTATGGAACTGCCGAAGAAATATTACGAGAAGAACGAGGACATTACGGAAGACTGTTTGCTCGGAGGATACGTGCATGGCAATGAGCCGAGCCATCATGTGCCTTATCTGTACGCTTGGACTTCGCAGCCGTGGAAGACGCAATATTGGTTGCGGGAAATTCTGAACCGGATGTATCGTAACGACATCAACGGGTTGAGTGGTAACGACGATTGCGGGCAGATGTCGGCTTGGTATCTTTTCTCGGTGATGGGATTCTATCCCGTTTGTCCGGGAACAAACCAGTATGTATTGGGGGCGCCCTATCTGCCTTACCTGAAACTGAAGTTGCCCAATGGCAATACGTTGGAAATCGTGGCTCCGGAGGTGAACGACGAGAACCGCTACGTGCGCTCGCTGAAGATAAACGGCAAGGCTTACGATAAGATGTACGTCACACATGAGGACGTGTTGAAAGGTGGCCGTTGGGAATTTAAGATGGCTTCTTCGCCGAACAAGCGCCGCGGACTTAAGACGGAGGACAAGCCCTATTCATTGACAGAGAAACAATAACTTACAAACTATAAACCAAAATAAAATGAAGAAGAATTATTTACTTTACGCCCTGCTGATGTTGATTGGCACGGCTGCTTGCGCAACGAAATCGAATGGACAAAACGAAACGGTCGCCGTTTCTTCGGAATGGGATAATTATAATGTAGGAACCATTCTTTTCGAGGACAAGGCTCCGCAGACAAAAGGCTCGGACATTTATCATCGTATTATTCCTGATCCTGAGTCATATATTAAAGAACAGGCGAAAACCGTGCTCGCTACCCTTTACGGCTCGCCTGAAGACAGCATTCCACCCGTTAACAAGATTCATTATACATTAGAGGATAGTGAAGGCATCTCGGCTAAGGGAGGCGGCAATGGTGACGTTACGATATTTTACAGTACCCGTCATATTGAGAAATCTTTTGCGCAGAACGATACGGCGAAACTCTTCTTCGAGACGCGGGGCGTATTGCTGCATGAACTGACGCACGCTTATCAACTGGAGCCGCAGGGTATCGGCTCGTATGGTACGAACCGGACGTTCTGGGCCTTCATTGAGGGTATGGCGGATGCCGTGCGGGTGGCCAACGGCGGATTTGACGGACCGAACGCCCGCCCCAAAGGAGGAAACTACATGGACGGTTACCGTACGACGGGCTATTTCCTTGTATGGCTGAGAGACAATAAGGACCCGGAATTCCTGCGCAAGTTCAATCGCAGTACGTTGGAGGTTATTCCGTGGTCATTCGACGGGGCCATCAAGCACGTGTTGGGCGATAAGTACAGCGTGGACGAGCTGTGGCACGAGTATCAGGTGGCCGTGGGTGACATACAGGAAACAAAGTAGCTCAGTGTGTCCATGAAAGTGACAAGAAGAATATTCCTTGCGTTGTCATGCTTGGCGGCTTGGCTGCCAAGCGTGGCCCAGACGGAGCGGCTGATTGATTACGTGAATCCGTTTGTCGGAACAGACGGTTACGGAAACGTCTATCCGGGCGCTCAGATTCCTTTCGGGGGCATACAGATAAGCCCCGATACGGACAGTAAGTTTTACGATGCGGCGGCGGGGTACAAGTATAACCATACCTCCATACTCGGCTTTAGCCTGACGCATCTGAGCGGAACGGGGATTCCCGACCTTGGCGACTTCCTTTTCATTCCCGGTACGGGGGAAATGAAGCTTGACCCCGGCACTCGGGAGAATCCCGATGCGGGATACCGCTCCCGTTATTCGCACGAGAAGGAGTGGGCCTCTCCCAACTATTACGGCGTTGAGTTGCAGGATTACGGCGTGAAGGCGGAGATGACCTCCGGGCTTCGTGCCGGGATGCTTCGCTTCACCTACCCGAAGGCGGATAAGGCCTTTATCATGATAGACCTGAACCACACGCTTTGGTGGTCGTGCGAGTGGTCGAATCTTCGTATGATAAACGACTCCACGCTTACCGGATATAAGTTGGTCAAGGGATGGGGTCCTGAACGGCACGTCTATTTCGTGGCCACTTTCTCGAAGAAGCTGACTAATTTCCGCATCATGCAGGACAAGAAGCCGGTGATTTACAATACTTCCCGCTATCGCAGCAGTTATGAGGCGTGGGGCAAGAACCTGATGGCCTGCATCTCTTTCGACACTTCGGAAGGCGAGGAGGTTATCGTAAAGACCGCCGTGTCCGCCGTCAGTACCGACGGGGCCATGATGAATCTGAAGGAACTGGATGGCCTTACCTTCGATGAGCTGAAGGCTAAGGGCGAGGCGCTTTGGGAAAAGGAACTCGGCAAATATACGCTGACGGCCGACCGCGCGACGAAGGAGACCTTCTACACTTCCGCCTACCACGCCGCTTTGCATCCCTTTGTCTTCCAAGACGCTGACGGAAAGTTCCGTGGACTTGACAAGAACATTGAGAAGGCCGAAGGGTTTACCAACTATACCGTGTTCTCCCTTTGGGATACGTATAGGGCTTTGCACCCGTGGTTTAACCTTGTCCATCAGGACATCAACGCCGACATTGCCAATTCTATGTTGGCGCACTACGACAAGAGCGTGGAACGGATGCTCCCTATCTGGTCGTTCTACGGCAACGAGACGTGGTGCATGATTGGTTACCACGCCGTGTCCGTGTTGGCCGACATGATAGTGAAGGGGGTGAAAGGGTTCGATTACGAGCGGGCTTACGAGGCCATGAAGACGACGGCTATGAACCCCAACTTCGACTGTTTGCCGGAATACCGCTCGATGGGGTACGTTCCCTTCGACAAGGAGGCCGAGTCTGTGTCGAAGACGTTGGAGTACGCTTACGATGACTATTGTATCGCTCAGGCCGCAAAGGTGTTGGGAAAGGAGGATGACTACCGCTATTTCCTCAACCGCTCGCTTTCTTATCAGACCCTTATCGACCCGGAAACCAAGTATATGCGGGGACGTGACAGTCAGGGCAACTGGCGTACGCCTTTTACCCCCGTAGCCTATCAGGGACCCGGCTCCGTCAACGGATGGGGGGACATTACGGAAGGATTCACCTTGCAATACACGTGGTACGTTCCGCAGGACGTGCAAGGCTATATGAACGAGATGGGCAAGAAACTTTTCCGTCAGCGTCTGGATGAGCTGTTCACCGTGGAGCTGCCCGACGACATCCCGGGAGCTCACGACATTCAAGGGCGCATCGGAGCCTATTGGCACGGTAACGAGCCTTGCCACCATATCGCTTACTTGTATAACTACCTGAAAGAGCCGTGGAAATGCCAGAAGTGGGTACGTACCATTGTCGACCGCTTCTATGGCAATACGCCCGACGCGTTGAGCGGCAATGACGACTGCGGCCAGATGTCCGCATGGTATATGTTCAACTGCATGGGCTTTTATCCTACGGCTCCCTCCAGTAACGTCTACAATGTCGGTTCCCCTTGTGTAGAGGGAATCACGGTGCGGATGAGCAACGGCAAGGCCATTGAGGTGACTACCGAGAACTGGTCGAAGGAGAACGTTTACGTCAAGGAGATGTTTGTGAACGGCGAGCGGTATGACAAGTCTTACCTGACGTATGACGACATACGCGACGGCGTGAAGCTCCACTTCGTGATGAGTGATAAGCCGAACCGCAGGCGAGCCGTATCGGATGAGGCTGTTCCGCCTTCTCTCTCCGCTCCGGGAAAGACGATGAAATATCAGGTTGGCTTATCGGCTAAGTAAAAAAAATAATTTCCCTATTTGTTATGATAAAAATAAAACTACTGCTATTGATTGGAGCCTTCGCGCTGTGCGGACAGGCGTGGGCTTCGGGTGACGTGACGGAATGCTATCCGAACAACCGCTATCCATTGGTCAGGAAACCGTATGTGGAGCTGCCGTTGGGGAGCGTGAAGGCTAAAGGGTGGCTTCAGGAAATGTTGTTGCGGCAGCGTGAAGGCGCGACAAGCCAGATGGATGTGCTTTATCCCGAGGTAATGGGGAAGCGCAACGGTTGGTTGGGAGGCGACGGCGACCAGTGGGAGCGGGGGCCTTACTGGATTGACGGGCTTCTCCCGCTCGCTTATCTCTTGGACGACGACGGACTGAAGGAGAAGGTTCAGCCGTGGGTAGAATGGGCGTTGGTGAGTCAGCGGGAGGACGGATATTTCGGCCCGGCCAAAGACTACGAGCCGGAGTTCGGACTGCAACGGGACAACTCGGCCGACTGGTGGCCGCGGATGGTGGTCTTGAAGATTCTGCAACAGTATTACTCGGCTACCGGCGACGAGCGGGTCATCGGCTTCATGACGAAGTATTTTCGCTATCAGCTCGCCACTTTGCCCGAGAAACCGTTGGGCAAGTGGACGTTCTGGGCGGAGTACCGCGCCTGCGACAATCTGCAGGCGGTTTATTGGCTCTACAACATTACGGGAGACGCTTTCCTGCTCGACTTGGGGAGGCTGCTGCACCGTCAGGGCTTCAACTTCACGGAGATGTTTCTCCGGGGCGAGGAGCTGACCCGCAAGGGAGGCATCCACTGCGTGAATCTGGCGCAGGGGTTCAAGGAACCGCTGATTTATTATCAGCAGGAGCCGGACAAGAAATACCTTGAGGCGGTGAAGAAAGGATTCGCCGACCTGCGCCGCTACAACGGTCAGCCGCAGGGTATGTACGGAGCCGACGAGCGGCTGCATGGTGACGCTCCCACGCAAGGTTCCGAGCTTTGCGCCGCCGTGGAGATGATGTACTCCTTAGAGAAAATGGTAGAGATTACGGGCGACCTTTCCTTCGCAGACCATCTGGAGAAAATCGCCTTCAACGCGTTGCCCACTCAGGTGACCGACGACTTTATGTACAAGCAATATTTCCAGCAGGCCAATCAGGTGAAGGTTACCCGCCACGCACGTAACTTCTACGAGGAGGGTACGCACGAGGGGACGGACGTGGTGTTCGGAACGCTGTCGGGCTATCCGTGCTGCTTCTCGAACATGCATCAGGGATGGCCCAAGCTCGTGCAGAGCCTTTGGTACGCTACTCCCGACAACGGGTTGGCGGCGATGGTCTATTCGCCCTCCGAGGTGACCGCCCGGGTGGGCGACGGCAGCGAGGTGACCGTCACGGAGGAGACGGCCTATCCGATGGACGGAACGGTGAGCTTCACCGTCCGCTTCAGCGACAAGGCCGACCGGAAATCGGGAGTGGAGTTCCCCTTGCATCTCCGGGTGCCGGGGTGGTGCGCTGAGGCCGTCATTACGGTGAACGGCGAGCGGCAGACGGCGAAAGGAAACACGGTGGCCGTGCTGAAGCGTCTGTGGCGGGAGAACGACCGCGTTACCCTCTCGCTGCCCATGCGAGTGACCACGAGCAGTTGGTGCGAGAACTCGATAGCCGTAGAGCGCGGGCCGTTGGTCTACGGGCTGCGGATGGAAGAGGAGTGGAAGAAGTGTGAGGTTCCCGAGCGGGAAGTGGCCCGTTACGGGAAGTGCTACTACGAGGTCACCTCGCCCACCAAGTGGAACTACGGCATCCTCGCCTTTGACCGTAACAAGACGGAGGAGCATTTCCAAGTCATTGTAGACGAGGATAAACTGAAGAGCGACTACCCGTGGAACTTGGAGAACGCGCCGATTCAAATCAAGGTGAAGGCGAAGGAGATTCCCTATTGGCAGCTATACAACGATATGGCGGGGCCGATACCTTTCTCCAACTGTCCGAGCAATTGCCCCGTGGAGGAGATTACGCTTATTCCTTACGGGTGCACTACGCTACGCATTAGCGAATTTCCCGTGGTGAACTGAAGCGGACTGTGAAATTTCTGAAGGGAAAAAATATTGAAGCGTCGTCTCTTTGGAGGCGGCGCTTTTTTCTGTCTGGACGGAGTCGGAACGGGTCTGGAGGCGTATCGCCGGAATGTGCTGTTTTTAAGATTTTCCTTCGGGGAAAATCGGCGAAGACTTCCGCTTTTAGCGGGCAGACTGCATAAAAAGCGCATAAAAACCGCATATTTGAACCGAAAAACGTATAAATATACATTCTGGAAGCCGTTCGAGAGAGGCAAGAGAGGGAATTCCCGCTTGTGGCGTAGCGCTGTTTCTCGTGAGCCGTAGCCCTTCCGCTCATGAGCCGTAGCCCCGGCTGACAAATGAGAAGTTAAGGATAGACGATAGAAGCTCTTATTTTGGCGGGTTGAAGGGCGCTTTCACATTTTTTAGCCTCTAGTTGCTCTCATTTTCTTAACGAGACGAATATGTCTATATTATATATTGTGTGCTTGTTTTGATGCGGAAAGAAACCATTTATTCGCAAATGGAATACAAACGTTGTGTCTGGTTCTGTTTTGCTGACATCTTGAAATTCGCTAACGCCGTAAAAACGCCTTCTTTTCGTCCGGGCCTTACTTCGGATGGAATTATCGCGATATAGAGGCGTCAGTATGTTCTGTTTTTCATGATGGTCATTTCTTAAGATAAACGCTCCTCTACATACGCTTTGAAAATCATGGGGATTTTCACCTTTTTCCCTCGCTCTTTCCTTTCTCTTGAATAGTTGAAAATCGATACATTATAGCCCCGCCCGACTTTCTTTTCCAGACTTTGCGGATGCGCGCGTTTTGTTCCTTACGTATGGCGAGGTGTCGTGCGGTGAGTTTTCGCGGACTGATGAAGCGTGCGGCGAGCGTCCGGAAAAGAATAAATTATTGCCAGCGGAGGTGCGTTATGTAAAAATAAGTATCTATATTTGGGCGGAAAATACCATTTAAATATGAAAAGAAAGAAAATTGTTGCCACTGCGGTATCTTGTTTATTCTTTGGGGCGTCGCTGTTCGGACAGGCTGTCTCGGCGGACAGTATCTTCGCCCGTTACATGAAGCAGGCGCAGGCCTTCGCTTCCAATTACCCGCGCGAGAAGGCTTACTTGCACTTTGACAACACGAGCTACTATCTGGGAGACACCATCTGGTTCAAGGCTTATGTTACGCTATCGGAGCAGCCGGTGTTCAGCGGAATCAGTCGCCCGCTCTATGTGGAGCTTGTCGACCAGTCGGGGCACGTGAAAGACAAGCAAATCGTCAAGCTGACTCAGGGGGAGGGCAGCGGGCAGATTGTATTGCCCAAGACGATGTTTTCCGGCTATTACGAGGTACGGGCCTATACCCGTTGGATGCTTGGTTTCGCGGAGCCACAGTACTTTTCGCGTACTTTCCCCGTCTACAAGTTGTCCGGAGAGGGACAGGAGCAGGAACGCAACATAACGAGTTATACTCTGAGCGAATCGATGGAGCAGCGTCCCTTGCAGACGGAGAAGCGGCTGTCGCTCCGTTTCTTCCCCGAAGGCGGCCAGTTGGTAGAAGGCGTGACCTCTCGGGTCGCATTTAAGGCCGAGAGCGATAAGGATGGGGATGTTCAGCTGTCGGGAGCCGTCTACTCGAAGGAGGGAACCGAATTGGCGAAGATAGAGACGCTGCGCGATGGCATGGGACGGTTCGAATATACGCCCTCCGCTCAGCCTGCGGTGGCCCGGGTGAATTATCAGGGAAAAGAATATAAGTTCGACTTGCCGAAGGCTTTGCCTTCCGGCTATGTCATGACCGCGAGCAATAATGGCGGCGCGCTCGCCGTGCAGGTATCTTGCAACGCGAATACCCCGCGAGACACGCTCGCCGTGTTCATCAGTCATCAGGGAAGACCCTACGCCTATCAGCTGATTGACTGTAAGGCGGGAGAGCCTCAACAGTTCGCCGTCCTTGCCCGCAAGCTGCCCGCAGGAGTGATTCAGATAAGCCTTATCAACCGTGCGGGGCATACGCTGTGCGAGCGCTTCTCGTTCGCCTATCCTCGCGCCCCGCTGAAGATTTCCGCTGCCGGGACGTGCGGCGTGTACGCGCCTTTCGAGCCGGTGCGCTGCGAGCTTCAGTTGAGAGACGCCGCGGGAAATCCCATGAAGGGTCGCCTGTCCGTCAGCGTGCGCGATGGATTGCGCTCGGATTACTTGGAGTACGACAACAACATGTTTACGGACTTGCTGTTTACTTCCGACCTGAAAGGCTATATCCATCAGCCGGGATACTACTTTGCGGATATGACTCCCCGCAAGATGGAGGAGCTTGACATTCTGATGATGGTACACGGATGGAGGAAGTACGACATGGAGCAGCTGATAGGTACCAAGCCCTTCACCCCCTCGCAGGTACCCGAGCAGCAGTTGGTGCTCTACGGTCAGGTGAAATCCACCATACTGAAGAAGCCATTAAAAGACATTGAGCTGACCGTGGCGATAAAGAAGGAAGACGTGGGCCTCATCACGGGACAGACCTTGACGGACGAGAAAGGGCGTTTCAGCATCCCATTGGAAGATTTCGTAGGAACGGAAGAGGCCTTGATACAGACTCGCAAGCAGAACAAGAAGCGAAATAAGGACGCTTCCATCATGCTCGACCGTAACTTTTCGCCCGAGCTGCGTCCGCTCGACTATGAGGAGACGCATCCGGAATGGGTAGACATGGAGCGGTGGGAGCAGACAACCGACAGGTTCGACTCGCTCTACATGGATTCGCTTGTCCATGTGGCCGGAGACTATTTACTGGACGAGTTTGTGGTGCAGGGAAAAAGGAAGAAAAACTTCTCCACCAAGACGAGCGAGCAGAGCATAGACGCTTACTACGACGTGCGGCGCACGGTGGACAAGCTGCGCGACGAGGGCAAGTACGTAAGCACTATCCCCGACTTTCTGGAGATGATGAACTCCCAGTTCTTCTGGAACCGCAGCAACGATACCTATACTTACCGGCAGAAGCCGTTGGTATTCATTCTGGACGGGAAAATCCTGTCCAATACGGAAAAGAAGATGATGCTTACAGAGATTGACGGGTTGGAGTCTATCATTATCTGTAAAGGTAGCGGAGCGTTGGGAGATGACATCATCCAGAACTCGAAGATGACGAGCATCAGCGAGGCGGGAACTTCCGACATAACGGATGTGGATGTCTCTACCACGGCGGACGAGACGGAGACTGTGGACGACGTTACGGGCAGCGGGTCGGACGATGACGGGAAGATAGGCGAGTCCATACTGACGGACATCACGAAGTACGTGTTCGTCTACCTGATTCCTCTTCCGTATCATGACGTGCTGAACACCAACGAGACGGCGGCGTTGGGAACTCGCCGCACCATTCTGCAAGGATATACTCCCGTGATGGAGTTCTATTCTCCCGCTTATCATACGAGAGACTTGTACGAAGACCGGGTGGATAAGCGGCGGACGCTTTATTGGAATCCGTCGTTGCAGACGGACGAGACGGGAAAAGCGGTCATCGAGTGTTATAACAATCAGTATTCCACTCCGTTGATTATTCAGGCGGAAACTTTGACCGACGGCAAGATAGGAACGATGACTTACTCGACCATCCCTTTGCCGAAACAGTGACGAATAGCTAATTATTAACTAAATATTTGGATAGAAATGAAGTGCAGAAAGATTATTCTTTCCCTTATGTTGGGATGCTCCGCTTCCCTTTACGCTCAGACCGTTTCCTCCCCTGCGAAGGAAACGAGTGGTAACCCCATATTCGAAGGATGGTATGCCGACCCGGAAGGGGTCGTTTTCGACGGCGAGTACTGGATTTATCCGACCTACTCGGCGGACTACGACGCGCAGACGTTCATGGATGCCTTCTCTTCTACTGACCTTGTACATTGGAAGAAGCATCCGAAGGTAATCGATAAGGCCAACATCAGTTGGTTGCGCCGCGCGCTTTGGGCGCCCGCTGTGGTTCAGGCCAATGGGAAGTATTACCTTTTCTTCGGAGCGAACGACATTCAGAACAACGACGAGCTTGGA
Source organism: uncultured Bacteroides sp. (assembly GCA_949285075.1). Taxonomy (GTDB): domain Bacteria; phylum Bacteroidota; class Bacteroidia; order Bacteroidales; family Bacteroidaceae; genus Bacteroides. The sequence goes on along the minus strand of CASDXF010000040.1, from coordinate 5,351 downwards.
GGCATTGGAGTGGCCGTGGCCGACAATCCGGCGGGGCCGTTCAAGGACGCGTTGGGCAAGCCGCTGATTGATAAGATAGTCAACGGTGCGCAACCCATCGACCAGTTTGTTTTCAAGGATGATGACGGGCAGTATTATATGTACTACGGCGGATGGCGGCACTGCAACATGGTGAAGCTGTCGCCCGACTTGTTGAGCGTCGTTCCTTTCGACGACGGGACGATATATAAGGAAGTAACGCCCGAGAACTACGTGGAAGGCCCCTTCATGCTGAAGCGCAACGGCAAATACTACTTCATGTGGTCGGAAGGTGGTTGGGGAGGTCCCGACTACTGCGTGGCTTACGCCATTGCCGATTCTCCCTTCGGGCCCTTCAAGCGGATAGGCAAGATATTGCAGCAAGACCCGGAAGTGGCTACCGGAGCGGGCCATCATTCCGTAATCAAGGGACCGGGTAAGGACGAGTGGTACATAATCTACCATCGCCGTCCGCTGAACGAGACGGGCCGCGACAGCCGCGCTACCTGCATCGACCGTCTTTACTTCGACGAGAACGGCTACATCAAGCCGGTGAAGATGACTTTTGAGGGAGTGAAGGCCAGCAAGTATTAAAGGCTTGCCTTGAGGCTTCCGCCCGTTACTGGATAAGGCTCGCCCGAGCGTTTCCCTTGCCTATAAGGATTTTGGGAAATGCTCGGGCGAGTTTCTTTTATCCTAAACCGGAATTTTATACCTAAAATGTACGGGCGGTTAAATTTGTCCGGGCTCCTTTTGAAGAGCATTTCCCGAACGAATTTTTCGCTTCCGCAAGGCGGAGAATACGCGTTAAACCTTCTTCATTTGTCAGCTTGCCCTGCGGCTCATGAGAGACAGCCCTACGGCTCACGAGAAATGGGGCTGTTTCTCGAACGGGTTGTAAGGCGTTGACAATAAGTCGTTTCGCTCGTATGGCGTTGAGCCGATGCGTTTATCCCTTCTAATGGGTGATTTGCGCTTATTCTTCTTCTGGCTTTTCTCTGGACAGCACCTTCTCTATCTCCCTCTCAAAGTTAGGGGTGAAGACGCTCTTGCCGATGGCCTCGCGGATTTCCTCGACGGCCCAGAACCGTCCTCCGTCCAGTTCGTCACTGGGGAGTATCTCTCCGTCATAGACCGTCTTGTGCGTGAATACCAGTTCCCGCTCCCGCTCAGACTCGAATACGTACCGGGTGATGAGTTCGGGAGTGAAGTCGGTGATGCCGAGCTCCTCTTTCGCTTCCCTGCGGAGGGCCGTTTCCACGTTCTCGCCCAACTCGACGTGCCCGCCTACCGCCGTATCCCATTTGTTGGGTTGGATGTCTTTCCATGCCGGGCGTTTCTGTAAATATAGTTCTCCCGCGGAGTTGAACACGTGCAGGTGGACTACCGGATGCAGCGGCTTATCGTTGCTCCCGCTGTGGCATTCCCCGCGCGTGGCCGCTCCCGTGATGTTCCCAAGTTCGTCTACTATGGGGAACATTTCTTGATTGTTGTCTTGTTTCATAACAGTTTGGATTTAATCGCTTGTCACTCTTGACCGAACAGCAGGGAGGAGTCCCCGTAACTCAGGAAACGGAAGTCGTGACTCAGCGCATAGTCGTATATGGTTTTCCAGTCGCCGTGGACAAACGCGGAGACTAACAGCAGCAAGGTGCTTTGCGGCTGATGGAAATTGGTCACCATCGCTTTCACTATCCGGTATTTGTAGCCGGGGGCGATGATGATTTGCGTACTCGTGTGCAGCGTCTCCATCCCGTATCGGTCGAGGTACGCCAATATGTGCCGCAGGGCTTCCACGGGAGGTATCCCGCTCTCCTTCTCGTATGGTTGCCACTGTCTGACACGCAGCTCCTCTTCCGTCGCTTCCGGGTTTTCCGCCAACTTCACGCCGATGTGGTACAGGCTTTCCAGTGTGCGGACCGATGTGGTTCCCACCGCTACGGCCCGCGCTTGATGGGCGATGAGGCTCTCTATCGTCTCCCGCTTCACCGAGATGTACTCCGTGTGCATCTCGTGCCCCTCTATCTCCTCGCTCTTGACCGGCTTGAAGGTGCCCGCCCCCACGTGCAGGGTCAGTTCCTCTAGCTCCACTCCCTTGCTTTTCAGGGCCTCCAATACACGGGGCGTGAAGTGAAGTCCGGCGGTGGGTGCGGCTACCGAGCCTTTTATCTTCGAGTACACCGTCTGATAGGTCTCCTTGTCGCTCTCCTGCGTTTCCCGGTTGAGGTATGGCGGTATGGGCAGCTCGCCGAACACCTCCAGTATGTCGGCGAAGGTCACTTCCGGTCTGTCCCATGCGAAGTCCACCCAATGGCTCGTTCCCCGGCACTCTCCCCGTGTGGCGGTCAGCGTGACGGGGAATCCTTTCACCGTCATCTCCCGCTTCAGCGTTCCCTCTTTCCACTTCTTCAGGTTGCCTATCATGCAGAGCCACGCCGTATGTTCCGTCTGTTGGAAGTTCTGCGCGTAGTCGCTTGGCGCGGCCGGCTCCAGACAGAACACCTCAATCAGCGCTCCCGTCTCCTTGCGGAAGTGCATCCGCGCCTGTATGACTTTGGTGTTGTTGAATATCATCAGCTCGCCCCCCGTCAGGTAGTCGGGCAGGGCGGTAAAGACATCCTCGCTGACCGCCCCGTTCCGGTAGACCAACAGCTTCGACTGGTCGCGGACGGGAAGCGGGTACTTGGCTATGCGCTCGTCAGGCAGCGGATAGTTATAGTCTCGTATGCGGATATGCCTCGGGTCAATGTTCTTTTCTTCCATCTCGTAAAGGATAGGTTGTGATGTACTGGTAGCCGGAAGGAGGGAGCGGCTACCTCATTTTGTAAATCAGCGTTCCCCCTTCCAGTATCTCCTCGTGGGAAATGCTCTTTTTCGTATAAGGTTTTCCGTTCAGCGTGATGCTGTCAACGTACTTGTGCTCTTTCGACAAGTTTTCGGCGATTACGGTGAAGGTTTTTCCGTTGGCCAGATGCAGGACCATTTTAGGTAGCTGCGGAGCGCCGAACACGTAGTCGCCGCTCACCGGATTGACCGGATAGAATCCCATCGCGCTGAACATATACCAAGCCGACATCTGTCCGCAGTCGTCGTTGCCGCACAGTCCGTCGGGATCGTTGCGGTACTGCGTGTCGAATATCTCCCGAATCAGCTCTTGGGTACGTTCGGGCCGTCCGGCGAGCGCGTAGAGGTAGGCCACGTGATGGCTCGGCTCGTTGCCGTGGGCGTACTGTCCTATCAGTCCCGTCACGTCGGCCTGCGTCGTCTCCAACTTCACGGTAAAGACTGAGTCTAGCTTGTTGAGGAAGGCCTCCTCGCCGCCGAAGAGAGCGATTAGTCCGGGCACATCGTGCTGCACGTGCCACGTGTACTGCCACGCGTTCCCTTCCGTGTAGTCGCCTCCGCTGCTTTCCGCGTGTCCCACGTCGCTTGGGTCGAAGGGCGTTTTCCATGTCCCGTCGGCTTTTCGCGGACGCATGAAGCCCGTGCCCGGGTCAAAGAGGTTCTTATAGTAGTCCGCCCGTTTCGCGAAGTAGGCGGCATCCTCGGTCTTCCCCATGCGGCGGGCCATGTCGGCCGCGGCGTAGTCGTCATACACCGATTCGAGCGTAGAGGATACCGACTCGGCCTTTGTCAGGTCGGTAGGGAAATAACCGTATTTCGTATAGACCTCCCAGTTCGACTTTTGCGGGTGCGATTCCGTCTGGGTCTTCTTGACGATGCGGAAAGCCCGTTCCGCGTCGAAACCCCGGAATCCCTTGCGGTACGCCTCGGCTACGACGGATACGCCGTGATTGCCTATCATGCAGTAGTTCTCCTTGCCCCACAGTCCCCAGATGGGAAGGAAGCCTTGCGTTTCTCCCTGCGCTATTAGCGAGTTGACGAACCCGTCCACCCGTTCCGGCGTGACCAGTGTATAGAAAGGATGGGCCGCCCTGTACGTGTCCCACAGCGAGAAGGTTGAGTAGAATATCCCTCCCTCGGCCTCCACCACCGAGTCTGCGACGTTCCGGTAGCGGCCGTCCACGTCAGAGAGTTGGTTGGGCTGAATCAGGGCGTGGTAGAAGGCGGTGTAAAAGTTCTCCTTCTCGTCCTCCGTCCCTTCCACCTCTATCCGGCTCAGGTAAGCGTTCCATTCGTTGCGGGCCGCCTCCCGCGTGCCTTCAAAGTCCCACGCCGGGATTTCCGCCTCCATGTTCCTTTTCGCCCCCTCCACGCTTGTGGTGGAGAGCGCCACCTTCATCAGCAGCTCCTCTTCCGCCTTCAGGTCGAAGCTGACCACGACGCGTTTCCCTTTTTCCGTCTCGCCCATCGGCAGATAGAGCGAGTCCGTCACCGGGCGGTTGAACTTCATCACGAAGAAATAGTCTTGGTTCACCCACACCGAGTTGTTCACGTGTCCGGTCAGCGTCTGAGCGTCCTCCCAACGGATTTCGCAGCTCCTGACCTGCGAGTGGTATTGCTGCTCGCTCCACGCCGGGCCGTGCTGCAAGTCGATGAGTAGCGAGGCGGAGTCGGCCTTGTGGTAGGTGTAGCGGTGGAGGGCCGTATGCGCTGAAGCCGTCAGCTCGGCCCTGACCTGAGCGTCGGAAAGCTCAGCGGCGTAGTAGCCCGGGCTAGCGGCCTCGTGCTCCTTCGGGAATCGGCTGCGGTAAGCGTCCCACGCCCGCCGGCGCACGCCCGTAAGCGGCATCACCAGTACGTCACCCAAGTCCATGCACCCCGTGCCGTTCAGGTGCGTCTGGGTGAATCCCCAGATGAGCGAGTCCTGATAGGTGTATTCGGAGCAGTACCTCCATCCCACCGCTCCCGTTACCGGACTGGTCTGTATCATTCCGAACGGGCGGCACGCTCCGGGAAAGGTGTGTCCGTTGTCCGCCGCCCCGATAAAGGGATTCACGTAGCGGGTATAATCTTTTGACTCGTTTCGGGCCGTCGGGGTGCAAGAGAAAAGGGCGACGCCCGTCAGAGCGATAAAGGCTAAAGAGATACATTTCTTCATGAGAATCGGGAATTTGAATTGATTCGCAAAGATAAGCACAGTTTTGGTTCCGGACAAGTCTTGCCGGGATTCTGTCGGGTCGGAGAGGGGAGAATCGCATTGGGAAAATGTTCTATTTTTAAGATTTCCGTCCAAAACGGAGCCGCTGAAATTTTCGTTTTAGACGAAAATGCCGCAGAAAAACGCATGGAAAACCGCGTGTTTCCGGCGAAAAACCGCATGAAAGCGCCTCTCGGAAGCGGTTGGAAAGGGGAATCGGGCGTGAGCGGCGGGGCGGTTTCTCGGGAGAGACAGCCCTACCGCTCGCGAGCCATCGCCCCGCCGCTCGCGG